>JBNGCX010000042.1:0-35753 GCA_049974865.1 Paracoccaceae bacterium
CACCCGCCCGGGCGGGTGCCGTTTCCTTTTCCCGGAAAAGCCGAAGACCCGATGATCCCCGATCTTGAATGCGCGAACCTGACCAAGAAATTCGACGCCACCACCGCGGTGCAGGATGTCTCCTTCGCGGTGCCGCCCGGCTCCTTCTTCTCCATCCTCGGCCCCTCGGGCTGCGGCAAGACCACGATCATGCGGATGATCGCCGGCTTCCTGGAGCCCACCGGCGGCGATATCCGCATCAAGGGCAAGTCGGTGCTGAACGTCCCGCCCAACAAGCGGCCGGTGAACATGGTGTTCCAGCACCTCGCGCTGTTCCCGATGATGACCATCGCCGAGAATATCGGCTACGGTCTGCGCCGCGCGGGGATGCCCAAGCCCGAGATCGCGCGCAAGGTTGACGAGGCGCTGGAGCGGATCGGCCTGCCGGGGATCGGCAACCGCAAGGTCGACGAGCTGTCGGGCGGCCAGAAGCAGCGGGTGGCCATCGCGCGCTGCATGGTGCTGGAACCCGACGTGCTGCTGCTGGACGAGCCGCTGGGCGCGCTCGACCTCAAGCTGCGCGAGCATATGAAGATCGAGCTGAAGAAGCTGCAGAGTGCCTTCAACACGACCTTCGTCTACATCACCCACGACCAGTCCGAGGCGCTGGTCATGTCTGACCAGATCGCCGTGATGAACCACGGCCGGTTCGAACAGCTCGGCACCGCGCGCGAGCTGTATTACCGCCCCGAAACAGCCTTCGTCGCGGGGTTCGTGGGCGAGTCGAACCGCTGGCGCGGCAAGGTGGAGCGCGTGAACGGCGACGCGCTGGAACTGCGCACCGAGACGGGCATCGTGATGAAGGGCGCGCGGCACGGGCGCTCCCTGAGCCCCGGCGACAGCGCCGAGATCTTCGTCCGCCCCGAGGCGATCCGCGTCGCCCATGACGGGGACGAGGTGGCGCATTTCGAAAACCGGATCTCGGGCACCGTCACCAGCCTGCTGTTCAACGGCGCGGCCAGCCGCATCCTGGTGCGCGACGACAGCAACGGCGCAGAGATCGAGGTCGCCCTGCCGCAGTCTGGCGAATACGCGGCCCTGGCCCGGGGCGCCAAGGTCAATATCGGCTGGCGCGGCGACCAGGCCAACTGCTTTGCGACGGGCGGGGCCTGAGATGGGCGCGCAATCCAGACTGGGGCTGATCCTGCTGCTGACGCCGCTGTTGCTGTGGCTGTCGCTGCTGATCATCATCCCGCATATCGACATGCTGCTGGTCTCGCTGCGCGAACGCGTGGGGGTGGGCGAATACCAGACCAGCCTCGCCAACTACCTGACCTTCCTGACCGAGCCGCTCTATCTCTGGACCTTCCTGCGGACGGCGCTGATGTCGGTGCTGGCGACGGCGCTGACGCTGCTGATCGCCTTCCCGGTCTCCTATTACATCGCCAAGATCGCCAAGGGGCGGATGCAGTCGGCGCTGTTCCTGCTCTGCCTCGTGCCGTTCTGGGTGTCCGAGCTGGTGCGCACCTTCGGCTGGATGATCCTGCTGCGCGAGACCGGTGTCTTCAGCAGCCTGCTGCAGTGGCTGGGCCTCGTCGATGGGCCGGTCGAGATGCTGTATAACGACGTCGCCATGATGGTGGGCCTCGTCTACACCTCGATGCTGTTCATGGTTGTGCCGCTGGTGACCACGCTGGAAAGCCTCGACGACAGCATTATCGAGGCGGGCTACGACCTCGGCGGCAGCGGCCCCAGCATCCTGCGCGAGATCGTCATCCCGCACGCCATGCCCGGCATCGTCTCGGGCTGCATCGTGGTCTTCATGCTGTCGCTGGGCAACTACCTGACGCCGACCATGCTGGGCGGTAAGGAAAGCCTGTGGTTCACCGAGCTGATCTATTCTCAGTTCATCGTGCGCTTCAACTGGGAGCTGGGGGCGGCCTTTGGCTTCATGCTGCTGCTGCTCTCCTCCTTCATCGTCTGGGCGGTGCTGCGCCTGACCGGCCAGACGCTCGAGAAAACGATGGGGTAGCCGCGCCATGATCCCGAGCATTCAACAACCCCGCGCCGTCCGCGCCGCCTACAACGCCTATGTGGCGCTGTTCTTCATCTATCTCGCGCTGCCGCTGGCAGTGGTGTCGGTCTTCGCCTTCAACGACAGCCAGTTCCCCTCGCTGCCGTGGGAGGGCTTCACCTGGGCGTGGTTCTTCGGCGACGAGCGCCCGATGATCGGCGTGTTCCACGAACGCCCGATCCTGCGCTCGATCGGCACCTCGGCCTTTGTCGGGCTCTGCGTGTCGGTGCTGTCGGTGTCCGTGGGCACCTGCAACGCCTTCCTGTTCAACCGCCACCAGTTCCGGCTGCGCGGGCTGCTCTACATCCTGATGCTGCTGCCGCTGGTCATCCCGGGCATCGTGCTGGGCATCTCGATCCTGGTGTTCTCCAGCACGCTGGCCAACGGGTTCGAGGACGGGATCGGCTGGGACATCGAGGCGCTGCGCCCCGGGCTGGTTCTGGTCATCCTCGGCCAGTTCTCCTTCATCACCACCATCGCAACGCTGGTAATCTCGGCCCGGCTGCGCAAGTTCGACGAAAGCCTCGAAGAGGCCGCGCTTAACCTCGGCGCCGGGCGCCTGACCGCGGTGCGCACCGTGACCCTGCCGTTCCTCGCGCCCGCGATGATCGGCGCCTTCGTGGTGGCCTTCCTGATGAGCTTTGAGAATTTCAACACCACGCTGATGCTGGTGGGCTCGGACGCGCCGCTGACCATCACCATGTTCGACCGGCTGAAAGAGGGTTCGACCCCCGTGCTGAATGCCGTGTCGCTGCTGCTGATGATCGGCTCATCGCTGCTGGCGTTGGCGATGATCACCTTTCAGAAAAAGGGCTGAAGAAACACGACCGGCCCCATGCCGGGGCCGGCCGCGCCTCATCCCCCCGGTGATCTCATCGCCGCGCGGCGTAGCGCTGTTCCTCTTCGAAATAGGCGTCGAAGCCGATCCGGGTTTTCATCTCGGAAAAGGACATGAGGCTTTCCTCGTCCGGGACGCCGGCCCTGAACGCCTCCAGCGTGTCCATCATCGCCTTCATCGCCGCGGCCAGCAGGGTCAGCGGGTAGGCGGCGATCTTGAAGCCGATCTCTTCCAGTTGCGCGGGCGGCAGGGCGGGGGTCATGCCGCCCTCGACGATATTGGCCATGACGGGGCCGTCCAGTTCGGCGCAGACGCGGCGCATTTCGGCCTCGTCGCGCGGGGCCTCGACGAACAAGATGTCGGCGCCCAACTCGCGGAACCGGGCGGCGCGGGCGATGGCCTCGTCCAGCCCGTGGTCGTGGCGCGCGTCGGTGCGGGCGAGGATCAGGATATCGGCGCCCTCGGCGCGGGCGTCGGCGGCGGCCCGGATGCGCTCGTAGGCCTCGTCGCGCTCGACCACGGCCTTGCCTGCGGTATGGCCGCAGCGCTTCGGCGCCACCTGATCCTCGATCATAACCGCGGCGAACCCGGCCTGGGCAAAGCCCTGGACCGTGCGTTTGACGTTCAGCGCGTTGCCATAGCCGGTGTCGCCGTCGCCGATGACGGGGATCGATGTCGCGTTGCAGATGTTGCGGCCCTGGTCGACCACCTCGCCATAGGACATCAGCCCGGTGTCGGGCATCCCCAGCCGCGCGGCGGAGGCGGCGAAGCCGGACATGAAGGTGAGCGGGAAGCCCGCCTGCTCGATCATCTTCGCCGACAGCGGGTCGAAACAGCAGGGCATGGTGATCAGGCCGGGCTGCGCCAGCAGCGCGCGCAGCTTGTCGGGGGCGGATTGGGTCATGTCGGGTCTCAGAGCTTGAACGGGATGTAGAGGGCGAGGTCGGGCCACAGGTAGAGCGCCGCCACCATCAGCAGCATCAGCCCCAGGAAGGGCAAGGTGCCGCGCGACACGTCGAGCAGCGTCGACCGTGTGACCGACTGGATCACGTAGAGGTTCAGCCCCACCGGCGGCGTGATCAGGGCGCATTCGACCATGATCACCATGTAGATGCCGAACCAGATCGGGTCGAAGCGCATGCCCATGGCCGCGGGCAGCAGCACCGGCGTCATGATCAGGATCATCGACAGCGCCTCGAACACCAGCCCCATCATCAGCAGCACGACGCTGACCAGCAGGATCATCCCGAGCGGTGTCGAGATATGCTCGGAAAGCATCACCGAGATATCCTGCGGGATTCGGTAAAGCGTGATCGCCTTGCCGAAGACCTTGGCACCCGCGATGATCAGCAGGATCGCCACGGTGGTGGCCATGGAATCCACCACGGCCTCCCACAGCTTGGCCCAGCTCAGGGTGCGCAGGACGACGCCGGTGATGATCAGCGCCAGGGCAAAGCCGATGGCGGCGGCCTCGGTCGGGGTGAAGGCGCCGGAATAGATGCCGCCGAGGATCACCAGGGCCAGGACGATCGAGGGCAGGGCGCGCAGCGTGGCCTGGATGCGCTCGTCCCAACCCATGGCCTCGACCGGGGTATAGGACTGGAAGAACCGCGCCGAGACGATCGAGTAGAGGATGAACAGCGCGATAAGCCCCAGGCCGGGGCCAATCCCGGCCATGAACAGCGCGATCACCGATTCCTCGGTGACGAAGCCGTAGATGATCAGCGGGATCGAGGGCGGGATCAGGATTCCCAGCGTCCCGCCCGCGGCCAGCAGGCCATAGACGAAGCGCTTGTCATAGCCGCGCGAGATCATCTCGGGCGCGGCGACGGTGCCGATGGTGGCGGCGGTGGCGACCGAGCTCCCGGAGATGGCGGCGAAGATGCCGCAGGACAGGATGGTGGCGACGGCCATGCCGCCGGGCCAATGCCCCACCCAGGCCTGCACCGCGGCGAACAGGTCCCGCCCGACCCCGCCCTTGAGCAGGATGTTGGACATCAGCAGGAACAGCGGCACCGCCAGCAGGATGAACCCGTCAAGCGTGGAGAGCACCGCCTGCGGCGCCATGAGGGGCGAGAAGCCCCCTACCCACAGCATCCCCAGCCCCAGCGCGCCGAGGGCAAAGGCCACGGGCACGCCGATCAGCAGCAGGGCGAACAGGCAGATCAGGATGATCGCTATGGTCATTCCATCACCTCCTCGTCCTCGGGCAGCTCGCCGCTCAGCGCGCGCCAGATATTGACCAGGCAGGACAGGGCGAGCAGCGCGAAGCCCGCCGGGATGGCGGCCTCGGGAACCCAGGCCTTCATGTCCAGCATGGTGCCGGTGGTCCGGCCGCGCTCGAAACTGTCGAGGAAGATCTCGTAGCCGTAGAACGTCACGAAGACCGAGAAGGCCAGGACGACCGCCAGCGAGATCACCTCCATCGCCCGGCGGGCCGGGCGCGGCGCCAGCGCGGTCAGGGCGGTGACACGGATATGGCGGCGGGTGGACAACACCCAGGCCATGGCGATCGGGCAGGCCCAGATCAGGCAGAGCTGGCTCAGCTCCGCGGCCCAGATCGTGGGGGCGTCGAAGAAATAGCGCGCGACGACCTCGTAGCTCAGAAAGCCGCCCGCCAGCGCCAGCAGGCACGCCGCAAGCCAGGCGGCGGCCCGTTCCACGGCCAGGTAGAGTTGCATGTCGGTATCCCGGAAAGGCACGGCCCCGCCGGGCGATCCGGCGGGGCCGCGGATTGGTGCGGATCAGAAGCTCTGGGCGGCGTCCATCATGGCCTTGCCCATGTCGCCGGTCTTGGCGAGGAAGTCGTCATAGACCGGCTGCGAGACCTTGCGCCACTCGGCCATCTCGGCGTCTGTGGGCGTGTAGACGGTCATGCCGTTCTCCTTCGCCGCGTCGTAGGCGCGGGCTTCGATGGCGGACATCTCGTCACGCACGCTGTTCTCGGCCTTCACCGCGGCGGCCTGGATCAGGTCGCGATGCTCCTGCGGCAGGCCTTCCCAGAAATCGGTGTTCACCACCACGATGAACTCGATATCGGCATGGTTGGTCACGGTGATGGTGTCCATCACCTCCCACAGCGAGCGCGACTGCACGCCGGAGACGCCGGTCATCCCGATATCGACCGTGCCGCGCTGGTAGGCCAGGTATTGCTCGGAGCCCGAGATGATGGTGGGCGCGCCGCCCGCGGCCTCGGTGAAATCGCCCAGCGTCTTGCCGAAGACGCGAACCTTCTTGCCCTCCATGTCGGCGGGCGTCTTGATCGGGCCGCCATTGGACAGCATGATCGCGCCGCCATAGGCCTGCCACCACAGCACGGTGGAGCCGGTGCCCTTGATCGCCTCGTCGATCGGGCCGCGCACGGGCGAGCCGGGGGCCACGGCCTTGCGCACCTTTTCCTCGCTGTCGAACAGGAACGGCTGGTAGAAGATATCCACCGCCGGGATGTCGCCGACATAGCGGGTCAGCGAGGCGACGCCCATCTCGATGGCGCCCGAGCCCACGGCCTGCGGCACCTCCTTGTCCTTGTAAAGCTGGGCCGAGTCGTAGATCTCGACCGCGATATCGCCGCCCGAGCTTTTCTCGACCTCTTCCTTGAACAGCAGCAGGTTCTGGCCGAGATGGCTTTTCAGCGGCAGCTGCAGCGAGATGCGCAGCGTGGTGTCCGCAGCCTGCGCGGCCAAGGACCCCATGGCGAGAAAGCCGGCCGAAACCAGGCCGGTGACCAGTTTGTTCATAACATCCTCCCTGTCATTTTTTTGTCTTTTGACAGAATGGCAAAACAATTGATCAAAACAAGGATTTTTTCGCCCGGGCGTGTCGACGCCCGGACCGCGCCGCTCAGGCCGCGCTGACCCGCACGGCGGCGAACTTGAACTCGGGGATCTTGCCATAGGGGTCCAGCGCCGGGTTGGTCAGGATATTTGCCGCCGCCTCGACATAGGCGAAGGGGACGAAGACCATGTCCGGCGCCACCGCGCGGTCGGCGCGGGCCATCAGCGTGATCTCGCCGCGGCGGGTCTCCAGCCGCACCATGCCGCCCGGCTCCACCCCCAGCCTGCGTAGCGTGGCGGGGTGGAGCGAGCAGTTGGCCGCGGGCTCCACCGCGTCCAGCACCTTCGACCGCCGGGTCATGGAGCCGGTGTGCCAATGTTCCAGTTGCCGGCCCGTCGTCAGGACCATCGGATAGTCGGCGTCGGGCTGTTCGTCGGGGGGAATGACGCTGGCCGGGGTGAACCGCGCGCGGCCCTCGGGGCGGGGGAAGCCGTCGCCGAAGACGATCGCCTGCCCGGGGTCGTCGGGAGCGAGGCTGGGATAGGTCACCGCGTTCTCGGCCTCCAGCCGCTCCCAGGTGATGTTGGACAACGATTTCATCCCCTGTTTCATCTCGGCAAAGACCTGGGCCGGATGGGTGTAGTTCCAGTTCAGGCCCAGCCGCTGGGCCAGCGCCACGGTGATCGCCCAGTCCTCGCGTGCCTCGCCCGGGGGCGTGACCGCCGCGCGGCCCATCTGGACCTGCCGGTTGGTGTTGGTCACCGTGCCCGTCTTTTCGTAGAAGGCCGCGGCCGGCAGGATCACGTCGGCGTAATTGGCGGTCTCGGTCAGGAAGATGTCCTGCACCACCAGGTGATCGAGCGCGGCCAGCGCCGCGCGCGCATGGGCGACGTCGGGGTCGGACATGGCCGGGTTCTCGCCCAGGATATACATGCCCCTGATCTGCCCCGCATGCACGGCGTCGAGGATCTCCGTCACGGTCAGCCCCTTTTCGGCGCTGAAATCTCCCGTTTGCCAGATTTCCGAAAACGCGCTGCGCACGCCGTCGTCGGTGACGCTCTGGTAATCGGGCAGGAACATGGGGATCAGACCGGCGTCCGAGGCCCCCTGCACGTTGTTCTGGCCCCTGAGCGGGTGCAGCCCCGCGCCGGGCTTGCCCACGTTCCCGGTCATCAGCGCCAGGCTGATCAGGCAGCGCGAATTGTCGGTGCCGTGGACGTGCTGGGAAACGCCCATGCCCCAGAAGATCATCCCGGCCTTGGCGGTTGCGAAGTCGCGGGCGACCTGCCGGATGGTCTCGGCGGGGATGCCGGTGATGCCCTCCATCTGCTCGGGGGCGAAACCGGCGAGGTGCTGCTTCTCCGCCTCCCAGTTCTCGGTGAAGCGGTCGATATAGGCCTGGTCGTAGAGCCCTTCCTCGACGATCACCGACATGATGGCGTTCAGCAGCGCCACGTCCGAGCCGGGGCGGAATTGCACCATGTGGGTGGCGTGGCGCTTCAGCGCCGTGCCGCGCGGGTCCATCACGATCAGCTTGCCGCCGCGCTTGGCGAATTGCTTGAAATAGGTGGCGGCGACGGGGTGGTTCTCGACCGGGTTGGCGCCGATGACGATGGCGGCCTCGGCGTTCTCGATCTCGTTGAAGGTGGCGGTGACGGCGCCTGAGCCCACGTTCTCCATCAGGGCGGCGACCGAGGAGGCGTGGCAGAGCCGGGTGCAGTGATCCACGTTGTTGTGGCCGAAGCCCTGGCGGATCAGCTTCTGGAACAGGTAGGCCTCTTCGTTGGTGCACTTGGCGCTGCCGAAGCCGGCCACGGCCGGGCCGCCATGCGTGGCGCGTAGGCGGGCCAGCCCCTGTGCGGCTGCATCCAGCGCCTCGTCCCAACTCGCCTCGCGGAAATGGGTGAAGGGGTTGGCGGGATCCACGTTCAGCCCCTTGGGTGCGCCCTCGCGCCGGATCAGCGGCTTGGTCAGGCGGTGGGGGTGGTGGATGTAGTCATAGCCGAAGCGCCCCTTGACGCAGAGCCGGCCCTCGTTCGCCGGGCCGTTGATGCCATCGACATGTTGCACCCGGCCGTCCTTGATCTTCAGCGAAACCTGGCAGCCGACGCCGCAGAAGGGGCAGACCGACTGCACCTCGCGGTCGTGATCGCGGCTGTTGCCCCGCTGGGCCGGGTCCAGCACGCTGGCGGGCATCAGCGCGCCGGTAGGGCAGGCCTGCACGCATTCGCCGCAGGCCACGCAGGTGCTGTCGCCCATCGGGTCGGCGAAATCGAACGTCGGGTAGGCGTCGTGCCCCCGGCCCGCCATGCCGATCACGTCATTGACCTGCACCTCGCGGCAGGCGCGCACGCACAGCCCGCACTGGATGCAGGCGTCGAGGTTGACGCGCATGGCGACATGCGAGGCGTCGAGCAGCGGGATGCGCCCTTCCTCCAGCTTCGGGAAGCGGCTGTCGCTGACGCCGTTGGCCTCGGCCATGTCCCAAAGGTGCGCCCCCGCATCATGGGCCTCTTCGCGCGCGGGCTGGTCGGCCAGCAGCAGCTCCATCACCAGCTTGCGCGCGGTTTCGGCGCGGTCGGAGGCGGTGTTCACCACCATCCCGTCGCTCGGTGCCCGGCAGCAGGAGGCGGCGAGCACGCGCTCGCCCTCGATCTCCACCATGCAGGCGCGGCAGTTGCCGTCGGGGCGGTAACCCGTCTGGTCCTTGTGGCACAGATGCGGGATGGTCTTGCCCTGCCTCTGCGCCACCTGCCAGATGGTCTCGCCGGGCGCGGCGCTGACTTCGCAGCCATCGAGGGTGAAGGTGATGTTCTCGCTCATGGCTCAGACCTCGTCGGGGAAATGTTTCAGCACCAGCCGGATCGGGTTCGGCGCGGCCTGTCCCAGCCCGCAGATCGAGGCATCGGCCATGACGGTGCACAGGTCTTCCAGCAGCGGGCGGTCCCAGCGTTCGGCCTGCATCAGCTTCACCGCCTTTTCGCAACCCACCCGGCAGGGGGTGCATTGCCCGCAGCTTTCGGCCTCGAAAAACCGCAGCATGTTCAGGGCCGCGTCCCGCGGGCTGTCGTGGTCAGACAGCACCACCACGGCGGCCGAGCCGATGAAGGTGCCATGCGGGTGCAGCGTGTCGAAATCCAGCGGCACGTCGTCCAGATGCGCGGGCAGCAGGCCCGAGGACGGCCCGCCCGGCTGGTAGGCCTTGAAGACATGCCCCTCGGCCATGCCCCCTGCGGCCGCGATCACGTCGCGGATGGTCGAGCCCGCGGGCAGCAGGTAGACCCCCGGCCGCGCCACCCGGCCCGAGACCGAATAGCTGCGCAACCCCTTGCGCGCGTTCTTCTCGACCGAGGACTTGATCTCGTGCCCTTCGCGGCAAATGCGCGCGACCCAGTGCAGCGTCTCGACGTTATGCACCAGGGTGGGCCGGCCGAAGAGGCCCGCCTGCGCCACATAGGGCGGGCGCTGGCGGGGCAGGCCGCGCTTGCCCTCGATCGATTCCAGCATCGCCGATTCCTCGCCGCAGATATAGGCGCCCGCGCCGCGGCGCAGTTCGATGTAGCCCTTTGCGACGATCCCGGCCTCTTCCAGCGCGGCGATCTCCCGGCGCAGGATTTCCAGCACGGCGGGGTATTCGTCGCGCATGTAGACGAAGCATTTTTCCGCTTCCACCGCCCAGGCGGCGATCAGCATCCCCTCCAGCATCAGGTGCGGGGTGCGCTCGAGGTAGTAGCGGTCCTTGAAGGTGCCCGGCTCGCCCTCGTCGCCGTTCACGGCCAGGTAGCGCGGGCCGGGATTGGCGCGCACGAAGCCCCATTTGCGGCCCGACGGAAACCCCGCGCCGCCCATGCCGCGCAGCCCGGCGGCGAGAAGGTCTTCCTGGACCTGCTGCCAGTCGCCGCCCTCGCGCAGCTTCGACAGCTCTACATAGCCCCCGGCGGCGCGGTAGGCGGCGAGGGTTTCGTAATCCGGGACCTCCGGGTGGAAATCGCCCGCATCGATCACGGCCTGAACCTTGTCGGGGGTGGCTTGGTCGACATGGCGGTGGCCGATCTCCAGCACCGGGGCGGTGTCGCAGCGGCCCATGCAGGGCGCGCGCAGCACGCGGACCCGGGCCGGGTCGTGGCCCTGCGAAAGCGCATCGAACAGCGCCTCGGAGCCCGCCATCTCGCAGGACAGTGAGTCGCAGACGCGGATGGTCAGGTCGGGCGGCGGGGTTCCGCCCTCGCGGACGGGGTCGAAATGGGCGTAGAAGGTGGCGACCTCCCAGACCTCGGCCATGGACAGGCGCATCTCTTCGGCCAGCGCGCGCAGATGCGCGGCCGAAAGGTGGCCGTATGCGTCCTGGATCAGGTGCAGGAACTCGATCAGCAGGTCGCGGCGGCGCGGCCGGTCGCCCAGCAGGGCGCGGACCTCCTCCCAGGCCGCGTCGTCAAGCTGCCGGCCCTTGGGCGTGGCCCGTCCACGCCCGCCGCCGCGCCCTGATTTCCAGATGCCTTTTTGCTGATCCAGTGCCATGCCTGCCGTCCTTCCGGTGGGGGGAGCCAGCCCGTTTTCCTTCGTCGCCGGTAGCGCGTCAATTTCGCCAAACCGTGGGGCGATAGGGATTTTCTATCGACCGGCGCGCGATGCGGATGGACAGGCCGCGGCGCCCGGAATATCTCTGGGCACATGAGATGGGATCAGGAACTCGACGCGAGCGGCCTTCTGTGCCCGCTGCCGGTGCTCAAGGCGCGCAAGCGGCTGCAGGGGATGGCGCAGGGCCAGGTCCTGCGCCTGGTGGCCACCGACCCGGCGGCGGTGGTGGACGTGCCGCATTACTGCAACGAATCCGGCAACCTCCTGCTCGACAGCGCGCAGGAGGGCGAGGCGCAGGTCTACCTGATCGAGCGCCGCTAGGCGCTCAGACCAGCCCGAACGAGGCGTAGGGGATGAACCGCACCGGCGTGCCGGGCGTGACCTCCATTTCGCCGTCGGGCAGCTCCACCAGCCCGGTGGCCCAGCTCAGCCCGCTGATCCGGCCCGAGCCTTCGGATTTGAACACTTCGGCCGCACCGTCGCCGTTCAGCCGCGCGCGCAGGAATTCGCGCCGCCCCGGTTTCTTGGCCTTGGAAAAGGCGGCCGGCACGGTGAAGCCCTGTGGATCTTCCCAGCCCGCGCCGGCCATCAACGACAGCGCGGGGCGGGCGAAGACCAGCGCGCAGACCAGCGCCGCCACCGGGTTGCCCGGCAGGCCGAAAATCGGCGTCCCGTCCCACAGCGCCAGGGCCAGGGGGCGGCCGGGCTTCACCGCGATGCGCCAGCTCGACAATGTGCCCTTGCGTTGCAGCAGGGCCGAGACATGGTCCTCGTCCCCGGCCGAGGCCCCGCCCGAGGTCAGGATCACGTCGGCCTTCGCCGCGCCCTCGTTCAGGCGTTTCTCGATCTTCGCAGCGTTGTCGCGGACATGGCCGAGATCGATCGCCTCGTAGCCCCAGCGGCGGGCCAGCGCCAGCAGCATGGGGCGGTTGGCGTCCCAGATCTGGTGCGGCGCGGCGGGGGTGGCGGCGCTGGGCACGATCTCGTCCCCGGTGGACAGCACGCCTACGCGCAGGGGGCGGAACACATCGACCTCGGCGATGCCGAGCGCCGAGAGCAGCGCCAGGTCGGGCGCGCGCAAGCGATGGCCGGCAGGCAGGGCCTGCGCGCCCTCGGCCAGGTCCTCGCCCGCCTCGCGGGTGTTGGCGCCGGGCTTGACCGGGCCGTCGAAGACGACCGCGCCCCCGTCGAGGGCGGTGTCCTCTTCCAGCACCACGGTGTCCACGCCCTCGGGCAGGATCGCGCCGGTCAGGATGCGGATCGCGGTGCCCCGGGGCACTTCGCCTTCGTAGGGTTGGCCGGCAGCGGCCCGGCCCCGGAGCAGCGGCAGGCGCTGGGGGCCGTCGCCGGTGGCGGCATGGGCAAAGCCGTAACCGTCCACCGCGGCGTTGCGGCGCGGCGGGTTCGAGCGCTGCGCGGTGCAGTCCGCGGCCAGAACGCGTCCCGCGGCCTGCACCGCGGGCAGGGTCTGGCGCGTGGTCACCGGATGCAGGGATGCGCGCAGCTTGGCCAGCGCCTCGTCCACCGGGACCCAGTCCACGCCCTGCGGCATGGCGAAACAGTCATTGCGCAGCCGCGGCGGTGTCTGCCGCGCCGGCAGGGCGGCGCGCAGCGCCGTCTGGTGGGCCGTGCCCAGGATCCAGCCTTCTTCGGCCAGCAGTGCAGGCGGCCGGTCCACGGCGAAGAGCGGCGCGATCTCTCCCCGCTGCGACAGGGTCATGAGCGCCTGCGCCAGCAGGCGCACCTGCGCCTCGTCGGGTGCCATGGCGGGATGTTCCTCGCAGAACGCCCGCACCTCGGCGGCCAGCATCGAGGGGTAGACCTCGGCAACCACGACCGGGCTTTCGGGCGCCTCGAAGGGCCAGACCGAGACGGTTTCGCCGAACCGTGTGCGCAGGCGTTGCAGGATGGGCAGGCCGGTCAGGCTCTGGGCGCCGACCGCGCCGGCCCCGGCCAGTTGCCAGACCGGCTTGGGCTGCGCGCCGGGACTGCGGGCGGCGAGATCGGTCTCGCGGAATTCGGACAGCCCCGCGGGCAGGGCGGGCTTGCGGCGGGGCAGGCCGGGCACCACGACCTTGGACAGGTTGCCCCAGAACGGGCCCTCGCCGGGATAGGTAACGTTGGCCAGCGCGGCGACAGCGCGGTGGTTGTTGGCGTTGCGCGGGCCGTCCTCGAGCTGCGCGGCGATCCAGGCCCAGACCGACAGCGCCTCGGCATTGCCGGTCAGCGCCTCGGCAAAGCCGCGGGGGAAGCCGAAGGCGAAATCGACGCCGATCAGCAGCCTCTCGCCCGCCTCCAGCGCCTCGGTGGCCAGGGCGGTCAGCCGCGCCTCGGCGTCGGCGCGGGTGGGCAGGTTCTCCGCCGTCACCCCCTCGGGGCCGGCCAGGCCCAGCCAGAGGGAATCCTTGCCCCGCGTCGGCCGGCTGGCGGCAGACCAGTCGAAGATGGCAACGCGTTCAAATCTCAAAGCTCAACCTCCCGCAGAATGAAATCGGCAATCGCCCTCGTGTCGTCCAGGTCGAAGACGGGCAGGGCGCAGCCCGGCTGCGGCCCGTCGGCGGCCACCGCGCGAATGCTGTCGTTCTTCGGCGCCAGCAGCGGCTTGCCGGTGACCGCCCGGTGCGCCTCGATCTTCGGATGGGGTTCGCGCTTGAACCCCTCGACCAACACCAGGTCGACCGGAGATAGCCGCGCCAGCAGTTCCTCCAGCCGCGGCTCCTCGGCACCGCGCAGCTCGTGCATCAGCGCCCAGCGATTGGGCGAGGCCAGCATCACCTCGCGCGCGCCCGCCTCGCGGTGACGATAACTGTCGCGGCCGGGTTGGTCCACATCGGTGGCGTGATGGGCGTGCTTGACGGTGGAGACGGTGACCCCGCGCCCGGTGATCTCGGCCACCAGCCGCTCCATCAGCCCGGTCTTGCCCGCGTTCTTCCAGCCGGTGACGCCGTAGATCCTCACAGCGCCTCCAGCAGGCGCTCGGCCTCGGCGATGTCCTCGGGGCTGTTGACGTTGAAGAACGGGTCGAAGGGCCGGGCGGGAAACTCGGCCAGCCCGGCGCGATGCGCGTCGGTCCAGAGCACGATCTTGCGCAGACCCCCTTCCAGAGCGTCGCGCAGGTCGTCGCGCAGGCCGACGGGCCACAGGCCGAAGGTGGGGTGGCGCCAGAGCTTGCCGTCCCCATCGCGCGAGCCTGCCAGCGCAACCCCCTCGGGGCCCGCGGCCTCGCGCAGGCGCACCACCAGGTCGCGCGGGAAGAAGGGCGTGTCGGCGGCGGCGGTGACGATGGCGTCGAAGCCCTCGTCCGCAGCCCAGTCCAGCCCGGCCAGCACGCCCGCCAGGGGCCCCGGGTGATCGGGCAGGCTGTCGGGCAGGACGGGCAGGGCGAACTCGGCGAACCGCCCGGGCGCGCCGTTGGCGTTGATGGCCAGGCGCGCGCATTGCGGACCCAGGCGCTCGATCACGTGGTCGATCAGGCGCCTGCCGCCGACCTCGCGCAACCCCTTGTCGCCGCCGCCCATGCGGGTGGCCAGCCCACCGGCCAGAATGACGCCGGGAATATCTGTCATGCGCGCGCCCCCTTGCGCCTGTGTTTGGCGGCCTCCTCGGGCACTTGTCCCGGGTCGATGTCGCGCAGCAGCCGCTCTTCGCCCGACAGGCAGACGAAGCGCTGCCCGCGCATCCGCCCGATCAGGGTCAGGCCCACCTGCCGCGCGATCTCCACCCCCCAGGCGGTGAAGCCCGAGCGCGAGGCCAGCGCCGGGATGCCCATCAGCGCGGTCTTGATCACCATCTCCGAGGTCAGCCGCCCGGTGGTGTAGAGGATCTTGTCCTCTGCGCTGACCCCGTGGCGGAACATGAAGCCCGCGATCTTGTCCACCGCGTTGTGGCGCCCGACATCCTCCATGTAGACCAAGGGCTTGTCCCGCTGGCACAGGACCGTGCCGTGGATCGCCCCGGCCTCCAGATACAGCGAGGGCGTGGTGTTGATCTCCTTCGCCAGCGCATAGAGCCAGCTTGTGCGCACCTCGGCATGCGGCAGGCTCACCTCGTCCAGACCCTCCATCATGTCGCCGAAGACGGTGCCCACCGCGCAGCCGCTGGTGCGGGTCTTCTTCTGCACCTTTTCCTCGTAGGAGGTCTGCCGCGTGGTGCGGACCACCACGGTCTCGATCTCGTCGTCGTAATCGACGCCGGTCACCTCGTCATCGGGCCGTAGCATGCCCTGGTTACGCAGGAACCCCAGCGCCAGGTACTCGGGATAGTCCCCGATGGTCATGGCGGTGACGATCTCCTGCCGGTTCAGGTAGATGGTCAGCGGGCGTTCCTCGACCACCGAGATCTCGGTCGGTGCGCCGGTGTGATCGGTGCCGGTGATCCGCCGGGTCAGCCTCCGGTCGGAGGGATCGGGCAGAAGGGGAAGATCGGGCGGCGTCACGCGGCGGCTCCTTTTGGGGGCGAGGTCTCTTTCCTGCACGGCGGGCATCTTGTATGCCGGGCTGACGAGTTGCAAGGGGAGAGGCGATGCTGGGCTACGTGGTGGCAGACGGGCGCGGAGAGGCGGACCTGCTGATCCGCGATCTGGCCGAGCGGCTGAGGGCGGAAGGCGTGCATCTGGCCGGCGCGGTGCAGGTGAACATCGATACGGACCCGGCCCGGAAATGCGAGATGGACCTGCATATCCTGTCGCGCGACAAGGTGGTGCGCATCAGCCAGAACCTCGGCGCGCTGGCGCGCGGCTGCCGGCTGGACCCGGACGGGTTGGAGCGCGCGGTGGGGCTTGTGGCCGATGCGCTTGCCGAGGGGCCCGAGCTGCTGATCGTCAACAAATACGGCAAGCAGGAGATCGACGGCCGCGGCTTCCGCCCGCTGATCGGCGAGGCGCTGGCGGCGGGCATCCCGGTGCTGACCGCGGTGAACCGCGGGAACGTCGAGAAATTCCTCGACTTCGCCGAGGACATGGCCGAGGCGCTGCCCGGCGATGCGGAGGCGGTGTTCGACTGGTGCATGGCGCAGCGGGCGCTGGCCGCGGGCTGAGCGCTGCCGCCCGGACAAAATGTCCGGCCGCTTTGGCCCGAACCCCCAATTTGTCCATTTCGGCGGCCTCCGGCCCATGTAATCTGCCCAGGGGAAAGACGGAACGCTCTGAAATGAATGACATTCTTCAGGGATTGGCGCGAGCGGCCAAGTTGGTGGTGACGCTGGATGCCGACCTTGTCGAGATCACGGCGCTATCGCTGCAGGTCAGCCTGGGGGCAGCGGCGATCGGCTCGGCCATCGGGCTGCCGCTGGGGGCGTGGCTGGCGATCAACCGCTTCCCGGCGCGCCGCACGGTGATTGCGATCTTGAACGCGCTGATGGGGCTGCCGCCGGTGGTGGTGGGGCTGATCGTCTACGTGCTGTTTTCGCGCTCGGGGCCGCTGGGGGTTTTCGGGCTGCTGTTCACGCCCACGGTGATGGTGATCGCGCAGGTGATCATCATCACGCCGATCATCGCCTCGATCGCGCACCAGGCGATCCGCGAACTCTGGGCCGATTACCACGACCTGCTGATCTCGCTGGAGGCCAACCGCATGCAGCGCATCGTGACGCTGCTCTGGGACGGGCGGCGGGCGCTGATGACGGCGTCGCTGGCGGGATTCGGCCGGGGCATCGGCGAGGTGGGGGCGATCATGATCGTGGGCGGCAATATCGACCACGCGACGCGGGTGCTGACCACCGCCATCGCGCTGGAGACGGGCAAGGGCCAGTTCGACATGGCGCTGGCGCTGGGCTTCGTGCTGATCGGCTTGGCCATCGCGGTGAACCTGGCGCTGCATTTCCTGTCGCGCACCGAAAGGGGGTCGAGATGGTAAGCGGAATGATCGTGCTGGAGGGCGTCGAGCTGCGCCGCGGCGGGCGGGTCATCGTCGGCCCGATCTCGCTCAGCCTGGGCGGGGCGGGCATCACCATGGTCATGGGGCCGAACGGCGCGGGCAAGACGACGCTGCTGCGCGCGCTGCACGGGCTGGAGCGGATCTCGTCCGGGCAGATCCGCTGGGCGGGCAACGGGCAGGCGCTGCGCGAGAAACAGGCCTTCGTTTTCCAGACGCCGATCCTGATGCGCCGCTCGGTGCTGGACAGCATCGCCTATCCGCTGCGGCTGAAGGGCGTGCAACGGACGCCGGCGCGCGCGCGCGCCGAGGCCTGCGCCGAACAGGTGGGCCTGCGGGTCAACCTGAGGAAGGAGGTGGGCGACCTGTCGGGCGGCGAGAAGCAGAAGATGGCGCTGGCCCGTGCCCTGATCCTGGAGCCGGAACTGCTGTTCCTGGACGAACCCTCGGCCAATCTCGACGGTCGCTCGACCCGCGAGATCGAGGAAATCCTAACCCGGATCCGCGCCGGCGGCACGCGGATCGTGATGTCGACCCACGATATCGGGCAGGCCCGCCGCCTGGCCGATGACGTTGTGTTTCTGCATGACGGGAAACTCGTCGAGCAGGCGCCCAGCGGCGCCTTCTTCGACGCGCCGCAGAGCCAGCAAGCCAATGCGTATCTACAGGGAGACATCGTGATATGAAGTTCAAGAAAATTCTCGCCGCGGCCTTTTCCGCGGTTTTCGCCGTCGCGGCCCATGCCGAGGACATGAAGATGTCGGTGACGACCTCCTTCGCCAATTCGGGCCTCGCCGACGTGCTGCTGCCGGAAATCAAGAAGGACACCGGCATCAACGTTCAGCTTCTGATCGTGGGGACCGGCCAGGCGCTGAAGCTGGGCGCACAGGGCGACGTGGATGCCGTGCTGGTGCACGCGAAACCGGCCGAGTTGGCCTGGCTGGCCGAGGGCAACGGCACCCACCGCCGCGAGATCATGTATAACGACTTCATCATCGTCGGCCCCTCGGACGATCCGGCCGGCGCCGGGACGGCGGACAAGGCGACGGACGCTCTGACCGCGATCGCCGAGGCCCAGGCCCCCTTCGTCAGCCGCGGCGACGACAGCGGCACGCACAAGATGGAACTGAGCCTGTGGGACGCGGCGGGCATTGCGCCCGAGGGCGACTGGTACCGCGCCGTGGGCCAGGGCATGGGCGCGGCGCTGAACACCGCGTCGGGCATGAACGCCTATATCATGTCCGACCGCGCGAGCTGGCTGAAATTCGCCAACAAGGGCGACCTGAAGCTGGTCTTCGAGGGCGACCCGATCCTGTTCAACCAGTATGCCTACATGCCGGTGAACCCCGAGAAGCACCCGCATGTGAAGAACGGCCTGGCCAACAAGCTGGAGGAATGGCTGGTCAGCGACCGCGCCAAGGCGCTGATCAACGGCTATACGCTGAACGGCGAAAAGCTGTTCACCTTCAACGCCGAGACCGAGTGATCCAGCAGGCTGCTCTCCGGGAATGAGGTCGATGGCGCGCTGCCCTGGCGGCGCGCCATCTTCGTTTCCGGCGTGTCAGGCCGACGGGTTGGAGCCCCGTCGAGGCATCCGCTCCAAGAAGGGAGAGCGGCGCTCCGGTTTTGCCCGGCCTGCCAACGCGGCTCCTCCCTGTGCCGCAGTGCCCCCAAAACGCCACAATTTCCCTTTATGGTGGAAAAAAGAGGAAGGGTGGCAGTATGTACGATGAATACGCGAGGCAACTCGAAAAAAAACGTATCGCCAAATTTGCCGAGCGCATTCTCTTGAGTGTGATCGTGCTGGTTTTACTGCTGATCACGACGGGGTCTCTGGGGGCGACAATCTCGGACAAGCTGCTTATGCAGGGCAGCGCGGCCCTGGCTCAACTCGCGGCGCCGGCGCCTTGACGTAAGGCCGGCCCTTTCCGCATATCCGCCGTTCTCAGTCCGCCAGGTGGCCCTTGCCCCGCCGCCGCGCCTATTCATCCAGCGAGCCGTGGATGGCGAACTGCTCCAGCCCGGCCTCGGACGCCTCGATATAGCGATACTCCTCGCGCACGCCGGCTTCGGTCAGCTCGCGCATGACGGTCAGCACGGTGTTCGGCGCGTGGTCGGCGCAGAGATCGGCCATCTGGTTCAGTTCCTCGATGGCGACGGGCAGGGCGGCCTCGATCGAGGGCGCGCCGTAGACCTCGACGAAATGGCGGGCCAGTTGCTCGGCCAGCGCGTCGAACTCGGCCTGCTCGATTCGCGTGACGGCGACGAAGGTCACCCGCCCGAAGGTCTCGATCCCCAGCCAGCCGTTGGCGAAGGCCTGCCGGGCCTTGCCCACCAGGTCGGCCTCGGTCCAGTTTGAGAACTCGAACCCGCCGCTGATCGCCCATTCGCCGGTGCGGGCGGGGGCGTGGAACACGTTGCGGTCGCTTTCGTCGAAATGGATGGCACGGGCCAGGAGCATGCTCAAACCTCCTCCAGCAGGGTGGTCAGCGGAATCAGGCGGGTGTCGCCGGTCTCGGGTTTCAGCACCATGCCGAAATCCTCGTCCACGCCCAGGAAGGTGCCCTGGGGACGTTCGTCCGGCAGGGGCACGGTGACATGTTCGCCCAGTTTCCAGACCAGCCCCTTCCATTCGCGGTAGAGGCTGGCGCGGCCGGTGCCGCTGTCCAGCTCGTGCAGCCAGACCAGGCTGTGGCGCGCCCAGCCCTCCAGCAGGGCCACCGGGTCGATCTCGCCGCAGCCTTCCTGCGTCAGCGCGGTCCAGTCCGGGGTCTGCCCCGGCTCCAGCTGGTCGCTGTCGGGCAGGGCCAGGGTCAGCTCCAGCCCGACCACGATCCAGTCCGGGGGGGCCGCGGGGTCGCGGGTGCTGGCCGCCACGCGCAGGCCGCCGCAATGCCCGCCGTTCAGGCGGATGCCGCCGGTCCATTCCAGGTGCACGGCGGTCTCGGGCGGGGACAGCACCCCCAGCGCGTTCTGCAGCCCCACGCCGCAGGCGCAGAAGGCGGCCATGGCGCTGTGCAGCGGCTCCTCGGGGGCCAGGACCAGCGCCGCGCGCAGCCGCTCATCGGTCAGCGACCAGGGCAGCAGCCCCGCATCGGTGCCGCGCGCGGCCTCGGTGCAGGCGATGGCGAAGGGGTTGGCTGGCCCGGCCGCCAGCCCCTTCATCAGCGGCGGGAATTGCGGCGTCAGAAGGGTCATGCCTGCCCCTCGGCGATCAGCCTGCGCGCCAGTTCGCGGAAGGCCTGCGCCGGGGGCGAGTCCGGCTGCGAGACGACGATGGGCGCGCCGCCATCGGCGGCGGTCCGGATATCGATATCCAGCGGCAGCTCCGCCAGCAGCGGCACGCCCAGCTTCTCGGCCTCGGCCGCCACGCCGCCATGGCCGAAGATATGCTCGGCATGGCCGCAGTTGGAGCAGACATGCACGCTCATGTTCTCGATCAGCCCGTAGATCGGAGTCTTGAGCTTGTTGAACATGTCGATCCCCTTGCGCGCGTCCAAGAGCGCCACGTCCTGCGGGGTGGAGACCACGATCGCGCCGTCCAGATGCGTCTTCTGGGCCAGCGTCATCGACACGTCCCCCGTGCCCGGCGGCAGGTCGACGATGAGCACGTCGAGCGCCCCCCACTGCACCTGGAACAGCATCTGCTGCAGCGCGCCCATCAGCATCGGCCCGCGCCAGACCACGGCCTCGTCCTCCTGCGCTAGCAGGCCCAGCGACATCAGCGTCACCCCGTGGTTGCGCAGTGGCAGGATGGTCTTGCCGTCGGGCGAGGCGGGCCGGCCCGACACGCCCAGCATCCGCGGCTGCGAGGGGCCGTAGACATCGGCGTCCAGCAGCCCCACCTTGCGGCCCTCGGCGGCCAGCGCGCAGGCCAGGTTGGCCGAGACGGTGGACTTGCCCACGCCGCCCTTGCCCGAGGCGATGGCGATGATCCGGTCGACGCCCGGCACCTTTTCCGGCCCCGAGGGCTTGGGGTGGCCGCCGATCTTCAGATCCGGCGGCTTGGGCGCGCCGGCATGGGCGGTCATGACGACCGAAACCTCGTTCACGCCCGGCAGGGCCTTCACCCTGGCCTCGGCCTCGGCGCGGGCGGACTCCATCTTGGCGGCGCGGGCCGGGTCGATCTCCAGCACGAAGCGCACGGTGCCGTCCTCGACGTTCAGCGCGCGGACGATGCCGGCGGTGACGATGTCCTTGCCGCCGACCGGGTCGGTCACTTCGCGCAGGGCTTCCAGAACGGATTCGCGGGTTGCGCTCATGCTGCGGGGCCCTTGATCTCGCCTTCGACCACATGCTCCATGTCCAGGTCGTCGATGGTCAGGACCATGCGGACCTTGTGCGCCTTGCCGGCGGCCCCGGGTCCGGCCTTGCGCATCGCCTCCTCGATCGCCTGCTGCGAGGTGACCCCTACCTGTTTCAGGAACTTGCGCATCGACATGTTGAATTCGTCATCCATGAGTGTCTCCCGTGATTGCTGTTGGTGATTGACCGCCCGGCGGCGGCGCTCCTAGCATGGCACGATGCGAGGCGTGACCGCAAAACTGGCCGGGCTCATATTTCTGTGTTCGGCCACCCTTGCCGCCCGCGCCGAGGAGGCGCGGCAGTTCCGCCTTTCCGTGCCGCCCGAGGTGGCCGAGAGCGGGTTGATGGACTACCTGCTGCCGCGCTTTTCCCTGAAGACCAGCCGCCGGGCCGATCTGGTGAGCGACGGCGCCGACGCGGTGCTCAGCGCGGAGGCCGGGGGGGCGGCGGTGATGGTGCGGGGCGGTATCGTCTACGCCTTGCGGCTTACCGGCGAGAACGACGCCGCGCGCCGCTTTGCCGACTGGCTGAGCTCCGAGGTGGGGCAGCGCACCGTCGCGGCCTACGAGCCGCCGGAGGGCGCGCCCTTCGGCCCCGCCCCGAAAGAAGAAGTCGTAGAAGCCCGGGTGATCGAGGGCGATGTGGCGCTGGGGCAGGAGGTGGCCGAGACCCATTGCGCGCGCTGCCACCGAACCCATGACCGCGACAGGAGCAGCGGCATCGGTTCCACCCCGTCCTTCCCGGCGCTGCGCGCGCTGCCCGACTGGCAGGACCGCTTCATGGCCTTCTACGTGCTGAACCCGCACCCGGCCTTCCTGCAGGTGCAGGGCATTACCCCGCCGTTCGACCCGGCGCGCCCGCCTTCCATCGCGCCCGTCGAGCTGACGCTGGAGGAGGCCGAGGCCCTGCTGGCCTATGCCGCGTCGCTGACGCCCGCGGATCTGGGGGCGGAGATCAGGCATCAGTGATCCCGGCGCTGGCCGAAATAGTCTTCGGTGGTGCGCACGCGGGGGCGCTCGCCCGAGGCGAAGGGATTGTCCTCGCCGTGATACTGCGCCTTGACGCGGCAATCGTCACACATCTGGATCAGGCGCGCCGCGTTGTTGCCGCTGAACATCGAATGCTTGCCCTCCAGCTTCGCCACGATCTTCTCGACCGTGGATTTCACGCCGAAGGCGGCGCCGCATTCGATGCAGCAGAACGGCTCTTCCTCGTTCAGCACCTTCTGCGACATCGCCGCGTCGGAGGGATCGAAGCGCGGTTCCAGCGCGATCGCGGTTTCCGGGCAGGCGGTGGCGCAGATCCCGCATTGAAGGCAGGCATCCTCCTGGAAGCGGAGTTGCGGCATGTCGGGGTTGTCCATCAGCGCCCCCGAGGGGCAGAGCGACACGCAGGACAGGCACAGCGTGCACTTGTCGGTATCCACCAGCACCGCGCCGTAGGGCGCGCCCTCGGGCAGGGGCACCGGGCTGTCCTGCCCCGGCATCATGGCCTTGGCGGCCAGCCGCGCCACCTGCCTGCGGTCGCCCATCAGCAGGACGGGCGAGGCCAGGTTGGGCTCGGCGGTCTCGCCATAAAGCGCATCGCTCATGGCATCGGGCGTGTCCACGTCCAGCAGCGCGACACGTCCCGCGCCGCCCATTGCCGCTGTGAGCGCGATCTCGCGGCCGATCGGGTCGCGTTCGGTGCGCGGGCTGGGCAGGACGGTGACCCCGGCAAAGCCCGAGGCCAGAGCGGCCAGCATCTCGGCATGGCCGAAACCCGCCAGCGCGGGCACCGCCAGCGGGATCACGTCGACCGGCAGCCCGCGGCCGAAGCGGGCCGAGAGGGCGATCATCTCGGCCCCGTGCTCCTGGTCATGCACCAGCAGGCGCGGGGAGGCGCCGCCCGCGCCGCGATAGGCCTCGGCCAAGGTGCGGATTCGGGTGATCAGATGCGCCACGGGCGGCGCGTCATACTTGATCGCGCCCGAGGGGCAGAGCGAGGAACAGGCCCCGCAGCCCGCGCAGATCATCGGGTCGACCGTGACATGCTCGCCATCGGGCGAGATCGCGCCGGTGGGGCAGATGTCGAGGCAGCGCGTGCAGCCCACCTGGCCGGCGCGGGAATGGGCGCAGAGGTGCTCCTCCAGCGTCAGGTGCAGGGTCTTCTCGAACGTGCCCACCATCTGCGCGGCCTCGAACACGGCGTCCGAGACGGCGGTGGGGCTGCCGGGATCGGCGCGCAGATAGCCGTCGCGCTTGTGCGGGGCCGGGAAGAGCGGGGTGTTGCCGGACAGGTCGAGGATCAGGTCGCAGCGGGTCTCGGCGCCGTCGCGCGGGGGCGTCAGGGCGAAACCGCCGCGCCCGCCCGGCTCCAGCATGCGCAGCCCGTCCAGCCGCAGGGTGAAATTCCCGAAACTGCCCTGCGCGCGCTTCAGCTCGCCGGTGATCACCTCGTAGCGGCGCGTCAGCGGCAGGTCGTCGGTGCCGTCGAGCAGCAGCACGGTCACGGCCAGCGTGTCGGCCAGCCGCTCGGCCGCGGGCAGGGCCACGTCGGCGCGGCCGACGACCAGGCACATGCCCTCGGAGGTCACGTCGATCGTCTTCTCGGCCGGGGCATCAAGCTGCGCCTCGGCGACCAGGGCGGACATTTTGGCCGTGGACTCACCCCCGTCGCTCCAGCCCGCCCGATCGCGGATGTCAACGCATAAAGGTGACGCAGCGCCCAGTTCGGCGGCCAGTTCTTCGAAGCGCTGGGCCTCCTGCGCGCAGGCGATCACAGTCTCGCCCTCGGCGATGGCCTTGGCGGCGCTGTCGAACTCGCGGGTGCACAGCGCGGTGTGAACGCGCGAGCAGGGCAGGCCCGTGGCCTCGGCCAGCGCCTCGCGGTCCAGGGCCTGGCTGCCCAGACAGTCGCACAAAATCAGCTGCTTAGTCATGTGTTCCTCCCCCCGGCGCGGCGACTTGTCCGTGACGGTGCCGCGCTGATGCGGCGCGATGCTAGGCACGAAACGTGACGGGCCGTAAAGCAGAAATGGGGTGATTCGCCGAAATTCCCAGCAAAAATACCCGATCAAAAAACACGGATTTCGCCGGTTTGGACAATTCGTCTATGCGACAATCTGCGCCAATCGTCAAAGTGGACAAATTGTCCAGTCACTGGGCGTTCCGGCGAAAAAACCGGCGATTCGCGAAAATTCCTGTTGGCGGGCAGGGGCGGCTGGCGTCAATTTCGTTGTTAACGACACGTCACCGTGCAGCGAAGGGGGAGGTCACCAGGACGAATGGCGGTAATCTGCGAATCCATGCCTCTGGGCATCGTTGTCCGGAAAACCCCCGGTGTGACCCGGTGGCAGAAATGGTCGTGGAAGGTCGTCGCCGTCCTGCCGGGCGCCGGTCCCGCCGACTGGCGCGAGCTGCGGCGCGAGGGCGAGGCGGTCGAATACCACGCCGCGACCCTGACCCTGAACCTCTATTCCTCGGACACCGAATCCTATCTGGTGGCCCTCTCGGCCAAGACGCCGGGCCTCTACGTCGTGCTGGGCGACGAAACCGACCCCGAGGGGCGGATGCCCTGGCGGCCCGAACTGGTGACCGCCTCGGCCTATGAGGGCCAAGGCTATGCCGAAAGCGGCGAGGGGCTGGTCGAGCTGGTGCCCATGCCGCTGGGCCTGATCGGCTGGGTGCGCGACTTCGTGGCCGAGCACCATGTCGAGGAACCCTTCATCAAGCGCAAGCGCGACCGCAAGCGGGTCGACCTGGTCGAGGACGGCAAGGGCGATCCGCGGATCCGCCAGCTCAGCGATGTCTACCGCGCGCCGCGCGGAACCTCCCGGGGGGATGCGTAATGGGCCAGGCGCGGGACAGCGGGGATTTCTGGTCGCGCCGCCGGGCGGCGGTCCGGGCCGAGGCGGAAGCCGAGGCGGCGGCGCAGCGTGCCGCCGACGAGGCCCAGGCTGAGGCCGAGCGCGCCCGCGCCGAAGCCGAGAAGACCGACGAGGAACTGCTGGAGGAACTGGGCCTGCCCGATCCCGACAGCCTGAAGCCTGGCGACGATTTCGCCGCCTTCATGAATAAGGCCGTGCCCGAGCGGTTGCGCCGCCGCGCCCTGCGCCGGCTGTGGAGCTCGAACCCGGTGCTGGCCAATCTCGACGGGCTGACCGACTACAGCGACGATTTCACCGACGCGGCCACCGTGCTGCCCGACCTGCGCACCACCTACGAGGTGGGGCGGGGCATGTATGAGCATGTCCGCACCCTCGTTTCGGAGGCGTCGGAAGAGGCCGAGGAGGCCGCCGTAGCCGCAGAGGCCGACACCGATACCGACACCGATACCGACGCGGGCGCGCCGGAGCCGACCGCCGACGCCGGCGAGCCCGCCCCCGCCGCGCCGCGCCTGCGCGAGACCGCCGAGCAGGAGCTGCCGGTCGAAGAGATGGACGAGGAGCCCGCCGCGGCGCCTCTGCCCCGCCGCCACATGCGCTTCGCCTTCGCAAGCTGACCCAGGAGACCGACACAGATGAGCCAGGCCGCCCAGAACCCACTGACGATCCCCGAAGAGGACAAGCTGCGCGCGGATCTCTACGATTTCCTCGCCGCGCTGTTGTCGGGGCCGCCGTCGCGCGGGCTGCTGGAGCAGGCCGGGCGGCTGACCGGCGACAGCTCGGCCCTGGGGCAGGCGATCGGCACGCTGGCCAATCTGGCCGGGAAAACAACCGAACCGGGCGCCGAGCGCGAGTTCACCGATCTCTTCATCGGCATCGGCCGGGGCGAGCTGGTGCCCTATGCCAGCTACTACATGACCGGTTTCCTCAACGAGAAGCCGCTGGCCGCGCTGCGCGCCGACATGGCCGCCCGCTCGATCAAGCGCGCGCCGAATGTCTATGAGCCCGAGGATAACATCGCCAGCCTGATGGAGATGATGGCCGGGCTGATCGAGGGCCGCTTCGGCGCGCCCGCCACGCTGGCGCAGCAGCGCGAGTTCTTCAACCGCCATATCGGCCCCTGGGCCGGGCATTTCTTTTCCGATCTCGAGGGCGCCAAGACCTCGGTCTTCTACGCGCCGGTGGGCACCGTCGGCCGGCTGTTCATGGAGATCGAGCGCGAGGCCTTTCGGATGGCCGGAGACTGACGACACGCCGCCGGGCCCTGCGGGGGCCGGGGCACGCGGGCAGGGAGGGCCTGCCGGACAATGAGGAAGGAAGATCAAGATGGCTGAGACATCCAACAGCGAAAAGACGAACCGCCGCGACTTTCTCAAGCTTGCGGCCACTTCGGCGCCGGGGGCCGTCGCGGCCGTGGCGGCCGGCAGCACCGAGGCTGCCGCCGCGACCGAAACGCAGGCCGGCAAGAGCGGCCTGAAGGACACCGCGCATACCCGCGCCTATTACAACTCGGCCCGGTTCTGAGGCCAGACCCGCCCCCTGGGAAGAGGGGGGCGTGACCAAGCAAGCGCTGCGGTGCCAGGCACCGTGCAAGCAAGGGAGAGAATGATGCTCAGGAAGAAGACAAGCGGGGTTGCGCGCAGTGCGCATCGTACGCCGCTGCTGGCCACCGTTGCCGAAAAATCCGTTGACCGCCGCGCCTTCCTGCGCGGCTCGGGCCTGGCCATTGGCGGGCTGACCGCGCTGGGCGTGACCGGCGGCACCGTCACCCGCGCCGAGGCGCAGGAGGCCGTCACCCGCGCCGTGGACACGGTGAAATCGGTCTGCACCCACTGCTCGGTGGGCTGCACCGTGCTGGCCGAGGTGGATAACGGCGTCTGGGTCGGGCAGGAGCCCGGCTATGACAGCCCCTTCAACCTGGGTGCGCATTGCGCCAAGGGCGCCTCGGTGCGCGAGCACGCGCATGGCGAGCGCCGCCTGAAATACCCGATGAAGAAAGAGGGCGGCGAATGGAAGCGGATCAGCTGGGAGCAGGCGATCAACGAGATCGGCGACCAGATGCTCCAGATCCGCGACGAGAGCGGCCCGGACAGCGTCTACTGGCTGGGCTCGGCCAAGCATAACAACGAGCAGGCCTACCTGTTCCGCAAGTTCGCCTCCTACTGGGGCACCAACAACGTCGACCACCAGGCGCGGATCTGCCACTCGACCACCGTGGCGGGCGTGGCGAACACATGGGGCTACGGCGCCATGACCAACAGCTACAACGACATCCACAACTCCAAGGCCATCTTCATCATCGGCGGCAACCCGGCCGAGGCGCACCCGGTCTCGCTGCTGCACGTGCTGAAGGCCAAGGAAGAGAACAACGCGCCGCTGATCGTCTGCGACCCGCGTTTCACCCGCACCGCGGCCCATGCCGACGAATATGTGCGCTTCCGCCCCGGCACCGACGTGGCTCTGATCTGGGGCATCCTGTGGCACATCTTCGAGAACGGCTGGGAGGACAAGGAGTTCATCCGTACCCGTGTCTGGGGCATGGACCAGATCCGGGACGAGGTGAAGAAATGGACCCCGGAAGAGACCGAGCGCGTCACAGGCGTGCCCGGCAGCCAGATGGAGCGCGTCGCGCGCACCCTGGTCAACAACCGTCCCGGCACCGTGATCTGGTGCATGGGCGGCACCCAGCACACCAACGGCAACAACAACACCCGCGCCTACTGCATCCTGCAGCTCGCGCTGGGCAACATGGGCACGTCGGGCGGCGGCACCAACATCTTCCGCGGTCATGACAACGTGCAGGGCGCGACCGACCTGGGCGTGCTCAGCCACACCCTGCCGGGCTATTACGGCCTGGCTGCCGGCTCCTGGGCCCATTGGGGCCGTGTCTGGGGCGAGGACATGGATTGGCTGAAGGGCCAGTTCTACACCGAGAAGGACGCCGAGGGTAAGGAAACCAACCTGATGGAGCGCACCGGCATCCCGGTGTCGCGCTGGATCGACGGCGTGCTGGAAGACAAGGAGAATATCGACCAGCCCGACAACGTCCGCGCCATGGTTCTGTGGGGCCACGCGCCCAACTCCCAGACCCGCATGACCGAGATGAAGACGGCCATGGAAAAGCTGGACATGCTGGTGGTCATCGACCCCTATCCCACGGTCTCGGCCGTGCTGCATGACCGCACCGACGGCGTCTACCTGCTGCCGGCCGCGACCCAGTTCGAGACCCGCGGCTCGGTCACGGCCTCGAACCGGTCGATCCAGTGGCGCGACGCGGTGGTCGAACCGCTGTTCGAGTCGCTGCCGGACCACGTGATCATTGCCAAGTTCGCCAACAAGTTCGGCTTCGCCGACCGCTTCTTCCGCAATATCGAGATGGAGGATGCCGAGACGCCGAACATCGAGAGCGTGCTGCGCGAGATCAACAAGGGCATGTGGACCATCGGCTATACCGGCCAGTCGCCGGAGCGTCTGAAGCTGCACATGGCCAACCAGCACACCTTCGACAAGACCACGCTTCAGGCGGTGGGCGGTCCCTGCGACGGCGACTACTACGGTCTGCCCTGGCCCTGCTGGGGCAACCCGGAGCTCAACCATCCGGGCACGCCGAACCTCTATGACATGTCCAAGCCGGTCTCGAAGGGCGGCCTGACCTTCCGCGCCCGCTTCGGTGTGGAGCGCGACGGCGACAACCTGCTGGCCGAGGGGGTCTACAGCCAAGGCTCGGACATCCAGGACGGCTATCCCGAGTTCACCATGCAGATGCTGATGGACCTCGGATGGGACGGCGACCTGACCGACGAGGAACGCGCCGCCATCGACGCGGTGGCCGGGCCCAACACCAACTGGAAGACCGACCTTTCGGGCGGCATCCAGCGGGTCGCGATCAAGCACGAATGCGCGCCCTTCGGCAACGCCAAGGCCCGTGCGGTCGTGTGGACCTTCCCGGACCCGGTGCCGGTGCACCGCGAGCCGCTCTACACCAACCGGCGCGACCTGGTGGCCGACTACCCGACCTACGAGGACCGCAAGTTCTATCGCCTGCCGACGCTCTACGCCTCGATCCAGAAGCAGGACTTCAGCCAGGACTACCCGATCATCCTGACCTCGGGGCGCCTGGTGGAATACGAGGGCGGCGGCGACGAGACGCGCTCCAACCCCTGGCTGGCCGAGCTTCAGCAGGACATGTTCGTCGAGATCAACCCGCGCGACGCCAACAACCTGGGCGTGCGTGACGGGGCGCAGGTCTGGGTCGAAGGTCCAGAGGGCGGCAAGGTCAAGGTGATGGCCATGGTTACCGAAAGGGTGGGGCCGGGCGTTGCCTTCATGCCCTTCCACTTCGGCGGGCATTTCCAGGGCGAGGACCTGAGGGACAAGTATCCCGACGGCGCCGACCCCTATGTCCTGGGTGAATCGTCCAACACCGCCCAGACCTACGGCTACGACTCGGTCACCCAGATGCAGGAGACCAAGGCCACCCTCTGCAAGATCAGCGCAGCATAAGGAGTCAACAGAATGGCACGAGTGAAATTCCTCTGCGACGCCGAGCGCTGCATCGAGTGCAACGCCTGCGTCACCGCCTGTAAGAACGAGCACGAGGTGCCCTGGGGCATCAACCGCCGGCGGGTGATCACCATCAATGACGGCACGCCCGGCGAGCGGTCGATCTCGGTCGCCTGCATGCATTGCTCGGATGCGCCCTGCATGGCGGTCTGCCCGACCGACTGTTTCTACCAGACCGAGGACGGGATCGTCCTGCACTCCAAGGACCTGTGCATCGGCTGCGGCTACTGCTTCTACGCGTGCCCCTTCGGCGCGCCGCAATATCCGCAGGCGGGCAATTTCGGATCGCGCGGCAAGATGGACAAATGCACCTTCTGCGCGGGCGGCCCGGAAGAGGACAACTCGACCGCGGAATTCGCCAAGTACGGGCGCAACCGGATCGCCGAGGGCAAGCTGCCGCTCTGCGCCGAGATGTGCTCGACCAAGGCGCTGCTGGCCGGGGACGGCGACGTGGTGTCGGCGATCTACCGCGAGCGCGTCGTGGCCCGCGGCTTCGGGTCCGGGGCCTGGGGGTGGGGCACCGCCTACGAGCAAAAGGCGAACTGAGCCCGCCCCCCTCGCCGTGCGGCCGAAGGGAGGCGGCCGCACGGTCCTCTGACCAGTGCCCGCGGCGTATCGCGCCGCGGGCCTACGCTTCGACTGCACGGGAAAATCGGTTATGGCGATCATCACGCAGAGATTGTTGGCTTTCATCGCGGCGCTGACGCTTGTGCTGCTGCAGGGGGCCGCGGCCATGGCGCAGGAGGCCGCGCCGCCCGACCCGCGCGCGGCGACCGGCGGGGCGCAGACGTTGGAAGACATCCTGGCCCGGCAGCGCGGCGAAAGCGTGGACTATACCTTCCGCCGCGAGGACGTGGGCGACCCCTCCAAGGCGGCGCCCATGACCGGCCAGCTCGGCACGCTGGGCGGTGTGTCCGACCCCGAACTGTGGCGCGCGCTGCGCTATGGCTCCGCCGATGTGACGGTCTCCTCCCAGGGGCCGGCGGCCGAGGTGGTCATCCAGGACAGCGGCATGACATGGCTGACCTTCCGCGAGGGGCCGCTGGCGATCTATGGCGGCTACCTGCTGCTGGGGATGCTGGGCGCGCTGCTGTTATTCTACCTGCTGCGCGGGCGCATCCGCATCGACGGTGAAAAGGCCGGCACCACGATCCTGCGCTTTTCCGCGATCGAACGTTTCGCGCATTGGCTTCTGGCGGGATCCTTCGTGCTGCTGGGCATCACCGGGCTGACCCTGCTGTTCGGGCGCAAGGCGATCATTCCTCTGATCGGGCACGAGGCCTATTCGCCCTACGCCATCGCCGGAAAATGGGTTCACAACAACGTCGCCTGGGCCTTCATGCTGGGGCTGGTGCTGGTCACCGTGTTCTGGCTGGTGCACAACATCCCCAACCGGCATGACCTGAAATGGCTGGCGCTGGGCGGCGGGCTGTTTTCCAAGCATGTCCACCCGCCGGCCAAGAAATTCAACGCGGGCCAGAAGATCATCTTCTGGGGCGTGCTGGTGCTGGGCGTGTCGATCTCGGTCTCGGGGCTGTCGCTGCTGTTCCCGTTCCAGATGCCGCTGTTCGCCGTGACCTTCGAGAAGCTGAACGCCCTGGGCCTGCCCCAGCTGGTCGGGCTGGGCGAGTTGCCCACGACGCTGATGCCGCACCAGGAAATGCAGCTGGCGCAGCTCTGGCACGCCATCGTCGCCTTCGTCTTCATCGCCATCATCCTGGCCCATATCTATCTCGGGACCATCGGCATGGAGGGGGCCTTCGACGCGATGGGCACGGGCCAGGTCGACGAGCAGTGGGCAAAGGAGCATCACGGGCTATGGTATGAGGAAGTGACCGGAAAGCCCGCCCATGATGCGACAAGCCACCCGGCCGAATGAGACCGCCAGTCAGGGGAAGAGAACGATGAAGAGCATGTATCTGGCGTTCCTGGCCATCGCGGTCCTTGCGGTGGCGGCCGACTATTCGCTTCACCGGGCGGGGTTCTCCGTTCAGGATGTGACCTCCGGGCCCGCGGTCCGGCTGGATTGACCTGACCCGCAGCGAAAGGCCACAATAAAAACATGAATGTAGCGGCGCAGACACCGCCCGATGGCCCGTCGGGGACGGATCAGTCTCAGATCGACCGCGCCATCCGGCACATCTCGATCCTCGTGGTCGACGACGAGCCGGGGATGCGGAACTACCTCGTTCGCACGCTGCAGCCCCGCTGCAAGCGGATCGAGGCCGCGGCCAGCGCCGAAGAGGCATCGCAGCTGCTGGACAAGCAGCATTTCGACCTGGTGTTGCTGGACAACGTCATGCCGGGGCAGTCCGGGCTGGACTGGCTGAAAGAGCAGCGCCGGGTGGGCTTCTTCGCCGAGGCGATCCTGATGACCGCCTATGCCGATCTCGACACCGCCATCCAGGCGCTGCGGGTGGGGGCCTCGGATTTCGTGCTCAAGCCGTTCCGGTCCAACCAGATCCTGAACGTGATCAACCGCTGCATGGACCAGCGTTACCTGCGGCGCGAGAATTTCCTGCTGAAATACGAGTTGCAGGCCGACAACCTGGCGGCGCGCGGCCGGCTGATCGGTACATCGCCAGGGATCGAGGGGGTGCGCCAGACCCTGGAGAAGGTCGCGCCCATGCCCACGCCGGTGCTGTTCACCGGTGCCAGCGGCACCGGCAAGGAGATCGCTGCGCGCACCCTGCACGCCATGTCCGAGCGCGCCGACAAGCCCTTCGTGCCCATCAACTGCGCCGCCGCCTCGCCCGAGCGCATCGCCGCCGACCTGTTCGGCGAGCTGGACCATCCCTCGGGCGACGGGCTGCTGGTGCAGGCCTCGGGCGGCACGCTGTTCCTCGACGAGGTTGCCGAGCTGCCGCTGGCCCTTCAGGCGTCGCTCCTGCGGGTGATCGAGGATGGCCGCGTCCGCCTCGGCGGGGCCGAGCGCGAGGTACCCCTGAACCTGCGCTTCGTCTTCGCCAGCAACGCCGATCTCGAGGCCGAGATGAAGGAGGGCCGGTTCCGCGCCGACCTCTATCACCGGATCAACGTGATTTCCGTGCACATGCCGCTGCTGCGCGACCGCGTGGGCGACATCCCGGAACTGGCAGAGCTGTTCATGGGCAAGCTGTCGCGCCAGCTGGGGGTGACGCCGCTGCCGCTGTCGGAGCAGGTGCTGTTCAACCTGGCGCGCTATGACTGGCCCGGCAACGTGCGCGAGCTGCGCAACCTGATCGAACGCTCGCTTATCCTCGGGGAGTTCCCGCCCGAATTCGCCGGCACCGCCGACGAGAGCGGGGCCGAGCCGGTGGAATCGCTGCACGCGGTCGAGCGCCGTCACATCCTGACCGTGCTCGAGGCCTGCGGCGGCAACCGCGCCGAGGCCGCCCGCCGGCTGGGCGTGTCGCGCAAGACCATCGACCGTAAATGCGCGATGTGGAATGCCTGACGGCGCACCGCGCCCGGTGGCGCTGCGCCATACGGTGCGCGCGCGGCTGCTGGCCATCGCGCTGCTGCCGGTTCTGATCCTGCTGCCGCTGTTGCTGTTCACCTCGGTCAAGAACTGGAGCCACCGTTTCGACGAGGTCCTGATCGCCAAGGTCGCGGGCGAGCTGACGGTGGCCCATCAGCACCTTGCCGGGCTGATGGAAAGGCGCGGCGCCGACATCTCGGCGCTGGCCCAGTCGGCTGTGTTCCAGCAACTGAGTTCGGACCGGGCCAGCCTCAGCGATTTCCTCGAGGGCCAGCGCCAGAAGATGGGGCTGGATTTCCTCTATTTCGTCGATGACGCAGGCAGGGCGGCACTCGCCGGCCGGTCCGCCCGGCTGGCCGACCCGCGCGGCTGGCCGGTGGTGGAGGCTGCACTGGCCGGGCATCGGCGGACCGAGATCGACGTGTTCGACGCATCGCAGCTCTCGGCGCTGTCGCCAGAGTTGGCCGCCCGCGCCCGGCTGGAACTGGTGCCCACCCGCGCTGCCGCGCCCACCGACCGCACCGAAGAGACCCGCGGCATGATGATCCATGCCGCGGCGCCGGCCCCGGGCGGCGCGCTGGTGGGCGGGCTGCTGCTGAATCGCAACCTCGGCTTCATCGACGAGATCAACGAGCTGGTCTACCCGGTCGGCAGCCTGACCGGCGGAAACCTGGGCACCGCGACGCTTTTTCTCGAGGACGTGCGCGTCTCCACCAATGTGCGGCTGTTCGAGAATGTCCGCGCGCTGGGCACCCGCGTCTCGGCCGAGGTGCGCCAGAAGGTGCTGGCCGAGGGGCAGGTCTGGCTTGCCCGCGCCTTCGTGGTGAACGACTGGTACATCTCGGCCTATGAGCCGGTGATCGACAGCTTCGGCAGGAACGTGGGGATGCTCTATGTCGGCTTCCTCGAGGCGCCGTTCAAACGGGCCGAGCAGCGCACCCATCTGCTGATCGGGGCCAGTTTCCTCTTCGTGATGGTGCTCAGCGTGCCGATCCTGCTGGCCTTCGCGCGCGGCATCTTCAAGCCGCTGGAGCGGATGAACCGCGCCATCGCCAAGGTCGAGCGGGGCGATCTGGGCGCGCGCTCCAACATCAAGGGCCGCGACGACGAGATCTCGCGCCTGGCGGCGCATCTCGACAGCCTGCTCGACCAGTTGCAGGAGCGCGACCGCAAGCTGCGCGACTGGGCCGAGGAACTGGAGTCGCGCGTGGCCAGCCGCACCCGCGACCTGGAAGAGGCCAATCGCCAGCTCGAGATGACCTCGAAGCAGCTCATCCTGTCCGAAAAGCTGGCCGCGCTGGGCGAGATCACCGCGGGCGTCGCGCATGAGATCAACAACCCGCTGGCGGTGATCCAGGGCAATCTGGACGTGATCCACGAGGATCTCGGCCCCGCGGCCGAGCCGCTGCGCACCGAGTTCACCCTGATCCAGGAACAGATCCAGGCCATCAGCCTGCTGGTGACCAAGCTGCTGCGCTTCACCCGCCCCGAGGAGTTCGAGCAGGAGGGCGAGGGGCTGGACCCCGACCGGGTGGTGCGCAGCACCGTGCCGCTGGTCCAGCACATCCTGTCGAACTCGGGCATCGAGCTGAAGCTCGACCTCGCCGCCGGGGGCGAGATCGCCATGAACGAGACAGAGCTTCAGCAGGTCCTGGTCAACCTGATGATCAACGCCATCCAGGCCATGCCCGAGGGCGGCACGCTGAGCGTGCGGACGCATTCCGAGGCGGGCAGCCTGATCGTAGAGGTGCGCGACACCGGCATCGGCATGGATGCCGAACTGCAGGCGCGCATTTTCGACCCGTTCTTCTCGACCAAGCGGAACGAGGGCACGGGGCTGGGCCTGTCCATCACCCGTGACCTCGTCCAGCGCGCCGGGGGCGATATCACCGTCTCCAGCACGCTCGGCGAGGGGTCGTGCTTCCGGGTGCGGCTGCCCCTCTCGGCGGGCTAGCGAGCCCGGCCGGAGGCGGGAATCACGACCCCGTGAGCTGCCCTTGCGTCACCTCGCCCGGTGGCGCGGCGCGACTCCAAGGGCGCGGGCGATAGCCGGGGGCACGCGGCGCGCGTCGCTTCACCACCCCGCGGAATGCCGGATTTTCCATCATGGCTGAACAGGCAACGCTTTGTTTTCGGCAGGATTTTCCACGAAAAGACTAGGAAAATTTACAGTATTTCTTGCCTGTCGTGCAAAATTTTGACAAAAAAATCCTTTTGAAAAAATAGGTTACGGAAAATTTGACAAATCGGTTATGGTCCGGCGCGAGGAGGGCCGGGCTTCGTGGGACCGGCCAGGAGGACAGGCGCGCGCCCCGCCGGGGCGCCGTGCCGACATGAGGAGGAACACGCCATGACCGACGAGGTTTACGCGCCGAGCGCCGAGTTTTCGGCGGCGGCGCATGTTGATGCCGCGAGATACGAAGAGATGTATGCCGCCTCGATCGCCG
>JBNGCX010000043.1:0-34531 GCA_049974865.1 Paracoccaceae bacterium
GCCTCGGCCTGCGGGGCCGGGGCGGCGGCGGCTTCGCCGGAGCCCATCACCGCGAGCTTGCCGCCGGCGGCGACGGTGGCGCCTTCGGGGGCGAGGATCTCGGTCAGAACGCCCGCGGTGGGGGCCGGGACCTCGACCGAGACCTTGTCTGTTTCCAACTCGCAGAGCATCTCGTCCTGGGCGACGCTGTCGCCGACCTGCTTGAACCAGGTGGAGACGGTGGCCTCGGTCACGCTTTCGCCGAGCGTGGGGACCATGACGTCGACCGTGGCGGCGGCGGACGGTGCGGCGGGTTCGGGCGCGGCCTCCTTCGCTGCGGGGGCCGGGGCGGCGGCGCCTTCGGCGATGGTGGCCAGCAGGGCGTCGACGCCGACGGTCTCGCCCTCGGCGGCGACGATCTCGCCCAGCGTGCCGGCGGCGGGCGAGGGGACCTCGACCGTCACCTTGTCGGTTTCCAGCTCGCACAGCATCTCATCGACGGCGACGGCATCGCCGGGTTTCTTGAACCAGGTCGCGACCGTGGCTTCGGTGACGCTTTCGCCCAGGGTGGGGACGCGGACTTCGGTGGACATGGGTGTTACTTCCCTTCGATGGTCAGCGCTTCGTTCACGAGCGCCTCTTGCTGTGCTTTGTGGTTGCTGGCCAGGCCTGTGGCGGGCGAGGCGGAGGCGGCGCGGCCCACGTAGCGCGGGCGCTGATGGGCGGCGCCGATGCGGGTCAGCGCCCATTCCAGGTTGGGCTCGATGAAGCTCCAGCCGCCCTGGTTCTTGGGCTCTTCCTGGCACCAGATCATCTCGGCCTGCTTGAAACGCTCCAGTTCCTTCACCAGCGACATGGCGGGGAAGGGGTAGAACTGTTCCAGCCGCAGCAGGTAGACGTCGTCGATGCCGCGGGCGTCACGCTCTTCCAGCAGGTCGAAATAGACCTTGCCCGAGCAGAGCACGACGCGCTTGATCTTGTCGTCGGCGACCAGCTTGGTGTCCGAGTTGCCCATTTCGGCGTCGTCCCACAGCACGCGGTGGAAGGACGAGCCGGTGGTGAACTCCTCGGCCTTGGAGATGCAGAGCTTGTGGCGCAGCAGCGATTTCGGCGTCATCAGCACCAGCGGCTTGCGGAAGCTGCGGTGGAGCTGGCGGCGCAGGATGTGGAAATAGTTGGCCGGCGTCGAGCAGTTGGCCACGATCCAGTTGTCCTCGGCGCACATTTGCAGGAAGCGCTCCAGCCGGGCCGAGCTGTGCTCGGGGCCCTGGCCCTCGAACCCGTGCGGCAGCAGCATCACCAGGCCCGACATGCGCAGCCACTTGCGTTCACCGCTGGAGATGAACTGGTCGAACATGATCTGCGCGCCGTTGGCGAAATCGCCGAACTGGGCCTCCCACATCACCAGGGCGTTGGGCTCGGCCAGGCTGTAGCCGTACTCGAAGCCCAGCACCGCGTATTCCGAGAGCATGGAATCGATGACCTCGTAACGGGCCTGCCCCTCGCGGATGTGGTTGAGCGGGTAGTAGCGCTCCTCGGTGTCCTGGTTGATCAGGGCGGAGTGGCGCTGCGAGAAGGTGCCGCGGGTGCTGTCCTGCCCGGCGAGGCGGACCGGATAGCCCTCGGTCAGCAGCGAGCCGAAGGCCAGCGCCTCGGCCGTGGCCCAGTCGAAGCCCTTGCCGGTGTCGAACATCTGCTTCTTGGTGTCCAGCAGGCGCGAGACCGTCTTGTGCACCGGGAAGCCCTCGGGCACGCGGGTCAGGGCGGCGCCGACCTCGGCCAGGGTCTCGGGCTTGATGGCGGTTTCGCCGCGCTGGTATTCCTCGCCCTCGCGGTTGAGGTGCGACCAGCGCCCGTCCAGCCAGTCGGCCTTGTTGGGCTTGTAGTCCTTGCCGGCCTCGAACTCCTCGTTCAGATGGGCCTGGAAGGCGGCCTTCATGTCCTCGATCTCGCCCTCGGGGATCAGCCCGTCGGCCACCAGCCGGTCGGTGTAGATCTGAAGCGTCGTCTTGTGCTTCTTGATCCGCTTGTACATCAGCGGGTTGGTGAACATGGGCTCGTCGCCCTCGTTGTGACCGAAGCGGCGATAGCAGAACATGTCGATGACCACGTCCTTGTGGAACTTCTGCCGGAACTCGGTGGCCACCTTGGCGGCATGCACCACGGCCTCGGGGTCGTCGCCGTTGACGTGGAAGATCGGCGCCTCGACCATCAGGGCGAGGTCGGTCGGGTAGGGCGAGGAGCGCGAGAAATGCGGCGCGGTGGTGAAGCCGATCTGGTTGTTCACCACGATATGGATGGTGCCGCCGGTGCGGTGGCCCACCAGCCCCGACATGCCGAAGCATTCGGCCACCACGCCCTGGCCGGCGAAGGCCGCGTCACCGTGCAGCAGCACGGGGATCACGCTGTGGCGGGTGGGGTCGTTGTCCTGCGCCTGCTTGGCGCGGGCCTTGCCCAGCACGACCGGGTTGACGGCCTCGAGGTGGCTGGGGTTGGCGGTCAGGCTGAGGTGCACCTTGTTGTTGTCGAACTCGCGGTCCGACGAGGCGCCGAGGTGGTATTTCACGTCGCCGGAGCCGTCCACGTCCTCGGGCTTGAAGGAGCCGCCCTGGAATTCGTTGAAGATGGCGCGGTAGGGCTTGCCCATCACGTTGGCCAGCACCGAAAGGCGGCCGCGGTGGGGCATGCCGATGACGATTTCCTTGACCCCCAGCGCGCCGCCGCGCTTGATGATCTGCTCCATCGCGGGGATCAGCGCCTCGCCGCCGTCCAGGCCGAAGCGCTTGGTGCCCATGTATTTGACATGGAGGAATTTCTCGAAGCCCTCGGCCTCGACCAGCTTGTTCAGGATGGCGCGGCGGCCTTCGCGGGTGAACTTGATCTCCTTGCCGAAGCCCTCGATCCGTTCCTTCAGCCAGGCCGACTGCTCGGGGTCGGAGATGTGCATGTATTGCAGCGCGAAGGTGCCGCAATAGGTGCGCTTCACGATGTCCAGGATCTCGCGCATGGAGGCGAATTGCAGCCCCAGCACGTTGTCGATGAAGATCGGCCGGTCCATGTCGGCCTCGGTGAAGCCGTAGGAGCGCGGGTCGAGCTCGGGGTGCAGGGTCTCGTTGCGCAGGCCCAGCGGGTCGAGATCGGCCACCAGGTGGCCGCGGATGCGGTAGGCGCGGATCAGCATCAGCGCGCGGATCGAATCCAGCACGGCGCGCTTGACCTGTTCCTCGGAGACCGGGACGCCCTTCTCGGCGGCCTTGGCGCGGATTTTCTGCTCGGCGCCCTTGGCCTCGGCCGGGGCGGCGGCGGGCCATTCGCCGGTCAGCGCCGCGGTCACCTCGTCGGCGGGCTGCGGCGGCCAGTCGGTGCGCGCCCAGGAGGGACCGGAGGCCTCTTTCTTCACATCCACCTCGGTATCGCCGAGCGCGCGGAAGAATTCTTGCCAGGCCTCGTCGACGGTACTGGGGTCGTTGGCGTAGCGAGCATAGAGCTGCTCGACATATTCGGCATTCGCGCCCTGCAGGAAGGAGGAGGCGTGGAACTGGTCGTTGGGGCTTTGGTCCGTCATTGGATGCACCTGACTGGGTATGGGCCGCGCCCCGTGGGGCGCGGCGGGTTCGCTTGTGTCAGCCGATCGCCTTGAGCACGGCCTCGCCCAGCGTGGCGGGGCTGTCGGCGACCACGATGCCGGCCGATTTCATGGCCTCGATCTTGTCCTCGGCGCCGCCCTTGCCGCCGGCGACGATGGCACCCGCGTGGCCCATGCGGCGGCCCGGAGGCGCCGTGCGCCCGGCGATGAAGCCCGCGCAGGGCTTGGAGCGGCCGCGCTTGGCCTCGTCTTTCAGGAACTGGGCGGCCTCTTCCTCGGCCGAGCCGCCGATCTCGCCGATCATGATGATCGACTGGGTCTCGTCATCGGCCAGGAACATCTCCAGCACGTCGATATGCTCGGTCCCCTTGATCGGGTCGCCGCCGATGCCCACCGCGGTGGACTGGCCGAGGCCGCAATCCGAGGTCTGCTTGACCGCCTCGTAGGTCAGCGTGCCCGAGCGCGAGACGACGCCGACCGAGCCGCGCTTGTGGATGTGGCCGGGCATGATGCCGATCTTGCAGGCGTCGGGGGTGATGACGCCGGGGCAGTTGGGGCCGATCAGCGTGGTTTTCGACCCTTCGAGCGCGCGCTTGACGGTCATCATGTCCAGCACCGGGATGCCCTCGGTGATGCAGACGACCAGTTCCATCTCGGCGTCGATCGCCTCGAGGATCGAGTCGGCCGCGAAGGGCGGCGGCACGTAGATGACAGAGGCGTTGGCCTCGGTCACCGCCTTGGCCTCGTGCACCGAGTTGAAGACCGGCAGGTCCAGATGGGTCTGCCCGCCTTTGCCCGGCGTCACGCCGCCGACCATCTTGGTGCCGTAGGCGATGGCCTGTTCGGAGTGGAAGGTGCCCTGAGAGCCGGTGAAGCCCTGACAGATGACCTTGGTGTTTTCGTCAACAAGAACAGCCATTCGAGTTACCCCTTCACCGCTTTGACGACTTTTTCTGCCGCGTCGGACAGGTTGTCGGCTGCAATCACGTTCAGGCCGGAGGTGTTGATGATCTCCTTGCCCTTCTCGACATTGGTGCCCTCAAGGCGGACGACCAGCGGAACCTCGAGGCCGACCTCCTTGACCGCGGCGACCACGCCCTCGGCGATCACGTCGCAGCGCATGATGCCGCCGAAGATGTTGACCAGGATGCCTTTGACGTTGGGGTCCGAGGTGATGATCTTGAACGCCTCGGTGACCTTTTCCTTGGTGGCGCCGCCGCCCACGTCGAGGAAGTTGGCGGGTTCCGCGCCGTAGAGCTTGATGATGTCCATCGTCGCCATGGCGAGGCCCGCGCCGTTGACCATGCAGCCGATCTCGCCGTCCAGCGCGATGTAGTTCAGGTCGTATTTCGAGGCGGCGAGTTCCTTGGCGTCCTCTTCCGTCTCGTCGCGCAGGGCGAGGATGTCGGCGTGGCGGTAGAGCGCGTTGCCGTCGAAGCCCATCTTGGCGTCGAGGCATTTCAGATCGCCCTTGTCGGTGACGATCAGCGGGTTGATCTCCAGCAGTTCCACGTCCTTCTCGGTGAAGAGCTGGTAGAGCTGGCCCAAGAGCTTGACGCATTGCTTGACCTGCTGACCTTCGAGCCCGAGGGCAAAGGCGACGCGGCGGCCGTGGAAGCCCTGGTAGCCGGTGGCCGGGTCGATGGCGAAGGTCAGGATCTTTTCCGGAGTGTTCGCGGCGACCTCCTCGATGTCCATGCCGCCCTCGGTCGAACAGACCACCGAGATGCGCGAGGTTTGGCGATCGACCAGCAGCGCGAGGTAAAGTTCGCGCTCGATGTCCGAGCCGTCCTCGATATAGACGCGGTTGACCTGCTTGCCCGCCGGGCCGGTCTGGTGGGTGACCAGCGTGCGGCCCAGCATCTTCTTGGCTTCGGCCTCGGCCTCTTCGACCGATTTGGCCAGCCGCACGCCGCCTTTTTCGCCAGCCTCGGCCTCCTTGAAGGAGCCCTTGCCGCGGCCGCCGGCGTGGATTTGCGCCTTGACCACCCAGAGCGGGCCGTCGAGCTCGCCGGCCATGGTCTTGGCCTCTTCGGCGCGGGTCACGACATGGCCGTCGGAAACCGGGGCGCCGTAGTCACGAAGGAGAGCCTTCGCCTGGTATTCATGAATGTTCATGAAACTGTCCCATGCTGCTTTCGTCGAGGCCGTTTAAGCACGGGGATTCAGGTGTCGAAACGGTTTTCGCCCGTGCCAGCGGGAAAGGGGGGCAATAAGTAGGGTTTGTGATCACGCCGCAAAATCATGTGATCACAAATCGGATTGGCGCCTGCGCTGGCGGTGATTCGCATGGTTGCGGGATGCAACGGACTGGGCGCAAAAATCCGGGAAGGACGGGGGCGGTTCAAGGGGGAGGGCAGGGTAGGGGCCGGGGGGCGGGACGCCGGCACGTTGACCTGTACCGCCCCGAGGTCGGGGACACGCGAAAGCAAAAGGGGCGCCCGGAACACCGGGCGCCCCTCGGCGATCTTCGCGCTGCGGCCGGGTCAGCCCAGGCTTTCGTCGATGCCCTTGCAGGCCTCGACCAGGCCTTTCACGGCCTCGACCGACTTGTCGAACATGGCCTGCTCTTCCTTGCTGAGCTTGATGTCGACGATCTTCTCGATGCCGTTGGCGCCGATGATGGTCGGCACGCCCACATACATGCCGTCCAGGCCGAACACCCCATCGCAATAAGCGGCGCAGGGCAGCAGGCGCTTCTGGTCCTTCAGGTAGGCTTCGGCCATCTCGATGGCCGAGGTGGCCGGCGCGTAATAGGCCGAGCCGGTCTTCAGCAGGCCGACGATCTCGGCGCCGCCGTCACGGGTGCGCTGCACGATGGCGTCCAGCTTCTCTTGCGTGGTCCAGCCCATTTCCACCAGGTCGGGCAGCGGGATGCCGCCCACGGTCGAGTAGCGGACCGAGGGGACCATGGTGTCGCCGTGGCCGCCCAGCACGAAGGCGGTGACGTCTTTCATCGACACGTCGAACTCGACCGACAGGAAGTGGCGGAAGCGGGCCGAGTCCAGCACGCCGGCCATGCCCACCACCTTGTTGTGCGGCAGGCCCGAGAATTCGCGCAGCGCCCAGACCATCGCGTCCAGCGGATTGGTGATGCAGATCACGAAGGCGTCGGGGGCGTTGTCGCGGATGCCCTCGCCGACCGATTTCATGACCTTCAGGTTGATGCCCAGCAGGTCGTCGCGGCTCATGCCCGGCTTGCGCGGCACGCCGGCGGTGACGATGACCACGTCGGCCCCTGCGATATCGGCATAGTCGGTGGTGCCGGTCATGGCGGCGTCGAACCCTTCGGAGGGGCCGGATTCCGCGATGTCGAGCGCCTTGCCCTGGGGGATGCCATCCGCGATGTCGAACAGCACGACGTCACCAAGTTCCTTGAGCGCGGCGAGATGGGCGAGCGTGCCGCCGATCTGACCGGCGCCGATGAGGGCGATCTTGGGTCTGGCCATGAGTTTTCTTCCCTGATCTGGTTGAAATTGCGCGAATGCCTAGTCCCTTGCGGCCCGTCACGCAAGTGTGCCGCAGTGCGGCGAGGGCCGCGGCGTGGCTTTCGCAGCCCGGCGGTTTCCTCTAAACCGGGAGAAAATGTCGCATTTTCAGGGGCCGGGATGCTGAGCTTTGACCTGACGTTTTTTGCGCTGGCGATCCCGGCGGTGGTGTTCGCGGGCATCTCCAAGGGGGGCTTCGGCTCGGGCGCGGCCTTTGCGGCGACCCCGATTCTGGCGCTGGTGCTGGAGCCCGCGGCGGCGCTGGGGCTGATGCTGCCGCTGTTGATGCTGGTCGATCTGGCGACGCTGGGACCCTATTGGCGGCAATGGGATACGCCCACCGCGCGGCGGCTGATCCTGGGCGCGGTCCCCGGCGTGGCGCTGGGCGCGATGCTCTACCGGCTGGCCGACCCGGACGTCTTTCGCCTGCTGATCGGCGCCATCGCGATCGCCTTCGTCGGCTGGCAGATGGCGGTGCGGCTGCGGCTGGTGCGGTTCCGCGCGCGGCCCTTCCCGCCGGCGGCGGGCGGGTTGGCGGGAATGACCGCCGGGTTCACCAGTTTCGTCAGTCATGCGGGCGGGCCGCCGGTGGCCGTCTACATGTTGGCGCAGGGGCTGGGCAAGACTGCCTTCCAGGCCACGACGGTGCTGACCTTCTGGGTGATCAACATCCTGAAATTCGTGCCCTATGCCTTCATGGGGATCTTCACCTGGGACACGGCCAAGGCCGACCTGATGCTGGCGCCCTTTGCCCTGATCGGGGCCTGGCTGGGGGTGCGCGCACACAGGCTTGTGCCCGAGCGGCTGTTCTTTGCCATTACCTACGTGTTGCTGGTGCTGACCGGGTCCAAGCTGATCTGGGACGCGCTGGGCTGAACGGTTTTTTCTGCATTGCGGCAAATCAGGGGTTGCGCAATCGTTCGCAACTGTGATGTTTTGCGCAACAAAATTTCGGAGTGAGGAATCATGGACATTGTCGCGCGGCCCTATCGCTCGGTTCTCTATATCCCCGGCTCGAAGGAGCGGGCGCTGGAAAAGGCCAAGGGCCTGCCCGTGGATGCCATCATCTTCGACCTCGAGGATGCGGTGGCGGTGGAGGAAAAACCCGCCGCCCGCGCCCTGCTGGCCGAAACGCTGAAGGCGGGCGGCTATGGCAACCGGGCGAAAATCGTCCGCATCAACGGGCTGGAGACCGAATGGGGCCGCGATGACATCGCGGGTTTCGTGGGCGCGGATGTCGACGCGATCCTGATCCCCAAGGTGGGCAGCGCGGCCGATGTGCAGGCGGTGGCCGACCTGATCCCGGATGTCCCCCTCTGGGCGATGATGGAGACGCCGCGCGGCATGCTGAACGCCGCCGAGATCGCGGCGCATCCGCGGATGGCGGGCTTCGTCATGGGCACCAACGACCTGGCGAAAGAGCTGAAATGCCGTTCCCGCCCCGACCGCCTGTCGATGCTGACCGGGCTGTCGCTGTGCCTGATGGCGGCGCGGGCCGAGGGGATCGTGGCGGTCGACGGCGTCTACAACGCCTTCAAGGACGAGGAGGGGCTGAGGGCCGAATGCGAGCAGGGCCGCGACATGGGCTTTGACGGCAAAACCCTGATCCACCCCGCGCAACTGGCCGTCGCCAATGCCGCCTTTGCCCCCACCGAGGATGAGATCGACCTCGCCCGCCGCCAGATCGAGGCGTTCGAGGCGGCCGAGGCCGAAGGGCAGGGCGTGGCCGTTGTCGATGGCAAGATCGTGGAAAATCTGCATATCGTGACCGCGAAGGAAACGCTGGCCAAGGCGGCCGCGATTGCAGAAATGGAAGGATAGCCATGACATTGCTGGTTCTCGGCGTCGCGCTCTGGAGCGCGGCACATCTGTTCAAACGCCTGGCGCCCGGGGCGCGCGCAAGCATGGGCGAGGCAGGCAAGGGCGTGGTCGCCGTGCTGGTGGTGGCCGGCGTGGTGATGATGGTGCTGGGCTATCGCGGGGCCGAGTTCCGCAACCTGTATTTCCCGCCGGCCTGGACCGTGCATCTGAACAACACGCTGATGCTGATCGCGGTGGGCCTGTTCGGGGTGGCCCATTCGAAAAGCCGCCTGCGCGCGAGGATGCGCCACCCGATGCTGATGGGCATGCTGACCTGGGCCGTCGCGCATCTGCTGGTGAACGGCGATCTGGCCTCGCTGATCCTGTTCGGCGGCCTGGGCCTCTGGGCCGTGGCCGAGATGCTGATCATCAATGCCAGGGACAAGGCCTACACGCCCTGGCAGGGCGGCAGCATGGCGGGCGATATCCGGCTGGCCGTGATCACTCTGGTTGTGTTCGGCGCCATCGCCGGCATGCATGCCTGGATCGGGCCCTGGCCCTTCCCCGGAGGTGCGTGATGAAAGCCTATCGCCTGCTGACCGAGGAAGACACATCCGCGTTCTGCCACAAGGTGACGGAGGCGCTGGCGAAGGGCTGGGAGCTGTATGGCGACCCGGCCTACGCCCATGATCCGGCGACCGGCAAGATGCGCTGCGCGCAGGCCGTCGTCAAAGAAGTGGAGGGCGAGTATTCGCCCGATGTGAAACTGGGGCAATTGTAATGGCAAAGACCAATCCGGGCCGGTTCTTCGAGGATTATTCCGTCGGGCAGGTGATCGCGCACGCGGTGCCGCGGACGCTCTCGGGCGGCGAGCGGGCGCTGTACCACGCGCTCTACCCCGCGCGGCACGCGCTTTGTTCCTCGGACGAGTTTGCCCGGGCCTGCGGCCTGCCCGCCGCGCCGCTCGATGACATGATCGCCTTTCACACCGTGTTCGGCAAAACCGTGCCCGACGTGTCGCTGAACGCGGTGGCGAACCTGGGCTATGCCGAGGGGCGTTTCCTGCGTCCGGTCTGGTCGGGCGACACGCTGCGCTCGGAGAGCGAGGTGATCGGGCTCAAGCAGAACTCCAACGGCAAGTCCGGCGTGGTCTGGGTGCGGACGCGGGGATTGAACCAGAACGGCGAGGCGGTACTGGAATATGTCCGCTGGGTGATGGTACGCAAACGCGACCTCGACGCGCCCGCGCCCGAGACGGTGATACCGGACCTGGCCAAGGCCGTGGAACCGGCGGACCTGTCGGTTCCCGAGGGGTTGGATTTCTCGGGTTACGATTTCACCCTGGCGGGCGAGCCGCACCGCTGGGGCGATTACGAGGTGGGCGAGACCATCGACCACGTGGACGGCGTGACCGTCGAGGAGGCCGAGCACATGTTGGCCACCCGGCTGTGGCAGAACACCGCCAAGGTGCATTTCGACGCCACCTTCCGCCCCGATGGCCGGCGGCTGATCTATGGCGGGCATGTGATCAGCATGGCGCGGGCCTTGTCTTTCAATGGCTTGGCCAATGCGCAGATCATAGTGGGCCTCAACGGCGGCGCCCATGCCAACCCCTGTTTCGCGGGCGATACCGTCAAGGCCTGGACCGAGGTCCTGGACAAGGCCGACACGCCCGCGCCGGGCGTGGGCGCGATCCGGCTGCGGCTGGTGGCCACCAAGGGCGGCGCTCCCTTCGCACTGAAGGGCGAGGACGGCAAGTACCTGCCCGAGGTGCTGCTGGACCTCGATTACTGGGCGCTTATGCCGCAGTGATCTCAAGGGCAGCATTTTGTGATCACGGCGCCCTTTTGTGTGATCACAAATGCCGCTTTTTGCGCGCATCCGCGGAAAAATCCGCCCGTTTGGCGCTAACGAGCCGTGACTCGCGGACAAAAATCCGTATCACGCTAGGATAAAGACCAGACATGACCGCGATTGCGAGAAGGGACAATCATGGCTGACGTGAACCGGGGGAACCGGCCGCTTTCCCCCCACCTGCAAGTCTACCGGCCGCAACTCACCTCCATCACTTCCATCCTGACCCGGATCACGGGCAACGCGCTGATCATCGGGGCGCTGCTGGTGGTGTGGTGGTTCATCGCCGCCGCCAAGGGGCCGGACTATTTCGCGCTGGCCAACGGCGTGATCACCAGCTGGATCGGCGATCTGGTCCTGCTCGGCTCGGTCTGGGCGCTCTGGTACCACTCGCTCGCCGGCATCCGCCACCTGATCTGGGACTCGGGCCGCGGGCTGGAAATCGAGACCGCGGAGAAGCTGGGCTGGGCCGTCATCATCGGCTCGTTCGTGCTGACCGCGCTGACCGTGGCCGTGGTTTAAGGAGGACGGGACATGCGTATTCTGACCGACCGCAAACGCGCAGAGGGGCTGGGCGCGGCCCATCGCGGCACCGAGCATCACTGGCACATGATCATCTCGTCGGCGGCGCTGATCGGCCTGGTGCCGCTCTTCGTCTTCACCTTCGGCTCGGCGCTGGGCCGCAGCTATGACGAGGTCATCGCCTATTACCAGCAGCCCTTCCCGGCGATCGTCGCCGTGCTGACCCTGCTGGTGGGCTTTATCCACTTCCGGCAAGGGGTGCAGACCCTGATCGAGGACTATACCGGCGGGATGACCCGCAAGGTGCTGATCATCTGCATGATCTGCCTGTCCTACGCGGCGGCGGCCACCGGCCTGTTCGCCATCGCCCGCATCGCGCTTTGAGGAGCTGAAAACACAATGGCTGCATACGAATACGAGACGCATAGCTATGACGTCGTGGTCGTGGGGGCCGGCGGCGCGGGCCTGCGCGCCACGCTGGGCATGGCCGAGCAGGGCCTGAAAACCGCCTGTGTGACCAAGGTCTTCCCGACGCGTTCGCATACCGTCGCCGCGCAGGGCGGCATCGCCGCCTCGCTGTCCAACATGGGCCCGGACCACTGGCAGTGGCACATGTACGACACCGTCAAGGGCTCGGACTGGCTGGGCGACACCGACGCGATGGAATACCTCGCGCGTGAGGCGCCCAAGGCGGTGTATGAGCTGGAACATTACGGCGTGCCCTTCTCGCGCACCGAGGAAGGCAAGATCTATCAGCGCCCCTTCGGCGGTCACACCACCGAGTTCGGCGAAGGCCCGCCCGTGCAGCGCACCTGCGCCGCGGCCGACCGCACCGGCCACGCCATCCTGCACACGCTCTATGGCCAGTCGCTGAAGAACAACGCCGAGTTCTACATCGAGTATTTCGCCATCGACCTGATCATGTCCGAGGACGGGCAGTGCCAGGGCGTGGTCTGCTGGAAACTCGATGACGGCACCATCCACGTCTTCAACGCCAAGATGGTGGTGCTGGCCACCGGCGGCTACGGGCGCGCCTATTTCTCCTGCACCTCGGCCCATACCTGCACCGGCGACGGCGGCGGCATGGTGGCCCGTGCGGGCTTGCCGCTGCAGGACATGGAATTCGTGCAGTTCCACCCCACCGGCATCTACGGCTCGGGCTGCCTGATCACCGAGGGCGCCCGCGGCGAGGGCGGTTACCTGACCAACTCCGAGGGCGAGCGCTTCATGGAACGCTACGCGCCCACCTACAAGGACCTCGCCTCGCGCGACGTGGTCAGCCGCTGCATCACGATGGAAATCCGCGAAGGCCGCGGCGTGGGGCCCGAGAAGGACCACATGCACCTCAACCTCAGCCACCTGCCGCCCGAGGCACTGGCCGAGCGCCTGCCGGGCATCTCGGAATCGGCGCGCATCTTCGCCGGCGTTGATGTCACCAAGGAACCGATCCCGATCCTGCCCACGGTGCACTACAACATGGGCGGCATCCCGACCAACTACTGGGGCGAGGTGCTGAACCCGACCGCCGACAACCCGGATGCGGTGCAGCCGGGCCTGATGGCGGTGGGCGAGGCGGGTTGCGCCTCGGTGCACGGCGCCAACCGCCTCGGCTCCAACTCGCTGATCGACCTGGTGGTGTTTGGCCGGGCCGCGGCGATCCGCGCGGCCGAGGTGGTGGATGCGGACGCGCCCAACCCCGAGCTGAACAAGGCCTCGATCGAAAAGGCGCTGGACCGCTTCGACGGGCTGCGCCACGCCAAGGGCAATGTCGCCACCGCCGAGCTGCGGCTGGAGATGCAGAAGACCATGCAGGCCGACGCCGCCGTCTTCCGCACCGACAAGACGCTGGCCGAGGGCGTGGAGAAGATGAAGGGCGTCGCGGCCAAGCTGGACGACCTGCATGTCACCGACAGTTCACTGGTCTGGAACAGCGACCTGATGGAGACGCTGGAACTGACCAACCTGATGCCCAACGCCATGGCCACCATCGTGGGCGCCGAGGCCCGCAAGGAAAGCCGCGGCGCGCATGCGCATGAGGACTACCCGGACCGCGACGACAAGAACTGGCGCAAGCACTCGCTGGCGCGCGTCGAGGGGGCCGAGGTGGATCTGACCTATCGCCCGGTGCATCTGGAGCCCCTGACCAAGCAGGACGCGGGCGGCATCGACGTGAAGAAAATCGCGCCCAAGGCGCGGGTCTATTGAGGAGACGGAGCCATGGTTCAATTCACGCTTCCGAAGAACTCCAAGATCACCACGGGCAAGACCTGGCCGAAGCCGGAGGGCGCCACCAATGTCCGCAAATTCCAGATCTACCGCTGGAACCCGGATGACGGCAAGAACCCCCGCGTCGACACCTATTTCGTGGACATGGACAGCTGCGGCCCGATGGTTCTGGACGCGCTGCTCAAGATCAAGAACGAGATCGACCCGACCCTGACCTTCCGCCGCTCCTGCCGCGAGGGGATCTGCGGGTCCTGCGCGATGAATATCGACGGGATCAACACGCTGGCCTGCATCTACGGCATGGACGAGATCAAGGGCGACGTGAAGATCTACCCGCTGCCGCATATGCCGGTGGTCAAGGACCTGATCCCGGACCTGACGCATTTCTATGCCCAGCATGCCTCGATCATGCCCTGGCTGGAGACCAAGACCCAGCGCCCCGAAAAGGAATGGCGCCAGTCGATCGAGGACCGCAAGAAGCTCGACGGTCTCTATGAATGCGTGATGTGCGCGTCCTGCTCCACCTCCTGCCCGAGCTACTGGTGGAACGGCGACCGCTATCTCGGCCCCGCCGCGCTGCTGCACGCCTATCGCTGGCTGATCGACAGCCGTGACGAGGCCACGGGCGAGCGTCTGGACGAGCTGGAGGATCCCTTCAAGCTCTACCGCTGCCACACCATCATGAATTGCGCCAAGACCTGCCCCAAGGGCCTGAACCCCGCCAAGGCGATCGCGCAGATCAAGAAGATGATGGTCGAACGGATGGTCTGAGCAAGGCCGCCGAGAATTGCGACAACGGCCCGGCCCCTTGGCCGGGCCGTTTCCTTTTCGGCAGTGGCCAGGGGCCTAAGAGATGAGGGCAGCGGCCGCCCGTGGCGAGCGCTTCCCGGCGTGAAAGCTGGACGTGACGTCTGTTCCGCGGGCTCCTCCTTGCCCAGTGCCGAGCCAATGCTTGCCGCGATGCAGAATGCGCATGGCGAGGATGCAGGAATGGCGGATGTCGGACGGACCGCCTCCGCCTATGTTGCGCGCAGGGGAGGAGTTCGGAACAGCCGGAGCCAACCATGGAAAAGATCGCCCAATTCCCCAGCCAGGCCGAGCAGGATGCGCTGAAGATCCTCGAAGACGCCTGGGCCTATTACACCCCCGCGCCCTATGTCGCCGACAAGGACGCCGAAACGCCCGAGCCGCAGCTCTTCGCCTATTACGACGCGGCTTGATCGCGATCCCGGCGCGCCACAGGGGTTGCGCCGGACCCCGCGCCTGCGGCATGCAGGCGGTATCTGCCCCCCCCGGAGACGGAAACTGCCGCCCATGCCCGTGCTGCTGCTCATCCTACTGGTCGGGGTGCTGGCCTATCTGGGCTGGCGCCGCACCACCACCACCCTGACACGCGACTGCCGCTGGCGGGCCGACCGGAGCAAGGGCCACTGGCGCTGCGCCTTCTGCGGGGCCGAGACCGAGTCCGACGGCCCGCCCCGCCACTGCCTGCGCGACGGAACCGGCCGCTAGGCCTTGATCTCCACCCGCCGCTCATGCCTCCATGCGCCCGAGCTAGAGGAGAGGCCGCCGCGATGACCCAAGCCCCCCAAGACGCCGATGCCCGCCGTGCCGTGACGCCGGTGATATGCTACCCGACCGAGACCCTGCCGCAGCCCGACCTCGCCCTCTACCGCGCCGCGCGGGAGGGGATGGAGAAGGTGGCGGAAACCACCGTTCCCCCGCGCGAGGCGGCCTGTTTCCGGGTGAAGGCGGGGCAGTTCCTCCGCATCCGGTCGGTCGAGGGGCCGCAGGTCGGCGACCTGAACCTGTGGAACGCGAACGACCTGACCGAACGCTTCTATTCCGGCAAGACCCGCGCCCTGCATGGCACGCATCTGAGCACGGGCGAGCGGATGTGGTCGTCCTTCCCGAACATGCGCCCGATGGCCACCATCACCGAGGACACGCTGGGCTGGTACGGCATCGACCAATACGGCGGCTCGGTGCATGACGTGATCGGCACGCGCTGCGATCCCTACACCAACAACCTGCTGAGCGGCGGGCAGTATCACCATTGCTGCCATTCCAACCTCACCCGGGCGCTGGCCGCTGAAACCGGCCTTCCGCTGCTCCATGCCGAAGCCCATGTCCATGACGTGCTGAACGTCTTCATGTGCACCGGCTTCACCCGCGACACGGGGCAGTATTTCATGAAGGCCAGCCCTGTGCGCCCCGGCGATTACCTGGAATTCTTCGCCGAGATCGACCTCCTGGGCGCGCTCAGCGCCTGCCCGGGCGGCGATTGCTCGTCCGAGCATTCCTCGGACGCCGCCGCCTGCTTCCCGCTGCTGGTCGAGGTGTTCCAGCCCCCCGCGGGCGCGCTGGAGGGCTGGCAGGCGCCGCCCCCCAACGGCTATGACCGCAGCCACGGGATGGATCAGCAGTAGCGCTCCACCCCGAGGATCTGCGCGTCGCTGTAGCGGTCGCCATGGGCGAAGCCCGCGGGCAGGAGGCGGTCGATCTCGGCCCGGTCCTCGTCGGCGAAGGTGATGTCGAGCGCACCCAGCCATTCGCGCAGGTGCGCGGCGGTGCGGGTGCCGGGGATGGGGATCAGGTGGTCGCCCCTTTCCAGCACCCAGGCCAGCGCGGCGGCCGACACCGCCCAGCCACGCGCGTGGCAGAACTGGCGGAAGCCGTCGATCGCCGCGGCGTTGTAGCCGTAGTTGGGCTCCATGAAGCGCGGGTTGGTACGGCGGAAATCCTTTTCTCCCATGTCGGCGGGTTTGACCGAGGTTTCGCCGAACATTCCGCGCGCCAGCGGCGAGAAGGGGATGAAGGCCACGCCCAGCTCGTCGCAGGCCTGGATCATTCCCAGCTCGGGCTGGCGGGTCCAGAGGGAATATTCGTTCTGCACGGCAGTGCAGGGATGCACCGCATGCGCCCGGCGCAGGGTCGCGGGGGCGACCTCGGACAGGCCATAGCCGCCGATCAGCCCCTCCTCGACCAGGCGGGCCAGGGTTTCGACCACTTCCTCAACCGGACGCTCGGCCTCGCGGCGGTGGATATAGTAGAGCTCCACCTTGTCGCGGTTGAGTTTTTGCAGCGAGCTTTCCAGTTCGGCCCGGATGTAATCGGCGGAATTGTCGAAGCGGCGCGGTGGGCCCGGGATGATGCCGACCTTGGTGGCCAGCACGATGTCGGGCTTGCGGGCAGCGATGTATTTGCCGACCACCCGCTCGGAGACGCCCATGCCGTAGATGTTGGCGGTGTCCCAGAAATCGATCCCGGCTTCTTCGGCCGCTTCTAGGCAGGCGAGGCTGGTGTCCTCGTCGGTGCTGCCGAAAAAGCCGGCAAAGCTCATGCAGCCCAGGCCGATGGCGCTGACCTCGGGGCCGTTCCGGCCCAGCTTGCGTTTTTGCATTAAGTTCGTTCCCTCAGGTGAAGGCGGCTTCGAGCGCGATCTCGACCATCTCGGCAAAGCCGCTTTCGCGTTCCGCGCTGTCCAGATGGCCGCCATTGATCAGGTGATCGCTGACCGTTAGCACCGCCAGCGCCCGGCTTCCATGGCGGGCGGCGACGGTGTAGAGCTCGGCCGCCTCCATCTCCACGGCGAGGATGCCGTGGCGGGTCATCTGCTCGTTCAGGTCGGGACGTTCGTCATAGAACACGTCCGCCGAATAGATGCCGCCGACATGGGTGGTCGCCCCCCTGGCCTCGGCGGCCCGGGCGGCGGCGCGCAGCAGGCCCCAGTCGGCGCAGGGGGCGAAGTTCAGCTCGCGGAAGATGCCGGTGGAGGGGGTGGAGATCGTCGACGACGTCATCGCCAGGATCACGTCGCGCAGCGCCACCTTTTCCTGCATCGCCCCGCAGGAGCCGATGCGGATCAGCGTCTTGGCGCCGTAGTCGCGGATCAGTTCGTTGGCGTAGATGCTGAGCGACGGCATCCCCATGCCCGAGCCATGGATCGTCACCCGGTTGCCGCGCCAGGTGCCGGTGAAGCCCAGCATGCCGCGCACCTCGTTCACGCAGACCGGGTTGTCGAGGAACCGCTCGGCCGCCCATTTCGCACGCAGCGGGTCGCCCGGCATGAGGACGGTCTCGGCGATCTCGCCGGGCTTGGCGCCGATATGGATGGTCATGGACGCCTCAGATCTCGAAGTCGGAGAGGCTCTTGCCCTCGGCCAGCGCCTGCTTGATCCAGCCCGGCTGCCGGCCTCGGCCACTCCAGGTCTGGGAGGGGTCGGCGGGGTTTCTGTATCTGGCCGGAGCCTTTGCCTTTTTCTTCGCGCCGCCGCGTTTGGCCTGTCCCGTCAGCTCGGAAAGGCTGAAGCCATGGGCCTGCGCGGCCTTCTCCGCCGCCTCCAGCGCCTTTTCGCGTTCCTGCTCGGCGAGGCGCTCAAGCGCGCTGTCGATGTCGCGGCGCAGCTCTTCCAGCTTGGCCCGGGTCATCTTGCTGAGGTCGATCTTCATCGGCTTCTCCTGTTTTTTGCCATCAAGACAGGAAAAGGGGGGATTTTGCAATGTTCTTAAGGGCATCCGCAACCCGTGGTGGTACAGGGCCGGAGGTATCCAGCCCGAACCCGCCGCCTATTCGGCGGCCACCGGTTTCAGGTCGGCCAGCGCCACGATGTCGAACATGATCCGGTTCAGATCGAAATCCTTGGGCGTGTAGACCTTGGCCACGCCCATGGCGCGCAGGCGCTCGGCATCTTCCTCAGGAATGATGCCGCCCACGACCACCGGTACATGGCCCAGCCCGGCGGCGCGCATCCGGTCCATCAGTTCCTCGATCAGCGGGATGTGGCTGCCCGACAGGATGGAGAGGCCGACGATATGCGCCTCCTCCTCCTGCGCGGCCGTGACGATCTCTTCGGGGGTCAGGCGGATGCCGGCATAGGAGAAATCCATGCCGCAGTCGCGGGCGCGGGCGGCGATCTGCTCGGCGCCGTTGGAATGGCCGTCGAGCCCGGGCTTGGCCACCAGGAATTTCAGCCTCCGGCCCAGCTTGTCAGAGACCGCGTCGACCTGCGCGCGGATGTCCTCCAACCCCTCGGTGCGGTTGGAGGGGCTGCGCGACACGCCGGTGGGGCCGCGATACTGGCCGAAGGCGGCGCGCACCACGTCGCCCCATTCGCCGGTGGTGGCGCCCGCCTTCGCCGCCGCGATGGAGGGGGGCATGATATTGGCGCCGCTCTCAGCGGCCTCGCGGACCTTGGCCAGCGCGGCCTGAACGGCCGCATCGTCGCGCGCCTCGCGCCAGGCCTGCAGGCGGGCGATCTGGTCGGCTTCGGCTTGCGGGTCGGCGGGCATGATCGCCTCTTCGCCTGCGGTCAGCGGCGAGGGCTCACCCTCGGTCCACTTGTTGACACCCACGACCACGGTTTCGCCGCCCTCGATGCGGGCGATCCGCTCGGCATTGGCCTCCACGAGGCGCGACTTCATGTAGTCGATCGCGGCCACCGCGCCGCCCATGCCGTCGATCAGCGCCAGCTCGGCCCGCGCGCCGTCCTTCAGCGCCTCGACCTTGGCGGTGACGGCGGGATTGCCGTCGAACAGGTCGCCATATTCCAGCAGGTCGGTCTCGTAGGCCAGGATCTGCTGCATCCTGAGCGACCATTGCTGGTCCCAGGGGCGGGGCAGGCCGAGCGCCTCGTTCCAGGCCGGGAGCTGCACCGCGCGGGCGCGGGCCTTCTTGCTGAGCGTCACCGCCAGCATCTCGATCAGGATGCGGTAGACGTTGTTTTCCGGCTGCTGTTCGGTCAGGCCCAGCGAATTGACCTGAACGCCATAGCGGAAGCGGCGGTATTTCGGCTCTTCCACGCCATAGCGGTCGCGGCAGATCTCATCCCACAGTTCGACGAAGGCGCGCATCTTGCACATCTCGGTGACAAAGCGGATGCCCGCGTTCACGAAGAACGAGATGCGCCCGACCATGGCCGGGAAATCTTCGTCGCCGACCTTGCCCTTCAGGTCGTCCAGCACCGCCGTCGCGGTGGCCAGCGCATAGGCCAGTTCCTGCTCGGGCGTCGCGCCGGCCTCCTGCAGGTGGTAGGAGCAGACGTTCATCGGGTTCCACTTGGGCAGGTTCTCGCGCGTGAAGGCGGCGACGTCGGTGATCATCCGCAGGCTGGGTTTCGGCGGGCAGATATAGGTCCCGCGCGACAGGTATTCCTTGATGATGTCGTTCTGCACCGTGCCCTGAAGCCTGGAGATGTCGGCCCCCTGTTCCTCGGCCGCGGCGATGTAGAGCGACAGCAGCCAGGGCGCGGTCGCGTTGATGGTCATCGAGGTGTTCATCTGCTCCAGCGGGATCTGGTCGAACAGCATTCGCATGTCGCCCAGATGGCAGACCGGCACGCCGACCTTGCCCACCTCGCCCCGGGCCAGTTCGTGGTCGCTGTCATAGCCGGTCTGGGTGGGCAGGTCGAAGGCCACCGACAGCCCTGTCTGTCCCTTGGCCAGGTTGCCGCGATAGAGCGCGTTCGAGGCCTGGGCCGTGGAATGCCCCGCATAGGTGCGGAACAGCCAGGGGCGGTCTTTTTGCGTCTCGGTCATGGCGGGCCTCGTGAATCAGGGGTGTCGCAACTTTATTTCACCATTGGCGTGATACTTGGAATATTGTGGCGTTGTCAATTCGCTGCAATGCGGCGACAGTTTGGTGGCGGTGCAGCGAGGGCTTTCCGGGTTCGAAATCCTGCCGGATTGCGGAAAATATGCAAGGATAGCGCGTTTTGATGGTATTGCGAAAAATCGAGCGAGACATAAAATTACAAAAATGGTCTTTTGAGCATTGCAATGTTGCGCTGCGAAACGTATCTCACCAGAGAACACCGCCGTGATTCTGCAATGCGGCAGATGGATGGACGAACAGGAGGCTCTAAGATGGCTCTCGACACCGAACCGAACATCGTGTCCTACGACGCGCCCGAGAAAGACCTCTACGAGGTGGGCGAGATGCCCCCGCTCGGTCATGTGCCGAAGAAGATGTATGCCTGGGCCATCCGGCGCGAGCGTCACGGCGAGCCGGACAAGTCGTTTCAGGTCGAGGTGGTCGACACCTGGGAGATCGACAGCCACGAGGTGCTGGTCCTGGTGATGGCCGCGGGGGTCAATTACAACGGTGTCTGGGCCGGTCTCGGCGTGCCCGTCTCGCCCTTCGACGGCCACAAGCAGCCCTATCACATCGCGGGGTCCGACGCGGCGGGGATCGTCTGGAAGGTGGGCGACAAGGTCACGCGCTGGAAGGTCGGCGACGAGGTGGTCATCCACTGCAACCAGGACGACGGCGACGACGAGGAATGCAATGGCGGCGACCCGATGTTCTCGCCCAGTCAACGGATCTGGGGCTACGAGACCCCGGATGGTTCTTTCGCCCAGTTCACCCGGGTGCAGGCCCAGCAGCTCCTGCCGCGGCCCAGGCACCTGACCTGGGAGGAAAGCGCCTGCTACACGCTGACGCTGGCCACCGCCTACCGGATGCTTTTCGGCCACCACCCGCATGAGCTGAAGCCGGGCCAGAACGTGCTGGTCTGGGGCGCCTCGGGGGGGCTCGGCTCTTTCGCGATCCAGCTGATCAACGCGGCGGGCGGCAACGCGATCGGCGTGATCTCGGACGAGGACAAGCGCGACTTCGTGATGGGGCTGGGCGCCAAGGGCGTGATCAACCGCCGGGACTTCAACTGCTGGGGTCAGCTGCCCAAGGTGAACACGCCCGAATACAACGAGTGGTTCAAGGAGGCCCGCAAGTTCGGCAAGGCGATCTGGGACATCACCGGCAAGGGCAACAACGTGGACATCGTGTTCGAACATCCCGGCGAGGCGACCTTCCCGGTCTCGTCCTTCGTCTGCAAGAAGGGCGGCATGGTGGTGATCTGCGCCGGCACCTCGGGCTTCAACTGCACCTTCGACGTGCGCTACGTCTGGATGCACCAGAAGCGCCTGCAGGGCTCGCATTTCGCGCATCTCAAACAGGCCGCCGCCGCCAACCGCCTGATGGTGGAGCGCCGCATCGATCCCTGCATGTCCGAGGTCTTCCCCTGGGCCGAAATCCCGGACGCGCATATGAAGATGTACCGCAACGAGCACAAGCCGGGGAACATGGCCGTGCTGGTGCAGGCGCCCCGGACCGGCCTGCGCACTTTCGAGGACACGCTGGAGGCCGGCAAGACGGGCTGACTTTCCCGACGTCACCCTTTCACGCCCCTCCCGGCCCGCGCCGGGAGGGGTTTTCATTGGCAGAATCCTCTTTCTGCACCGGGCGGTCGTGCTAGGGTTGTGACGTTGCCGTGACCTCAACCATAATGAGACATGCCATGCCCAATGACTGGATCCTCGATGTGCTCGAAGACCTGCGCAGCTTTGCCAGGCAGAATGGCCTGTCCGCGATCGAGGCCGAGATGGAGCGGGCCATCGCCGTCGCCCGGGACGAGCTGGACGAGGCGCCGCGCCCGACGGTGCTGCCGTTTCGCCGCGGGCGGTAATGGCTCTGGTGTCGGGGGCGGGGCGGCGCTAGGGTCCGCGCATGTCCGTGCCCGCGCTGCAATTTTCCGATGACCAGGCCGAGGCCCATGACCGCGTGGCCGATATGCTGCGCGGCGTGGGCGTCGATATCGACGAAAGCCACCTGACCCCGCGGGCCGAGGGCCAGGCGGGGCGCGTCTTGGCGGTGATCGGCAAGGCCGGGTCGGGCAAGACGATGCTGCTGGCCAAGCTGTACGAGGCGCTGGAGGAGGCGGGGGTGGAGACCGTCTCGGGCGACTACGAGGGCAAGCGCCGCAAGGACCGGCGCACACTGGCTATCCTCGCCCCCACCAACAAGGCGGCCTCGGTGCTGCGCGCCCGCGGCGTGCCCGCGACCACAATTCACCGCATCCTCTACACCCCGGTCTACGACCCCGAATACGAAAAGATCGCCGACTGGCTGGCCGGCAACGGCGACCGCCCCGAGATCGAGGACCTGACCGAGGCCGCGCTGGACCGGGCGCATGCCTTCTACCAGACCAACAAGTCGATCCCCGGCGCGCTGGCCGCGGCCGGGCTGCGCGGCTCGGATTTCATCCTGGGCTGGAAGCGGCGCGAGGATCCGCTGGATATCGGCTTCGTGGACGAGGCCTCGATGCTGGACGAGCGTCAGTTCGAGGACCTGAAGGAGATCTTCCCGACCCTGATCCTGTTCGGCGACCCGGCGCAGCTCGCCCCCGTCAACCAATCGGGGCAGATGGTGTTCGACGGGCTGGACGAGAAGCGCAAGCTGGTGCTGCACCGCATCCACCGGCAGGCGCAGGACAACCCCATCCTCGACCTCGCCCACGCGCTGGCCGACCCCGACCTGGGCTTCGAGGATTTCGAGTCGCTGGTCGAGCAGACCGCCCGCCGCGACGACCGGGTGGTCTGGGCGGGCCGGGTGGAAAGCGACCTGATGGCGCGCTCGCCGGTGCTGGTCTGGCGCAACGCCACGCGGATTCGGCTGATCCACGCCTTCCGCGCGGCCTATGGCGCGCCGGTGGACGCGCTGCTGCCCGGCGAGCCGCTGATCTGCGACGGGATCGAACTGCCGCTGAAGCACCGCAAGAAGCGGCTGGACCTGGAGGCGCGCGGCCTGATCAAGGGCGCGCAGGTGATCTATCTCGGCCCCGGCCGCAAGCCCGGGTTCTCGCGCCTGCACGTGCTGGGGGCCGAGGACCCGCAGGTCTCGGCCGCCTCCATCGTCAAGATCGAGATGCCGGACGAGGAAGAGCCCTTCATCCCCTTCGCCGCCACCATGGGCGCGGCCTTCCTGCATGGCGCGGCGGTGACCATCCACAAGGCGCAAGGCAGCCAGTGGGAGAACGTTCAGGTCTTCGCCCCCGACCTCTGGGCCGCGGCACGGATGGGGCGGGTGGAGGCGGGGCAGCCCTTGTGGAAGCGGCTGGCCTACGTGGCCATCACCCGGGCCGAGAAGCGGCTATACTGGGTGGTGCGCAACCGGCTGGCGCGGCCCACGGCGCCGCTCTCGACCGAGGACCTGCGCGCCGAGCCTGTGGCCCTGGAACTGACAGCGGAGGAACCTGATGGCTGAGAAAACGATCCTGATCACCGGGGCCAGCAGCGGCATCGGCCGCGCCACGGCCGAATTGTTCCTGGCCGAGGGCTGGCAGGTGGGCCTGCTGGCGCGGCGCGAGGACCTGCTGGAGGAGCTGGCGCTGGGCCAGCCGCATGCCCATGTGCTGGGCGCCGACGTGACCGACGCGGCCGGGGTCGAGGCGGCTTTCGACCGCTTCGTGGGCGCGGCCGGGCGGTTCGACGTGCTGTTCAACAATGCCGGCATGTTCGGCCCCTCGGCCCCGATCGACGAGGTGCCGGTCGAGGACTGGCTCGATGTAATGCATGTGAACGTCACCGGCATGTTCCTGTGTGCCCGCGCGGCCTTTGCCCGGATGCGACGGCAGGAGCCGCGGGGCGGGCGGATCATCAACAACGGCTCGATCTCGGCGCATGTGCCGCGGCCGGGCTCGGTCTGCTACACCACGTCGAAGCACGCGATCACCGGGCTGACCAAGACGCTCAGCCTGGACGGCCGGGCCCATGACATCGCCTGCGGCCAGATCGACATCGGCAACGCCCGCACCGAGCTGCTGGACGAGCTGAACGCACGGGCCCGCGTGGCCGGGCAGCCGGAACAGCGGTGATGGACGTGGAGCATGCCGCGCGCTCGGTGCTGCACATGGCCGGCCTGCCGACGGAGGCGAACGTGCAGTTCATGACGGTGATGGCGACCACAATGCCCTATATCGGGCGCGGCTGAGCCCGCGGGTATTGAGTATTTCCGCCAAGAAGAAGGGGCGGTCGGTGCCTTGCCCTAGCCGCGCAGCATGCGGAACACGGTGGAGGCGCCCCAGCCCGCCGCGATGGCGATGGTCAGCGACAGCAGGCCGTAGATCAGCGGCCGGGCATGGGCGAGGTTGTAGATCCAGCGCTCCAGCCCGACCTTGTTGACGCCGATCTGCGTTTCGTAGGCGTCGATCACCTCGCGGCCGCGGGTAAGGAAGATGCGCGTGGTATAGGCGCCCTCGGTCAGGTTGGCGGGCAGGGCGATGCCGGCGCGGAACAGCGTGTCCTCGGTCAGCGCGACGCTGCCTTCGCGGATCTGGTAGAGCCCTTCGTCCTGGCGGATACGGATCAGCGCCTCGGTGAACCGCTCGGGCCCGCCCTCGGTGACGCCGGTGTCGACCGCGCGGATGGCGCGGTTGACCGAGATGTGGCGGCGCAGATCCTCGGTCTCGGACAGGATTTCGCCCAGCGGCGCGGTAGTGGAGATGGCGTAGAAGCTGGGCGCGGCGTCGATCTCGGCAGCGTCGGCGTTCACCCAGATGCCGAAGCGGCGGTCCTTCTTGCGCACGGTGACCGGCAGGGTCGGGCCGGCGACGGTGATGATGACATGCAGCGGCGGCTCGATCGGGGCGGGCGCGCTGCGCTTGACCGCGCCGAAGACCAGGATCTCGGAGCCCTCGAAATCGGTGGTGATGGAGACGCGCGCCTGGCTGAGACCGGCCACCACCTCTTCCCCGGCGCGCAGGGGTGCGGCAAGGAGCAGGCAGAGCAGGACCAGACGCCAGATCATTGCGTCCCCCCGGCCGGCGCGGCCAGCGAGTAGAGTTCGGACGGCTCCAGCAGCAGGTCGAGCGCGAGCTTGCCGCAGACCGCCAGCACCAGCAGCGCCAGCAGTATGCGCAGCTGCTCGGCCTTCAGTTTCACCCCGATGCGGGTGCCCAGTTGCGCCCCGAGGACGCCGCCCACGATCAGCAGCACCGCCAGAGCCATGTCCACCGAGTAGTTGGTCGTGGCGTGCAGCAGCGTGGTGAAGCCGGTGACGAAGATGATCTGGAACAGCGAGGTGCCGACCACCACCTTGGTGGGCATCCCCAGCACGTAGATCATCGCCGGCACCATGATAAAGCCGCCGCCGACGCCCATCACCGCCGCCAGCACGCCCACCGCGGCCCCCACCAGCAGCGGCGGAATGACCGAGATATAGAGGCCCGAGCTGCGGAATTTCACCTTCAGGGGCAGGGCGTGGACCCAGCCGCGCTGGCGCCGCTTGGGGGCGGCGCCCTGGCGGCGCGCGCGGCGCAGCGCGATCAGGCTTTCCACCAGCATCAGCCAGCCGATCACGCCCAGGAACAGCACGTAGCAAAGCTGCACCAGCAGGTCGACCTGGCCGATCTGCTTGAGGAAATTGAACGCGCCCACCCCCAGCGCCGCCCCGACCAGGCCGCCGGCCAGCAGAACGCCCCCCATCCGCAGATCGACGGTCTTGCGCCGCAGATGGGCCATCAGCCCCGAGATCGAAGAGGCCACGATCTGGTTCGCGCCGGTGGCCACGGCGACCGCGGGCGGGATGCCCATGAAGAACAGCAAAGGCGTGATCAGGAACCCGCCGCCGACGCCGAACATCCCCGACAGGATGCCCACGATCCCGCCCAGGCCAAGAAGCAGGAATGCGTTGACCGAGACCTCGGCGATGGGCAGGTAGATTTGCATGCGAACAGCTAAGCTCACTGCGCGCAACCGCGCAAGCCATCGCTCGGCGGCGACGGAAAAACTTCACATGGTTTTCAAAGGGGGTGCCGGGTCGGGGCCGCCGGTCACACCTCCTTGCGGAGGACCAGCGCGTCGATGCGGGCGCCGTCGGGCGCCTGGTAGTAGCCCTTGCGCCGCCCGGCCTGCGCGTATCCCGCGGATTGGTAGAGCGCGCGGGCGGCCGTGTTGTCGGCGGCGACTTCCAGGAACGCGTCCTCGGCCCCGCGGGCGCGCGCCTCGGCTTCGAAACGGGCGAGCAGGGCGCGGCCCGTGCCCCGGCGGCGCCCCTCGGGCGCGACGGCGATGGTCAGAAGCTCGGCCTCGCCCGCGATCACCCGGCCCATGACGAAACCCGAGGCATCGCCCAGGACGAAGACGCCGGGGCCCGACAGCAGGTCTTCGAATTCGGCCGCGCTCCAGGGGCGGGGGGTGGTGAAGCTGCCCGCGTGCAGCGCGGCCAGCGCCTCAGGCGTCATCGAGGATCACCGGCGGCTGGTCGGTCGCGGGCGCGGCGTCGGCGGCGCGCAGGTAGAGCGGCGCGGGGCGTGCCGGAGGGTCGTCGCGGCGCGCCATCGCCACGCGGGCGATGGCCACGGCCAGCGGGTGGGCGGGCGCGGCGGTGGCCGCGCCGAGGTGTTGCGCCACCTCCCCGGCCTGTGCGCCGATGCAGGTCAGGCCGGGCGCGCGCATCGCGGGCGGCACCTCTGGCCCCTCGACCAGTTCGGGTTCGGTGGCGGCGTTGCCGTCGCGCCTCTGCATGTAGGTCTTGCCGCGGGGCGCGGCGACGATGGCCAGCACCGGGCCGTCGTGGCCCTCGGCCAGCGCCTCGAAGCTGCTGACGCCGACTGCCGGGATGCCCAGCGACAGGGCCAGGCCGCGGGCGGCGGAGACGGCGATGCGGATGCCGGTGAAATTGCCGGGTCCGATGCCCACGCCGATCGCGTCGAGATCGGTCCAGCCGTGGCCGGCCCGGGCCAGCAACTCCTCGAGCATGGGCATCAGGCGCTCGGCCTGGCCGCGGCCCATTTCCTCTTCGGCGCGGGCCAGCACCCGGTCGCCGCATAGCAAAGCGGCCGCGCAATGCGCGGCCGATGTGTCAAAGCCCAGAACTAGCGGATCACGCGGCAACGGGGCGGACCTCGATCACCTCGGGGATGTAGTGGCGCAGCAGGTTCTCGATGCCCATCTTCAGCGTCAGCGTCGACGAGGGGCAGCCCGCGCAGGCGCCCTGCATGTGCAGGTAGACGATGCCGCGGTCGAAGCCGTGGAAGGTGATGTCGCCGCCATCCTGCGCCACCGCCGGGCGCACGCGGGTATCCAGCAGCTCCTTGATCTGGTTCACGATCTCGGCGTCGGGGCCCTCGTGGTCGGCATGGCCGGCGGCCTGCGCCTCGCCCTGCATGACGGGCTGGCCCGACTGGTAATGCTCCATGATCGCGCCGAGGATGGCGGGCTTGATATGCTCCCAGGCCACGGCGTCATCCTTGGTGACGGTGACGAAGTCGGGGCCGAAGAACACGCCGGTCACGCCCTGCACCGCGAAAACGCGCTGCGCAAGGGGCGAGGCGGCGGCGGCCTCCGCGCTGGTGAAGTCGGCGGTTCCCGCCTCCAGCACGGCCTGGCCGGGCAGGAACTTCAGCGTGGCGGGGTTCGGGGTGGACTCGGTCTGGATAAACATGTGCGGCGCCCTTTCTCGTGCCTTACGGATATGCGCGCGACGGCGGCTTATGTCAAGATTTGGAATAGTTCTAAGTCAGGGCATCATTGCGGCGGCCCTCCAGCACAATGCGAAATCGCGGCCCGGGGGCGGGAAGCGGATCGAAACCGCAGGCTCGGTAAAACCGCTGCGCCGGCCGGTTCGCTGTTTCCGTGCCCACGGTCATGTAACGGCAGCCCAGGTCGCGGGCCGTTTCGAGCGATGCCGAGATCAGGCGTTCGCCGAGTCCCTTGCCGCGGAACGCCGGAGCAACGAAAAGGTGGTGCAGCTCCGCGCCGCGCAGCCCGAATTGAAGCTGCGAGCGCCGCCCGATCGCGGCGTAGCCGACCAGTTCGTGCGCCGCCTGCGCAACGAGCACGATCAGCCAGGGGGCTGGCCCCAGGGCGTCACGCTCCAGCGCATCCTCGGAAATGGTGGCGGCGTCGCCATGGTGGGCGGCCAATTGCGCGATCATCTGCGCGAGCTGTGTCACGTCGCGCCGTTCGGCGGCCCGGATGGACATGCCGGGGGGGAGTGCTTCACGAGTGCGGGGCATCCAATTGTCTCCTGCGAAGGCCACGGGAGACATGAAAAAGGCCGCCCGCGGCGGCCCTTGGTCTACGTATCGCAAACGTCCCTAGCCGCGCCCTGTGGAGCGGCCGTAATAGGTGGTCTGCATATGCGGTTTGGCGGTCATGGCGCGGACTATGCGTGGCGGCGCCGCGGTTTGTCAACGGCGGGCGAACCGCGGCGGCCCTGCTCAGGTCACCGCCTCCAGCCGTTCCTTCGACATCTCGCCCGGGACGATGGTCATCGGCACCGGCAGGCTGCCCGAGTTGCGGGTGAGCTGGGTGACCAGCGGCCCCGGCCCCTTCTTGCCGCTGCCCGCACCCAGCACCAGCACGCCGATCTGAGGATCCTCGCGCACCTGGGCCAGGATCTCGTCCACCGGCTCGCCTTCGCGGATCACCAGCTCGGGGTCGACGTTCTGGCGGTCGCGCATCCATTTCGCGAAGACCTCGAAATGCGCGACGATGCGCTCGCGCGCCTCCTCGCGCATGATGTCGCCGACCCCGATCCAGTGGTTGAACTCCTCGGGCGGGATGATCGACAGGATCTGCACCGCGCCGCCGGTGTGGGCGGCGCGCATCGCGGCGAAGCGCATGGCGTTAAGGCATTCGCGGCTGTCGTCGAGCACGACAAGGAACTTGCGCATGGGCGGATCCTCCGGGCGCGATGATGGCCGGGCGGGGCCGCCGATGCAAGCGCGCTCAGGTGGTCGAGTGCGCCCAGTCCCAGTAGAGGTCGCGCACCCGGCGGGTCATCGGCCCCACCTGGTAGTTGGTGTCGTCGAAGGCGGTGACCGGGGTGACCTTCATCATGTTGCCCGACAGGAAGACCTCGTCGGCCTGCCGGAAATCGTCGAAGGTCAGCACGGTTTCATGCACCCGCACCCCGTCGGCGGTCAGGTTGTCGATATGGCGTGCGCGGGTGATGCCGGCCAGGAAGGTGCCGTTGGGCACCGGCGTGAACACCTCGCCGTCCCTGACCATGAAGACGTTGGCGGTGGCGGTCTCGGCCACGTTGCCCAGGGCGTCGGTCACCAGCGCGTTGCCAAAGCCCTTGGAGCGTGCCTCGGCCAGCATCCGGGCGTTGTTGGGGTAAAGGCAGCCGGCCTTTGCATTGACCACCGCGTCCTCCAACACCGGGCGGCGGAAGCGGGTGGTGGTCAGGGTGGTGGCGGTGCCCGGCGGGGCCATCGGGATTTCCTCCAGGCAGATGGCAAAGCCGGTGGCGCCGGGCTTGGGCACGATGCCCAGCGTGTCGCCGTCCAGCGCCCAGTACATCGGGCGGATATAGACCGCCGAGGTGTCGGAGAAGGCCTTGAGCCCTTCCCAGACGATCTGCTGCATCTCTTCGGCCTCGACGGTGGGCGTGATCATCAGCGCCTCGGCCGAGCGGTTGACGCGGGCGCAATGCGCGGCGAGGTCGGGGGCGATGCCCTCGAAATAGCGGGCGCCGTCGAACACGGTGGTGCCCAGCCAGCTGCCGTGGTCGGCGGCGCGCATCACGGGCAGGTCGCCTTCGTGCCAGGTGCCTTCGAAATAGGTGCGGATATTCGTGCCGGTTGCCATGTCGTGCCCTCCAAGTTGGCCGGAGCCTATCGGAGAGATAGGTCAGACGTCCAGACCTTAAAACGCGGACACCCCCGGCGGGCGGGACGCGGGCCGGGGGTGCACTGGGGCCGGTCGGGGGTGCCGGCGGGAATTTGGCCGGGGCAGATGCGGGTTGGGGGGACAGCAGCGCGCCCGGCGACCGCGGAAACGCCACGGCCATGGGCAGGCTAGGGGGGCTTTGAATCCCTAGGGTGACGCTTTTGAAACGGTTTTGCGACGTTCCGGCGCCTCGGCCAGCAGGGCGCGCAGGTCGAGCGGGCGGTTGACCATGGCCAGCTGTCCCTCGACGTCGCGGGGCCATTCGGCCTCGGGGCGGTCGCGGTAGAGTTCGACCCCGTTCCCGTCCGGGTCGCGCAGGTAGATCGCCTCGCTGACGCCGTGGTCGGCGGCGCCGTCGAGCGGGATGCCGGCCGCGACCACGCGGGCCAGCGCGTCGGCCAGCGCCGGGCGGTCGGGGTAGAGGAAGGCGGTGTGGTAAAGCCCGGTATGGCCCGCCGGGGGCGGGGTGCCGCCGCGGCTTTCCCAGGTGTTCAGGCCGATATGGTGGTGATAGCCGCCAGCCGAGAGGAAGGCAGCCTGGCCGCCGTAATATTGCTGCACCTCGAAGCCGAGCACGCCGGAATAAAACCCGATCGCGCGGTCGAGATCGGCGACTTTCAGATGCACATGCCCGATCCGGGTGGCGGGGTGGACGGGGGTGGTCATGGGACCCTCCATGGCTGGTTCGAGATAAAGATAAGCCCTGCGAAAACGATCAAAAACATCTAGGTGCGCGTAGTTTTTGTGCGAAATTGCACGGCCCGGGACCGCCGCGCGCGGGGCGTTAACCCTCCCGCGGGCGGTCTGTCGGGGCCATGCACGGGGCATATGAATCGGATATGACCCGCATATGAGCCTCCGCTTGGACGGGAGGTGCGGCGATGCGTTAACCTTTGGCGCGTCGGGCCGGAGCGGCGTCGGCAGGAACGATGGGAGGCGCGGAAGCATGATGGCGGAGCGGATAGCCGAAGAGGGCGCGCGGCTGCTGGGCGAGGAACTGGAGGATTGGCGCGCGCTGGCCGGGGGCGATCTGAGCCAGGTGGTCCGGCTGCGGTTGTCCTCGGGCCGCGAGGTGATCGCCAAGACCGGCCCCGCGCCCCGGGTCGAGGCCGGGATGCTGCGGGCGATCCGCGCGGCGGGGACGCCGGCGCCGGAGGTGCTGGGCGTCTCGGACCGCGTGCTGGCGCTGGAGGCGCTGGCGGATGCGGGCAGCCTGCGCGGCGCGGGCTGGGAGGCGCTGGGCGCCGCCGTCCGGCAGATGCACGGCGCGACCGGGGACGCCTACGGCTGGTCCGGGGACTATGCCTTCGGCGCGGTGGCGATCCGCAATGCGCCCTGCGGCGACTGGCCGGAATTCTGGGCCGAGCGGCGGCTGCTGGCCGAGGCGGCGGCCTTGCCGGCGGACTTCGCGCATCGGCTGGAGCGGCTGGCGCGGACACTGCCCGAGCGCCTGCCGGCGCGCCCGGCGCCGGCGCTGCTGCATGGCGACCTGTGGGTCGGGAATGTCTTGGCCGGGCCGGGCGGGCGGCTGAGCGGGCTGATCGACCCGGCCAGCTATTACGGGCATGGCGAGGTGGACCTCGCGATGCTGCACCTCTTCGGCAGCCCCGGCGCGGGCTTCGCGACCGGCTATGGCGCGGCGGAGCCGGGGATGGCGGAGCGCCGAGCGATCTATCAGCTCTGGCCCGCCACCGTGCATGTGCGCCTGTTCGGCGCGGGCTATCACGGGATGCTGGACCGGCTGCTGGCGCAGAGCGGGGTGTGAGGGGCAGAGGGATGCTGGGGGCGCCTGTCGCGCGGGCGTCAGCCCGGGCAGCGTCCACCCAGGCTCGGGCGCTGCCCTTCGTGCGAAAAGGGGTGGTGCCGTGTTTGACCGGAAAAAGAAACCCCGGCGCGGGGCCGGGGCTTCTGCTATCGGAAAGGGCAGTGCGCCTCAGCGCACCATGCCGATGATCTCGTAGGTCTTTTCCAGGATCGGCGCGGCGATCTCGCGGGCGCGCATGGCGCCGCGGCGCAAGATCATGTCGATCTCTGCCTGGTCCTGCATCAGCCGCGACATCTCGGCCGAGATCGGCGCGAGCTTGGCCACGGCGAGGTCGGCCAGCGACGGCTTGAAGGTGCCGAACTGCTGGCCGGCGTGCTCGGCGATGACCTGCTCGGGGGTCAGGTCGGCCAGGGCGGCATAGATATTGACCAGGTTGCGCGCCTCCGGGCGGTCCTCCAGCCCCTCGATGTTGTCGGGCAGCGGCTCGGGGTCGGTCTTGGCCTTGCGGATCTTCTTGGCGATGGCGTCGGCGTCATCGGTGAGGTTGATCCGGCTCATGTCCGAGGGGTCGGATTTCGACATCTTCTTGGAGCCGTCGCGCAAGCTCATCACCCGGGTCGCGGCGCCCTCGATCACCGGCTCGGTGACCGGGAAGAAATCGACGCCGTAGTCGTGGTTGAACTTCATCGCGATGTCGCGGGTCAGCTCGAGGTGCTGCTTCTGGTCCTCGCCCACCGGCACGTGGGTGGCGTGGTAGGCCAGGATGTCGGCGGCCATCAGCGCCGGGTAGGCGAAGAGGCCAAGCGAGGCGTTCTGCGCGTTCTTGCCCGCCTTGTCCTTGAACTGGGTCATGCGCTGCATCCAGCCCATGCGGGCGACACAGTTGAAGACCCAGGCCATCTGGGCGTGCTCGGCCACCTGGCTCTGGTTGAACAGGATCGATTTGTCGGGGTCGACGCCTGCGGCGATGAAGCCTGCGCAGAGCTCGCGCGTGGCGCGGGCCAGGTCGGCGGGGTCCTGCCAGACGGTGATCGCGTGCAGGTCGACCATGCAGTAGATCGACTGGATGCCCTTGTTCTGGGCGTCGGCAAAGCGTTTCAGCGCGCCGAGATAGTTGCCCAGGTGCAGGTTGCCCGTGGGCTGGATGCCGGAAAAGACCCGCGGCGTGAAGGCGGGAGAGGTTTGGACCCCCTCGGTCATGGCAATTCTCCGTCTGGAATTCTGTGCCTGCCTCGCTTACCCATGCGGGACATGCCCGTCAACCGAAGGCCCCGAGATGCAGCACGATCCCGACGCCCCGCCCCTCAATCCGCTGCCGCCGGTGGTGTGGCTGCTGGTGCTGCCGATCGTGGCGGCGGAGGTCCTGTTCACGCTGGGCGCGCGGGGGCTGGTCGGTGGCCCCGGCGCGGTGGGCTGGCGGCTGGCGGCGCTTCAGGACTACGCCTTCTCGGGGGAGGTCTTCGACTGGATGCTGGCCACGGGGCGGTTCCCGCCCGAGCATCTGCTGCGCTTCGTCGCCTATCTCTTCGTCCATGTCAGCTTCACTCATGCGCTGTTCGTGGTGGTGTTCATCCTGGCGCTCGGCAAGATGGTGGGCGAGGTGTTCCGGGCCTGGGCGGTGCTGGTGGTGTTCTTCGGCTCGGGCATCGTGGGGGCGGTGGCCTATGGCGGGCTGCTGAACGACCCGGTGCCGCTGGTGGGCGGCTATCCGGGGGTCTACGGGCTGATCGGGGCCTTCACCTTCCTGCTTTGGGTGAACCTGGGCGCGGTGGGGGCGAACCAGTACCGGGCCTTCACGCTGATCGGGTTTTTGCTGGGCATCCAGCTGTTGTTCCGGCTGCTGTTCGGCGGGGCCAATGACTGGGTGGCCGACGTGGCGGGCTTTGCCGCCGGTTTCGTGCTGTCCTTCGTGGTCAGCCCCGGGGGCTGGGGCCGGCTGGTGGCGCGGCTGCGGCATCGGTGACCCGCCCTTTGCACCGATAGGACAACGCCGGAAAATGCCCGCAGACCTGCGTCGCCTGCGCCTAACCCCGCCGGAATGCCTGCCGGAAATCGGCCAGCCGGAAGGCGCCGATCAGGTGGCCGAGGCCGAAATAGCTGACGATGCCGATGCCCACGAGGATCAGCAGCGCGAGGTAGCGCTGCGCGCCGGGTGCGAACCATGGCGCCAGAACGGCCTGCGCGGCCAGCAGGCAGGCCCCCATCAGCAGCGCGGCCAGCACGATGCGCGGCGCGCGGCGGGCGAGGCGGTCGTCCAGCGTCGCGGCCGCCCCCATCCCGCGCGAGCCGAGCCAGAGCTGCAGCACCATCGTCCAGCCCGCCACGCTGGTGCCGATGGCCGCCGCGATGAAGCCGATCGCCGGGGCCAGCCCCAGTGCCAGAACCGCGTTCACCACCATCGCCCCCAGCGCGTAGTAGAAGGGGCGGCGCGTATCCTCGCGCGCGAAGTAGAGCGGCTGCAGCACCTTCTGCAGCACAAAGGCGGGCAGCCCCGCGCCGTAGACCGCCACGGCCAGCGCGGTGGGGGCGGTGTCGGCGGCGGTGAAGGCGCCGCGCTCGAACAGGACCGAGATCAGCGGCACCGGGATCGCGACCAGCGCCACTGCGGCCGGAACGGTCAGCGCCAGCGAGAACTCGGTCGCGCGGCTGAAGGAATGGCGCCCGCCGTCGTCGTCCCCGGCCTTCAACCGGCGCGACAGGTCGGGCAGCAGCACCACGCCGATGGCGATCGCCACCACCCCCAGCGGCAGCTGGTACAGGCGGTCGGCGTTGTAGAGCCAGGACACGGCGCTGTCGAAATAGGAGGCCACCTGCCGCCCGATCAGCAGGTTGACCTGCACCACGCCGCCCGCCAGCGCG
>JBNGCX010000044.1:0-33966 GCA_049974865.1 Paracoccaceae bacterium
GCGCCCGGCGCCGGGCGCTGGAGGATCAGCCGGGCACCATGAGCTTCGCCCCGCGCTTCGCGCCGGACGGTCAGACGGTGGTGTTCTCGCTGACCCAGGGCGGCAATACCGATCTCTACAGCCTGAACCTCGCCTCCGGGTCGCGGCAGCGGCTGACCTCGGCGCCGTCGATCGAGACCGCGCCCAGCTTCTCGCCCGATGGCCGCCAGATCGTCTTCGAAAGCGACCGCTCGGGCACGCAGCAGCTATACATCATGCCGGCGGGCGGCGGCGAGGCGCGGCGGATCAGCTTCGGCCAGGGGCGCTACGGCACGCCCGTGTGGTCGCCGCGCGGCGACCTGATCGCCTTTACCAAGCAGAACAAGGGCCGGTTCCATATCGGCGTGATGCGCACCGACGGGTCCGAGGAGCGGCTGCTGACGGCCTCGTTCCTCGACGAAGGCCCGACATGGTCGCCCAACGGCCGCGTCATCATGTTCTCGCGCGAAACGCCGGGGGCCGCGGGGGCCTCTGCGCTCTACTCGGTGGACATCACCGGGCGCAACCTGCGGCGGGTGCCGGTGCAGGGCGGGGCCTCGGACCCGGCCTGGTCGCCGCTGCTGCCGTGAGGGCACGTTTTCAAACCGCGCCGTGGCTGGTATGCTGCGGCTGATCGAGCCAAGAAGACAACAAGGATTGTTGCGATGACCCCTTTCACGAAATTCCTGCTGGCGGCCTGCGCATTGGGCGTGGCGGCCTGTACCGATCCCGGCCAGTACGGCCGCGGCGGCTATGGCGCGGGCGGCGGCGACGCGGTCGCGGGCAGCCCCCAGGATCCGCGCTCGACGGCCTATTTCCAGCAGACGATCGGCGACCGGGTGCTTTTCGCGGTGGATGAAAGCACGCTTTCCGACGCGGCGCGCGCCACGTTGATGGCGCAGGCCAACTGGCTGATGGACAACCCCGAATACAGCGCCATCATCGAGGGCCACGCCGATGAGCAGGGCACGCGGGAATACAACCTGGCGCTGGGCGCGCGGCGCGCCGCGTCGGTTCAGGAATTCCTGGTGTCGCGCGGCGTGTCGGCGGCCCGGCTGCGCACGGTGAGCTACGGCAAGGAACGCCCGATCGAGATCTGCTCGGCCGAGGCCTGTTATGCCAAGAACCGCCGGGCGGTGACGGTGGTCACCGCCGGCGCGGGCGCGTAGGGAAAGGGGCGGCCGATGCGGGCGGCAGGGATCATCATCGGGCTGTGCGTTGCCCTGGCGGGGCCGGTGCAGGCCCAGTCGCGGGCCGAGACGCTGGCCGATATCCGGCAGGAGCTTTCGATGCTCTATGTCGAGGTGCAGCGCCTCAAGCGTGAGCTCTCGACCACCGGCGCGGCCGATCCCGGCGTCAGCGGGGGTACCACGCTGCAACGCGTCGACGCGATCGAGGCCGCCCTGCAGGATCTGACCTCCAAGACCGAGGAACTGCAGCACCGCATCGACCGCATCGTGCGCGACGGCACCAACCGGATCGGCGACCTGGAGTTCCGGCTGGTCGAGCTCGAGGGCGGCGACGTCAGCAAGCTGGACGAGACCACGACCCTGGGCGGCGAGGACATGGCCCTGGCGCCCGAACCGGTGACCGCCCCCATGCCCGGCGAGGCCGAGCTGGCGATGTCCGAACAGGATGATTTCGACGCCGCCAAGGCAGCGCTCGAGGCCGGGAACCCGCAGGAGGCGGCCGAGCTTTTCACTGCCTTCACCGAGACCTACCCCGGCGGGCCGCTGAGCGGCGAGGCGCATTTCCTGCGCGGCCAGGCCCTGTCCGAGCTGGGCGAGACGGCGGCGGCCGCGCGCGCCTATCTGCAAAGCTTCTCCGGCGCGCCGGACGGACCGCAGGCGCCGCAGGCGCTGTTCCGGCTGGGCCAGGCGCTGGGTGACCTGGGCCAGGCGCAGGAGGCCTGCGTGACCCTGGGCGAGGTCGGTGCGCGCTTCCCCGGCTCCGAGGCCGCCGCGCAGGCGGCAGAGGCGCGCAGCGCGCTGGGATGCCTTTGAGAGCCAGCCTTTCCGGCAGTATCGAACAGGCGGTCTCCGGCCTCGCGCCCGGCGCGCTGGGCGTGGCGGTGTCGGGGGGCGGCGATTCCATGGCGCTGCTGCACCTGCTGGCGGCGCGCGGGCCGGTTCGGGCGGTGACCGTCGATCACGGGCTGCGCCCCGAGGCCGCGGGGGAGGCGGAATTCGTCGGCGAGGTCTGCGCCGGGCTGGGCGTGCCGCATGACGTGCTGCGCTGGCACTGGGACGGGCAGGGCAACCTGCAGGACCGCGCCCGCCGGGCCCGGCGCCGGCTGATCGCGTCCTGGGCCGCGCCGCTGGGGATCACCCATGTGGCGCTGGCGCATACCGCCGACGACCAGGCCGAGACCTTCCTGATGCGGCTGGCGCGCGAGGCCGGCGTCGACGGGCTGTCAGGCATGGCCGCCGAGACGGCCGCGCAGGGGGTGACCTGGCTGCGGCCGCTGCTGGGCCATGGCCGCGCCGAGCTGCGCGACTACCTGCGTGCCCGAGGCCTGAGCTGGATCGAGGACCCGTCGAACGAGGACCCGCGTTACGAGCGCGTCAAGGCGCGGCGCGCGCTGGCGGCGCTGGCGCCGCTGGGAATCGGGGCGGGCACGCTGGCCCGGGTGTCGGCGCAACTGGCCGAGGCGCGGGCGGCGCTGGAGGCCCAGGTCGCGTCACTGGTGGCAAACCACGCGCGGGTCGAGGCCGGCGACGTGCTGATCGAGACCGCGGCGCTGGCGGCGGCCCCGGCCGAGATCCAGCGGCGGGTCCTGGCGCAGGCGCTGCGCTGGGTAGCCTCGGCCGAGTACGGCCCGCGCCGCGCCGCACTCGCCCGGCTGCTGGACGACATCGCCGCCGCGCGCGCGGCCACGGTTCACGGCTGCCTCGTGCAGCCCGGCGCGGCGCAGGTTCGAATCGGCCGCGAATTCAACGCCGTGGCCGAGAGCCGCGCCCCCGCGCCGGGCACCTGGGACGGGCGCTGGCGGCTGGACGGGCCTGGAAAAGAAGGGCTCGAGATCCGCGCGCTGGGACCGGAGGGGCTGGCGCAATGCCCCGATCCGCGCGCCGTGGGCCTGCCGCGGGCGACGCTCGTGGCCTCGCCTTCGGTCTGGGACGGCGAGGTTCTGGTGGCCGCGCCGCTGGCCGGGATGGGCGGAAACTGGCGCGCCACGCTTTTTGCTGCCCCGGACACCGCCTTTGCGCGTATTATATCGCATTGAACCTTTGGGCCTGATGCCTATTTTATGCCAAAGGCCGCGCAACGGCGCGTCCGCCGCAATCCAAGGAGAACACATTGGGCAACGCGAGAAACATCGCCTTCTGGGTCGTGCTCTTTCTTTTGATCCTGGCCTTGTTCAACCTCTTCAGCGGGGGTCCGTCGACCATGTCGTCGCGCGAGATCACCTATTCGGAATTCCTCGACAGCGTGGAATCGGACGAGGTGGCACAGGTCACGCTGGATGGCGAACGCGCCCTGGTGCGCGCCAATGACGGATCGACCTATACCACGATCATCCCCGGCAGCGCGGACATCACCGACCGGCTGATCGAGAAGAACATCCAGGTCAAGGCCGAGCCGCAGGAGCAGAACGGCCTGCTGGCCTATATCGGCACACTGCTGCCCTTCCTCATCCTGATCGGCATCTGGATCTTCCTGATGAACCGCATGCAGGGCGGCGGCCGCGGCGGCGCGATGGGCTTTGGCAAGTCCAAGGCCAAGCTGCTGACCGAGAAACAGGGCCGCGTGACCTTCGACGACGTGGCCGGCATCGACGAGGCCAAGGAAGAGTTGGAAGAGATCGTGGAATTCCTGCGTAACCCGCAGAAATTCTCGCGCCTCGGTGGCAAGATCCCGAAAGGCGCGCTGCTGGTCGGCCCTCCGGGCACCGGTAAGACGCTGCTGGCGCGCGCCATCGCAGGCGAGGCCGGCGTGCCCTTCTTCACCATCTCCGGTTCGGACTTCGTGGAGATGTTCGTGGGCGTCGGCGCGTCGCGCGTGCGCGACATGTTCGAGCAGGCGAAAAAGAACGCCCCCTGCATCGTCTTCATCGACGAGATCGACGCCGTGGGCCGCTCGCGTGGCGTCGGCTACGGCGGCGGCAACGACGAGCGCGAGCAGACGCTGAACCAGCTGCTGGTCGAGATGGACGGTTTCGAGGCCAACGAGGGCATCATCATCGTGGCCGCCACCAACCGCCCCGACGTTCTGGACCCCGCGCTGCTGCGCCCCGGCCGCTTCGACCGGCAGGTGCAGGTGCCAAACCCCGACATCAAGGGCCGCGAGAAGATCCTGGGCGTGCATGCCCGCAAGGTGCCGCTGGGCCCCGACGTGGACCTGCGCATCATCGCGCGCGGCACGCCGGGCTTCTCGGGGGCGGACCTCGCCAACCTGGTGAACGAGGCGGCGCTGATGGCCGCCCGCGTGGGCCGGCGCTTCGTCACCATGGAGGATTTCGAGAACGCCAAGGACAAGGTCATGATGGGGGCCGAGCGGCGTTCCATGGTCATGACCGAGGACGAGAAGAAGCTGACCGCCTATCACGAGGCGGGCCATGCCATCGTCGGCCTGAACGTGCCGCAGCATGACCCCGTGCACAAGGCGACCATCATCCCGCGCGGCCGCGCGCTGGGCCTGGTGCTGTCGCTGCCCGAGCGCGACCAGCTTTCGGTGACCTACACCAAGTACAAGTCCAAGATCGCCATGGCTATGGGCGGCAAGGTGGCCGAGGAGCTGAAGTTCGGCAAGGAGAACGTGACCTCGGGCGCGGCCAGTGACATCCAGCAGGTGTCCAAGATCGCCCGCGCGATGGTCACCCAGTTCGGCTTCTCCGATTCCCTGGGCAATATCGACTACGCCAACGAGCAGCAGTCCTTCCTGGGCAGCTACCAGGGGCAGTCGAACATCTCGCCCGAGACGCAGGAGAAGATCGACGAGGAGGTCCGCAAGCTGGTCGAGGAAGGCTACGAGACCGCCAAGCGCATCCTGACCGAGAAGAACGACGAATGGGAACGGCTGGCCCAGGGCCTGCTGGAATACGAGACCCTGACCGGCAGCGAGATCACCAAGGTGATCAACGGCGAGCCGCTGAACCGCGGCGACGACGACGAGACGCCGTCGGGCAGCGGCAACGCGCCCTCGGTCACGGCGATCCCGAAGACCAAACCGCGGCCCAAGCCCGATAGCGGGCTGGAGCCCGAGCCCTCGGCCTGATTCGTCGGTCGACCAGACAGAACGCCGCCTGGCCCCGTGCCCGGCCAGCCGTTAACTTGAAAGCGGCCAGTATGGGAACGATACTGGAACACTGTCGATAAATGTGATGCCGGGCAATGTGTTAGCGCATTGCCCGGATCTTGTCTCCGCGCAAAGATATTTTCGTAAGCGCGGAATGGGTCGAAAATCCAAGATCACAAGAAATAGAGATGCAGGACGAGACCTTCGCCTTCCCTCGGGACATGGCGACCTCCAGGTGAATGCGTGCCGGACCCTCGGGGGCCCGGACTTCAGCGTCGAAGCGCTCCCGCAGGTCGACCAGGGCCGCCCCAAAGAAAGACGGGACCTCTCGCTGCGGCGACTACAGGGCGAACGGGGATAACTGGAACACGGTCGACCAGAAACTCGTCTGCAAGGCCTGTCGGAAATCAGCCCCCTCAAGAGCAACCGCGCCATCGCGGAGGAACAGCGACGGATCTCATCCTATCTCGATCCCATCCCGGAGCCGGGGTGCCCCACGGCGGAATGCGAGAACGAGAGCGTCGGTGTCTTCACCAGCCGGGAGGCATATCGCCGGAAGGGGAAGCTCAAGAGCTCGGATCGACTGATTTGCAGGAAGTGCGGGGCGGAGCCAGAAGGCCCGACACGCGACCGGCGCAAGCATTTGGTTCCTCACCCCAGAGACGCGCTGAACGAACCGGAGCGCCGGATCCTGTATCTCGCCGATGCCGGCGACAAGGATCTCGAGGACATTGGCTGGACCATGTCAGGCGCGACGCTTGCCCCGATGGACAACTACTTCATGCGGTTCGGCCTCGCGCGTGGCCCGGTCACGTTCGAGAACATCCCATATTATTGGCCGTTTCGGCAAACGTGATAGGGGGACCGGTTGCAAAAGAGTGGATACTCACGGCCCTCAGCGGACCCATTGTTCCCCATGTTTGGCCGAACCCGCCATTTCCCTCGCGCCATGATCATGCTTTGAATTGGTCATGGACAAGCTCTCGGTCATGAATGCCTTCTGCCGCATCGTTGAACGCGGCAGTTTCGCGCGCGCTGCGGAGGATCTTGGCGTGTCGCCCGCCTTGCTGAGCCGCGAGGTGAAGCTTCTGGAAGAAAGCCTGGGTGCGAGCTTGCTGACGCGAACCACCCGCACGATGTCGCTGACCGAAAACGGCCAGTTCTTCTATGACGAAGCACTCCGGATTCTCGCTGCCGTTGGCCAGATAGAGGATCGCATACGGGAGGGTGCCGGAGAGGTCAGCGGGCATCTCAAGATCAACGCGCCGAGCTCGTTCGGCCAGATGGTGATCGCGCCCATGCTGCCGAATTTCCTGGATCGATATCCCAACTTGCGGCTGACGCTGTCGCTCGACGATCGTGTCGTTGACATGATCGAAGGCGGTTTCGATGTCTCGATCCGCATCCGGTCGGCAATGCCGGATTCCGCGCTCATCGCCCGGAAGATCGGAACCATGCGACAGCGCATTTTCGCTTCTCCGGATTACGTGGCCCGGAACGGGGCTCCGGAGACACCAGATGAGCTCGTGTACCATCCGATCATCGGGTTCCTGCTCGCGGATCACTTGACCTCTTGGGCGCTGCATGGGCCTGGCAGCATCATCAACGTGCCGCTGGACCCGTCGGTGCGCGTCGGGAACAGCATCGTGCTCCGGGACCTGCTCATCGCGGGACAGGGGATCGGAACCTTACCGGACTTCATCTCGGGTGCCGAAGAGGCAAACGGCACGCTCGTGCGGGTGCTCCCGGATTACGAGCTCCCAGCCCCGGGGATCTTCGCGGTGACAGGCTCCCGGCTTGGGCTCGACGCGCGCGTGTCGGCCTTTCTCGAACATCTGTCTTCGGCCCTACGGCGCTGACATTCTTCAACCTGCGTAAAGAGTGATCTCACATCGCGCCGGTTATTCCGGCACCCTTAATGATCGATCTTCCTGGCAGACCAAACACAGCCAGTGAGGATCTCATGACCCGCATTCTTGTTCTCTACTATTCCAGCTACGGCCATGTCCGTGCGCTGGCCGAGGCCGAAGCCGAGGGCGCTCGAAGCGTGCCCGGAACCACCGTCGATATCCGCCGCGTCCCCGAAACAGTCCCTGAAGCCGTCCGTGAAAGCGCGGGGTATGTGGCCGACGACACGCCCGAGGCGTCCCCGGCCGATCTCGCCAACTACGACGGCATTCTCTTCGGCACGCCCACCCGGTTCGGGATGATGGCGGGCCAGATGAAGCAGTTTCTCGACCAGGCTGGCGGTCTCTGGGCCCAGAACGCGCTGGTCGGCAAGGTTGCCGGTGTCTTTGCCTCCACGGGCTCCCAGCATGGCGGCCACGAGGCGACGCTTCTCTCGGCGCAGATCCCGCTCCAGCACTTCGGGATGCTGATCGCAGGCCTGCCCTACACCTTCGCGGGCCAGACCTCTGCCGACGGAATCATCGGTGGCGCGCCTTACGGTGCCGGTACCATTGCGGGTGCCGATGGATCGTTGTCACCGACCGAGACGGATCTCGCGGGTGCGCGGTTCCAAGGCGCGCATGTCGCCCAGATCGCCGCGCGTCTCGCCGCGACCGATCAGCAGCTGGAGGTGGCGTAATGGCTCCCCTCACGATCGATTTCTTCCACGATGTCGTGTGCTGCTGGTGTTTCAACATCTCCTCCCGCATGCGGACTTTGGCCACCGAGTTCGATCTCGACATCCGGCACCGCACCTTTGTGCTCCAGGACAGCGAAGAGGCGATGGCCGAACGCTGGGGCACCCCGGAGCAGGCTCGGGAGACCATTCTTGGACACTGGGCCGTGTGCCGCGGTGTCAGTGACCGTCCCGATCTCGTCAATATCGATGCCATGCGGAATGCTGGGTTCGCTTATCCGCATGGATACATCGCCGCACGCGCCTGCAAGGCGGCAGAGGCCATGGGCGGACAGTCCGCCCATTGGGACATGTTCGACCGTTTGCAGCATGCGCATCTCTCCGAGGCGCGTAACATCGCAGACCGCCAGGTCGTGTGGGACCTCGGTGTCGACATGGGGTTCGACCGCAACGACTTCGGCATGCTTCTGGGCGACGTGATGGTGGCCGCAAGCGTTGAAGCAGATCGGCAACGCGCCAGAGCACTTCAGGTGAACAGTGTCCCGACCCTCATCGTGCGTGAGACAGGCACCCGCCTCGTCAATGGTCCACTTGAGGACCTCCGGGCACAGCTCGGCGCAGCGGCCCGTCTCACGGAACGCGGAGAAGGAATGGTCTCCTGCGCATCCTGATCGGTTCTTTTTGAACGCTTATCGCGCCAGGCTGCGTCGCCGCAGCATGCCCCTCGATCTGTCGCCAGACCTGATGCGGGATGTCGGTCTCGAACCAGATACCGAAATCCGTCGCTTTCCTCGTGCGCTCCCTTGGTGAGCGCGATCACGGAGACGTTGCCATGACCCGAACCACCGACATCCTGTTCACGGCCCTTGCCCCGGCCGCCTGGGGCAGCACCTACATCGTGACCACGGAGTTTCTGCCCGCAGGATACCCGATCACCCTTGCGGTGCTGCGGGCTCTGCCCGCCGGTCTTCTGCTCCTCGCCGTCACACGATGCCTACCGCCCCGCGACTGGCTGGGACGGGTGTTCATGCTCGGCGCGTTGAACTTTGCGGTGTTCTGGACGCTCCTTTTCGTCGCCGCGTATCACCTGCCGGGTGGCGTCGCCGCGACCGCCACATCCGTTCAGGCATTGTTGGTGATCGGTATGGCGCGTGGCTGGCTCGGAACACCAGTTCGGGCCGCAGCTGTCGTCGCAGCCATCACCGGCGTTTCAGGCGTGGGTCTGCTTCTCCTCGGGCCCGCTGCGGCGCTGGATCCCGTCGGGATCGCCGCAGCTCTCGGCGCAGCCGCCGCCATGGCCGCGGGCACCGTGCTCAGCCGCAAATGGCAGCCCCCGGCCCCCGCCCTGAGTTTCGCCGCCTGGCAACTCACTGCGGGTGGCCTCATCCTACTGCCCCTGTCGCTTCTCGCTGAACCCTCCCTGCCGTCGCTCACGTTGACAAATCTCGGAGGGCTGCTCTGGCTCGGACTGATCGGGGCCGCGGTGACCTACTGGATTTGGTTCCGTGGCGTCGCCCGCATCGAGCCTGGCGCGGTCTCGATGCTCGGAATGATGAGCCCTGTCACGGCGGTTGTTCTTGGTTGGGTCTGGCTTGGGCAGACATTGAACCCGCTTCAGGTCCTCGGCGCGGTCATCGTTCTCGGATCGGTCTGCGTCAGCCAGGCGGCAAACCGTCCCGGCGGGCTGCACATGCCGCGCCTGTTCACGCGGCGCCAGCCTTCGACCTAATTTCCTTCCCACTCCTCCTGCAAAGGTCCCAAGCGATGCACACTCCCCCTGTCCCACGCGCATTCGTCTTGCAGGCGCGTTGGGCGGGCCTGCTCTATCTGATCATCATCGCCGCCGGCCTCGGCGCGGAACTCGCACTGCGCGCACCGCTCATTGATCTCGACGACGCCCAAGGGACCGCAGAAGCCATCCTTAGCGCGCCCGGGGTGTTCCGGATGAGCCTGGCGGCCGATCTCCTGATGGCGCTGGCGGATGCCGGGCTCGCGATCCTGCTCTACCTGATGTTCCGCGCAGCCGCCCCTGCGTTGGCGCTCTCTGCGATGGTGTTCCGGCTCATCCAGACCGTGCTGATCGCGGCCAATCTACTGGCGATGCAGACGGTATGGTTGTTCCTGAACAGGGGCGCGGATCGGCCCTTGGCCGACGCGAAGTCGCTTGCGCTCGTCTTTCTCGATCTGCATGGGCACGGTTATGATCTCGGCCTCGTCTTCTTTGGCGTGAACAGCCTGATCATGGGGATCCTGCTCTGGCGCTCCGGCATCTTCGCGTGGATATTCGGGCTGGGCCTCTTCGCTGCCGGCCTGGTCTACCTGATTGGCAGTAGCCTGCGGTTCTTCTTGCCAGACCTGTCCCCGCCGTTCATGCCTGCCTACGGCATCACCATCTTCGCGGAGACCGCCTTCTGCCTGCGGCTGCTGTTTCAAAGACACCCCAATCCAGTCCGGTAGCATCGGATCCGGAGTGTCAACCGGAAACGGCCCCAATCCCATCGCAAGCCGCCGCGTGTGATCGCGGCGGCTGGCTGGCTTTCAACGACTATGAGTTCATCCTTCCGGCGGGTAGCCAGCCTCGGAAAGGGTGGACACGAACCGGCCTTCGGGTTCGGTCGAGACAATCGTCACGCTGCGCGCGACCGGATCGGCCTCGACCTCTGCGCTGGGGTCGATTGCCCGCACCACCTTGATGACGCTGCTGGCACAACCGCCGCATGTCATGTTCGGGATCTGAAATCGCATGAGAATCTCCTTTTCTGTCTCACGCGACAGCAGATGGGGCTTCCCAGCGTTGCAGGGTCCAAGCCCCCCGAAATCATTTCTACCGCGCTCGACCTTCCAATCGTTGGAACCCTTATCTGGATTCGTGAGCAACGATTCGAACGAGAGGAAAAGTCATGAATGCTCACGTTGAAATCTCCCCGAAGACGCCAGAAACGGTGCACATCCCTATCGAGGGGATGACGTGCGCCTCCTGTGTCGGACGGTTTGAAAAAGCCTTGTCGGCCGTCCCCGGAGTGGTGTCGGCCAGCGTTATCCTGGCCACCGAGCGGGCCTAGGTCAGCATCACGAACCCGTCGGTGCGCCCCGAACTGATCCGCGCTGTCGAGGCGAACGGCTACTCCGTCCCTGGCAGGACCATCCAACCCGCCGTTGACGGAATGACCTGCGCGTCTTGCGTGGGTCGCGTCGAGCGGGCGCTACAGGCTGTTCACGGCGTCACCGCCGCAAGCGTGAACCTCGCGACCGAGCAGGCCACAGTGGACGGAACGGCAGAGGTGCCCGCGCTGATCGCCGCCATCGTCGAGACCGGCTACACCGCGCGGGGTCGCGCGCGACAACGCCGAGGACGAGGTCAAGGCCACGCGCAAGGACGCCGAACAGGCCCGGCTCAAGCGCGATCTCGGCCTTGCAGCCGCCTTCGCGCTGCCGGTCTTTGTGTTCGAGATGGGCAGCCATGTCATCCCCGGCATGCATGCCCTGATCGGGGCCACCATTGGCCACGAGGCGAGTTGGCTCCTGCAGTTCGGGCTGACGGGTTACGTTCTCGCGGTGCCCGGAATGCGCTTCTACACCAAGGGCATCCCGGTGCTCCTGCGCGGCGCACCCGACATGAACAGCCTTGTCGCCGTCGGCACGCTTGCCGCCTATCTCTTCTCGGTCGTGGCGACCTTCGCGCCGGGCGTGCTGCCCGAGGGCACGGTGAACGTCTATCACGAGGCTGCGGCGGTGATTGTCACCCTCATCCTGCTGGGCCGCTATTTGGAGGCGCGCGCAAAGGGACGCACCTCCGAGGCGATTAAGCGGCTGGTCGGACTTCAGGCCAAGACGGCGCGCGTGCGCCGCGACGGCTTGGTCGTGGAGATCCCGGTGGCCGAAGTCGCCCCGGGCGACATCGTCGAGGTCCGTCCCGGCGACCGCCTGCCGGTCGATGGCGAGGTCGTCGAGGGGGGGAGCTATGTCGACGGGTCGATGATCACCGGCGAGCCGGTGCCGGTCGCCAAGACCGCCGGCGATGAGGTCGTCGGCGGCACCGTGAATCAGAACGGCGCGCTGGCCTTCCGCGCGACGGCGGTCGGCGGCGACACGATGCTGTCGCAGATCATCCGCATGGCCGAAGCGGCCCAGGTTCCAAGCTGCCGATCCAGGCCTTGGTCGATCGGGTGACCATGTGGTTCGTCCCGGCGGTCATGTCGCTGGCGGCGCTGACTTTCGGCGTCTGGCTGATCTGGGGCCCCGATCCGGCCCTGACCTTTGGCCTGGTCAACGCGGTCGCCGTGCTGATCATCGCCTGCCCCTGCGCGATGGGTCTGGCCACGCCGACCTCGATCATGGTCGGTACCGCCCGGGGCGCCGAGATGGGCGTGCTGTTCCGCAAGGGCGACGCGCTGCAGATTCTGAAGGAAACCCGCGCCGTTGCGCTCGACAAGACCGGCACGCTGACCGAGGGCAAGCCCGCCCTGACCGATCTCGACCTGGCCGACGGCTTCGACCGGGCGGAGGTTCTGGTGCGGGTGGCGGCGGTCGAGGCGCGCTCTAAGCACCCGATTGCCCGCGCCATCGTCGGGGCGGCGGAGGCCGAGGGACTGGAGCGTCTGCCTGTCGAGAGCTTCGCCTTGGTGACCGGTTACGGCGTGGAAGCGACGGTCGACGGCAGTCGCGCCCAGATCGGCGCCGACCGGTTCATGCGCAAGTTTGGTCTCGACACCGCATCCTTCAAGCGGACGGCCGAGCGTCTGGGCGACAAGGGCAAGACGCCGCTCTACGCCGCCATCGACGGCAAGCTCGCGCCCATCATTGGCGTGGCCGACCCGATCAAGGTATCGACGCCCGAGGCTATCGCGGCCCTGCACGATCTCGGCCTCAAGGTCGCGCTGATCCCCGTCGCCGCCGGCGCGCTCTTCCCGGCCTTTGGGATCCTGCTGTCACCGGTCTTCGCGGCGGGTGCCATGGCGTTCTCCAGCGTCTTCGTCCTCGGCAACACGCTGCGGCTCAAGCGTTTCGCGGCCCCAATGACAGGTGAAACCGCGGCCCGTCACCCGGCACCCGCGCCGGTGGCCGTCCCGGCGGAATGACTGCGCGCGCGCCCCGGGTCTTTCCCTGCCCGGGGCACTCCGACCATCGGAAAGAAGGATCTGATCCATGCAATCGCAGACCAAGAAAACGGCCGACATCGTCATATACGCCACCCCGACCTGCCCCGATTGCCGCCAGCTCAAGGCGTGGCTCGACCGGGAGGGCATCGTGTTCAATGAGCGCGATCTCAGTGACCCGGAGATCATGGAAGACGCGAAGGCGCGCTATGGCGTGCGAGTCGCACCCATCACGGTGATCCGAGACTGGTTCACCTACGGCACCTTTGCAGACCAGAAGCCGAGGATCGAACAAGCACTGAAAGAAGAGGCACTGAAATGACGTCGCAGTTTGAAAAGCCCTCGACCGTTCATAAGGCCAATCTGCGACCGCATGGCCCGCGTTTTCCCGTTGTTGAAGGCGAAACGATCCTGAGAGCGGCACTCGACCGGAACGTTCCCTTTCCCCATGGCTGCAAGACCGGTCGTTGCGGATTATGCAAGTCAAGGCTGATCGCGGGCGAATTCCTGCACCGCGATCACTCGGATTTCGCCCTTTCGCAGGACGAGAAGGCCGGCGGCCTGGTTCTGCCCTGCGTGGCGACACCGACGAGCGATATCGCGCTGGCGCCCGTTCTGCTGGAAAGCTCGATGCCGGGCCACGCGCTGCGCGATTTCGACGCCCAAGTCACCGCCATACAGGGCCTGACCCATGACATCATGCTCGTCAATTTTCGCCCCGAAGGCGACCCGCTCGAATTGGCCCCCGGCCAGTACGCGACCCTGACGCTCCCGAACGGGACCTCGCGCGATTTTTCGATGGCAAACCGGTCCGGGGCGGCGGAGCTTGAATTCGATATCCGCCGGGTCCCCGGTGGGCGGTTTTCCGAACATGTGCATACCCGGCACGAAACCGCCGACGTATTGCGTGTCAAGGGACCGCTGGGGGCCGCGCATTTGCGCACAAACCATACCGGCCCGATCCTCGCCGTGGCCGGCGGCTCCGGCCTTGCCCCGGTCAAATCGATCGTCGAAAGCGCCGTCTGGCTGGGCATGCCCCAACCGATCCACGTCTACGTAGGAGCGCGCACGGAACAGGATCTCTCCCTCTTGGATCACTTCAAGGCACTCGGGAAACGCCATCTCGGGATGACCCACACACCGAAAGCCGCCAGGCGCCGCGGCCCGGCGCAGCTGAGACGACACGGAACAGGCTGCGCCGTTAAACGCGTCCCTAAGGGCGCCGTGGAAAGCGCCTGAAAGGTGCGAATAGCCGTAGCGATTTCTATGGTCGCACTTGAAGGCGGATGGACCCGTGGCAGGGCCCGGTACCGAAAAAATGAATCCGGAAATCACCAACTATCCGAAATCGCCTTAGATTTTATTTGTGCCGCCCACAAATCATTGAGGGCGGCACAAGTCTCCCTGCGAGATGTGGGCGCCATGTTCTCATGACGCCCACTCTAAAGTTGACGGCTGGCCGAGCCCGGGCGGCGTTTTTCTTTGGTCCATCTTCCGTGTTGTGCCCACCCGCCGAAGCGGGCAGGCTGCGCCTCGACCAAGGAGGTGCCATGCCCGCGCTGAAACCCACCGACTTCACCGCCACCGTCATCTGGCTGGGCCGGGTGCCCGACCGCAACGAGACGCTTGCCGCCGCGCCGCTCGATGAGATGGAGCTGAGCTTTGCCGGCGTCGCGGGCGAGGCGCATGGCGGGCTGACGCGGCCCTCGTGCGCGCGTGTCGTGGCGCAGCACCCGCGCGGCACCGAGATCGGCAACACGCGGCAGCTTTCGATCCTGTCGGCCGAGGACCTCGCCGCGATCGCGGCCGAGATGGGCGTGGAGCGGCTGGAGCCGGCCTGGCTGGGCGCCTCCATCGTGATCGAGGGGATCCCGGATTTCACCCATGTCCCGCCCTCGTCGCGGCTGCAGGGGCCGGACGGGGCGACGCTGGTGATCGACATGGAAAACCGGCCCTGCAACCTGCCCGCCCGCGTGATCGAGCAGCACCTGCCAGGCGCGGGGCGCGCCTTCAAGCCCGCCGCGAAGGGCCGGCGCGGCGTGACCGCCTGGGTCGAGCGCCCGGGCGTCCTGCGCCCCGGCGACACGCTGCGCCTGCATATCCCCGACCAGCCCGCCTGGGCGCATATCGACGCCGCGCGGGCCGGCTGAACCGCTTTGGGCGCCGCCGTTTCGCATGCGAAACCGGGCAGGACGATTCCGGGGCCGGAAATGTCGGAAACGCCCCTGTGCGACATTCCGTCCGCCGCTATAGGCGGTTAGTAGTTAACCCGCGCTCAAGCCAAGGATTGCTCAATGGCCTACAAGACCGATATCGAGATCGCCCGCGAAGCCAGCAAGAAACCGATCCAGGAGATCGGCGCCAAGCTGGACATCCCGTCCGAGCACCTGCTGCCCTACGGCCATGACAAGGCCAAGGTCGGTGAGGATTTCATCAAGTCGGTGCAGGGCCGCCAGAACGGCAAGCTGATCCTGGTGACCGCGATCAACCCCACCCCCGCGGGCGAGGGCAAGACCACCACCACCGTGGGCCTGGGCGACGGGCTGAACGCCATCGGCAAGAAGGCCGCCATCTGCATCCGCGAGGCCAGCCTCGGCCCCTGTTTCGGCATGAAGGGCGGCGCGGCGGGCGGCGGCTATGCACAGGTCGTGCCGATGGAGGACATGAACCTCCATTTCACCGGCGATTTCCACGCCATCACCTCGGCGCATAACCTGCTGTCGGCGATGATCGACAACCACATCTACTGGGGCAACGAACTGGGCATCGACGAGCGCCGGGTGGCCTGGCGCCGGGTGATGGACATGAACGACCGCGCCCTGCGTGACATGGTGACCAGCCTGGGCGGCGTGGCCAACGGCTTCCCGCGGCAGACCGGGTTCGACATCACCGTGGCCTCCGAGGTCATGGCGATCCTGTGCCTGGCCACCGACCTGGAGGACCTGCAGCGCCGCCTCGGCGACATCATCGTGGCCTACCGGCGCGACCGCAGCCCGATCTACTGCCGCGACATCAAGGCCGACGGCGCGATGACCGTGCTGCTCAAGGACGCGATGCAGCCCAACCTGGTGCAGACGCTGGAGAACAACCCCGCCTTCGTGCATGGCGGCCCCTTCGCCAACATCGCGCATGGCTGCAACTCGGTCGTGGCCACCACCACGGCGCTGAAGCTGGCCGATTACGTGGTGACCGAGGCGGGCTTCGGCGCCGACCTGGGGGCCGAGAAATTCATGAACATCAAGTGCCGCAAGGCCGGGCTGGCGCCCTCGGCGGTGGTGATCGTGGCCACCGTGCGCGCGATGAAGATGAACGGCGGCGTGGCCAAGGCCGACCTGGGCGAGGAGAATGTGGAGGCGGTCAAGGCCGGCTGCCCCAACCTCGGCCGCCATATCGAGAACGTCAAATCCTTCGGCGTGCCGGTGGTGGTGGCGATCAACCATTTCGTGAGCGACACCGAGGCCGAGGTGCAGGCGGTGAAGGACTACGTCGCCTCCATGGGATCCGAGGCGATCCTGTGCAAGCACTGGGAAAACGGCTCGGCCGGGATCACCGAACTGGCCACCCGCGTGGCCGAGATCGCCGACGCCGACATGGCCAATTTCGCGCCGCTCTATCCCGACGAGATGGGCCTGTTCGACAAGATCGAGACCATCGCCACCCGCATCTACCGCGCCAGCGAGGTGCTGGCCGACAAGAAGATCCGCGACCAGCTCCGTGCCTGGGAGGAGGCGGGGTATGGCGACCTGCCGATCTGCATGGCCAAGACGCAGTATTCCTTCTCGACCGACCCCAACCTGCGCGGCGCGCCCACCGGCCACGGTGTGCCCATCCGCGAGGTGCGGCTGAGCGCCGGGGCCGGCTTCATCGTTGTGATCTGCGGTGAGATCATGACGATGCCGGGCCTGCCCCGCCAGCCCTCGGCCGAGGCCATCATGCTCAACGACATGGGCCAGATCGAGGGGCTGTTCTGAGCCCGGCTTGAGCCCGGCGGCGGCCTGCCCTATGAGGGACGGGCCGCTGCACCGGAGAGAGCCCGTGACCGAGCCGCAGGATTGCCGAACCATGAAAGAGCTGCGCCGCCAGATCGATGCGCTGGATCGCGACCTCGTGGCACTGCTGGCCCGGCGCGCGGCCTATATCGACCGCGCCGCCGAGCTGAAACCGGCCGAGGGGCTGCCCGCCCGCATCGCCGCGCGGGTCGAGGAGGTGGCCGCAAACGCGCGCCGCAATGCCGAGGCCGCCGGGCTGGACGCCGATTTCGCCGAAGCCCTGTGGCGTTCCATGATCGACTGGTCCATCGCCCGCGAGGAGCGCGTGCTGGGCCCGACCCCCGAGCCTAACTGAAAGGACATCACGATGAGCGCCCAGATCATCGACGGAAAGGCCTTTGCCGCAACCGTGCGGGCCAAGGTGGCCGAGCAGGTCGCGCGCCTCAAGGACGTGCACGGCATCACCCCCGGACTGGCGGTGGTGCTGGTCGGCGAAGACCCGGCCAGCCAGGTCTATGTGCGCTCCAAGGGCGAGAAGACCCGCGAAGTGGGGATGAATTCGTACGAGTACCGGCTGCCGGCCGACGTCTCCGAAGAGGAGCTCTACACGCTGATCGACAAGCTCAACGCGGATCCGGCGGTGCATGGCATCCTCTGCCAGTTCCCGGTGCCGCCGCATCTGTCCGAGCGCGATATCATCGCCCGGATCGACCCCGAAAAGGACGTGGACGGGCTCAGCGTGATCAACGCCGGCAGGCTCGCCACCGGGCAGAAGGCGATGGTTTCCTGCACGCCGCTCGGCTGCCTGATGATGCTGCGCGACCAACGCGGCGATCTCACCGGGCTCAACGCGGTGGTGATCGGCCGGTCCAACCTGGTGGGCAAGCCCATGGGCCAGCTTCTGCTGCTCGACAACTGCACCGTGACGATGACCCACAGCCGCACCCGCGACATCGCCGAGGTGGTGCGCCGGGCCGACATCGTGGTGGCCGCCGTGGGCGTGCCCGAGATGGTGAAGGGCGACTGGATCAAGCCCGGCGCAACGGTGATCGACGTGGGCATGAACCGGATCGACGCGCCGGAAAGGGGCGAGGGCAAGACGCGGCTGGTGGGCGATGTCGATTTCGCCGCGGCCAGCGAGGTCGCGGGGGCCATCACCCCGGTGCCCGGCGGCGTGGGCCCGATGACCATCGCCTGCCTGCTGGCCAATACCCTGACTGCCTGCTGCCGCACCCATGGCCTGCCCGAGCCCGAGGGCCTGACCGCCTAGCCGGCCGGCACCGGCACGATCGTGCCCAGCAGGGTGGCGACGTGGCGGCTGTCGCCGCCGCTTTCGGCAAAGATATCGGCGCGCGCCACCACCAGGCGGCGGCCGGCGCGCAGCACCTCGCCCCGGGCCACCAGCCGCTCGCCCGAGGCCGGGGCCAGCAGGTGGATCTTCATCTCGCTGGTCAGCACCTCGACGCCGGCCTCCTGCAGGCTGAGCGCGGCATAGCCGCAGGCACTGTCGCCCAGGGCGAAACTGGTGCCGGCATGCGCGAACCCGTGTTGCTGGGCGCTTTCGGGGCGGATCGGCGCGGTGATCGTGCAACGGCCCGGCCCGACCTCCGCGATCTCGGCGCCGAGGGTGCGCATAAGGCCCTGTCGGGCAAAGCTTTCCTTAACGACCTCCCGATAGGACGGGTTCCGGGGGCTTTGTGTCATGGCGTTCCCTGTTCTCCAGCCTGTCTCTTGGGCGGCGGTGCTTGCCTTCCGTTACGTGATGAGGCAAATCCGGACCGCCGCCATTGAAACACGCGGCCAGGTTGCGGGAAAGTGTGACTGCTGCTTCCTGGGGGTGACGAGTTGGAATTCATTGAAGCGACTGCATGACAAGCATCGCAAACGAATTGGAAAAATCGCTGCTTCGGCGCTGGACCCTGATCGCTTGGGGGCTGATCTCTCTTGCCGTGGCGCTGGCCGGCCCGTTTGGCACTTACCAGAGCCTCTCGCTGCCGGAACGCGTTGCCTATTGGGGCGCGATGACGGGCTTTGCCATCGTGGCCGGAACCCTGCTGCGGCTGCTGCTGCAGCGCTGGCTTTCGGGATACGGGGCCTGGACGATCGCGCTGGCGGTGGCGGGGCTGCTCTCCGTGCTGTTGTCGGCGCCGCTTCGCCAGATCACCCTTTGGATTGCCGGCGACGTCCAGGAGGTGGTGCCGCAACGCTTCGAGTTCATGGCGATCATCTTCACGGCCTCGGTGGGCACCACGGCCCTGCGCCGGGTGCTGGAATCGCCGTCGTCACGGCCCGCCGGCCCCCCGCCGCCACGGCTGCTGGAGCGGCTGGAGCTCAGCCGGCGGGGGCGCGTGGTGCGGCTGGCCGTTTCAGATCACTATGTCGAGGTGGTGACCGAGCACGGCAGCCAGCGGCTGCTGATGCGGTTCCGCGACGCCATCGCCGAGCTGGACGGGGCCGACGGGCTGCGGGTGCACCGGTCGCACTGGGTGGCGCTGCCCGAGGTGCGGGGGCAGGTGACCGAGAAGGGGCGGCTGTTTCTGATCCTGTCCGACGGCGCGCGGGTGCCGGTCAGCCGCAACTACCGCAAGGCAGTGGCCGAGCGCGGGCTGATCTAGCCGCGGCGGGGCATGGGGATGGCCGTCGCCCTCGGGCCGGTCAGCACCGCCACGGCCCGCGGCCCCATCAGCGCGCCGAATGCCGGGTCGTCGCTGCGCAGCCCGCCGGTATAGGCGCCGAAGGCGGGCAGGATCACCCGCGCCGCGTCGACCAGGAAGCAGGGGCGCGAGATCGCCTGCCCGCGCAGCGAAAGCCGCGCCTTTGGGTGGTAATGGCCCGAGACCTCTCCCCGCGCGCCGGGGCTGGCGACATGGCGGAAGGTCAGCGGGCCGAGGCGATGCTCGGCCAGATGCGTTCCGCCAAGCTCCACCGGGCCCGGATCGTGATTGCCCTCGACCCAGAGCCAGCGCCGCCCGGCCATCAGGCGGGCAAGCTCGGCGCTGTCGGCGGCATCCAGGCTGCCGGCGGCGGCCAGATCGTCGAAACTGTCGCCGAGGCAGAGAACGGTCCGCGGCTCGGTGGCGGCGATCTCGGCGGCCAGCCGGGCCAGCGTCTCGCGCGTCTCGTAGGGCGGCAGCAGCGCCCCGCCGCCCCGGGCCAGCCGCTCGGATTTGCCCAGGTGCAGGTCCGAGACCGCCAACAGCCCCTCGTCGCGCCACCACAGCGCGCCCGAGGGGCGGGCGGTCATCCGGGCGCCGGAGAGGGTGAAGTCGTATCCGTTCATGCTTCGTTCGTGACGTGGCGCGGGAAGGAATGCAAGGGGGATCAGGCCAGACCGGCCTCGGTCATCAACTGCTCGGCCGCCTCGGCCATCAGCCGTTCATCCGCCGCGCCCTTCACGGGGACGCGGCCGACCTCCAGGAACAGCGGCGCGGCCAGCGGGCTGACATGGGGCAGGGGGGCGTGGGTGATGCGGCCGCTTGTGCGCGCCAGCATCTCCTCGAGCCGCCCGAAATCGACGAGGCCCTTCAGCGCCTCCTCCTGCGTGATTTCCAGCATGAGGTGGCCGGGGTCGTATTTGCGCAGCGTGTCATAGAGGATGTCCGAGGAAAACGTCGCCTGGCGCCCGCTCTTGCGCCGCCCGGGCGTCATCCGGTCGATCAGCCCGGCGATCACGGCCGAGCTGCGGAAGGTGCGTTTCATCACCGCGTTGCCGGCCAGCCAGTCGGCAAAGCCCTCGCGCAGGGTCTCGGCCTCGAACAGCGGCGCGGGGTCGGCGACCGCGTCCAGACCCCAGACCAGCGTGGCGTAATCGGTGGCGACGAAGCCCAGCGGGTGTAGCCCTGCGCGCTCCATTTTCTGGGTCAGCAGCAGGCCGAGCGTCTGCTGCGCGTTGCGCCCGGCAAAGCCGTAGGCGACCAGATGCGCGCGGCCCTCGCGCGGGAAGGTCTCGACCAGCAGCCGGTCGCGCTCGGGCAGTTGCGAGAGGTTGCGCTGCAGGGCCAGCCAGTCGCCGGTATGGCCCGGCAGGCCCGGCCAGTCGCCCTGCCGGAACATGGCCAGGATGCGGACGGACAGCTGGGTGGAGGTGGCGAATTTGGTGCCCATATAGGTGGCGACCCGGGGCGTCTTGTCGGCGCGCCGGGTCACCTCCACCGTCATCTCGCGCAGCCCCTCGTAGCGCACCACCTGCCCGCCGATGAGGAAGGTGTCGCCCTGCGTCAGGGTTGCGGCAAAGCCTTCTTCCACCTCGCCCAGGGGCGTGCCGCCGCGGCTGTTCTTCAGCCGCACCTTCAGCGTTTCGGTGTCCACGATGGTGCCCAGGTTCATGCGGATCTGGGCCGCGCTGCGCGGGTCGCGCAGCTGCCATTTGCCGTCGCGCTGGACCAGCCGCTGGTAGCGGTCGTACGCCCGCAGGGCGTAGCCGCCGGTGGCGGCGAAATCGAGGCAGGCGTCGAATTGCGCGCGGTTCAGGGCCGCGTAGGGGCCGGCGCGGGTGACTTCTTCGAACAACGCGTCGGCCTCGAACGGCCCGGCGGCGGCGGTGGCCAGGATATGCTGGCACAGCACGTCGCGCGGGCCGGGGCCGCGCGGCTCGCCGTCGAGCTGGCCGTCGCGCACGGCCTCCAGCGCGGCCACGCATTCGACGACCTCGAAGCGGTTGGCCGGCACCAGCAGCGCCTTGGAGGGCGCGTTGTAGCGGTGGTTGGCCCGGCCGATCCGCTGCACCAGCCGTTTCACGTTCTTGGGCGCGCCGACCTGGATCACCAGGTCCACATCGCCCCAGTCGATGCCGAGATCGAGGCTGCCGGTGCAGACCACGGCGCGCAGGTCCCCCTTGGCCATGGCCGCCTCGACCCGCTCGCGCGCCTCGCGGGCGAGCGAGCCGTGGTGGATGCCGATGGGCAGCCCCTCTTCATTGGCCAGCCACAGGTCGTGGAAGAAGATCTCGGCCTGGGCGCGGGTATTGTGGAAGATCAGCGTGGTCCGGTGGCGCCGGACCTCGTTCAGGATGGCGGGGATCGCGTAGCGCCCGCCGCCGCCGGCCCAGGGGGGCGGGGCGTCGGTCTGCAGCATGGCGATGTCGGGGGCGGGGCCGGGATCGGCCTGCAGGATCTCGCAGGGCCCGGGATGCGGGGCGAAGAAGCGGGCCAGTGCCGGCGGGTCCTCGACCGTGGCCGACAGGCCCACCCGGTGCAGGCCGGGGCAGAGGCGCTGCAGCCGAGCCAGCGCCAGCATCAGCTGGTCGCCCCGCTTGCTTTCGGCCAGCGCGTGGATCTCGTCCACGATCACCCGTTTCAGCCCGGCGACGACGCGCGGCGCGTCCTCGTAAGAGAGCAGCAGCGCCAGGCTCTCGGGCGTGGTCAGCAGGACATGCGGCGGGTCGGCGCGCTGTCGCTTGCGGCGGCTGGCCGGCGTGTCCCCGGTGCGGTCCTCGATGCGGATGGGCAGGCCCATCTCCTCGACCGGCGTTCGCAGGTTGCGGCGGATATCGGCGGCCAGCGCCTTGAGCGGGGAAATGTAGAGCGTGTGCAATCCCAGATGGGAATTCCCGGCTAGGTCGACGAGAGATGGCAGGAATCCTGCAAGTGTCTTGCCACCCCCGGTGGGCGCGATCAGCATCAAGGCGGGGGCGTCGGCGCGCGCCAGCATCTCGTGCTGATGGGGGTGGACGGTCCAGCCGCGGGCGGCGAACCAGTCTTGGAAAGGGGCGGGCAGGGTGGCCATGCGCCCAATCTAGGGCGCGGGCCGGGGGAGGGCTAGGGGCGCGGTTTCAGCGCGCGGATTGACGCCTGCACGGCGCGGGGCAGGGCGGTGTCGGCGCCCTCGGGCGCGGCGTCGAGCGCGCTTTCCACGTCCTTGACCAGGATGCCGATGGAATTGTCCTCGGCCAGCCCGTCGCGGGCGAACTCGATCTCGTTGAAGCCCGAGGCGAACCAGTTCTGCCCCGAGGAGGTGTGGATCAGCGCCAGCAGCGCCTCCTCGTCCAGCCCGGCGGCGTCGGACCAGTCCAGCACCAGCCGGGTCATGGCGGTGTTGGCCGCGGCCAGCAGGTTGTTCAGCACCTTGGCCGTCATGCCCGCGCCCAGGGCCCCCATGCGGTGGAAATGCCGGCCCATGGCGTCGAACAGCGGCTGCATGGCGTCCAGGTCGGCCGGATCGCCGCCCAGCATGAAGGACAGCCGCGCCTCCCGCGCCGCGATGGCGGCGCCGGACATGGGCGCGTCGATCAGCGCGACATGGCCGGGGATGCGTGAGCGGAGCTCACGCACATAGCGTGGCGACAGGGTGGAGCTGACGATCACCGTCTCCAGCCCGGGTGCGCGGGTGACGAAACCCTGCGCGCCGAACAGAACGTCCTCGGTCTGCGGAATGTCCCGGACCACGGTGATCAGATGCCGCAGCGGGGCGGCGAAGGCGTCGGGATCGTCGCTCATGGCCGGGGCCAGCGGCCCGAAATCTGCCGGCGGGCGGATGTCGAAGCCCCGCGCCGCAATTCCGGCGGCCCGCAGCGCGACCAGCATCGGCGCGCCCATCCGGCCGCAGCCGGCGACCCCCACCCCGGTCAGCATCAATGCGCGATCGCCTCTTCGCGGACGAACATGTTGGCCCAGGCGCGGTCGATCAGTTCGGGGGTCATCTGGTAGGGGATGCCCTCGAACTCGCAGATGGCGATCATCTGGTCGATCAGGAAGACCGGCTGATAGTTCGCGTAGACATTGTCGATGGTGGGGTATTTTTCCTTCATCAGGTAGACCAGCGACGACTCATCCAGCGGGATCTTCTTCTTGCGCGCGACCATCGCGAAGATCTTGAGGAAATCCTCGCGGCTGGGACCGTCGATCTTGATCTTGAAGAAGATCCGGCGCAGCGCCGCCTTGTCGAAAATCTCGTTCGGGTGGAAGTTGGTGGAGAAGATCACCAGCGTGTCGAAGGGCACCTCGAATTTCTCGCCCGATTGCAGGGCGAGGATGTCGCGCCCTTCCTCCAGCGGCACGATCCAGCGGTTGATCAGGGCCTGCGGCGGCTCTTCCTGGCGGCCGAGGTCGTCGACGATGAACACGCCGCCGGTGGATTTCAGCTGCAGCGGCGCTTGGTAGGTGCGCGCTGTGGGGTTGTAGACCAGGTCCAGCATGGACAGCGACAGTTCGCCCCCGGTGATCACCGTGGGCCGGTCGCACAGCACGTAGCGCGTGTCGTAGCGGCCGGAGGTGCGGCGCAGCGAGGTGGGGTCGTCCACCAGCGTCTCGGCCGCGGAATGGACGATCGGGTCGTAGACAGTGATCACCTGGCCGGAATACTCCACCGCGCGGGGGACGTAGATCTTGTCGCCGAGCGCGTCGCGGATGCCGTTGGAGATCGAGGATTTACCGTTGCCCGGCGGGCCGTACATCAGGATCGAGCGGCCCGAGGACACGGCCGGACCGAGATGGTCGAGCAGCGCGTTCGGCAGCACCAGATGCCCCATCGCGCCGGTCAGCTGATCGCGGGTGATCTGGATGTTCCGGATCGACTGCCGCTGGACCTGTTCCTGGTAGACCTCCAGCGGCACGGGCATGGCGCCGTAATATTCCGACTGGCTGAGCGCATCCAGCGCGCGGGCCTTGCCGGCGTCGGTCAGCTGATAGCCCATCTCGCCGCCCGAATTGGCGTGCAGGGTGCCCGTGGCCTCGACCAGCTTCTGGCCGCGCGCCAGGTCGATCAGTTCCTGCGTGACGGGCACGGGCAGGCACAGCGCCTTGGCCAGTTCGCTGACGAATTCGATATTCTGGCGGAAAAGGGTTTTCAGCAGGATGTCCCGCATCATGACCGCCGGCAGGCGCATCTGTTCCAGCGTGCGCGGGGCCGGGGGGGCCATGACGGATGTGTTTTCCATGTTCATCGGGCAGCCTCGGAGAGTGACAGTCCCGTTAAGATATACGAGGCCGGTGTGGCAAGAATTGGGCGGATCAGGCGCCGCGCAGCGCCAGCAGGGCCAGGTAGATCACCAGCACGGCACCCAGGGCGAGGCCCATGGGGAAGTCCTTTTTCCGGTGCCAGGATTCCCAGTCGGGCAGGGCGTTGACCACCGCCGGGATGCGCCGGGCGGCGCGGTGGGTGACGAACCCCGCCAGCAGGACCGCCGAGAAAAGATAGCAGAACAGCACCGCATCCCCGAGCGCCACGAAGGGGGCCATGGCGGCGGCGAACTTGGCGTCGCCCGCCCCGATCAGCCCGGCGGTGGCCATCACGAACCCGACCAGCAGCACCGCCGCCAGGTGCAGCCAGCGCCACATGTAGGTCTCAAGCGGCAGCGCGATCAGTCCGACCACGGCAAACACCGCCACGAGGGTGTAGACCGCCTTGTTGGGGATCTTCATGGATTTCATGTCGCTCCAGGCGACATAGAGCGCGATGGGCGCGGTGAAGGGCAGGAACCACAGGGCAGCGGCGGGCGACATGGCGTCAGTTCACCACCTTGGCTTCCAGCGCCCGCAGGCTGCGCGCGGCCGCCTCGAAATGCTGCGGGTGGGTCTCGATCGCCTCTTCCAGCAGGCCCTTGCCGATGGCGATATCCCCCTGCTTGATCGCCGAGAGCGCCAGCGTGTGCAGCAGTTGCGCCCGCTCGACCTGGGTCATCTGGAGCACCGGCATCTGGTAATTGCGCTGCGCGCCGCGGGCCAGCACCAGGTTGTTCTTGGCGGTGAACAGGCTCTTGTCATAACCGATGGCCTCGACGAAGAGGCGCTCGGCCTCGCGGTAGTCGCCGCGGGTCAGCTTGGAATAGCCCCAGTTGTTCAGCACGCCTGCGGGGCGCGTCGTCAGCCCCACGGCGGTTTCGTAGAAACTGTCGGCCCGGTCCCATTCGCGGTTGCTGTCGGCGACCATCGCCTCGAGCCGGTAGCGCTTGTAGGTCTCGAAGGTGGGCGGGATGGCGTCCAGCACCTGCTCGGCCTCGTCCCATTCGCCGGTGCGGATCAGCGCGTCGGCGAATTCCACCCGGTCGTCGTTGCTGGCCTCGGGGTGCGCGGCAACCTTGCGCCAGGCGGCCACGGCCTCGGTGTTGCGGCGGGCGCGGATCAGCGATTTCGCCAGGCCGCGCTGGAAATCGATGCGGTCGGGTTTTTCGGACAGGACCCGCTTGAAGTAGGTCACCGCCTCGTCGGGGTCGGCGACGGTCAGCATGATGTCGTTCATGCTGCTTTCGTCGCCGGCGATCACGTCCTGCACGGCGCGGTCGACCTCGGCCTCGGTGGCCTTCTGGCAGGCCGAGAGGGCCAGGGTGCTGCCCAGACACAGGGTGACAAGGGAAAAGAGGCGCATCTCGCGTCCCTCCTGCTGCTCTGTCCTCATGGCGTGGAGAGCAGGAGGTAGCGGCCGCTTCCCCGTCTCACCAGGCCGAATTCTTCATTATTGCCGCCATCATACGCAGGATTTTCCGATTTTGCGATAGCCAAGCGCAGGTTTTCCCGGATTGCGTCGGATTTGCCGCTGTCGAGCGCAAAGGCGATCCGGAACACCCGCCGCGCCTCGGCCGCCTGGCCCGTCTCCATGAGGACCACGCCGAGATTGTTCCAGGCCGGGGCAAAGGCGTCGTCCTTCTCGGTGGCGCGCCGCAGGATGACCTCGGCCTGGCCCAGGCGGCCGAGCTTGAGATTGGCCGATCCGATCGCCGACAGCACGTCGGCATTCAGCCCGTAGCGGCCCGCCGCGCGGTAATAGGCCTTGAGCGCCAGTTCGTATTCGCCCGCGGCCATCAGCCGGTGGCCGACCACCAGCCCGTCCACCGCCTCGGTGACCTGGGGCGTGCCGGGGGGCGGGGCGAGCCCCTCATGCAATGGCGCAAGGCCGCCTGTCGTCTGACAAGCGGCCACAAGCGCGGCCAGCGCGGCCATTCCCACCCGTTTTTTCACATGACCTCAGAAGTTGGCGGAACTCAGCGTGACGTAGATATCGTAGACCGACGGGCCGATCATGATCACGACCAACGGCGGCACGGTGAACATCATGGTGCCAAGTGTCAGCTTGGTGGGCAACTTGTTTGCGGCTTCCTCGGCGCGGGTGACGCGCTTGTCGCGCATCTCCCCGGCATAGACCCGCAGGGCGTCGGCGATCGAGGTGCCGAAGCTGGACGACTGGATCAGCACCGTCACGAAGGATGAGATGTCGGGCACGGCGCAGCGCTCGGCCATGTCCTTGAGCACCTGGGTCTTCTCCTTGCCGGCCTTCATCTCGTGGGCGATGATCTCGAACTCGTCGGCCAGCGCCGGGTAGCTGGCGCGCATTTCATGCGCGACCCGGATGATCGACTGGTCCAGCGACTGGCCGGCCTCGACGCAGACCAGCATCATGTCCAGGCTGTCCGGGAAGCCGTTGGTGATCTCCTCCTGCCGGACCTGGAGGCGGCGCTGCACCCAGTATTTGGGCAGGACATAGCCCGCGGCGCCGGGAATGATCACCGACAGGATCATCTGCTGGGTGGTCACGTCCTGGGTGGCGTTGACGAACATGGCGTAGAGCACGCCCAGGACCAGCCCGCCGATGCCCAGCGCGAACTGGGCAAAGTGGTAGGTGCGCACCGCCGCCTTGGAACGATACCCCGCCTGCAGCAGTTTCAGCCGCGCCGCCGAATATTCCTCGGCGTCCTGCGGCTCAAGGAAATCCGCGAACCGGTCGAGCTTGTCGCTCTTCGGCGACTGGCGCAGCGCCTTGGGCTGGTCGGCATGGGCCGCGTGGCGGGCCTGCTGCGTGTTGCGCTTGAGCTTGTCCAGCGGGTCTTCGTTCTTCTTCAGAAGCGCCGGGAGCGTCATCAGCATCAGCAGCACGCCCAGCGCGCCGACCGCGTAGAGCGGCCCCAGGGGGCCCAGCTTGTCCACCAGCATGGCGTTGATATTGTTAAGAATTTCCATGGCTGCCTCAGACCTTGATGTTAACCATCATCTTCATGAAGAACATGTTGACGATCAGGAAGGCGGCGACGAACAGTGCCGCGGGAATGAAGAAAATGGTTTCCTTCACGCTGTCATAGTAGTCGGGCTTGATGACGTTGATCATCACGATCACGACGACCGGGAAGCCGGACAGGAAGGTGCCCGACCACTTGGCCTCGGCGGTGATCGCCTTGACCCGGCGGAACAGCTTGAAGCGCGAGCGGATCACCTTGGCCAGCCCCTCCAGGACCTCGGCCAGGTTGCCGCCCGATTGCTGCTGGATGGCCACCGCCACCGCCAGGAAACGCAGGTCCTGCATGTCCATGCGTTCGGCCAGGTCCTTGAGGCTTTCCGAGATGTCGCGGCCATAGGCGGCCTCGTCGGCGATCATGCCGAACTCGCTGCCCAGCGGGTCGGCGACCTCCTTGGCCACCATGTTCACCGCCGAGGAGAACGGGTGCCCGACCCGCAGGCTGCGCACCATCAGCTCGACCGCGTCGGGCAGCTGATCCTCGATCATCTTCATGCGCTTCTTGGCCTTGCCGCTGATCCACAGGTAGACCCCGCCGAAGCCCATGACCACGGCCACCAGCAGCCGCACCGGCAGGGCGGCGGCCGTTCCCACCGTGAGGCCGAGGAAGGCCAGTGCGGACAGCATGATCATGATCAGGATCAGCGCCCGCGGGGAAAAGGCGATATTGGCCTTCTGCGCCTTGCTGGCCAGCAGCGAATAGAGCGGGATGCCCTTGGCGTCGATATGCTGGCGCATTTCCTTGCGGAGCTGCTCCATCACCTCTTCGCGGCGGGTGCCCTGTTCCAGCATTTCCAGCCGGCGGTTGACCCTTTTGTTGAGGCTGATCGATTTTCCGAAGACGGTCAGGTACAGGCCCTCGACAAGGACCAGGACCGAAATGAAGATCAGGCCGTAAATGATGGGTTCTGCACTCAGTTCCATGGGCGTGCCTCAGGAGATGGGTTCGAAAATCGCGGCGGGCAGGTTGTAGCCCCATTGTTTGAAACGATCGGAGTAATGCGACCGCACGCCGGTGGCGTTGAAGCGGCCGATGATCTTGCCGTTGGGCTCCAGCCCGAGGCGTTCGTAGCGGAACACCTCCTGCATGGAGATCACGTCGCCCTCCATGCCGGTGACCTCGGTGATCGAGATCATCCGGCGCGAGCCGTCCTGCAGGCGGCTGGCCTGCACGATCAGGTTCACGGCCGAGGCGATCTGGCTGCGCACGGCCTTCAGGGGCATCTCGATGCCGGCCATGGCGATCATGTTCTCCAGGCGGCTGACCGCGTCGCGGGCCGAGTTGGCGTGGATCGTGGTCATCGAGCCGTCATGGCCGGTGTTCATGGCCTGCAGCATGTCGATCACCTCTTCGCCGCGGGTCTCGCCGACGATGATGCGGTCGGGGCGCATCCGCAGCGCGTTGCGCAGGCAGTCGCGCTGGGTGACGGCGCCCTTGCCCTCGACGTTGGCCGGGCGGCTTTCCATCCGGCCGACATGGGTCTGCTGGAGCTGCAGTTCGGCGGTGTCCTCGATGGTGAGGATGCGCTCGGAATTGTCGATGAAGGAGGACAGCGCGTTCAGCGTGGTCGTCTTACCCGAGCCGGTCCCGCCCGAGACGATCACGTTCAGCCGGCAGGCCACCGCGGCCTGCAGGTAGGCGGCCATTTCCTCGGTGAAGGCGCCGAACTGGACCAGGTCGTCGATGGCCAGCTTGTCCTTCTTGAATTTCCGGATCGATACCAGGCTGCCGTCCACCGCGATCGGCGGCACCATCGCGTTGAAGCGCGAGCCGTCGGCGAGGCGGGCGTCGACGTAGGGGTTCGATTCATCGACCCGCCGGCCCACGGCCGAGACGATCTTGTCGATGATCCGCAGCAGGTGCTTCTCATTCTGGAAGGTGACGTCGGTCAGTTGCAGCTTGCCGCTGCGCTCCACGAAGATCTGCTGCGGTCCGTTGACCAGGATGTCGGTGACCGTCTCGTCCTTCAGCAGGGGCTCGAGCGGGCCCAGCCCCATCACCTCGTCGAACAGTTCCTTGTTCAGGGTCGAGCGGTCGTCCTTGTTCAGGATGACGTTCATTTCCTGCAGCGATTCCGAGGCGATGGCCTGGATCTCGGCGCGCAGGTCCTTCTCGCTGGCAAATTCCAGCGCGGAAAGATTCAGGTCTTCCAGCAGGCGCTTGTGCAGCTCGACCTTGATCTGGCCGAGGCGCTCCTTCCGCTTGCGTTCCTTGTCGGCCGGGCTCGGCTTGGCCTTGGCCGTCGCCACGGGCTTGCGGATAACCTTCGGGGCCGCGGGCTCGACCGCCGGTTCATTCACCGGGGCTTGCGGGGCGGCCGGACGGGCCTTGGCGGTGCCGCCTTTTTTGTAACGCGAGAACATGGAAGGGCCTTCTCTCTGCCTGTGTGCTTCTTCTGCCTGTATTCCTACTTGGCTGCCGCCTCGCCTTGTGCGTGGGCCAACAGCGAAGCTGCCAGTTGGCTGATTTCCTTGCGCAGCGGGTTCTTCTTGGCCGTTCCGGACAGCGGCAGCCCGTGATCGCCCGACTGGGTCACCTGCCGGCCGCCGTCGGGCAGCATCAGCTCGATGTCGATATCCAGGCTCTCGGCCATGCGCTTGGCGCGGCTCTTGCCGGACAGGTCGGTGAATTTCGGCGCCCGGTTCAGCGCGAAGCGCAGCTTCTCGAAGGGCAGGTCCTCGGATTTCAGCGCCCGGATCAGCCGCAGCGTGTTCTGCGCCGAGCGCATGTCGAGCTCCACCAGGGCGAAATAGACATGCGCCTCGTTGAGAACGGTGTCGGTCCACTGCACCAGCGTCGTCGGCATGTCGATCACAATGAAGTCGAAATGGCGGCGCGCGATGTTGAGCAGCGCGGTGATGTCCTCGGGCGTCACGAAGTCCAGCGGCAGGATATCGAGCGGCGCGGTGAAGACGAAGAGCTTGTCCTGGAAGGTCTGCAGCGCCTGCATGAACGCCTCGTCATCCATCGCGCTGGTGTCGGCGAGCAATTCGTAGATCGCATCGCGGCGCGGCAGGTCGAGGTATGTGGAGCTGGCCCCGAACTGCAGGTCGAGGTCGATCAGGCAGACGCGCGGCGCGTCCTTCTTGCTGATCTGGGTCAGTTCCCATGCCAGGTTGACGGCCAGGGTCGAGGCGCCGACGCCGCCGGCCAGCCCGTGAACCGGCAGGATCACGGCGTCATGGGAGCTGCCGTCGCGCAGGGTCTGGGCGGCATCGCCCTCCAGCCCGCCGTCGGGCACCGCCTGAAGGGTGGGGACGGGGTGACGCAGCCGGTCGATCGCCTCGTGCAGGGCGCCTTCGGGCAGCGGGTAGGGGACGAAATCGTCGGCCCCCAGCCGCAGAAGCTGATGCAGGGCCACCGGGCTGAGTTCTTCGGCGATCAGGATCACGCGGATGCGCTTTTCCTTGGCGGTCCGGATCAGGTCGCCGATGGCCGGCAGGTCCTTCTCGTCCTTCTCGTCGACTGCGATGGCGATGAATTCCAGCGCCTCCGCATCGGGTTGTTCCAGGAACGTGGCGGCATCGCCGAAGGAAAGGTCGCCCCAGCCCTCGCCGAGCTCGGTCTCCATGTCCTCGATCAGCAGATCGAAATTCTGAACATCACGCGAGACCGTGCAGGCGACGATCGGCGCGGGTTCAGACTGCAACGCTGCATTACTCGCCATTACAAACATCCTTCCGTTGGCAGGCGACCAGAGGGTGCAAGCAGACGGAACGGCCATTCCTGGCAAGTTCCGCGGATGCCTGGCGCGACTCGTTCTTCGCGCCCACTGATCCCTTATCCGGAAACATGCTTTTCAATCTGGGCAACATTACGGCTGAAAAGCCGAAATTGTTGGGTGATTATCGCTCTTCAGCGCCACCTTGTTCGTCAACGATGACCAATTCATGCGGTTCGGTCGCGCTGGTGACATATTCGCTGTAGGTGAACAGCGCATATTTGCCGTCCAGGAGCGATGGCGGACGGCGCAGAAAGCCCGACACCTCGGTCACGGTGCGGCGGTTGCGCCGCTCCCGCCCCTCGGTGACGATCAGGGGCTGCGTTTCGCCGTAGGAAACGACGGCCTCAAGCTGTCGGCGCGGGATCCCCTGAGACACCATGAAATTCACGGCGGCATTGGCCCGGCGCATGCCGAGGCGCTTGTTGTAGCGGTCCGAGCCGACCTTGTCGGTATGGCCGTAGACGCGGAACTTCAGCTCGGGATATTGCGCGATCCAGCTGGCCTGCTGGCGCAGCGTGGCCCGCGCCGCGCCGTCCAGTTCGGCGCTGTTGAAGGCGAAGTTGATGGTGCTGGGTACCTCGGCGGCAAAGCGGCGCGACAGGTCGATGGCGATGTCGCGGGCGCTGGTCATGGCCAGCGTGTTGTTCATCGTGGCATTGCCGAAATCGCCGGTGTCGATGTCGCTGCCTGCGCCCTGGTTGGTGCAGGCGGACAGGCCGGCGATTGCGCCGGCGGCGACGAGAGCAAGGGGGGTGCGCATCGGGATCACTCCATCACATAGCCGTAGGAGCCGTTGAAATCCTGGCGGGCGACCTCGCCCGCGGCGCCGGATTTCGGGCCGTTCGCCTTGGCGACATCGCCGAACAGGAACAGTTCTTTCTCGGTGGGCAGGCGCACCCGGTCGGTGGGCATGGCCAGAGCCTCGCCGCGGGTCGGCGTCACGAGATGGGCGGTGATGATGATCACCAGCTCGGTCTGTTCGCGGTTGTAGGACGCGCTGCGGAACAGTGCGCCCAGCACCGGGATGTCGCCCAGCCAGGGCACCTGGCCCTTGAGCGACGAGAAATCGTCCTGCAGCAGCCCGGCGATGGCGAAGCTCTCGCCGTCGCGCAGCTCGACCGTGGTCGAGGTCGAGCGGGTGGAGAACCCGTTCACGTTGAAGGTGCCGTCCGAATAGGAGACGGTTGTGTCCACCCCGCTGACCTCGGCGGTCAGGCGCAGGTTGATGTTCTCGCCCACCACGCGGGGGGTGAAGTTCAGCTGGACGCCGAACGGCTTGTAATCGACCTTGATGCCGCCATCGCCGTCGGAGATCGGCACCGGGTATTCGCCGCCGGCCAGGAATTCGGCCGCCTGGCCCGACAGCGCTGTGAGGTTCGGTTCGGCCAGGGTGCGCACGAAGCCCTTGGTCTCCAGCGCCTCCAGCAGGATCTCGAATTCCATGCTGCCGGCGCCCAGCCCGAAGGAGAACACGCCCTGGCGCGTGGCGCTGCTGGTGGGGGCGGTGTCGGGGTCGCCGTCGAACACCGAGGCGAGGTTGTCGTCGGTGCTGAGCGTGCCGGTGCCGCCGCGATAGCCGATATTGCCGCCATCGGCGCTGCCGCCGATCGCCAGGCTGGAGCTGAGCGCCTTGCTGACCGAGCGGTTCATCTCGGCGAAGCGCACCTTCAGCATCACCTGCTGGCTGCCGCCCACCGACATCAGGTTCGACACGCGCCCCGGCGCGTAGCGCTGCGCCAGGTCCAGCGCGCGGTCCAGCGCCGCGGTGGACGAGACCACGCCCGACAACACCAGCCCGTCATTGGCCGAGCGCACCTCGATCGGTTCGCTCGGCAGCACTTCGCGCAGGCGTTCTTTCAGTTCGCTGACATCGGGGGTGACCCGGACCTCGACATTGGTGATCAGCCGCCCGTCGGGGCCCAGAAGGGTCAGGGTGGTCCGGCCGGGGGTCTTGCCCAGCACGTAGATCGTGCGGTCCGACAGGGTGGAGATATCCGCGATCGACGCGTTCGCGATCGACAGTTCGGCGAAGACCACGTCGCTTTCGACCACGACCGCCCGGTTCATGGGGACGTTCAGAATGCTCGATGTCGCGCCGGACATGACGCGCAGGGTCTCGGCCACGGCCGCCGGTGTGGCTGCCATGGTGACGGCGCACCCGATCAAGGCCGCCTTGAAAAGGGTCTTGATTGTCATGTGATCCTGCCTCTCCGATCACGCTTCGATACGGGTCTTGAACGCCCAATTTCCATTTACCATGGGGTAATCTTTGATTTATTGCAAGAATCAAGCTCTTGAGAGGGAAATTTTATGTGGGTAACCCGCAACACAAGGGTGCGGCGGGCCCCGGAAACGCAGCGGGCCGCCCGCGGGCGGCC
>JBNGCX010000045.1:0-33706 GCA_049974865.1 Paracoccaceae bacterium
GCGCTACGGCACCATGCGCGACAACGTGCTGGCGCTGGAGGCGGTGCTGGCCGACGGCCGGGTGATCCGCACCGGCACGCGGGCGCGCAAATCCAGCGCGGGCTACGACCTGACCGGGCTGTTCGTGGGCTCAGAGGGGACGCTGGGCCTGATCACCGAGTTGACGCTGCGCCTGCAGGGCCAGCCCGAGGCGATCTCGTCCGCTGTCTGCGCCTTCGACGAGATCGGCCCGGCGGTGGATTGCGTGATGACCACCATCCAGATGGGAATCCCGATGGCGCGGATCGAGTTCCTCGATGCCGACTCGGTCGCAGCGGTGAACGCCGCCTCGAATACCGGCCTGCCGGTGATGCCGCATCTGATGGTGGAGTTCCACGGCTCCGAGGCGGGCGTGGCCGAACAGGCCGAGAGCTTCGGCGCCATCGTCGAGGAGTTCGGCGGCCACGACTTCCGCTGGTCCTCGAAGACCGAGGAGCGCAACGCCCTGTGGGAGGCGCGCCACCGCGCCTACTGGTCGATCCTGGCCTCCAGGCCGGGCGCCACGGCGGTGGTCACCGACATGTGCGTGCCGATCTCGAAACTGGCGCAGGCCGTCGAGGAAACCCGCGCCGACATCGCCAGATCGTCGATCCCGGGCCCCATCCTGGGCCATGTGGGCGACGGCAATTTCCACGCTATCCTGCTGGTCGAGCAGGGAAACACGGCCGAGATGGAAGAGGCGCTGGCACTGTCGGGCCGGATGGTGGAACGCGCGCTGGCGCTGGGCGGCACGGTGACGGGCGAGCACGGCGTGGGCATGGGCAAGCTGGGCTACATGGAATCCGAGCACGGGCAAGGCTGGGAGGTGATGGGCCAGATCAAGCGCGCGCTCGATCCGGCCAACATCCTGAACCCCGGCAAGCTGGTGCCTGGCAACTGAACCCGACCCCGATTTTTCGCAGAAAAATCGCAGTGAATTTTCGCAGAAAATTCGGCCTCAGCCAGCCAGAAGGGCCCGCGCCGCCGCGCGGGCCTCTTCGGTGATGGTGTCGCCCGACAGCATCCGGGCGACCTCGTCGACGCGCGCGTCTCCCGCCACAGGCAGCACGGTGGACAGCGTCATGTCGCCCTCCACGCGCTTTTCCACGCGCCAGTGATGCCCGCCAAGCGCCGCCACCTGCGGCGAATGAGTGACCACCAGAACCTGCGCTCCTTGCGCGATCTGCGCCAGCCTGCGGCCCACGGCGTCGGCCGTGGCGCCGCCCACGCCGCGGTCGATCTCGTCGAAGATCATGGTCACGCCGCTGGTGCCCTTGGTCAGGCAAACCTTCAGCGCCAGCAAGAACCGGCTGAGTTCGCCGCCCGATGCGATCTTGTTCAGCGGCCCCGCCGGCGCGCCGGGGTTGGTGGCCACGGTGAAGGCCACGGCATCGCGCCCCTCCGGCCCCGGCTCGGCCTGCACGACCTGCGTCTCGAACACCGCGCGCTCCATCTTCAAGGGCGCCAGTTCCGCCGCCATCGCTTGATCCAGCGCCGCCGCCGCCGCCCTCCGCCGCGCGGTCAGATCGCCCGCCGCCGCGTCATAGGCCGCCTCGGCCTCGCGCAGCGCCGCCTGGAGCGCCGCGATGCCGCTCTCGCCCGCGTCCAGCCGTGCCAGCCGCGCGCGCAGGTCCCCGGCGAAATCTCCCAGGTCGTCGGGCAGCACCCCGTGCTTGCGCGCCAGCCCGCGGATCGCAAAAAGCCGCTCCTCCGCCTCCTCCAGCTCGGCCGGGTTGAAGGACAGCGCCTCGAGGAACCGCTCCACCCCCTGCTGGGCCTCGCCCAGCTCGGTCAGGGCGCGCTCCAGCGCCGCCACGGGCGCGTCGAGCTGCCCCTCGGCGCTGTCGCCCGCGCCCTCCAGCCAGCGCAGCGCGTCACCCATGCGCCCCTCGGCCCCCTCGTGGCCGAGCGCGGCCAGCGCGCGGGCGACGTCCTCGCGGATGCGGTCGGCGGCCTGCATCATGCGGCGGCGGGTGTCGAGCTCGGCCTCCTCGCCGGGCTGCGGGTCGAGCTTGTCCAGTTCGCCCACCGCGTGGCGCAGGAAGTCCTCCTCGGACCGCACCGCGTCGAGCGCCGCCTGCGCCTCTGACAACTCCTTGCGCCGGGCCGCGAGGTCGCGCCAGGCGGCGCGGCAGGCCGCGATCTGCGGGCCCAGCCCCGCGAAGTCGTCCAGCAGCAGCCGGTGGCCGCGCGGGTTCAGCAGGCCCTTGTCGTCCTGCTGGCCATGCAGCTCCACCAGCGTGTCCGACAGCGCCCGCAGCACCTCTCCGCTGGCGCGGCGGTCGTTGATCCAGGCGGTCTTGCGCCCGTCGGCCCGGTTCACCCGGCGCAGGATCAGTTCCTCGCCGCGGGGCAGACCGGCCTCGGCCAAAACGGCATGCGCCGCGTGATCCTCGGGCAACTCGAACACCGCGACCACCTCGCCCTGCTCGGCGCCCTTGCGCACCAGCTCGGCCCGGCCGCGCCAGCCCAGCACGAAGCCCAGCGAATCCAGCAGGATCGATTTGCCGGCCCCGGTCTCGCCGGTCAGCACGTTAAGGCCGGGCTGGAACTCCAGCTCCAGCCGGTCGATGATCAGCATGTCCCGGATGTCGAGACTGCGCAGCATGGCTCACACCTCCCGGATCAGAGCCATTCGCCGCGGATCATCTGGCGGTGGATGGTGCGCAGCCACGAGGTGCCCTTGGCCTCGGGCGCGAGGCCCTTGCCGGTCAGCAGGTTGTAGCCGTCCTCGTACCACTCGGACGAGCGGAAGTTGTAGCCCAGGATGGCGCCGGCGGTCTGCGCCTCCTCGTCCAGGCCCAGCGAGAGATAGGCCTCGATCAGGCGGAACAGCGCCTCGGCGGTGTGGGTCGTGGTCTTGAAATCCTCGACCACCACGCGGAAGCGGTTGATGGCGGCGGTGAAATGGCCGCGCTTGAGGTAGTAGCGGCCGACCTCCATCTCCTTGGCCGCGAGATGGTTGAAGGCGAGGTCGAATTTCAGGATGGCCGACTTGGCGTATTCGCTGTCGGGATAACGCTCGATCACCGTGCGCAGCGCCTGCAGCGCCTGAAAGGTCAGCCCCTGGTCGCGGCCCACCAGGTCGATCTGGTCGTAATAGGACAGCGCCAGCAGGTATTGCGCATAGGCCGCGTCCTCGTCGGCCGGGTAGAAATCGATGAAGCGCTGCGCCGTGGCGCGGCTCTGCTCGTAGTTGCGGTCCTTGTGGTAGGCGAAGGCCTGCATGATCAGTGCCCGCTTGGCCCATTCGGAGTAGGGATAGAGCCGCTCGACCTCGCCGAAGAGGCGCGCCGCCTCCTCGGCCTTGCGCGAACCTTCCAGCTCGGCCTCGGCCATCAGGTAGATCTGCTCGGCGGAGTATTCGTCCATCGGCTTGGGGCGGTTGCTGCCGATCGGACCGCAGGCCGACAGAATCACCAGTGCCGAAACCGCCCCTGCCAAACCTGCGCGCCCGCTGAAAATCGCCATGACCTGCTAACCCCGAATTCTGTTGCCGCGCGGGGCGGACCCGCGCGGTGGTAGTTGTCTGTTAGCATAGAAAAATCCGCTGCAAAACGCCTTTGGGCGGAATTCGCGGCCCGTCAGGCGACGGCCCGCAGATCGGCCGGGCGCAGGCCCGCGCCGGGCAGGCGGCAGGCCATCCGGTCGTCGCAGGTGACCATGCGATAGGCGTCGGGACGGGCAAAGAGCGCGCGCAGCAGGCGGTTGGTCAGCGCATGGCCCGCGCGGTGGCCGCCATAGCGGCCCAGGATGGGCGCGCCGGCCAGCGCCAGGTCGCCCAGGGCGTCCAGCATCTTGTGGCGCACGGCTTCGTCATCGTGGCGCAAACCGCCGGGGCTGAGCACCCGGTCGCCGTCCACCACCACCGCGTTCTCGCCGGGCACGCCGCCCAGGGCCAGCCCGTTGGCCTGCATCCAGTCGACATCGGCCTGGCGGCAGAAGGTCCGGCTGTCGGCCAGCTCGCGCACAAAGGCGCCGTTGGCCATGTTCAGCGTCTTTTCCTGCAGGCCGATGGCGGCATCCTCGAACTCGATGTGGAAGTCGATTTCCAGCGTGTCGGCCGGGCTCAGCCGGGCGCGGGCGGCGCCGTCGCTCACCTCGACCGTCTCGAGGATCTGCAGCGCGCGCACCGGCGCGTCGAGCTGCTGCAGCCCGCGCGCCATGAAGGCCGCCACGAAGGGCACGGCCGAGCCGTCGAGGATCGGCACCTCGGGCCCGTCGATATCGATCAGCGCGTTGTGGATGCCGCAGCCCGTCAGCGCCGCCATCAGATGCTCGACGGTGGACACCTCGACCCCGGCCTCGTTGACCAGCTTGGTGCAGAGCTGCGAGGGCATCACGGCATCCCAGCGCGCCGGGATCATGTTGTCGACGCCCACCACGTCGGTGCGGCGGAACCAGACCCCGTATTCCGCCGAGGCGGGCTGCACCACCATGCGCACGGGGCGCCCGGAATGGAGGCCAACATCGGTGAAGCTTACCGGGGTCTTGAGCGTCGTCTGCAAATCGCACCTGTCTGGTTGCACCGGGCCTTTCCACGGTCCGGCGCGTCTGACCTAAATCCGCCGGGCCCGAGGCTCAACTCAATCTTTGTAACGGGATGAAACATCGGGGCGGCGACATCGGCAAATTTTCGCCACTTTTGGGGCACCCATCCCTAACCCCCTGCCCAACAACGAAAAAAGGGCCGGGAGAACCGGCCCTTTTTGACCCCACGTCAGGGGAATTTATCAGTTTGCCTGGCGCCGCAGGAAGGCCGGGATCTCGATGCGCTCCTGTTCGGGATCGAGCTCGTTCTCGTCCTCGTAGCCATGCATCGGCGGCTGCTGGCGGGCGGCCTGGGCGGTGCGCTCGGCGCCGCCCTCGTGGCCGTGGCCGGCCATGCGGTTGATCAGCGTGCCGATGCCGAACCTCCCCTTTTCGCCCGCCGGCGCGACGGGCTTGCGGGCCGCGGCCGGGCGTTCGGCGGCCGGCGACTGCTCCTGGCTGCCGCGCGGCGTCTTGGTCACCGCGGCCTGCAGGCGCGCCAGCGCCTCGGGCGACGGGGTGCCCGGCGCGCGCGGCTTGGGCGCCACGAACTCGGCCTCCGGCTCGGGCTCCGGCTCGACATGCCGGGCGGCCGGCTGCTCGGCCTGCGGCTGGTAGGCCGGCGGCGGCAGGTCGTCGGCCGGCTCGGCCCCGTAGATGTCGTCGGACTGCCCCTGGGCGGCCGGCTGCTCCATGCCCGTGAACAGCGAGGGTTCGGGCTGCGGCTCTTCCATCGCCGGGGGTTCGGCCGGGGCCGGCTCGGGCTCCGCCTCGGCGGCGGGCTGGAGCGGCTCGGCCAGGCGGCGGCGCGCCACCGGCGTCTCCTGGTGCACGTTCGACGCGTCGATGCCTGTGGCCACGACCGACACGCGCATGGTGCCTTCCATCGCGGTGTCCAGCGTCGAGCCGACGATGATGTTGGCCTCCGGGTCCACCTCTTCGCGGATGCGGTTGGCGGCCTCGTCCAGCTCGAACAGGGTCAGGTCGTAGGAGCCGGTGATGTTGATCAGCACGCCCTTGGCGCCCTTCAGGCTGATCTCGTCCAGCAGCGGGTTGGCGATGGCCTTCTCGGCGGCCTGGATCGCGCGATCCTCGCCGGTGGCCTCGCCCGTGCCCATCATGGCCTTGCCCATCTCGTCCATCACCGCGCGGACGTCGGCGAAGTCGAGGTTGATGAGGCCCGGCCGCACCATCAGATCGGTCACGCCCTTGACGCCCTGGTAGAGCACGTCATCGGCCATCGAGAACGCCTCGGTGAAGGTCGTCTTCTCGTTGGCGAGGCGGAACAGGTTCTGGTTGGGGATGATGATCAGCGTGTCCACGACCTTCTGCAGGGCCTCGACCCCGTCCTCGGCCTGGCGCATGCGCTTGGCGCCTTCGAACTGGAAGGGCTTGGTCACCACGCCCACGGTCAGCACGCCCAGCTCGCGCGCGGCCTGGGCGATGATCGGGGCCGCGCCGGTGCCGGTGCCGCCGCCCATGCCGGCGGTGATGAAGCACATGTGAGAACCGGCCAGGTGATCGACGATGGTCTCGATGGTTTCCTCGGCGGCGGCGGCGCCCACGCTGGGCCGCGCGCCCGCGCCCAGCCCCTCGGTCACCTTGAGGCCCATCTGGATCTTGGCCGCGGCGTTGGACTGCTGCAGCGCCTGGGCGTCGGTGTTCGCCGCGACGAACTCCACCCCTTCGAGCTGCTTCTCGATCATGTTGTTGACCGCATTGCCCCCGGCGCCGCCCACGCCGAACACGGTAATACGGGGCTTGAGCTCTTCCTGCTCGGGCATTGTCAGGTTCAATGTCATTGATCTGTCCGCCTGTTGTTTTTTACCGATCACATTGCCGCCGGGCGGCCTATTTTCGCTCGATCCTAACCTTTGCGGCAGAGTCGGTCACGAAAAAAACGCCGATTTGGCACAAAATATGGGGAAACGGCGGGCTGTTCCAGCGGTATTTCGCCGATATTCCCCTATCTTGCGTCACCAGTTATCCCGGAACCAACGCACCGCCCGCTTGAGCGACCGCGCGGGGTAGCGCTCCACGGGAATATCGAAGTCCCACCATTCGTCCTGCGGGTGCGCGGCAAACAGGCACAGCCCCACCGCGCTGGCAAAGGCCGGCCCTGTCGCGGCCTGCGGCAGGCCCTGCACGCGCAGCGGGCGGCCCAGCCGCACCTGCTGGCCCAGGATGCGGCTGGCCAGCCCGTCGAGGCCGGGGATCTGGCTTCCGCCGCCGGTCAGCACGATCTGCTGGCTGGGCAGATGCTCGAACCCCGCCGCGTCCAGCCGCGCGCGCACGTCCTCGAGGATCTCCTCGACACGGGGGCGCATTATGCCGATCAGCTCGGCCCGGCTGAAGCTGCGCCGATCATGCTCGTAATCGCCGGTGTCGCCGCCGACCTCGATCATCTCGCGGTCGTCCATGCCGGTGGCGACCACGCCGCCGTGGAAGGTCTTGATCCGCTCGGCCACGGCCAGCGGCACCTGCAGCCCCTTGGAGATGTCCTGGGTGACGTGCTCGCCGCCCAGCCGCACGCTGTCGGCATAGATCATGTGCTTCTTGATGAAGATCGACAGGCCCGTCGTGCCGCCGCCCAGGTCGATGCAGGCCGCGCCCAGCTCGCGCTCGTCCTCGACGAGGCTGGAAATGCCCGAGACATAGGCCGAGCTGGCCACCCCGGCCAACTCCAGGTCGCAGCGCTTGATGCAGTGCAGCAGGTTGCGCAGGGCGCCGGCCTCGGCGGTCAGCAGGTGCATGTCCACCGACAGGCGGTTGCCCATCTGGCCGCGCGGGTCGTTCAGCCCCGAGCGGTGGTCGAGGGCGAAATTCACCGGCTGGGCGTGCAGCACCTCGCGCCCCTCGCCGATATCGGGCATCTCGCAGGCGGCCAGCGCGCGGGCGATGTCCTGCTCGCTGACCAGGCTGTCGGCCAGTTCCACCGCGCCGTCCAGCCCGTAGGAGCGCGGCGCCGCACCGCTGAGGCAGGCGATCACGTGGTCGACCCGCACATTGGCCATCTTCTGCGCCGCCTGCACCGCGGTGCGGATGGCGCGCTCGGTCTCGTTCATGGTGTCGATCTCGCCGAAGCGCACCCCGCGCGAGCGCGTGGTCGCCGCCCCGATCACCCGGAACGAGCTTTGCCCGGCCAGCGAGCCCACGCCGTCGGCGCCGCGGAACCGGTCGGTCCCGTCGAAGCGCAGTACCAGGCAGGCGATTTTAGAGCTGCCCACGTCCAGAATGGCGATCACGCCCCGGTCCATCGCCTGTTTGCGCATCCGGCGCATGGCACATTGCGACTGATAGAGATCGGTCATCCGTTGGTTGCTCCTGCCTCGATGAGTTGCAGCCGCCGGTATTCCTCGACGGCACGGGGCGCCAGCCGCAGGGTTGGGCGGGCGCTGTTGCGCATGTCCACGGCGAGCAGGTCGCGCGCCAGCATGTCCTCGGCGCCGTCCAGCGCGATCACGCGCTCCAGCGCCGGAATCGGGTCGTCCTCGGGCAGCAGGATGCGCTGGCCGCGGTCCAGCACCACGTCCCAGCGCCGCTCGCCCATTCGCTCCAGCCCGCGCAGGCGATGCGCGATGGGGCGCGCGGCGGCCACCAGCTCCAGCGCCTCGGCCACCCGGCCGTCGCCCCCCTGCCCCGCGATCACCGGCAGATCGGGCCGCGCGGCGCGCGTCGCAAGCGGCCCCACGCGGTGACCCTCGCGGTCCAGCAGCTCCAGCCCGGTGGGGCCGCGCCAGATGATGGCCGGCGTGCGCTCGGTGATCTCGACGCTGAGGATGCCGCCCGGGCGGATGCGGACCTGGGCCGATTTCACCGCGTCCAGCCCGCTGATGGTCTGGCGCATCTGCTCCAGGTCCAGGTCGAAGCTGGAAATCGGGAAATCCACCGGCACGATCTCGCGGATGTCGCCGTCGAGCTCGGCCGAGGCGCCCTCGATCGCCATCAGCTTGACCATGAATTCCGGCCGCTCCTCGATCGAGCGGCGCAACTCCTGGATGGTCGCGCCGAGATCGTCGCGGCGCCCCTCGTCCGACATCCAGACGCCCACGGCGAAGACCAGGCAGAAGGACGGCAGCCCGGTGCGCAGCAGCACCCGGAACAGCGGCGTCAGCCACAGCCTGTGCAGCCGGTAGGCCCAGCGGCTGGGGGCCGGATCGCGCCGGGGCGGGGTCACCTGTTGCATGAGGCGTCCTCCACCATCCAGGCACAGAACTCGGGGAAGGAGATGCCGCAATGCGCGGCCTGTTCCGGGCTCAGCGAGGTGGGCGTCATGCCCGGCTGGGTGTTGGTTTCCAGCAGCACCAGCCCGTCCAGCCCGCGCGCCTCGTCCCAGCGGAAATCGGTGCGGCTGACGCCCCGGCAGCCCAGCGCCCGATGCGCGCGCAGCGCGTAGTCGAGGCAGGCCTCTGTGATCTCGCCGGGCAGGTCCGCCGGCAGCACGTGGCGCGACCCGCCGGGCTTGTATTTGGCGTCGTAATCGTACCAGCCCTCGGTGATGATGTCGGTCACGCCGAGCGCGCGCTCGCCCATCACGGTCACGGTCAGCTCGCGCCCCGGGGCGAAGGCCTCGACCATCACCAGCTCGGGCATGTCGGGCGATAGCTGCGGCGGCGCGTTCGCGGCCTCGTGCACGATATAGACCCCGACCGAGGAGCCCTCGTTATAGGGCTTCACCACGTAGGGCGGCTCCATCACGTGGCGTTCGCGCACGTCGCTGGCCTGCGCCAGCAGGCTGGGCGCCACCGGCAGCCCGGCCTCGCGGTAGATGAGCTTGGTGCGTTCCTTGTCCATGGCCAGCGCCGAGGCCAGCACGCCGGAATGGGTATAGGGGATCTGCATCCATTCCAGCAGCCCCTGCACGCAGCCATCCTCGCCCCAGCGGCCGTGGAGCGCGTTGAAAACGACATCCGGCTTGATTTCGGCAAGGCGCAGGGCGAGGTCCGGCCCGGCATCCACCGTGACCACCTCGTAATTCGCCTCTCCCAATGCGGCGGCGCATTCACGCCCCGTGGACAGCGACACCTCGCGCTCGGCCGAGGGTCCGCCCATCAGTACCGCCACTTTGGGGGTTGCCCTGCTCGACATACCCGCCACTTGTGCCTCGTTTACGGGCCTTATTGCCGGCCCTTTGAATTCGTTGGTTATTTCGGGGCCGGTTCGCCGACCCGCATGATTTCCCATACTAGCTCTATTCCGCTGTTCTGGAAAACCCTTTTTCTGACCTCTTCGCCCAATTCCTCCAGATCCGCGGCCGTGGCGTTGCCGGTGTTGATCATGAAATTGGAATGCTTTTCAGACATTTGCGCGCCGCCGATGGAAAAGCCCCTGAGGCCCGCATCGTCGATCACCTTCCACGCCTTCAGGTCATGCACGTCATCCGCCCTCCCGGTGGAGCTGAACCCCGCCGGGTTGCGGAAGGTCGAGCCGGCGCTGCGCTCCTTGGTGGGCTGGCTGGCGTCGCGCCTGGCCAGTTGATCGGCCATCCGCGCCTCCAGCGCCTCCGGGTCGCCCTCGGCACCCTCGAACATCGCCTCGACCAGCACCCAGCCCTCGGGCAGGTCGGTCTGGCGGTAGCGGAAGTTCAGGTCGTCGGCGCCTAGCGTCACCAACTCGCCTTCGCGCGTCACGGCCTTGGCCTCGACGAAGACGTCGGCGACATAGGTGCCGTAGCAGCCCGCGTTCATCCGCACCGCGCCCCCGATAGCGCCGGGGATGGTGCGCAGGAAGGTCAGGTCGACGCCCGCCGCCGCCGCCCGGCGCGCCACATGCGCATCCAGCGCCGCCGCGCCCGCCCTCACCCGCGTGCCCTCGATCTCGATCCCGTTGAAGCCGCGCCCCAGCCGGATCACCACCGCCCGAAGGCCGCCATCGCGCACGATCAGGTTCGATCCCACCCCCATGGGGAAGACCGCGATTTCCGGGTCCAGCGCGGCGAGGAACGCCTGCAGGTCCTCCAGGTCGGCGGGCTGGAACAGCCAGTCCGCCGGGCCGCCCACGCGCAGCCAGGTCAGCTCGTTCAGGGGGCGGTTCGGGGTCAGGGTGCCGCGCACCTCGGGCATCTGGCTCATTTGTCGGCCCCCGCCTTGCGCCCCAGGACATAAAGCGCCGCCGACAGCACCGCGGTCACCACGGCGGGCGCGATCACGGCGGGCGGGCTGACCGGGCCAAAGCCGGTGCGCGCCAGGTCCGCCGTCAGGCTGGCCCAGGTCACGCCCACGGCGGCGGCATAGACGGCGAACAGGATCGCGAAGCCGCGCCCCTCGCCCTTCAGCCCCGCCATCAACGCCTGATAGGCCACCACGGGCGCGATGCCCCAGGTCGCGTAAACCAGAATGATCGTGATGCCCATGCGGCCCCCTTCGCGTTGCGCTCAGGGACGTTTAACGCGCAATTTGCCCATGCACCAGCGGGCCAGGTAGATCACCGGCCAGCGCAGCACCGAAACGCCACCCGCCAGCCCCAGCAGCCCCCAGATCGGGCCGTTCTGGTAGGTGACGAAGCCCAGCAGCGGGATGCCCAGCAGGATCAGCCCGTAGGCGGCGGGCCAGTGCAGGCGCCCCGGCAGCGCCGCGACCGCGCTTGCTGTGACCGCCCAGAGACAGGCCAGGACCAGCGACAGGCTCATGCCGCACCTCCCGCCAGCGCGGCGACGAAGGCGGCGATGCAGCCGACAAGGCCCAGCCAGGGCATGTAGGCCGGCGCGCTGAAGGGCCCCTCGCCCCCCTGCCGCTTCAGCCCGATCAGGGCCGCGTTGACGATGGCGAAGACGACCAGCAGCGCCAGCGAGGTGATCTCGGCCAGGGTGGCCACCGGCATCGTCAGGGCCGAGACGATCACCACTGCGCCGGTCAGCACCGTGGCCAGCACCGGCGTGCGAAAGCGCGGATGGGCATGGCGGAACAGCCGCAGCGCTGGCGACCGCTTGCCCAGCCCGTAGAGCACACGCGCCGACATCACGATCTGCGCCAGCACCCCGTTCAGCGCGGCGGCCACCGCGATCAGCGACAGGAAGGCCGCGCTGCGCCCGGTGGCGGTCTCCCAGACCAGCGCCAGGGGGCGCTCGCTGGCGCCCAGCAGGTCACGGTCCACGCTGCGCACGGCGGCCAGCGACACGGTCATGTAAAGAACGGCGGTGATCGCCAGCGCGATCAGGATGGCGCGGGGCATGTTTCGCTCGGGGCGGGTCGTCTCCTCGGCCATGTTCACCAGGTCGTCGAAGCCGATGAAGGCGAAGAAGGCGAACAGCGAGGCGACGGCGACGCCGGTCCATTCCGGGGCGGCTGGGGCGGTCCATTCCGCCACCGGCTCGGCCGCGAAGCCCGCCCAGCTGACCATCAGCAGGCCGAGCACCTCGGCCGCGGTCATCAGGGCGGCGAAGACCAGGCTTTCCAGCGCGCCCACCAGCGCGATCAGGGTCAGGCCCACGCCCAGCCCGATCACCGCCAGCTCGAAGCCCACCGGCACCACCGATGTCAGGTATCCCACGCCCCCGCGCAGCACCGCGGCCGAGGCCACCGTTCCCGCCACCACGTTGACCCAGCCCACGAAGACCGCCAGCCCGTGGCGGTGAAGGCCGAACTCGACGTAAGAGCTGTCCCCCGCCGCCTCGGGGATGCGCGAGGACAGTTCGGCAAAGCTCAGCGCCGTGGGCACCGAGACCAGCCCGGCCAGCAGGAAGGCCAGCGGCGCCCAGACCCCGGCGGCGCCCGCCGCCGCGCCGACCAGCACGTAGATGCCGGCGCCCACCATGATGCCCACGCCATACGCGACCAGAAGCCCAAGACCCAGTTGTCGTTTGAGCCCCTGTGCCATGGCCGCCCTACCCCCTCAGCCTCTCGGGCAACCGGTTCGCCCAGGCCGAAATGGTGCCCGCGCCCAGGCAGACCACCATGTCGCCCGGCTGCGCCTCTTCGCGCACCAGCCGCTCCAGGTCGTCCTCGGTGCCGATGGCGCGGGCGTCGCGGTGGCCGTGGCGGATCAGCCCGGCGACGAGGTCGTCGCGGGTGGCGCCCGGTATGGGGTCCTCGCCCGCGGCGTAGACCTCGGCGATGCCCACCACGTCGGCGTCGTTGAAACAGGCGCAGAAATCGTCGAACAGCGCGTGCAGCCGCGAATAGCGGTGCGGCTGGTGCACCGCGATCACCCGGCCTTCGCTGGCCTGGCGCGCGGCCTTCAGCACCGCGGCGATCTCCACCGGGTGGTGGCCGTAGTCGTCGATGATGGTGACCCCGTTCACCTCGCCCACGCGGGTGAAGCGGCGGTTCACGCCGCCGAAGCCCGCCAGCGCCTCGCGGATCTCGGCGCGCGTCATCCCGAGGTGGCGGGCCACCGCCACCGCGGCCAGCGCGTTCGACACGTTGTGGTCGCCCGGCATGGGCAGGGTGCAACCCTCGATCACCTTGCCCTCGGCCTGCAGCGCGATGTCGAAATGCGCGATGCCGCCCTCGTAGCGCAGGTTCACCGCGCGGACGTCGGCCTGCGCGTTGAAGCCGAAGGTCACCACCCGGCGGTCGGTGATCTTGCCCACCAGCGCCTGCACCTCGGCATGATCGGTGCAGCACACCGCCAGCCCGTAGAACGGGATGTTGGAGACGAAATCGAGGAAGCCCTGCCGCAGGTTGTCGAAGCTGCCCCAGTGCTCCATGTGCTCGGGGTCGATGTTGGTGACGATGGCGATGGTCGCGGGCAGGCGGTTGAAGGTGCCGTCGCTTTCGTCGGCCTCGACCACCATCCACTCGCCCTCGCCCATCCGGGCGTTGGAGCCGTAGGCGTGGATGATGCCGCCGTTGATGACCGTCGCGTCGAAGCCGCCCTTGTCCATCAGCGTGGCCACCAGCGTGGTGGTGGTGGTCTTGCCGTGGGTGCCGGCCACCGCGATGTTCGATTTCAGGCGCATCAGTTCGGCCAGCATCTCGGCCCGGCGCACCACCGGCAGCCCGCGGGCGCGCGCCGCGTCCAGCTCGGGGTTGCCCGGTTTGATGGCCGAGGAAATCACGACGACCTCGGCGCCCTCCAGGTTCTCGGCCCGCTGGCCCTCGTAGACCGTCGCGCCCAGCCGCTTCAGCCGGTCGGTGATCTTGGTGGCCTTCAGGTCAGAGCCCTGCACCCTGTAGCCGAGGTTGAGCAGCACCTCGGCGATCCCCGACATGCCGATGCCGCCGATGCCGACGAAATGGATCGGGCCCACATCGGTGGGAAGCTTGGTGGCTGCTGCTGCGTTCATCTCATCCTTCCTTGCCTGCCAGCGTCTCGACCATCTCCACCAACCGCTCGGTGGCGTCGGGACGGCCGTGGGCCAGCGCGCCATGCGCCATCTTCACCGCCGCCTCCGGGTTGGAGAGGATCGCGGCGATGTGCTCTGACAGCGTCGCGGCGTCAAGGGCGGATTCCGGAATCATCACCGCGGCGTCGGCAGCCACCAGCCCGCGGGCATTGGCCGTCTGGTGGTCTGCGGCGGCATGCGGATAGGGGATCAGGATCGCCGGGCGGCCGATCACGGTGATGTCGGCCAGCGACGAGGCCCCCGCGCGCGAGATGACGAGCTGCGCCTCGGCCATGCGCGCGGGCACGTCGGTGAAGAAGGGCTGCACCTCGGCGCGGATGCCGTGCCCGGCGTAGAATTCGGTGACGCGGTCGTGATCCTCGTCGCGGGCCTGGTGGCTGATGCGCAGGTGACCGCGCAGATCCTCGGGCAGCGCGGCGATGGCGGCGGGCACGGTGTCGGACAGCGCCCGCGCGCCCTGGCTGCCGCCGATCACCAGGACCGACATCGGGTAGTCGCCCGGCGGCGCATAGGGCGCGCCGGCGCGCTCCAGCACGGCGGCGCGCACCGGGTTGCCGGTATGCACGGCCTCCACCCCCTCGGGCAGGGTCGTGGGCCATGTGCCGCAGGCGATGGCGTCGACATGTTTCGCGAAAAGCCGGTTCACCCGGCCCAGCACGCCGTTCTGCTCATGGATCATCCGCGGCAGGCGCAGCAGCCGCGCCGCCGCCAGCGCCGGGATCGACGGGTAGCCGCCGAAGCCCACCACCGCCGCAGGCCGGTCGCGGCGCATCTTGAACACGGCCGCCAGCACCCCGGCCGTCAGCTTGAACGGCACCAGCGCCTTGGCCGCCACCCCGCCGCGGGCGAAGGTGGCCGCCGCCACCTCCTCGATCTCCACCGCCTCGGGGAAACCGCCGGTGTAGCGCGCCCCGCGCGCGTCGGTCGACAGCTTGACCCGCCAGCCGCGCGCCAGCATGGCCTCGGCCAGCGCCTGCGCGGGAAACATGTGCCCGCCGGTGCCGCCCGCCGCGATGACCAGAAGCGGCGCGCTCATCGTCCCGTCCTGCGCATCAGGATGTCGCCGATCTCGCCCTGCGCGCGCTTGCGGGTCAGCGCCAGCAGCATGCCCGCCACGATGCCCCCCGCGATCAGCGACGAGCCGCCGTAGGAGACGAAGGGCAGCGTCATGCCCTTGGCCGGCAACAGCCGCACGGCGACGCCCATGTTGATCAGCGCCTGCACGCCGAACATGCAGGCCAGCCCGGTGCCCGCCAGCCGGATGAACGGGTCGCGCTCGCGCATCAGCCGGAACAGCGAGCGCACCACGATCACCGCGTAGAGCGCGATGATGGCCAGCACCAGGATCAGCCCGTATTCCTCGGCCGCGACGGCGATGATGAAATCGGTATGCGCGTCGGGCAGCGACCATTTCACCTGTCCCTCGCCCACGCCCACGCCGAAGAAGCCGCCCTCGGAGATTGCGTTGGTGGCATAGCCAAGCTGGGTGCGCGGGTCGAGGTCGGGCGACAGGAAGCCGTCGATGCGGCGGGCGAAATGCTCGGAATTGTGATAGGCGAAGGTCCCGCCCATCACCACCAGCCCCGCCATGCCGACAAGCAGCAGGATCGGCGCGCCGGCCACGAAATACATCACGCCCCAGGCGAACAGGATCAGCGCCGCCTGCCCGAAATCGGGCTGCATGGCCAGGAAGCCGACGATCACGATGGCGATCCCGAAGGAGAACATCTTGCCCGGCGGGCCGTTGATCTCCTGGCTCGCGGCCATCAGCCAGGCGGCGAGGATCACGAAACCGGGCTTGAGGAACTCCGAGGGCTGGACCGAGGCGAAGCCCAGCGAATACCACCGCACCGCGCCCTTGCCGAAATCGGTGCCCAGCGCGGGCAGCAGCGCCAGCGCCACGAAGGCGCCGAAAAAGCCCAGCACCCCCAGCCGCCGCACCAGTTGCGGCGACATCATCGAGGTCAGCAACATCACGCTCAGCGCAAGGCCGCCGAAGATCGCCTGCCGCTCGACATAGTGGAAGGGCTGGAACCCGTTCTTGGCGGCTAGCGGCGGCGAGGCGGCCAGCCCCAGCAGCAGCCCGATCCCGAACAGGATCAGGATGCAGGACATGGTCAGCTTGTCGACCGTGCGCCACCAACGGGGAAGAATCGGCTCACCGGCCCGCACGGGCACGGTGCCATACACCATCTCGGTCATGATTAACCGCCTCGATATGCCTCTGTTCCTGCCCGTTTTCCGGGTCTGGCTTTCAGTCTAACCCGGATGAGGGCGCGTTTCCAGCGCTTTAGCCGCGGCGCGGCCTGCGGAACAGGCTGACCTGGTAGCTCTGGCAGCCCCCGGTCGGGGTCTCATGGGCATGCGTCTGCGCCCCCATGGGGCGGAAAACGCCGGGGGCGATCGCCTCCAGCGTTTGGGCCAGCGCCTCCGGGGAATAGCGCTGTACCGGCAGGCCCGAACAGGTCTCGGGCCCGTCCGGCGCGAAGGTGGCGATGATCGCCACCCCGCCGGGCCTGAGCGCGGCCACCAGCGTGTTGACATAGGCGGTGCGCTCCGCCGGAGCGGTCAGGAAGTGAAACACCGCCCGGTCGTGCCAGAGGTCGTATCCCCGCCCGGGCACCCAGTCGGTGACGTCGTCGCAGATCCAGTGCACCTTGTCGGCCCGCGCGCCCAGCCGCGCCTGCGCCGCCGACAACGCCACCTGCGACAGGTCGAGCACCGTGAGATCGACATAGCCCGCCTCCAGCAGCGCATCCGGCAGCAGCGAGGCGCCGCCGCCCACGTCCAGCACCGCCCCCGCGGGGGCGGCGTGCTCCGTGATCAGGCTGAGCGAGGGCTCGGGCCGGGCCTGGAACCAGCTCAGCGCCTCTTCCCCGCGGCCCTCATAGGCCGCGTCCCAATGCGCCTGCCGCTTGGTCTTGTCCTTACGCATGCCCAACTCTCCCGGGACGAGGCTACGCCTCGTCGCGCGGCAGGGCAAGCACCCCGCTCAGATCACCACCACGTCCAGCGGCGGGAAGCCGTTGAAGCCAACCGAGGAATAGCTCGACGTGTAGGCGCCGCAGGCGCGGATGATCACCCGGTCGCCCGCCCGCAGGCCCAGCGGCAGTTGCACCGGGCGCTTTTCATACAGCACGTCGGCGCTGTCGCAGGAGGGGCCGGCCAGGATGCAGGCGCCGGTCGGCTCATGGTCGCGGTCGGTCACGAACTGGTAGCGGATCGCCTCGTCCATGGTCTCGGCCAGGCCCGAGAACTTGCCGATGTCCAGGTAGACCCAGCGATGGGTGTCATCGCCGGATTTCTTCGACACCAGCAGCACCTCGGCGGCGATCATGCCGGCCTCGGCCACCAGCCCGCGGCCCGGCTCGGCCATCACCCGCGGCACCTCGCCGAAGCGCTCCGCCACCAACTCCATCACCCGCGCGGAATAGGCCGTTGGGTGCTCCACCGCCTCGCCGTAGAAGGCCGGGAAGCCGCCGCCGATGTTCAGCAGGTCCAGCCCGAAGCCCGCCGCGCGCGCCTCACGCCAGATCGCCGCCACCTGGTCGAGGGTGGCCGTCCACATCTCGGCCCGCCGCGTCTGGCTGCCCACGTGGAACGAGAACCCCACCGGGCGCAGCCCCAGGTCGCGGGCCAGCCCCAGCAGCGCGATGGCCTTGTCGCGGGCGCAGCCGAACTTGCGGGTCAGCGGCCAGTCGGCCTCCGAGGCATCGACGATCAGCCGGATATAGACCTCGGCCCCCGGCGCATGCGCGGCGATCTTCTCCAGTTCTTCCTCGGCATCCGCGGCGAACAGCGTGATCCCCGCTTGGTGCGCGAAGGCGATGTCGCCGGCGCGCTTGACGGTGTTGCCGAAGGAGATGGCCTCCGGCGCCGCGCCCAGCCCCAGGCACAGCTCGATCTCGCCGCGCGAGGCGGCGTCGAAATGCGCGCCCTCGCCGACCAGCGTCTCGACGATCTCGCGCGCCGGGTTGGCCTTGACGGCATAATGGATCGCCGCCCGCCCCAGCCCGGCCTTCAGCGCGCGGTACTGCCCGGCCACGGCCGCGCGGTCCAGCACCAGCGTCGGGCGGTCGAAGGCGGTGTTCCGGATAAAGCTTTCAACGCGCGCGGCAGGCGCGACAGAGGTTTCTCCGACGAAGTCGGTGATTGTAGCGTTCATGGTCATCTCCAATAGACCCGGCCATCTATGACCGCTCACTTCCAAGGGAGACGTTACCGTCGCTACATAAACGCGGGGCTCTTCGAGGGCCCGGCCAGAGGCGCGTGCGTTGGCGTCTGTGGGCGCGCATCTAGGGCCAAGCCCGAGTCGTTGCAAGTGGGTATTTCGCTGCGCGCGAAAAATCTTTTCCGCGGCTGCACGGCGGTGGCGGTTCCCGGCTATACTGCGCCGCGAAACAGGACCGGGAGAGCAGGCGATGAAAGTCGGAATCGTGGGCGCGGGCATGGTCGGCAGCGCCGCGGCCAACGCCCTGGCGCTGGCCGGCACGGCCAGCCAGATCGTGCTGGTGGACCGCAACGCGGCCCTCGCCCGCGCCCAGGCCGAGGACATCGCCCATGCCGTCCCCTTCGCCGCCCCCGTCACCCTGCGCGCGGGCGGCTACGACGCGCTCGCGGGGGCGGGCGTGGTGATCCTCGCCGCGGGCGTCGCGCAGCATCCGGGCGAGACCCGGCTCCAGCTCCTCTCCCGCAACGCCGAGGTCTTTGCCGAGGTCGTCGGCGCCGTGATGCCCCACGCCCCCGACGCCATCCTGCTCATCGCCACCAACCCCGTCGACGTGATGACCCAGGTCGCCACCCGCCTCTCCGGCCTGCCGCCCGCCCGCGTGATCGGCTCGGGCACCATTCTCGACACCGCCCGCTTTCGCAGCCTGCTGGGCCGGCATCTCGGCATCTCGCCGCATTCGGTCCATGCCTATGTGCTGGGCGAACATGGCGACAGCGAGGTGCTGGCCTGGTCCTCGGCCCGCGCCGGCTCGGTGCCGCTGGCCTCCTTCGCCGCGCAGGTGAACGCACCCATCACCGCCCATGTCCGCGCCGAGATCGACGCGGCCGTGCGCAACGCCGCCTACACCATCATCGCTGGCAAAGGCGCCACCTGGTACGGCATCGGCGCCGGTCTCGCCCGCCTCGTGCTGGCCATCGCGCAGGATCAGCAGGCGGTGCTCTCGGCCTCGATCCTCACCCCCGAGGTCGAAGGCGTCCGCGACGTCGCCCTTTCCCTGCCCCGGGTGATCGGCGCCGCGGGCGTCAGCGCCACCCTCACGCCCGAACTCGACGCCGGGGAATCCGCCGCGCTGGCCCGCAGCGCGCGCCTGCTGAAAGACACCGCCGACGCCCTCCCCCTCTGAACCGCGCCGGGCGATCCCCCTTCTTCTGTTCAAAATATCCCCGCCGGAGGCATCCGGCCGCCCCACGGGCGCAATAGACGCCCGCCGCGCTCACAATTCCAGCGCGCGCCGCACCTCGGCGATGAAGTCCTCGCCGCGCTGCTCGAAATTGTCGTACTGGTCGAAACTAGCCGCGGCTGGCGCCAGCAGAACCGTCTCGCCCGGCTCGGCCTCGGCCGCCGCCGCCTGCACCGCGCGGGCCATGGTCTCGCTGACTTCGTGCGGCGTGTCCTTCAGGTGCAGGGCAAAGCCGCGGGCCTCGCGCCCGATGACATAGGCCTTGACCACATGGCCCAGATGCGGCTCCAGCGCGCCCAGCCCGCCGTCCTTCTCCAGCCCGCCGCAGATCCAGCGGACGCGCGGAAAGGCGGCCAGCGCCTTGGCCGCGCTGTCGGCATTGGTGGCCTTGGAGTCGTTGACGTATTTCACGCCGCCCTTCTCGGCCACCATCTGGCTGCGATGCGGCAGCCCGGCGAAGCCGTGAAACGCCTTCTCGATCGCCTTCGGCGCCACGCCCAGCGTGCGCGCCACGGCATAGGCGGCGCAGGCGTTCTGGTGGTTGTGCGCGCCGGGCAGCCCGGCGATGCCGCGCAGGTCGATCGAGCCCACCTGCCGGCCCTTGCGGAACTCGGCCAGGAACCCCTTGCGGGCGAAGACCGCCCAGCCCGGCCCCGACAGCTTGGCCGCCGCCGAGACGCGGATCACCCGGTCGTCGCCCGGCCCCTCGGACATCTGGTTGGCCAGGAATTTTCCCTCGTCCTCGTCCACCCCGATCACGGCGCGGTCCGGCCCGCCCTCGGCAAAGAGCCGCCGCTTGGCCGCGAAATAGCCGCCGATCCCGCCGTGCCGGTCCAGGTGATCGGGCGACAGGTTGGTAAAGACCGCCACGTCGGGGGTCAGTGCGCGGGCAAGCTCGGTCTGGTAGCTCGACAGTTCCAGCACCACCGCGCCGCCGTCGCCCGGCGGGTCGATATCCAGCACCCCGCGGCCGATATTGCCGGCCAGCTGCGCGTCGCGGCCGACCTCGGTCAGCACGTGGTGGATCAGCGCCGAGGTGGTGGATTTTCCGTTCGATCCGGTCACCGCGATGACCTTGGGCGGCACGTCGAAATTTTCCCAGGCCTCCACCGCCAGCGAGCGGAAGAACAGGCCGATATCGTTGTCCACCGGCACGCCGGCCGCCCAGGCCGCCGCCACCACCCGGTTGGGCGCGGGATAGAGATGCGGGATGCCGGGGCTGACGATCAGCGCGGCCACGCCGTCGAAGGCCCCCTCGCGGGTCAGGTCATGCGGGGCAAAACCCTCTGCATCGGCCCGGGCGCGGGCCTCTTCGTTGTCGTCCCAGACCAGCACCTCGGCCCCGCCCGCGCGCAAGCTCCGCGCCGCCGACAGGCCCGACCGGCCCAGCCCCAGAACGGCGACCTTCGCGCCCTTGTATCCACGCACCGGGATCATTGCCTGCCCTCTCCTGAAACTCCGCGCGAAGATGCACCGGGATTCCGGCCAATTGCAAGCGGCGTCGATCGCCTGACAGAGGGCAGCGCCCGGCCCTGTGGGGCGGCTCGGGCGCTGCCCGGGCCGCAAGCGCCCCAGGCGGAATTATTCGGATGTCGTGGAAAACGCATATGGGAGTCATACGCGGTTCATATGGAATTCATATGCGCCGTTTGTGGCCTCAGCGCACCTTCAGCGTGGCCAGCCCGATCAGCGCCAGGATCAGGCTGATGATCCAGAACCGGATCACGATCTGCGGCTCGGCCCAGCCCTTCTTCTCGAAGTGATGGTGGATCGGCGCCATCAGGAAGACCCGCTTGCCGGTGCGCTTGAAATAGAGCACCTGGATGATCACGCTCAGCGCCTCGACCACGAAAAGCCCGCCCACGATGGCCAGCACGATCTCGTGCTTGGTGACCACCGCGATCGCCCCCAGCGCGCCGCCCAGCGCAAGGCTGCCGGTATCGCCCATGAATACCGCCGCCGGCGGCGCGTTGTACCACAGGAATCCCAGCCCGCCCCCGATCAGCGCGGCGGTGAAGATCAGGATCTCGCCCGTCCCGGCCACGTAATGCACGTCGAGATACTCGGAGAAAATCGAGTTGCCGACCACATAGGCGATCACGCCCAGCGTGCCGGCGGCGATCATCACCGGCATGATCGCCAGCCCGTCCAGCCCGTCGGTCAGGTTCACCGCGTTGGCCGCGCCCACGATCACGATCATGGCGAAGGGGACGAAGAACACCCCCATGTTGATCAGAACGTCCTTGAACACCGGCAGCGCCAGTTGCCCGGCCAGCTCGGGCGCATGCACCTGCGTCGCCGCGTAGCCGGCGAAGGCCGCCACGATCAGCCCCAGCCCCATGCGGAGCTTGCCCGACACACCGGCGGTGTTGTTCCTGGAGACCTTGGCGTAATCATCGGCAAAGCCGATCAGCCCGAAACAGACCGTCACGAACAGTACGATCCAGACGTAAGGGTTGTCCGACCGCGCCCAGAGCACGGTGGAAAACAGCAGCGCCGAGAGGATCAGCAAGCCCCCCATGGTGGGCGTGCCGGCCTTGGTGACATGGCCCTGCGGGCCGTCATCGCGAATGGGCTGGCCGTTTTTCTGCTTGCGCCGCAACAGGTTGATCAGCGGGCGACCGAAGATGAAGCCGAAGATCAGCGCCGTGAAAAACGCCCCGCCCGCCCGGAAGGTGATATAGCGAAACAGGTTGAACACGTCGCCGCCGTCGGAAAACTCGGTCAACCAGTAGAGCATTCGTTTTTCGTCCTCAGTCTTCGGTGGGCGCGGATTGGCCCAATTTGCGCAGCGCGTCAACCACAAGCGAGACCCGGCTGCCCTTGGAGCCCTTCACAAGCACCACATCGCCCGCGTCCACAAGCGAGCCGATCCTTTGCGCCAGCGCCTCGGCGGTTTCATGCCACTGGCCACGCTGGTGCGCCGGCAGGGCGTCATAGGCGGCGCGCATAAGGGGGCCCACACAATGCACCACCTCGACCCTGGCCATCGAGGGGTCCCCGGCCAGCGCCCGGTGCATCGCGACCTCGTCCCTGCCCAGCTCCAGCATGTCGCCCAGAACGGCGATGCGGCGGCCATGCGCGATCCGGCCCACGTCGTCGGCGGGCTCGGCGGCCGCCAGCACCTCCAGCGCGGCGGTCATCGAGCTGGGGTTGGCGTTGAAGGCGTCGTCGATCAGGTCGATGAAGAGGCGTTCATCCACGATGTCCAGCACCAGCCGCTCGCGCTGGCCGCGCCCGGCGGGCGGGCGCCATTCGCCCAGGTCGCAGGCGGCGACCGCCGGATCCAGCCCCAGGGCATCGGCCACCGCCAGCACGCCCAGGGCGTTCATGGCGAAATGCCGGCCGGCGGCGCGGATCTTGAACAGCACCGGGGCGCCGGAAGCCTCGGCCTGGACAACCGTCGACGACTTCTTAAGATCGGCCGACAGAAGCCTGAAATCACTTCTCTTTCCAACTCCGAAAAGGGTTGTTTTCGCACCGACCTCGCGGGCCTTGCCGGTCAGGATCGGGCTGACCTCCAGATCGCCGGGCAGCACCGCCACACCGCCCGGCTCCAGCCCGTCGAGGATGGAGGCCTTTTCATGCGCGATACCGGCAAGGTCGTCGAAGGCGGCCAGATGCGCGGCGGCGACGGTGGTGATCATCGCCACATGCGGGCGGGCAAGGCGCGCCAGCGGCGCGATCTCGCCGGGATGGTTCATGCCGATCTCGATCACCGCGAACTCGGTGTCCGCGGGCATCCGCGCCAGGGTCAGCGGCACGCCCCAGTGATTGTTATAGCTGGCCTCGGCGGCATGGGTTTTCCCCTGCCCCGACAGCACCGCGCGCAGCATCTCCTTGGTCGAGGTCTTGCCGACCGAGCCGGTCACGCCCACCACCCTGGCCTTCGTGCGCGCCCGCGCAGCGGCGCCCAGCGCGCCCAGCGCCGTCAGCACATCGTCCACGATCAGCAGCGGGGCATCCCCGGCCACGCCCTCGGGGTTGCGCGAGACCAGCGCGGCGGCGGCGCCCTTTTCCAGCGCCTGGGCCACGAAGTCATGGCCGTCGCGCACGTCCTTCAGCGCCACGAAAAGATCGCCGGGTTGCAGGGTGCGGGTGTCGATGGAGACTCCGGTCGCCTGCCAGCCGGTCGTGGCGCGGCCGCCCGTGGCGGCGGCGGCCTGGTCGGAGGTCCAGAGCACGGTCACGACACCCTCCCGTCCAGCGCGGCCACGGCGACGCTGGCCTGTTCGGCATCGTCGAAAGGGAAGACGTCGTCGCCCACGACCTGGCCGGTCTCGTGCCCCTTGCCCGCGACCAGCAGCGCGTCGCCCGGCCCCAGCGCGTCGACGCCGCGCAGGATGGCCTCGGCCCGGTCGCCGACCTCGGTCGCCTCGGGGCAGGCCGCCATGATCTCGGCGCGGATGGCGGCCGGGTCCTCGGAGCGGGGGTTGTCGTCGGTCACGAAGGCCAAGTCGGCATGCACGGCGGCGGCCTGGCCCATCAGCGGGCGCTTGCCCCGGTCGCGGTCGCCGCCCGCGCCGAAGACCACCACCAGCCGCCCCATCACATGCGGGCGCAGCGCCCTGAGCGCGGTTTCCAGCGCGTCCGGCGTATGGGCGTAATCGACGAAGACCGCCGCCCCGTTGTCGCGGGTGGCGGCCAGTTGCATGCGGCCGCGCACGGTGGTCAGGTCGGGCAGCGTGTCGAAGACATGGGCGGGGTCCTCGCCGCTGGCGATGGCGAGGCCCGCGGCGGCCAGCACGTTCTCGGCCTGGAAACCGCCGATCAGCGACAGCCGCGCGTGATGCGCCTTGCCCTGCCAGTCAAAGCGTATCTCCTGCCCCGTGGCGTCGAAGCGCTGCCCCAGCAGGCGCAGGTCGGCGCCCTCGGCCCGACCCACGGTGATCAGCGTCTGGCCGCGGGCCTGGGCGATCTCGGCCATGTCGGGGCCGCGGGGATCGTCAAGATTGACGACGGCGGTGCCGTCCTCGGGCAGGACACGGGCGAAAAGCCCCGCCTTTGCCGCGAAATACTCGTCAAAGCTCGCATGGTAGTCGAGGTGATCCTGGGTGAAATTGGTGAACGCCGCCGCGGTCAGATGCACCCCGTCCAGCCGCCGCTGCGCCAGCCCGTGGCTGGAGGCCTCCATCGCCGCGTGGGTCACGCCCGCCCCGGCCATCTCGGCCAGCAGGTGGTGGAGCGTGATCGGCTCGGGCGTGGTGTGGGTCATCGGCGCGGCATAGGCGCCCTCGACCCCTGTGGTGCCCATGTTGGCGGCGGTGCGGCCCAGCAGCTCCCAGATCTGGCGGGTGAAGGTGGCGACCGAGGTCTTGCCGTTGGTGCCGGTGACGGCGACCACCACCTCGGGCTGGGCGCCGAACCACAGCGCGGCGGTGAAGGCCAGCGCCTGGCGCGGGTCCTCGGCCAGCACCAGCGCGGCGTCCGAGGCGGCCAGCGCGTCCTTGGCGATGCGGGCCCCCTCGGCATCGGTCAGGATGGCCGCCGCGCCCATGCGCAGCGCGTACTGGATGAACTCGCCACCGTGCAGCTTGGTCCCCGGCAGGGCCGCGAACAGGTGGCCCTGCTTGACCTGCCGGCTGTCCACCGAGAGGCCGGTGACGCGCGCCTCGCGCCCGCCCTGGGCGGTCAGGCCCAGCTCTGCCAGTGATTTCGTGCGCGCCGGACCCGTCATTCTTTTCCTCGTGGCATTCAGTGCGAGGCGAGTGTTACCGCGAAGTCAGGGTTGGGTGCAATCTCCGGCCGCAGCCCCAGCAGGGGCGCGGTGCGGCGAATGATCTCGGCGGCGACGGGCACGGCCGTCCAGCCGGCGGTGCGGCGCGGATCGGGGCCCGAGCGGTCCTCGGGCTCGTCGAGGGTGACCACCAGCACGTATTGCGGATCATCGGCGGGGAAGACGCTGGCGAAGGTCGTGATCACCTTGTCCTTGTAGTAGCCGCCCTGCGGGTTGGGCTTGTCGGCGGTGCCGGTCTTGCCGCCCACGCGGTAGCCCTCGACCTCGCCGAAGGTGGCGGTGCCGCGCAGCACGACCTGGCGCAGCATCGCCCGCGCCGCGGCCGAGGTCTCCTCCGACACCACCCGCTCGCCGGTCTGGGGGCGCCCGCCGGCCAGCAGCGTGGGCTCGACCCGGTGGCCGCCGTTCAGGACCGAGGCATAGGCCGCAGCCAGGTGCAGCGGGCTGGCCGAGATGCCGTGGCCGTAAGAGGCGGTGATGGTGTGGATGTCGCCCCAGTGGCCGGGATAGATCGGCTTGCCCGTCGGGGCCTCGACCATCTCCACCGGGGTCGGCTCGAACAGGCCGAGCGAGCGGAAGAACGCCTGCTGGCGCTCCTTGCCGATCTCCAGCGCCAAATGCGCCGTGCCCACGTTGGAGGATTTCACGATCACGTCGGTGACCGACAGTTCGGGGCCGTAATTCTTGCGGCGGAATTCGTGGATGGTGTGCTTGCCCCAGCGCAGCGGCGCGTCGGCATCCACCATGGTGTCGGGCCCCACCAGGCCCAGTTCCATCGCCTGGGCGGCGGTGAAAATCTTGAAGGTCGAGCCCAACTCATAAACCCCCTGCACCGCGCGGTTGAACAGCGGGCTGTCCTCGGCCGCACGGCCGGGGCGCGGCGCGGGGCGGTCATTGGGGTCGAAATCGGGCAGCGAGGCCATCGAGACGACCTCGCCGGTGTCGGCCTTCATCAGCACGGCGGCGGCGCCCTTGGCATTCATAAGCTTCATGCCGCCGAACAACACGCGCTCCACCGCCGCCTGGATGGTCAGGTCCAGCGACAGGCGCAGCGGCTGGCCGCCATTGGCCGGGTCGCGCAGGAAGCCGTCGAAGGCCTTTTCCACGCCGGCCACACCGATCACCTCGGCCGAATGCACGCCCTCGCGGCCGAAGCTGGCGCCGCCCAGGATATGCGCGGCCAGCTTGCCATTGGGGTAGAGGCGCATCTCGCGCGGACCGAACAGCAGGCCGGGCTCGCCGATGTCATGCACGAGCTGCTGCTGCTCGGGGCTGATTTTCTTGCGGATCCACAGGAACTTGCGCTTGCCGGTAAAGTCCGCGAGAAGCTTTTCCTCGTCGAGATCGGGGAAGATGCGGGCCAGTTCGCGCGCCGCGCGTTCCTTATCGATCATCTGCGGCGGCTGGGCATAGAGCGAATGGGTGGCCATGTTGGTGGCCAGGATGCGGCCCTGCCGGTCCACGATATCGGCACGCTGCGCCACGATGGGCGCGGTGGAGGCGGCGGCGCGCGGCTCGTGCGGTTCGGCCGCGGCCAGGAGGCCCATCCGCGCGCCCACGACCACGAAGGCGCAGAAGAAGGCCGCGCCCAGCACCAGCAGCCGCCCCTCGGCGCGCAGGCGGGCCTGGTCGCGCATCTGTTCGTGGCGCAGGCGCAGGTTCTCGCGCTCGATGGCGTCGGGGTTCTCGCCGCGGGCGCGGGCCTCGAGGATGCGCGCCAGCGGGCGCAGGGGCGTGCGGATCATGGCAGGTCCTCCTCGCGTTCGCCGACGACTTCGACGGAGCTCAGGATCGGCGGCAGTTCGGGCGCGGGATAGGCGACCTTGCCGATTTCGCCGAACTGGTCGGGGCGCAGCGGCAGCAGGCCCAGCCGGTCGTAGTTCAGATCCGCCAGTTCGCGCAGCCGGTCGGGGCGGTTAAGATAGGCCCATTCGGCGCGCAGCACGCCCAGCGTCTCGCGCATCTGGGCGATCTCGCGTTGCAGCTTCTGGGTTTCCTTCAGCGCCTCATGGGTGCGGTAATTCTGGTTGTAGGCCCAGTAGGCCAATCCCATCACCACCAGCGCCGAGAGAACGTAAAGCACCGTGCGCATCAGCGTTTTCCCCCTGTCATGAGTGCCGGCAGCCCCAGCGCGGCGCGGTCGGGCTCGCCGCTGGGGGCGTCCGTGCGTTCGGCCACGCGCAGCTTGGCGCTGCGGGCGCGCGGGTTTTCCTCGAGCTCCTGCTCGTCCGGGCCGATGGCGCGGCGGCTGAGCAGTTTGAACTGCGGCGCCTCGCGCTCGATCTCGGGCGCGTGGCGGCTGCCCCGCCCGCCCCCGCCGGAACGGGCCTGCAGGAAGCGCTTGACGATCCGATCCTCGATGGAATGGAAGGTCACCACGGCCAGCTTGCCGCCCGGTTTCAGCGCCCGCTCGGCGGCGATCAGCCCCGCCACCAGCTCGCCCAGCTCGTCGTTCACCGCGATGCGGATGGCCTGGAAGCTGCGGGTCGCGGGGTGGCTCTGCCCCGGCTTGGGCCGCGGCAGGCAGCGCTCGATCACCGCCACCAGCTGGCCGGTGGTCTCGAAGGGCTCGGTCTTGCGCGCCGCCACGATGGCCCGCGCGATGCGGCGCGAGGCGCGCTCTTCGCCGTATTGGAACAGGATATCGGCCAGGTCCTTCTCGCCGGCCGTGTTGACCAGGTCGGCGGCCGAGGGGCCGGACTGGCTCATCCGCATGTCGAGCGGCCCCTCCTGCATGAAGGAAAAGCCGCGCTCGGCCTGGTCGAGCTGCATGGAACTGACGCCGAGATCCAGCACCACGCCGTCGAGCAGCTCGTCGCTATAGGTGTCGAGCTGCGAAAACGTGCCTTCGACCAGCTCCAGCCGGTCGCCATACTCCGCCGCCCAGCCCTGCGCCATCTCGAAGACCGCGGGGTCGCGGTCAACCCCGATCACCCGGTCGGCCCCGGCCTCCAGCAGCCCGCGGGCATAGCCGCCGGCGCCGAAGGTGCCGTCGAGCCACAGGCCTTGGACCGGCGCCACCGCCTTCAGCAGCGGGCGCAGCAGGACGGGGATATGCGGGCGGTCGTCGGAGGGGGCGGCGGCCGCGGCCATGCTCAGCCCTCCCCCATGCGCGACAGCGTCATGTCGAGCGCGTCCATCAGGTCGACACCCTCGGGCAGGTCATCGCCCAGAGCCTCTTCCTCCTCGGCCTCGACCTGTGCGTAGGTGTCCGGGTTCCAGATCTGGAAGGTGTCGCCGGTGGCGATGAAATAGGCCTCTTTCTCCAGCCCGATCTTCTCGCGCAGGCGCAGCGGAATGACGAGGCGGCCGTCTGGATCGACCTCGGTCTGGTGTGACAAGCCGCTGATGCGCTTGGTCAATTTACGTTTGAGCGGACCGCTGGGCAGCAGCGCGATCTTGTCCTCCAGCGCGCCGATCGCGCGCATGGTGTAGACTTCCAGGTAGTCCTGCGTCTTGTCGCCGTAGACGATGACCAGCTCGGGGCGCTTGCCCTCGACCCAGGTGTCGTCGCCGGCCTCCAGAACACGGCGAAAAAGGGCCGGGATGGACACCCTGCCCTTGCTGTCCACCTTGAAGGTGTATTCGCCTCTGAACCTGCGCGCCACCGTCCCGACGCTCCCTCAATTCCTCGTTGACCCGGCCGGTACGAAAACGGCGGACTGAGCTGCTGCCACTGCCCAATCCGCCGCCCTCGTCCCATCGCTGGGTGTGTCCGACTGCGCTTGCCACCTGGGGGGATGTCTGCTCGCGTCGCGCGCCGGATCTTCTTTGGTTCGGTGAAAGCGGGAGCCGTGTATGAAACCTGCCTCAGGTGCCTTCGGGGTTCTTTTTCGCCCCTTGAAGAGCCCGTCTTCATCCGATGAACCCAAGGTGCCACGGGAATTCATGGAAATCAATAGCCGAATACGGGAATTCACACCAAGTGATGGGAGAGAGACCCCCGAAAAACAATATCCTGTGGCAGATCGCCGACTCCTGGAGGCCTCATCTGGAGTTCTGTAGCGAAACACCTACTAGATATAGTAAAATCTGACCCGGACAGAAAATCCCACGATTTCCCGAAATTCTCACGGAGTGCTCCCGGCACCAGCCCGGACGGGCCAGAAAACAGCCCCGGATTCCGCGCATCGGCGCGGCGTTCCCGCAAGGCTGATTCGAAAACGGGCGCCCCGGAGGGACGCCCGCGCAACGCATTCCCGCTATTTCCCGTGCCGGTTCTGCCCGCGCCCGGCTCAGGCCATGCCGCCCGCCACCAGGCGGTGCGCCAGCGCGGCGTAGGCCTTGGCCGTGGGCCCCTCGCCCAGCGCCACGGGCCGCCCGGCATCGCCCGCCTCGCGCACCTCCAGCGCCAGGGGCAGCTCCCCCAGGAAGGGCACGCCCAGCTTCCCGGCCTCGGCGCGCACACCGCCATGGCCGAAGATATGGCTCTCGCCGCCGCAATGCGGGCAGTGGAAGACGGACATGTTCTCGATCAGGCCCAGCACCGGGGTCTTGAGCTTGCCGAACATGTCGATCGCCTTGCGGGCGTCGAGCAGCGCCACGTCCTGCGGGGTGGAGACCACCAGCGCCCCGGTCAGCGCCGCGCGCTGGCACAGGGTCAGTTGCACGTCGCCCGTGCCCGGCGGCAGGTCGACGACCAGAACGTCCAGTTCGCCCCATTGCACCTGCCCCAGCATCTGCTGCAGCGCCCCCATCAGCATCGGCCCGCGCCAGACGACCGCCGTGTCGGGATCGACCATCAGGCCGATGGACATCAGGGTGACCCCGTGCGCCTGCAGCGGGACGATTGTCTGGCCGTCGGGCGAGGCCGGGCGCTTCGACACCCCCATCATGCGCGGCAGCGACGGGCCGTAGATATCGGCGTCCAGCAGCCCCACCCGACGCCCCTGCCGGGCCAGCGCCACCGCCAGGTTCGACGAGACGGTGGATTTGCCAACCCCGCCCTTGCCCGAGGCCACCGCCAGGATGCGGTCGACGCCCGGGGGCCGGGTCACGCCGCCCGGCGCGGGATGGCGGCCGACCTTGAGGTCCGGGGTCCCGGCCCTCTCGGCCGGCCCGTGCGCCGTCAGGACCACCGAGACCTGCGCGACCCCCGGCAGCGCGCGCACGGCCTCTTCGGCGGCGCGGCGCAGCGGCTCCATCCGTGCCGCGAGATCGGGGCTCTCGGCCTCCAGCACGAAACGCACGGCGCCAGCCTCGATGCTCAGCGCACGCACCATGTCGCGCGAGACCAGGTCGCCACCGTCGGGCAGGGCAAGGCGGGCCAGGGTGTCGAGAATCGCGTCGCGGGTCACGGGCATGTCGGGCACTCCTATCTGGTTTCCCCAGATATGCGCCCGCCGCCGGCAGGGGCAAGAGACGCGCCCTGCCCATATTTCGCGCAGCACCTTGCGGGTAACCCGGCGTCACCCGCACAAGACGCAGGCGGTCTGAAAATATGTCAGCAAGACTTATGCATTTGCTGCATGGCGGCATTGACCATCCGGGGCATTGTGCACGCGCAGCATCGGGTTATTTTCATCGCAACAACGGCGGGCACGCCCCGCAGGACAGATAGCAAGATCGAGACCGGACCCATGGCACAAGCAGAACGCATCACCGCAGAACATTTTGGCATCTTCGAAGGGCTGCGCGGCCTCCTGCGCGATTTCCAGGAAAAGCGCGCGCGTCGCCGCCTGTATCGCCAGACCGTGCGCGAACTCAGCACGCTGAATGCACGCGAACTGGCCGACCTGGGGATCCATCCCACGATGATCCAGCGCCTGGCCCATGAGGCCGCCTACGGCGCCTAAGACGAATACAAGAGTTCAGGAAACCCCCTCCTCCTCCCTGGGTTTTCTGTAATGAGCGGCGGCGCTCTCCTCCTCCCTGCGTCGCCGCCTCCAAATCCGGAACTCTGACGGGTTCCACCGAGATGCGCCCGGCCTTCTCCTCCTCCCTGAGGTCCGGCGCTGACAAGAACGGCGGCGCCTCCTCCTCCCTGGCGTCGCCGTTTTTTGTTGCCCGGATGCCGGCATGCCGAAAAAACGGCGGGGAAAATCCCCGCCGCTGTCGCCCTGCCCGAAATTTCTGCGAAATTTCGATCGATTTTTCGCAGAAAAATCGCGACCACTCAGAACGGCACGTCGTCGGCCTGCGCGGCGGCGACCACGAACTGCGCCACCACCTTCTTGGCCCCGGCCTTGTCGAACTCGATATCCAGCTTGTCGCCCTCGACGCCCATCACCGTGCCGTAGCCGAATTTCTGGTGGAACACCCGGTCCCCGGCCGTGAAGGCCGCGACGGCCTCGGCGTCGATCACCATGGTCCGGCTTTCGCGCGGCTGACTCACGGGGCGTGCGGCGCTGCGCGCCTGCATGCGCTTCCAGCCCGGCGAGTTGTAGACATTGGCGCTGGCCGCGCGGTCCTCGACCGCCGAGGCCGCCGTGCGCGCCGCGCCAAAGCCCCCGCCATAGAGGCCCGGCGGCGTCAGCACCTCGACATGGCTCTCGGGCAGTTCGTCGATGAAGCGCGAGGGCAGCGCCGATTGCCACTGGCCATAGACCCGGCGGTTGGCGGCGAAGGAGATGGTGCAGAGCTCCTCGGCCCGGGTGATGCCGACATAGGCCAGCCGCCGCTCTTCCTCGAGCCCCTTCAGCCCGCTTTCGTCCATCGCCCGCTGCGAGGGAAACAGACCATCCTCCCAGCCCGGCAGGAAGACGGCGGGAAATTCCAGCCCCTTGGCCGCATGCAGCGTCATGATCGAGATCTTCGGCCCGCCCTCGTCGGTCTCGTTCTCCATGATCAGGGCGACATGTTCGAGGAAGCCCTGCAGGTTCTCGAACTGCTCCAGCGCCTTGACCAGTTCCTTGAGGTTCTCCAGCCGGCCCGGCGCCTCGGGCGTCTTGTCGTTGACCCACATCTCGGTATAGCCGGATTCCTCGAGGATCTGCTCGGCCAGCTCGATATGGTCGGCGCCGGTGATCGCCGCCTGGCGCCAGCGGTCGAACCCCTCGATCAACGCCCCCAGCGCGCCCCTGGCCTTGCCCTTGACCTCGCCCGCATTGATCAACAGCCGCGCGCCCTCCAGCAGCGACAGGCCGTTGGCGCGCGCCGCGCGCTGGATGTTCTGCAGCGCCTTGTCGCCGACGCCGCGCTTGGGCGTGTTCACGATCCGCTCGAACGCCAGGTCGTCGTCGGGGCTGGTGGCGACGCGGAAATAGGCCATGGCGTCGCGGATCTCCATCCGCTCGTAAAAACGCGGGCCGCCGATCACGCGATACGGCAGGCCGATGGTCAGGAAACGGTCCTCGAAAGCGCGCATCTGGTGCGAGGCGCGCACCAGGATCGCCATCTCGTCCAGGCCGAAGGGGCGCATGCCGCGGGTGCCGGATTGCATCGCCTCGACCTCCTCGCCGATCCAGCGCGCCTCCTCCTCGCCGTCCCAATGGCCGATCAGGCGCACCTTCTCGCCCTCCTGCGCGTCGGTCCACAGCGTCTTGCCCAGCCGGCCCTGGTTGGCGTCGATCACGCCGGAGGCCGCGGCCAGGATATGCGGGGTGGAGCGGTAGTTCTGCTCCAGCCGGACCACCTTGGCGCCCGGGAAATCCTTTTCAAACCGCAGGATGTTGCCCACCTCGGCGCCGCGCCAGCCATAGATCGACTGGTCGTCGTCGCCCACGCAGCAGATGTTGTGATGCGCGCCCGCCAGCAGCCGCAGCCACAGGTACTGGGCGACATTGGTGTCCTGGTATTCGTCCACCAGGATATAGCGGAACCAGCGCTGGTACTGCCTCAGCAGGTCGTCATGGCGCTGGAAGATGGTGACCACATGCAGCAGCAGGTCGCCGAAATCCACCGCGTTCAGGGTGCGCAGGCGCTCCTGGTAGGCGGCGTAAAGCTCGGTGCCGCGGTTGTTGAAGGCGGCGGCCTCGGCCCCGGGCACATTCTCGGGCGTCCAGGCGCGGTTCTTCCAGTTGTCGATCAGGCCGGCCAGCTGGCGCGCGGGCCAGCGCTTCTCGTCCATGTTGGCGGCCACGATCAGTTGCTTGAGCAGCCGGATCTGGTCATCCTTGTCCAGGATGGTGAAATTCGATTTCAATCCCACCAACTCGGCGTGGCGGCGCAGCAGTTTCACGCAGATGGCGTGAAAGGTCCCCAGCCAGGGCATCCCCTCCACCGACTGGCCCAGCAGGCGCGCCACGCGCTCCTTCATCTCGCGCGCGGCCTTGTTGGTAAAAGTCACGGCGAGGATCTCGTTCGGGCGCGCGGTGCCGGTGTTCAGCAGATGCGCGATGCGGGTGGTCAGGGCCTTGGTCTTGCCGGTGCCGGCGCCCGCCAGCATCAGCACCGGCCCCTCCAAGGCCTCCACCGCCTCGCGCTGCGCCGGGTTGAGATCGTCCAGATAGGGCGCCGGGCGCGCGGCCATGGCGCGCGCGGCCAGCGACAGTTTCGCCCCCGCCTCGAAGGCGTCGTCTTCGTCAAAGCTGCTCATGGCGCCAATCTAGACCGCTTCGCGACAGAGTTAAAGAATTGTTCACACAATGTTCCACGCGCGACTGTGACAAATCGGGGCGATGCCACAAAAGTTTCATCTTGCGTAGTCGTGGGTATTGCGCTGCACTGCGGCGTCCCTATACCCATTCGCCATCATGCCGCGCCGCCAGGGCGCGTTCCGGACAGACCCATATGAAAGGGCCCGCCCATGAGTGACTTCAAGAAAATCCTGATCGCCAACCGTGG
>JBNGCX010000046.1:0-32830 GCA_049974865.1 Paracoccaceae bacterium
GTGCGCACCTCGCCCACGGTGATGGACATGCGGTTGAGCTCGGGGTCGTGGACGTCGCCGCGCGACAACACCTCCGACAGGGTGCGCCGGATCAGCTCGCCCACGCGGAGCTGGCGTTGCGACGGGCCGGAGCCCTGATGAAACTTGTTCTTTGCCATGGCACGCATCTAGGCGATGGCGCGGGCTTTGCCAAGCGGGGCCGCTTCGGCTAGAGGGATGGCACGCGGGAAATGGAGAGAGCGATGAGCGAACTGCCGGGCATTGTAATCACGGGCGCCTCGGGCCGGATGGGCCAGATGCTGATGCGCACGGTGCTGGAAAGCGGCAAGGCCCGCCTGGTGGGCGCGGTGGAGCGCCCCGGCCACGAGCTGGTGGGCCGCGACGTGGGCTCTCTGCTGGGCGAGGGCGAACTGGGCGTGCGGATTACCGACGACCCGCTGGAGGCGATGGCCAAGGCGCAGGCGGTGATCGACTTCACCGCGCCGGCGGCCACCGTGCAATTCGCCGAGATCGCCGCGCAGGCGCGTGCCGTCCACGTGATCGGCACGACCGGCTTGATGCCCGACGACTTGGAAAAGATCAGGGCCGCCGCCCGCCACGCGGTGGTGGTGCGCGCCGGCAACATGAGCCTGGGCGTGAACCTGCTGGTGCAGCTGACCCGCAAGGTGGCCGAGGCGCTGGATGCCGATTACGACATTGAGGTGGTTGAGGCACATCACCGCCACAAGGTCGATGCGCCCTCGGGCACCGCGCTGATGCTGGGCGAGGCCGCGGCCGATGGGCGCGGCGTCAGCCTCGACGAGGTCGCGGACCGCGGCCGCGACGGCATCACCGGCGCGCGCGAGCGCGGGCATATCGGGTTTTCCGCCATCCGCGGCGGCGACATCGTGGGCGAACATGACGTGATCTTCGCCGCCGATGGCGAGCGCATCGTGCTGCGCCACATCGCCACCGACCGCCGCATCTTCGCCCGCGGCGCGCTGCGCGCGGCGCTGTGGGGGCAGGATATGCATCCCGGCGAATACGACATGGTGGATGTGCTGGGTCTCTGAGTGATCCGCGCGCGCGGCCGGGCCGTAACTCCCCCGATATCAAGGGGGAGAGGTGCCATGCGCGCGCTCATCACGGGACTGGTTCTGTCGCTGGCCGCCGGCCATGCCGGCGCCGAGGAGGCGCGGCGGATCGAGAGTCGCGACGTCTTTGTCGGCCTGATCGCCGACCGTCAACTGGCGCGCTTCGGCATCCGGCTGAGCGTCACGCCCGCGGGCGAAATCGCCGGCCGTGCCTTCGGCAAGCCCGTCACCGGCGCCTGGCGCTGGTCGGACGGTTATTTCTGCAGGGATCTCCGCTTCGGGGACAGGGAACTCGGCCCGAACTGCCAGGTGGTTGAGAAGCGCGGCCAGACGCTGCGCTTCATCGCCGACAAGGGTGCGGGCGATCACGCTGATCTGCGCCTCGACTGAGGTTCAGAAATCGACCGCGATTCCCTTTTTCTCCCAGTCGCCATACCGCACCGGCTCGGGCCCGTCGCGCCCGCCCAGCTCGGTCGGCAGTTCCAGCTCTTTCGCTTTCTTCCGGCGCTCCTCGGCCTCGGCCAGGGCGCGCTGGGCGGCGGGGGGCAGGTCTTTGCGGGTGTCGTCGCTCATGGGGCTGTCCTTGTGCGGATTGCGCCCTTGATATACGGCAGGCGGATCGTTCGGCAAGGTTGGGACAAAACATGGCGCAGAAGGTAGACCCGGTTCGGCTGGCGGCGGTGCAACTGCTGCACGAGGTGCTGGAAGAGCACCGCCCGATGGCCGAACTGACCGGCGGGGACGGCCCGCTGGCCGATCTGGAGCCCTCGGGCCGCGCCCGCGCGCAGCGGCTGGCGCTCTCCACCCTGCGCCATCTCGGCCGGGCCGACGCCGTGCTCAAGCCGCTCTTGCGCAAGCACCCGCCCGAAGATGTGCGCCTCGTGCTGCGGCTGGCGGTGGTGGAGATGCTCGAGGAGGGCGCAGCGCCGCATGGCGTGGTCAATTCCGCGGTGGGCCTGCTGCGGATGCACCGGCAGACCCAGCCCCTGGCGGGCCTCGCCAATGCCGTGCTGCGCAAGGTGGGGGCGATGAGCCGCGCGGAGTGGGACGCCCTGCCGCCGGCCCGCATGCCCGGCTGGCTGCGCGGGCGGCTGGAAAGCAGACTGGGCCGCGCCGGCGTGCTGGCGCTGGAGGCCGCCCATGCGGCGGGCGCGCCGCTGGACCTGACCCCGAAGGACGGCGATGCCGAGGCGCTCGCCGCCCGGCTGGGTGGGGTGGCCCTGCCCACGGGCAGCGTCCGGCTGACGGCCTCGGTGCAGGTCTCGGCGCTGCCGGGATTCGAGGAGGGCGACTGGTGGGTGCAGGACGCCGCCGCCGCGCTGCCTGCCCGAATCCTCACCCCGCAAAAGGGCGAGCGCATCGCCGATCTCTGCGCCGCGCCCGGCGGCAAGACCATGCAGCTCGCCGCCGCCGGGGCGAAGGTGACGGCGCTGGATATCTCCAGGCCGCGGCTGAAGCGGCTGGAGGAAAACCTCGCCCGCACCGGCCTGAGCGCCGAGGTCGTGGCCGCCGATCTGCTGACCTGGCTGCCTGAAGCCTTCGACGCGATCCTGCTGGACGCGCCCTGTTCGGCCACCGGCACCATCCGCCGCCACCCCGACCTGCCCTTCGCCAAGACGGGCCAGGAGATCAAGCCGCTCTTCGCGCTGCAGGCGCAGATGCTGGACCACGCGCTGGGCCTGCTGAAGCCCGGCGGGCGGCTGGTGTTCTGCACCTGCTCGCTGCTGCCCGAGGAGGGCGAGAAGCAGCTCGAGGCAATGATGGAGCGGAACGACGGCATCTCGGTCGACCGCGAGGCGCTGGACGTGCCGGGGGTCGACCCGGGATGGCGCGACGATCTGGGCGGGCTGCGCCTGCGCCCCGATTACTGGGCCGAGCGCGGCGGCATGGACGGGTTCTACATCTTCGCGTTGCGCAAAACGGGCTGACACCGGGCCGGCCCGGCGGTATGGTCGCGCCCAAGGCAGACCCCCGCGCAAGAGCAGACCCGACAAATGGCAGGCGCCTTCAGACAGCAAAGCTGGCAAGCCCGGCGCGGCCGTTGGATGGACCGGCTCCATGCCCGGCTGAGCACCCTCGCGCGCCCGGCCGGCGGCTTCGTTTCGCAGCCCGAACCGCGCACCATCGGCAGCTTTGCCCGCGGCAAGCAGCTGATCGGCGGCAATTTCCTCTTCGCCGGCTATCTGGTCGAGGCGCCGGGCACCGCGATCTGGGACCTGCCCATGCCGGCCCCCGCCTTCGAGGAGGACCTGCACGGCTTCACCTGGCTCGATGACCTGGCCGCGGTGGGCGATCACGCGGCGCGCAGCCGCGCGCAGGACTGGACCATGGGCTGGATCGCGCGGCATGGCCGAGGGCGCGGCCCCGGCTGGTCGCCCGACCTGACCGGGCGGCGCATGATCCGCTGGATCAACCACGCGCTCTTCCTGCTGGCCGGGCAGGACAAGGAGCGCTCCGGCGCCTATTTCCGGTCGCTCGCGCAGCAGACGGTTTTCCTCAGCCGCCGCTGGAAATCCGCGGCGCCGGGCCTGCCCCGGTTCGAGGCGCTGACCGGGCTCATCTATGCCGGTCTGACGCTGGAGGGCATGGACCGCCACGTCGCCCCGGCGACGCGGGCCTTGGCCCGCGAATGCCGCCAGCAGATCGACGCCGAGGGTGGGATCCCCACCCGCAACCCCGAGGAACTGCTGGAGGTCTTCACCCTGCTGACCTGGGCGGCCTCGGCGCTGTCGGATTCGGGCCGGGTGGCGGCCAGGGATCACGTCCGCGCCATCGAGCGCATCGCCCCCACCCTGCGCGCCCTGCGCCATTCCGACGGCGGGCTTGCGCGGTTCCACGGCGGCGGGCGCGGGATCGAGGGACGGCTCGACCAGGCGCTGGCCGCCTCGGGCGTACGCGCCGGGGCCAACACCGGCCTGGCGATGGGCTACGCGCGGCTGTCGTCGGGGCGCACCAGCGTGATCCTCGACGCCGCCCCGCCCCCGGCGGTGCCGGTGTCGCATAACGCGCATGCCTCGACCCTGGCCTTCGAGCTCACCTCCGGGCGCCGCCCGGTGGTGGTCAATTGCGGCTCGGGCGTGAGCTTCGGCGAGGACTGGCGGCGCGCCGGACGCGCCACGCAGAGCCATTCGACCCTGGCCATCGAGGGCTATTCCTCGGCCCGGCTGGGCGCCCGCCGGCTGATCGGCGCGCATCAGCGCGAGCTGCTGGTCGAGGCCCCGCGCGAGGTGGGCGTGCAGCAAAGCGCCGATCAGGGCGGCACCAGCCTCACCGCCTGGCATGACGGCTACGCCCGCACGCACGGGCTAATCCACGCCCGGCGGCTGGACCTCAGCTTCGACGGGCGCGCGCTGAGCGGCGAAGACACGCTGGGCGCGTTTTCCGAGGCGCACAAGGTGGCCTTCGACAAAGCGATGGACCGGGTGCGGTTGCAGGGCATTCCCTACGCGATCCGCTTTCACCTCTACCCCGATGTCGATGCCGAGATCGACATGGGCGGCGCGGCGGTGTCGCTGGCGCTGAAGTCGGGCGAGATCTGGGTGTTCCGCCATGACGGCCACGCCCAGCTGCATCTGGAACCCAGCGTTTACCTTGAAAAAGGCCGGTTGAAACCGCGCGCCACCAAGCAGATCGTATTGTCGTCGCGGGTGGCGGATTATGCCGCACAAATCAACTGGACCCTTGCAAAAGCGCAGGAAACCCCGCAAGGGCTGCGCGATCTCGTAATGGATGAAGAGCCCGGCCTGCCGGGCTGAGCGATAAGACAGGATGAGCCAATGACCGATCTCGTGCCGCTGCGCCGCGCGCTGCTTTCCGTTTCCGACAAGACCGGGCTGGTGGACCTGGGCAAGGCGCTGGCCGCCCGCGGGGTGGAACTTCTGTCGACCGGCGGCACCGCGCAGGCGCTGCGCGACGCCGGCCTCGACGTGCGCGACGTGGCCGAGGTGACCGGCTTCCCCGAGATGATGGACGGCCGGGTCAAGACGCTGCACCCGATGGTGCATGGCGGGCTGCTGGCGCTGCGTGACAACCCCGCCCATTCCGCGGCGATGGAAGAGCATGGCATCGGCGCCATCGACCTGCTGGTGGTCAACCTCTACCCGTTCGAGGAAACCGTGGCCAAGGGCGCCGATTACGACACCTGCATCGAGAATATCGATATCGGCGGCCCGGCGATGATCCGCGCCGCGGCCAAGAACCACGCCTTCGTCAACGTGGTGGTGGACGTGCAGGACTACGACGCCCTGCTGGCCGAGCTGGAGGCCAATGGCGGCGAGACCAGCTATGCCTTCCGTCAGAAGCTGGCCCTGACCGCCTATTCGCGCACCGCCGCCTATGATGCGGCCGTCTCCGCCTGGATGGCCGGCGCCCTGAACGACGAGGCCCCGCGCCGCCGTGCCTTTGCCGGCACGCTGGCCCAGACCCTGCGCTATGGCGAGAACCCGCACCAGAAGGCGGCGTTCTACGTCGACGGCTCGAACCGCCCCGGCGTGGCGACCGCGGCGCAGCACCAGGGCAAGGAGCTGTCCTACAACAATATCAACGACACCGACGCCGCCTTTGAGCTGGTGGCCGAGTTCGACCCGGCGGAAAGCGCCGCCTGCGCCATCATCAAGCACGCCAATCCCTGCGGCGTGGCGCGCGGCGCGACGCAGTTCGAGGCCTATAAGGCCGCCTTCGACTGCGACCGCACCTCGGCCTTCGGCGGCATCGTGGCCTTCAACCAGCCGCTGGAGGCGGAAACCGCCGAGGAGATCACCAATATCTTCACCGAAGTGGTGATCGCGCCCGGGGCCTCGGAGGAGGCAAAGAGTATTTTCGCCAAGAAGAAGAACCTGCGCCTGCTCACCACCGACGGGCTGCCCGACGTGATGGCCGGCGGCCTGACCGTGCGACAGGTTGCCGGCGGCTTCCTGGTGCAGGACAAGGACAACGGCTTTGTCGGGCTGGACGACCTCAAGGTGGTGACCAAGAAGGCCCCGACCGAGGAACAGATGCGTGACCTGCTGTTTGCCTGGAAGGTGGCCAAGCACGTCAAGTCCAACGCCATCGTCTACGTCAAGGACGGCGCTACCGTTGGCGTGGGTGCGGGCCAGATGAGCCGGGTCGATTCGGCCCTGATCGCCGCCAAGAAGGCCGAGCGCATGGCCGAGGCGCTGGAGCTGCCCCAGCCGCTGACCATCGGTTCGGCCGTGGCCTCGGACGCGTTCTTCCCCTTCCCCGACGGCCTGCTGGAGGCCGCGGCGGCGGGCGCGACCTGCGTGATCCAGCCCGGCGGCTCGATGCGCGACGACGAGGTGATCGCGGCGGCCGACGAGGCGGGGCTGGCCATGGTCTTCACCGGCATGCGCCATTTCCGGCACTGAGGGCGCGATGCGGCGGCTGGCGCTCTGGGCCTTCGCGGTCTTCGTTCTCGACCAGGCCACGAAACTGGCCGTGGTCTACGGTCTCGGCCTGCGCGAGCGGGGCGCGATCGAGGTGCTGCCGCCGCTTCTGAACTTCCGCATGGCCTGGAACCGGGGCGTGAATTTCGGCCTTTTTTCGAACGATGCCGGGATCATGCGCTGGGTGCTGGTGGGCGTGGCCCTTGCCATCAGCCTCTGGGTCGTCTGGTGGATCCGGCGCGAGGGCGCCCGCCCGCTGGCGCAGGTCTCGGCCGGGCTGCTGGTGGGCGGCGCGCTGGGCAATGCGCTGGATCGGCTGCACTGGGGCGCGGTGGCGGATTTCCTGAACATGTCCTGTTGCGGAATCGACAACCCGTTCTCCTTCAACGTGGCCGATATCGCGATCTTCGTCGGCGCGATCGGGCTGATCGCCTTCACCGGCGGAAAGAAGACCCCGTGACGCGCCCGGTGCCTTGCGCTAAAGAGGGCAGGACTGGGCTAAGGAGGCGTGAATGCGGTCCGCGCGCGTGCTGATTGTGATCTCGATGGTGGCGGGGCTGGGCCTGTCGGCCTGCTCGCGCGACAAGGAGCCGGAGCTGATGAATATCCGGGCCAATCGCGGCACCCCGGACGAATTCATGATCCTGCCCAACAAGCCGGTGGAGATCCCCGAGGATCTGGCCAGCCTGCCCCAGCCCACGCCGGGCGGGAAGAACCGGGTGGACCCGACCCCGCACGAGGATGCCGTGGCCGCGCTGGGCGGCAACCCGGCGCGGCTGGCCGCGAGCGGCGCCCCGCGCGCCGATGCCGGGCTGATCGCGCATGCCACACGCTTCGGCGTGGCCCCCGGCATCCGCCGCACGCTGGCCGCCGAGGACCTCGAGTTCCGCCGCCGCAATGACGGCCGCCTGCTGGAGCGCTGGTTCAACGTCAACGTCTATTACAAGGCCTACCGCAAGCAGGCGCTCGACCAGCACGCCGAGCTGTGGCGCTGGCGCCGGGCCGGGGCGCGCACGGTCGGTGCGCCGCCCGAGGGCGTGACCGCCGAAGACCGGTGAGCCCCGCTCACAACCGCGTCACCCCGGGTTGATCCCGCGCCGCTTTGGCGTAGCTTCAGGCCACGGATATCTCACGGAGGACCGCCGATGCTGCGCCGCCTAGGACTGTGCCTGATCCTTGCCCTTGCCGCCGCGCTGCCGGCCCGGGCGGACGAGGTTTCCAGCTTCACCCTCGACAACGGCATGGAGGTGGTGGTGATCGAGGATCACCGGGCGCCCGTGGTCGTGCACATGGTCTGGTACCGGGTAGGGGCCGCGGACGAGCCCGCCGGCCATTCCGGCATCGCGCATTTCCTCGAACACCTGATGTTCAAGGGGACCGAGGCCTTCCCGGCCGGCAAGTTCTCGGAACTGGTGGAGGCCAACGGGGGGTCGGACAACGCCTTCACCTCGTGGGACTACACCTCGTATTTCCAGCGCGTCGCGGCCGACCGGCTGGACCTGATGATGGAGATGGAGGCCGACCGCATGACCGGCCTGCGTCTGTCTCGGGACGACGTGAAGACCGAGCGCGGCGTGATCCTCGAGGAGCGCAACCAGCGCACCGAGAACAGTGCCGGCGCGCTGTTCGGCGAAGAACGCCGCGCGGCGCAATACCTGAACCACCCCTACGGCGTGCCGATCATCGGCTGGAAGCACGAGATCGAGCAGCTCTCGCGCGAGGATGCGCTGGGCTTTTACAGGACCTTCTACGCCCCCAACAACGCGATCCTGGTGGTCGCCGGCGACGTGGACCCCGATGAGGTGCGCGCGCTGGCAGAGACCTATTACGGCCCGATCCCGGCCAACCCGGACCTGGCGCCCCGCGCCCGCCCGCAGGAGCCGCCCCAGCGCGCCGAGCGGCGGCTCGTCTTTTCCGACCCGCGCGTGGCGCAACCCTACGTGATGCGCACCTATCTCGCGCCCGAGCGCGACCCCGGCGACCAGCGCGAGGCCGCGGCGCTGAGCTACCTGGCCGAACTGCTGGGCGGGGAGGGGGCGACGTCGTTCCTGGGCACCAAGCTGACCTTTGACAGCCAGACAGCGCTCTATACCTCGGCCTTCTATGACGGGCTGTCGCTGGACGACACCACCTTCGGCCTCGTCGTGGTGCCGGCCGAGGGCGTCAGCCTTCAGGAGGCCGAGGATGCGCTGGACGCCGCGCTGGCCGAGTTCATGGAACAGGGCGTCGACGAAGAGCTTTTCGCCAGCCTCAAGATGCAGCGCCGCGCCGCAGATATCTATGCCCGCGACAACATCCAGGGGCTGGCCCGCCGCTATGGCGAGGCCCTGGCCATTGGGTTGAGCATCGAGGACGTGCAGAGCTGGCCCGAGATATCGCAGCAGGTCACGCCCGAGGACGTGATGGCCGCCGCCCGCCGCCTGTTCGACCGCGACCGCGCGGTCACCGGCTGGCTGATGCGCCAAGACCCGCAGGAGGTGACCCAATGATCCGCATCGCCCACGCCCTGGTCCTGACCCTGCTAATGGCGCTGCCCCTGCGTGCCGGCGTGGAGATACAGGAGGTCACATCGCCCGGCGGCATCGACGCCTGGCTGGTCGAAAGCCACGAGATCCTCATCCTGGCCCTTGAGATCCGCTTTCGCGGCGGCGCCTCGCTCGATGCGCCGGGCAAGCGGGGGGCGATCAACCTGATGACCGGCCTGCTGGAAGAGGGGGCGGGCGACATGGACGCCCGCGCCTTTGCCACGGCCCGCGACGCGCTGGCCGCCGATATCGGTTTCGATGTCGGGCCCGACACCCTGTCGGTTTCTGTCCGCACGCTGACCGAGAACCGCGATGAGGTGATGGGCCTGCTGCGCCTCGCCCTGCTTCAGCCGCGCTTTGACGAGGACGCGGTCGAGCGGGTCCGCAACCAGGTGCTGTCGATCATCCGCTCGGATGAAAAGGACCCCGACACCATCGCGACGCGCACCTTCGACCGGCTGGCCTTCGGCGACCATCCCTATGCCAGCTCGATCAACGGCACGCCCGAGGGCGTGGCCGCGCTGGCCCGCGACGACCTGATCGAGGCCAAGGCCCGCGTCATGGCGCGCGACCGGCTGGTGGTCTCGGCCGTGGGCGACATCACCGCCGAGGAACTGGGCACGCTGCTGGACAACCTGTTCGAGGGTCTGCCCGAGACCGGCGCGCCGATGCCCCCGCAGGCCGATTTCTCACTGGCGGGCGGTGTCACGGTGGTGCCCTTCGATACGCCGCAGGCGGTGGCCGTGTTCGGCCAGAAGGGGCTGAAGCGCGACGATCCCGATTTCATCACCGCCTATGTGCTGAACCAGGTGTTGGGCGCGGGCGGCTTCACCTCGCGCCTGATGACCGAGGTGCGCGAAAAGCGCGGCCTGACCTATGGCGTCTATTCCTATCTCTACCCGATGGACTACGCCGCGCTGATGCTGGGGCAGGTGGCCTCGGCCAACGACCGCGTGGCCGAGGCGATCGAGGTGATCCGGGCCGAATGGCAAAAGGCCGCGACCGAGGGGCTGACGCAGGAGGAACTGGACGCGGTCAAGACCTACCTCACCGGCGCCTACCCGCTGCGCTTTGACGGCAACGGGCCGATCGCAAGCATCCTGACTGGCATGCAGCTCGACGGTTTGTCGCCGGATTACGTCAAGACCCGCAACGCCATGATCGAGGCCGTGACGCTGGACGATATCCGCCGCGTGGCGGGTGAATTGCTGGACCCCGAGGCGCTGCATTTCGTGGTGGTGGGCCGGCCCGAGGGGCTGGCCAGCACCAACTAGCCCCCCTGTTCGAATCGGGCGCGGGCGTGCTAATCCTAGTAGGATGAACACGCCCAGCCCCAATATAAGCGCAGACCGGCCGGTCATCCGGCAACTCGACGAGGCAGCGATCAACCGCATCGCCGCCGGCGAGGTGGTCGAGCGCCCGGCCTCGGCCGTCAAGGAACTGGTCGAGAACGCGCTGGACGCCGGCGCGCGGCGGATCGAGGTCGCCTTCGCCGATGGCGGCAAGACGCTGATCCGGGTGCGCGACGACGGGCACGGCATGGCGGGCGAGGACCTGCCGCTGGCGCTGTCGCGCCATGCCACGTCCAAGATCGACGGCTCCGACCTGCTGGACATCCACAGCTTCGGATTTCGGGGCGAGGCGCTGCCCTCGCTGGGCGCGGTGGGGCGGCTGACCATCACCTCGCGCGCGGGCGGCGAGGCGGCGCAGATCACCGTGGCGGGCGGGCAGATGAGCGCGGTGAAACCCGCGGCGCTGAGCCAGGGCACGGTGGTCGAGTTGCGCGATCTGTTCTACGCCACGCCCGCGCGGCTGAAATTCCTGCGCTCCGACCGGGCCGAGACGCAGGCCATCTCCGACGTGATCAAGCGGCTGGCCATGGCCGAGCCCTTCGTCAGCTTCACCCTGCGCGATGTCTCGGGCGGGGGCGAGGGGCGCGTGAGTTTCCGCGCCGATGCCGAGACGGGCGATTTGTTCGACGCGCTGCACGGGCGGCTGGCGCGCATCCTGGGCGGCGATTTCGCCGAGAACGCCCTGCCCATCGACGCCACCCGCGAGGGGCTGAGCCTGACCGGATACGCCGCCCTGCCGACCTATTCGCGCGGATCGTCGGTGGCGCAATACCTGTTCGTCAACGGCCGGCCCGTGAAGGACAAGATGCTGATCGGCGCGCTGCGCGGGGCCTATGCCGATTTCCTCAGCCGCGACCGGCACCCGGCTGCCGTGCTGTTCATCGAATGCGACCCGCATCTGGTGGACGTGAACGTGCACCCGGCCAAGGCCGAGGTGCGGTTCCGGGACCCGGGGCTGGCGCGCGGGCTGATCGTCTCGGCCCTGCGCCACGCGCTGGCCGAGGCCGGGCACCGGGCCTCCACCACCGTTGCGGGCGCGACGCTGGGCGCCATGCGGCCCGAACCGCCGGGCCCCGCCCGCGTCTACCAGATGGACCGCCCTTCGCCCGGCGCGCTGGCCTCCGCCTACAGGGCGCAGGCCCCCCTGGCGCCAGAGCGCTCTGGCCTTGGCCCCTCCGTTCCTGCCTCGCCCGAGACGCCCGGTTTTGCCGAGGCGGCCATGCCCTCGGCCCGGGTCGAGGAGGTGCCGGAGGCGGTGGCAGACGATCTGCCGCTGGGCGCCGCCCGCGCGCAGGTGCACGAGAACTACATCATCGCCCAGACCGCCGACGGCATCGTCATCGTCGACCAGCACGCCGCGCATGAGCGGCTGGTCTATGAAAAGCTCAAACGCCAGATGGCCGAGAACGGCGTGGCCAGCCAGGCCCTGCTGATCCCCGAGATCGTGGAACTGTCCGAGGGCGATTGCGCCCGGCTGATGGAGCACGGCGACAACCTCGCGCGGCTGGGCTTGGTGCTGGAGCCCTTCGGCGGCGGCGCGGTGGCGGTGCGCGAGACCCCGGCCATCCTGGGCGAGATCAACGCCGAGGCGCTGCTGCGCGACATCCTCGATGAATTGGACGATCTGGGCGAGAGCCAGATCGTGCAGGAAAAGGTCGAGGCGATCCTCTCCCGCGTCGCCTGCCACGGCTCCATCCGTTCCGGCCGCCGCATGCGGGGCGACGAGATGAACGCGCTGCTGCGCGAGATGGAGGCCACGCCGCATTCCGGCCAGTGCAATCACGGCCGGCCCACCTACGTGGAACTGAAACTCTCCGATATCGAAAGGCTGTTCGGACGCACATGAACGAGATTTCCGGACAAGGCCTCGCGCTGAACGACCCGCTGGTGATGGCGGCCCTCGCCGCGGCGGGGCTGCTCATGCTGGTGGTGATCCTGCTGATCGTCACCCTGCGCCGCGCGGGCCGCTCGGCCGCCGCCGCCGAGCCGCTCATCTACCAGATGAACCAGCTTGGTCAGCGGGTGCAGATGCTCTCGGACGGCCAGCAGCAGCTGGCGGGCGGCCTGACCCATGTGTCCGAGGCGCAGGCTGCCAGCCAAACCAACATGCTGAAGCTGATGGAAAACCGCCTGCAGCAGGTGACCGAGCAGATGAACCAGAACCTGCACGGCTCGGCTCGGCGCACGGCGCAAAGCTTGGGCGAGTTGCAGCAGCGGCTGCAGACCATCGACAAGGCCCAGGCCAATATCGAGAAGCTGTCGGGCGACGTGCTCAGCCTGCAGGACATCCTGTCCAACAAGCAGACCCGCGGCGCCTTTGGCGAGATCCAGCTCAACGACATCGTGTCCAAGGCGCTGCCCTCCGACAGCTACTCGCTGCAGGCGACGCTGTCGAACGGGCGGCGGGCGGACTGCCTGATCCACCTGCCCAATCCGCCGGGGCCGATCGTGGTGGACAGCAAGTTCCCGCTGGAGGCCTACGAGGCTCTGCGCCGCGCCTCCACGCAGAACGAGTTGAACGAGGCCGCGCGGATGCTGCGCAACTCGGTCAAGGCGCATATCAAGGCGATCTCCGAGAAATACATCATCGAGGGCGAAACCGCCGACGGCGCGCTGATGTTCCTGCCGTCCGAGGCCGTCTATGCCGAGCTGCACGCCAATTTCCCCGAACTGGTGCGCGAGGGATTCGCAGCCCGGGTCTGGATCGTCTCGCCCACCACCTGCATGGCCACGCTGAACACCATGCGCGCGATCCTCAAGGACGCGCGGATGCGTCAGCAGGCCGGCGCCATCCGCAAGGAACTGGCCATGCTCTACGCCGACGTGGACCGGCTGGGCACGCGGGTGGAAAACCTGGACCGGCATTTCCACCAGGCCTCCAAGGACATTTCCGAGATCAAGATATCGGCCGAGAAGGCCGGGCGCCGGGCTAAGCGGCTGGACAATTTCGATTTCGAGGAACTGGCGCCCGAGGCCGAAGAGCGCGTGGTGCCGCTGACCCCGCCCAAGGGCTGAGCGGCCCGGTCGCCGCCCCCAGCGATTTTTCGGAGAAAAATCGGGGCCCGTGCCGGCCGGTCAGATCCGCAAGAAAGGCTGGGCCAGCCGGGGCAGCAGCGATTTGAACCGCAACGGCGCGTCGGTGGCGGCCAGGCAGATGCAATCCTCGCCCGCCTCGGCCACGGGGGTGTGCTCCAGTTCGTCGGTCGCGACCTCGATGTCGCCGGGGCCGAAGCGCCCGTCCTCGTCGCGGAAGGCGCCCTGCAACACCAGCGTCAGTTCCATCCCCCTGTGGCCGTGATCCGGCACCGCCGTGCCTGCCGGGATGTGGAGCAGCCGCACGCTTGCCGTGGACGAGGTGGGCAGGATCGCCTGCCGCACGCCGGTGCCAAAGCCCCGCCATTTCACGGCCTCCAGATCGCCCCCCACGTAATCCTGCAGCGGCGCGGGAAACAGGCCGCGTTTGTGCGCGGGCCTGGGTGCCTCGGCGGGCTGGTCCGCGATCCGGGCCAGTGTGGCCGCGAAACTGTCCTCGGCCAGCGCCGCCGCGGGTTCCGTGTCTTCCAGCACCGTGCCGCCCAGCGCCTCGAAACTGCCCAGCCGGGCCCGGCATTCGTCGCAGAGCGAGATATGCGTGGCCACAACCAGGTTGAACGCCTCGGGCAGGGCGCCCGCGGCGTATCCCATCAGCAGGGCGTCGGTCAGGTGATGCGTGATCTTCTTCATGGCAGTCACTTCATTGCGTGGCGCAGGCGGTCCAGCGCCAGTCTTATGCGCGACTTGATCGTGCCCAGCGGCAGGCCGGTTTCGGCCGCGATCTCGCTGTGGCTGAGCTCGCCGAAATAAGCCTTCTCGATCAGGTGGCGCTGTTTCTCGGGCAGGGCGGCCAGCGCGGCCGCGAGTTGTTCGCTTTCCTGTTGCAGGCCTAGGATCTCGGCCTGTTCGGGGTCGGGCTCGGGACCCCAAGGCAGGTCCTCGGGTTCGGGGCGGCGTTCCTTGCGAAGCAGGTCGATCCGGCGGTTGCGCGCGATGGTGAACACCCAGGTCGCCACGCTGGCGCGGGCCGGGTCGAACAGATGCGCCTTGTGCCACAGCGTGGCCATCACGTCCTGGGCGCATTCCTCGGCAATGTCGGGCGCGGCGCCCGACTTGATGAGGAAGCCTTTCACGCGCGGGGCGAAATGGGTGAATAGCGCCTTGAATGCCTGCTGATCCTTGTGGTCCCGGATCCGCCCGACCAGTTCTATCCAATCTGTCTCGACCGACATCGCGTCCGTTCCCGCCCCCTCGTCGCGGCGCCGGGCAATGGCCCGGCGGGAGACAGCATAGGCGCGCTTCCCCGCGGGTGCATCCAAAATCTCTGCAAGGCCGGTATCGGTCAACATGTCCATCTTACGTGCGCGGCGTGCGATCGGATCACAGGTTTTTCTGTGATCCGCCCCCGCGCCCCGGCCGTATTTCAGGACAACGCAAAATACGAAGCAGGAGCCTGCCCATGCCTTTCGATCCCCCAACCCCCGCGCCCCGGCGCATTGCCGTGATCGGCGGCGGCATTTCCGGGATGGCGGCCGCGCGCCTGCTGGGCAGGCGGCACCGCGTCGTGCTGTTCGAGGCGGCACCGCGGCTTGGCGGCCATGCGCGCACCGTGCTGGCGGGCAAGCGGGGCGACAGGGCGGTGGATACCGGCTTCATCGTGTTCAACTACGCCAACTACCCGCACCTGGCGGCGCTGTTCGACGAGCTGGACGTGCCGGTGGTCAAGAGCGACATGAGTTTCGGCGCCTCCTTCGACGGCGGGCGCTTCGAATACGGGCTGCGCAACCTGCGTGCCGTCTTCGCGCAGAAGCGCAACCTGGCCAACCCGCGCTTTGCGGGGATGCTGCGCGACGTGCTGCGTTTCAACGCCCGGGCGCTGGAGGTCGCGCGCGACCCCGGCCTGACCATCGGCGGCATGCTGGACCGGCTGGGCACCGGCGACTGGTTCCGCGACCGCTATATCCTGCCGCTCTCGGGCGCGATCTGGTCGACGCCCTGCGCCCGGATCATGGATTTCCCGGCCCGCGCCCTAGTGCAGTTCTTCGACAACCATGCCCTTCTCAGCCACACCGGCCAGCACCAGTGGTACACGGTCAAGGGCGGCTCGGTCGAATATGTGAACAGGCTGCAGGTCGCGTTGGCCGCACAGGGCGTGGACCTGCGCCTCGGCGCGGCGGTGGAGGCCGTGCGCCGGCCGGTCGGCGGCGTCGAGGTCAAGGCGAAGGGCGGAGACTGGGAGGCGTTCGACGACGTTGTCTTCGCCACCCATTCCGACGACACGCTGGCGCTGCTGGCCGATCCTTCGCCGCAGGAGCGCGCGGCGTTGTCGGCGGTGCGCTACCAGCCGAATGAAGCGGTGCTGCACGCCGACGCCTCGCTGATGCCTCGCCGCCGCGCGGCCTGGGCGAGCTGGGTCTATTCCGAGGAGCGCGGCAAGGGCAGCGAGCGGATCGACCTGACCTACTGGATGAACTCGCTGCAGCGGATCCCGCGGGACGATCCGATGTTCGTGACCCTCAACACCACCCGGCCCATCCGGGACGAGCTGATCTACGACACCGTCACCTTCCGCCACCCCGTCTACGACCACGCCGCACTGGCGACGCAGGAAAAGATCCGCGCCATGAACGGGGCGCGCGGCACCTGGTTCTGCGGCGCCTGGATGCGCAACGGCTTCCACGAGGACGGGTTCGCCAGCGCGGTGGACGTGGCCGAGGCGATGATGCAGATGCAGGACCGGGCCGCGGCGGCATGAGCGGCGCGGTCGAGCATATCCGGGGCGTGACCTTCCACGGGCGGCGCGGCGCGGTGCGCCACGCCTTTCGCTATGGCGTGGACTACGTTCTGCTCGACGCCGGGGCCCCGGCCCCGTGCGCGCCCTGGCTGTTCTCCCGCGACGGCCGCAATCTGTTTTCCGTTCGGGACCGCGACCATGGCGGTCCGCGCGGCGCCGGGCGCGGCGCAGCCTGGGTGCGCGAGTTGCTGGCCGGGCACGGGCTGGACAAGGTGGACGGGCCGATCCGGCTGCTGACCCAGCCGCGCGTCTTGGGGATGGAGTTCAACCCGGTCAGCTTCTGGCTCTGCCACGGCGCGGATGGCAGCCTGCGCGCGGTGATCGCCGAGGTGAACAATACCTTCGGCGACCGGCACAACTACCTCTGTGCCCATACCGACCAGCGCCCGATCGGGCCCAGCGACCGGCTGCGGGCGCAAAAGGTGTTCCACGTCTCGCCTTTCCAGCCGATCGCGGGGGGCTACACCTTCCGCTTCGACATCGGGGCGGAACGGCTGGGGATCTGGATCGACTTCTCGGACGGGGACGAGGGGCTCTACGCCACCCTGACCGGCCCGCGCGGGACGCTGACCAACCGCGGTATCCTAGGGGCCTGCCTGCGCCGCCCCCTGGGCGCGCTGCGCGTGCTGGGGCTGATCCATTGGCAGGCGTTGCGCCTGGCGGTGAAAGGGGCGCGCTACCGGGCCCACACCCCGCCGCCCGCGCAGGAGGTTTCGCGATGACCCAGACACGCCTGCCGGCCTATGCGCTGTTTGCAGGGGTGCTGGCCGCGGCCGGGCTGCCCCTCTATATCCACGCGCCGAAATTCTATGCCGATGAATACGGCGTCAGCCTCGCCGCGCTGGGCGGGCTGCTTTTCGTTCTGCGGCTGGCGGACCTGGTGCAGGACCCCGCGCTGGGCTGGCTGCAGGCCCGCCTTGGCGGGCGGCGCGGGGCGGCGATGGCGGGCACGGCGGCGCTGATGGGGCTGGCCATGCTGGGGCTGTTCGCCGTGACCCCGCCGGTGGCGCCGTTGCTGTGGTTCGGGGCGATGATGACGGTGCTGTTCACCGGCTTCAGCTTCGCCACCATCGGGTTCTATGCGCGGGGCGTGGCCAAGGCCGGGGCGCTGGGGCCCCGCGGGCATGTGCGCCTCGCCGCCTGGCGCGAGACCGGGGCGCTGATGGGCGTCAGCCTGGCCGCCGTGGCCCCCGTGGCACTGGCGCCTCTGGGCGCGCCTTTCGCCCTTTTCGCGGCCGGGTTCGCCGCGCTGGCCCTGCTTGCCGCCGCCGCGATGCGCGCGGAATGGCGGGCACAGATCGGCCCTGCCGAGCCCGGCCTGGGCCGCGTTCTGCGGGACGCCACCGCACGCCGCCTGCTGCTGGTGGCGCTGGTCAACGCGGCACCGCTGGCCGTGACCTCGACCCTGTTCCTGTTCTTCGTGGAAAGCCGCCTCGCCGCGCCGGGCTGGGAGGGGCCGCTGCTGCTGCTCTTCTTCCTCGCCGCGGCGGGGGCGGCACCGCTCTGGGGGCGGGCGGCGATGGCCATCGGCACGCGCCGGGCGCTGCTGGCGGGGATGGCTCTGTCGGTGGCTTCCTTCGCCTTCGCCGCGACGCTGGGCGCGGGCGACGTCGTCGCCTTCACCGGGATCTGCCTGGCCTCCGGCGCCGCGCTGGGGGCGGACCTGACGCTGCTTCCCGCGCTTTTCGCCGCGCGGCTGGCCCGCATCGCGCCGCAGGCGGCTGGCGGCTTCGGGCTGTGGAGCTTCGTCAACAAGTTCACCCTGGCCTTTGCCGCCGCCATCCTGCTGCCACTGCTGGAGGGGGCGGGTTTCACCTCGGGTGGCGACAACCCGGCCGCCGCGCTGGCCCTGCTGACCATCCTCTACGCGCTGGTTCCCTGCGCGCTGAAACTCGTGGCGATCGCGCTGCTGGCCGTGACGCCGCTCAAGACGGAGCTGACCCGATGACCGGATTCGTGATCTTCCTCGCCGGGATGGCCGTGGTCCTTCTCGCCCTTCTGCTGCGCCACCGGATGTGGAGCTTTGCCGCCCAGCGGCCCGAAAACTACGCCGCCACCGCCCCGCAATTCGACCTGCGCAAGCACCTGTCGGGGCCGATCCTGTGCGAGGGGGTGATCTATGGCCCCACGGGCCGGGTGACCTCGCGCTTCGTGGCGGATATGGAGGCCAGTTGGCAGGGCAATGTCGGCACCATGGTCGAAGAGTTCCGCTATGACAGCGGCGCTGTTCAGTCGCGCCGCTGGACGCTGATACTCGGCAATGACGGTAGTATCCGGGCCGAGGCGCCCGACGTGGTCGGGGCCGGGCATGGGCGGCAGGCGGGCGCCGGGGTGAGGCTGAACTACCGCATCCGCCTGCCCGAGGATGCCGGCGGCCATGTGCTGGATACGGTTGATTGGATGTACCTGATGGAGAACGGCGCGATCATGAACCGCAGCCAGTTCCGCAAATACGGGATCAAGGTGGCCGAGCTGGTCGCCACCATGCGCCGCAAGGAGGCCGCGTGAGGCGCTGGGCCGGGAAACGCTACTGGCTGGTCGGCGCCTCCGAGGGGCTGGGCCGGGCCCTGGCCGAGAGGATGAGCCGCGCAGGCGTCGAGCTGGTGCTCAGCGCGCGCAACGCCGGGCGGCTGCAGACGGTGGCCGATGCGTTGCCCGGCCGGGCCTCGGTGGTGCCGGTGGACGTTTCAGACAGCGCCTCGGTCCGCGCCGCGCGCGAACAGGCGGGCGAGATCGACGGGGTGGTGATCCTCTCGGGTGTCTATTGGCCGCAGGCCGCGCAGGACTGGGATGCCGGCCAGGTCGAGGCCATGTGCGACGTCAATTTCACCGGCACGGCGCGGGTGCTGGGCACCGTCGTGCCCGGTTTCGCCGCGCGCGACCGGGGCCATATCGTTCTCACGGGCAGCCTGTCGGGCTTCCGAGGGCTGCCCGGCGCCACCGGCTATGCCGCCTCCAAGGCGGGAGTGATGGCCATGGCCGAAGGCCTTTACGCCGACCTGCGCGACACTGCTGTGGAGGTGCAACTCGTCAACCCCGGCTTCGTCCGCACGCGCCTGACCGAAAAGAACGATTTCCGCATGCCCTTCCTGATGGAACCGGAGGCGGCGGCCGGCGTGATCTTCGAGCACATGGGCGTGGGCGGCTTCGCCCGCAGCTTCCCCGTGCCCTTCGCCTGGTTCTTCCGCGTCGGCCAGTTCCTGCCCGACTGGCTCTATTACCGCATCTTCGCCTAAGCCTCTTGTCTCTGCCCGCCGAAAGGGTGACAACTGACTCAGTTGGAACGGGAGGCGAACCATGCTTGAAATCAGCCCCAGGAAAGTCGTGCACATCATCTTCCTCGCCCGAGAAGACAGCGTGGGCGAGGCCGAGCTGCGCGCCTTCATCGATGCGCTGAACGAAGAGGAGCAGGCCAACCTCGTCGCGCTGACCTGGATCGGGCGCGAAACCTACGAGCCCGACGACTGGGAAGAGGCTCTGGCGACCGCCCGCGCCGAGGCCAGCACCCCCACGGCGGATTACCTGCTGGGGACGCCGCTGTTCAGCGATTACCTCGAGGACGGGCTGGAAAAGCTGGGAATCTCCCCCACCGACGAGGAGGAGGAGTTCCTCTGATTCTCAGGCTAGGTGGTCCACCACCTGCAGGTGCTGGGCCAGCCTGTCCACGTTGTCCATCCAGCGGTCCACCAGTTTCGGGTCGCTGGGCGCGGCGCTGACGCCGGCATGGATCTCGCGGTTCAGCACCGCCTCGACGGCCAGCGACACCGGCACCGAGACCAGCCGCGCCATCGCCGTGCCGCGGGCGTCGCCCCAGGCGTCCATGACATAGGTCTTGTGATAGACCGTCTCGCCGTCGCGGCTGACCTTCAGCGCGACGCAGAGGACCACGCGGTCGGGCTCGCCCTCGTCATAGGCGTTCTCGGCCCAGAACTGGTCGGACATCTCGCGCATGCGCGCCTCGCCGGCCTCGCCTTCCAGCGTCTCGATTTCCTTGAACACGTTGGCCCAGGCCTCGGACCAGCCGTTCAGCCGCAGGGTGCCGCGCACGAATTCGCGCACCTTCCAGCCGGGCTCGAACCCGTATTCCGCCATGAAGGGGATCGAATCGCGGTTCGGGTAGACCTCGAACGCCTCGGGCTGCGGCAGCGGCGCGGTGTAGCTGCTGAGCGCATCCCAGGGCCGGGCGACCTCCAGCTCGTGGAAACCGCGGATCGAGCGCGAGGGCGAGCGCAGCGCCTTGAGCACGCCCAGCGGCGACCAGCTGAACTTGTAGCGGAAAGCGTTGGGGATCTTGGGCACGCCGCCGCAATAAGAGGTGAACTCGAACTCGTTATCGGGGTGATGGGTGCCCGAGTCGCGGTAATCGGCCATCAGCCAATGCGCCATCACGTGGTCGATGCCCGGGTCGAGCCCCACCTCGTTGACCAGCGCCACGCCGGCCTCGCGGGCCGCGGCGTCGAGCGCGCGCATCTCGGGCGCGATGTAGCTCGACGAGACGAAATGCGCGCCCTGCGCGATGGCGAGTTTCGCCAGCGGAACGTGCCAGTCCGCGGGCAGCATGGAGACGACCACGTCGCCTTTCCGCAACTCGGCTTGCAGCGCGTCGATGTCGAAGGCGTGGATGCGGTCGGTCAGGTCGCCCACGGCCTCCTGCGCCTTGTCCACCGTCCGGTTCCAGACGGTCACGTCCTGGCCCGCCTCGATCAGCCGTCGCAGGCCGGGAATGGCCGAAAGGCCGGTGCCGCACCAGTGAATGGTCATCGTCTACCTCCTTAGATGTTCTTGATATGCCGGTCGAATTCCGTCTTCGCGCGGCCCCAGACGCCCTGACCCAGCGCGTCCAGCGTCATCAGCGAGGGCAAGAGCTGCGCGGCGTAGTCCTGCGAGCTTTCCACCGGCAGCAGCGAGGGCAGGTTGTCGATCGCCATCACGTCCAGCGGCGGGGCGTCGTGCGTCCTGACGACCGGTTCTTCCCAGCTGGTGGCGCGGTCGTAGACCGGAACCGGGTTGTAGTCGCTGTCGGGGTCGCAGGCGATGTCGCCAACGGCGGTCAAGCGCCGCTCTGCTTCCAGGGCCGAGCGCGGCACGAAGACCGGTGTGCCGGGGCGGGCCAGGATGCAGTTGAAGAACAGGTCGTGGGTGAGGATCTCGGGGAAGGGGCCGCCATGGGCGGTCTCGGCCATGTCCCACTTGGTCACTTCGATTCCCATCGCCTCGCACAGGTCGGCCGCGCCCGTGCCCACGCGCCCCAGCGCGCCGATCACCAGGGCATTGGGCCGTTTGCCGCCCGGGTCCAGCTCGGCCGCCAGGTCCTCCAGCAGGGCCGCCTTGCCGCCATAGACGCCGACCGGGCCGCAGGTCTCGCCGCGGTTCTGCGCCGCCCAGGCCTTCAGCGTCACCGCCGCCCCGGCATAGCCCGCCCAATAGCCGAAGGCAGCCACGCGGCGCCCGTCCTCGTCCACCAGGTATTCCAGGTCATAGAGCGTGCCGCCCCCGGCCTTGAACCGTTCCAGCAACGCCTTGCCCGAATGCTGCCCCTTGAAGGCATGGCCGAACATGATGTGGCGATGACGCAGCGGCGTGCCGTCGGCGGGCAGTTCCTTCAGCCCGAAGATGATGGCGTCGGCGGGCGCCTCGGGCCAGGCATTCTCGGCCACAATCTCGCAGCCCGCGTCGCGGTAGCCGTCGATCGGGATCGCGCGCACCGAGCTTTCCTCGACGCTCACCCGGATCCCCTTGTCGATCAGCGCCTTGGCGCCCTCGGGCGTCAGCCCGACCCGTTCCTCGTGCGGGCGCTGCTCGGCCCGGACCCAGAGATGTGTCATGCCTTGTCTCCTGTCACTTGCCCCTGTCCTAGGGCATCCGCCCCGGCTTGCCAATGCGGCCGGGGGATTGAGCGCGGCCCGCCCGGGCGCTATCGCTGAAGGGACAACAGGAAAGGCCGCGCCATGACACCCGATCCCGACCGTTTTCTCGCCGACCTTCACGCGCTGCGCCGCTTCGGGGCGCAGGGCAAGGGCGTGGTGCGCCCCGCCTATTCCGATCCCGATATCGCCGCCCGGAAATGGCTGGCAGACCGCATGGAAGAGGCCGGGCTGACCCCGCATGTGGACCCGGCGGGCAACCTTTTCGGCCTGGCAGAGGGGCCGAGCCTGCTGCTGGGCTCGCATTCCGACAGCCAGCCCGAGGGCGGCTGGCTGGACGGTGCACTGGGCGTGATCGCCGCGCTCGAGGTTGCCCGCGCCGCGCGGGCGGCGGGCGGGCCGGCGGTGTCGGTCGTCTCCTTCCAGGATGAGGAGGGGCGGTTCGGCGTGACCACCGGCTCCAACGTCTGGGCCGGGGGGCTGACGCTGGCCGAAGCCGACAAGCTGACCGATGCCGCAGGCATCAGCTTTGCCGAGGCGCGGGCTCGGATGGCCGGCATGGTCACGGGCGATTTCATCGCGCCCGACCGCTTCACCGGCTTCATCGAGATGCATATCGAGCAGGGCCCGGTGCTGGACGACGCGAGTGAGGCGGTGGGCGTGGTCAGCAACATCGTGGGCATCCGCGACATGCGCATCACCTTCGAGGGGCAGCACAACCATGCTGGCACCACGCCCATGGCGGTGCGGCGCGACGCGTTCCAAGGGCTCTGCGCCTTCTCCGAGCGGCTGAACGCAAGGCTGGCCGATGTGGTCACCCCGCAGACGGTCTGGACCATCGGCCATGTCAGCCTCTACCCCAATGCCTCGTCCATCGTGCCGGGGCGGGCGACCTTCTCGATGCAGTGGCGCGATGGCGAGGCCGGGCGGCTGGCCGCGATGGAAGAGATCATCCGCGACACCGCCCAGATCGTGGCCGGGGAACGCGGGTTGGAACTCAGCTACGGTCCGATGCTGGGGCTGGAGCCGGTGCAGATGGACGCCCGCCTGCAAGAGGCGCTGGCCGAGGCCGCCGAGGCCGAGGCGCCGGGGCGCTGGCGGCGCATGCAATCGGGCGCGCTGCACGACGCCACCAACGTGTCGGCGCATCTGCCCACGGCCATGCTCTTCGTGCCCTCGATCAACGGGATCAGCCACAATTTCGACGAGGACACTGCCGAGGCCGATCTGGTGGTCGGGCTGAAGGTCCTGGCGGACGCGGTGGCGCGGCTGGGCTGAGCGGTCAGGACCAGCTCACGTCGCCCAGGAAGATGTAGCCCGCCCCGTAGATCGTCTTGATCAGGCGCGGGTTCTTGGGGTCCTCGTCCAGCTTGGTGCGCAGCCGCGAGATGCGCACATCCATCGCCCGATCAAAGCTTTCGCCGGCCGCGCCGCCTAGGGATTCCTGCATCTGCTGGCGCGAGATCAGGCGCTTGGGGGCGTCGAGGAACAGCCGCAGCACCTCGCCCTCGGCATGCGAGAACGGCACCTCGCGCCCGTCGGGCGATTCCAGAACGTAGCGGTCGAAATGCGCGGCCCAGCCGTTGAACCGGGCGGTCATGGCGGCATGCGGCGCCTCGCGCCCCTTGCGCAGGCGGGCGCGCACGCGGGCCACCACCTCGGCCGGGTCGAAGGGCTTGATGATGTAGTCGTCCGCGCCCAGCTCCAGCCCCGTCACGCGGTCCTGCACCTGCGCCCGGCCCGAGATGATGATGATTGCCGCGCCCGATTCCAATGCCAGCCGGTGCACCAGCGCCAGGCCGTCGCGGTCGGGCAGCCCCAGATCCACAAGGCAGACATCGGGCGACATGCGCGACAGCGCCGCCTCGAACTCGGTCGCGCGGGAAAAGGCGGCGGTGCGGAACCCGGCCTCCCCCAGCGCCTCGGACAGCATCTGGCGGATCTGCGGTTCGTCGTCGAGGATGGCGATCAAGGGGGCGCTCATGCCGCGGCCTCCGGGCTTAGGAACCCGGCCAGGGCGGATTCGGTGAAGGGCTTGGAGATGACCGGGAAACGCGCGGCGGCGGCGCTGCGGCGGTCGTCGCCGGGCGGCAGCGAGGTCATCAGCCGCATCTCCGCGGGGTGCCCGTTGGCGCCGAGCGCCTCCAGCAGGTCGTGGCCCGTTCGCTCGCCGGCGAGGTTGATGTCCGACAGGATCAGCCCGATGCCGGGCAGGGCGGCCAGCGCCTCGGCCTCCTCGGCGCTGGCGGCCTCGATCACGTTATGGCCGAGGCGGGTCAGCATCTCGCGCACGCTTTCGCGCAACTCGGGAGAATCCTCGACCAGCAGCACGAGTTGCGGCTTGGCCGGCGCCGCGGCCCGGCGCAGCGGCAGGCGCAGGGTGACCTCTGCGCCACGGCCGGTATTGGCCAAGCTCACCCGCCCGCCCGACAGCTTGGTCAGGTCGTAGACCATCGACAGGCCCAGCCCCGAGCCCTCCTCGCCCTTGGTGGTGAAAAACGGGTCGAGCGCATGGGCCAGCGCCTTTTCGGAAAAGCCGGGGCCGGTATCGGCGACGCGCAGCTCCACCCAGGTATCCCCCTGTGCTTCGGCTCTCAGCGTGATCGTGCCCGGCCCGGGCCCGATCGCGTCGCGCGCGTTGAAGATCAGGTTGAGCAGCGAATCCTGCAGCCCGCCCGCGTCCAGCATCAGGGGGCCGGGGAAATCGCCCACCCGCAGCACCAGCGACACGTCCTCGGGCAGCGAGGGCTCGGCCAGCGTGCGCAGGTCGGACAGGAAGGCGGGCAGGTCGGTGGGCTCGGGCCGCATCTCGCGGTGGCCGGAGATCGAGGCGATCCGGTCCAAGAGCGCCCCGCCGCGATGGGCCGCGGCCTGGGTGGCGGCGATCAGTTCGCCCGCCTCGCCTGGGGGGACGATGCGCGACAGCCGGCTTTGCAGGCCGAGGATGATGGTCAGCAGGTTGGCGAAGTCATGGGCGAGGCCCGAGGTCAGCTGCGCCGCCAGTTCGCGCTTGGCGGTCTGGGCCAGGGCGGCGCGGGCCTGGGTCTCCTCGGTCACGTCCATCGACAGGATGTAGACCCCGTTCACCGCGCCGTCCGCGCCCTGGTCGGGGGTGAAGGCCGCGCGGATGCGCCGCCCGCTTTCCTCATGCCCGAATTCGAAGATGCTGGATTCGCCCGCCATCGCGGCGTCGAGATGGGGGCGGATCTTGGCATAGGCCTCGTCGCCCAGCGCCTCGCGGCTGTGCATCCCGTCGATGTCGGAGGGGCGCGTGGGCATGACCGAGGTCAGTCGCCGGTTGGAATAGGTATAGCGCCCGTCGGGGCCGACATGGGCGATATGGGCCGGCATCATCTCGGTGACCATGCGGGTGCGCGCCTCCATCTCCGTCAGCTGACGCTTGGCCTCTTCCAGCGCGGCGTTGGTGGCGGCGAGTTCGCGGTTGGTCTGGGCCAGTTGCTCGGCATGGGCGAGGAGCTGGTCCGACAGCTCTTCCGACCGCGCGCGCAGCAGCCCCTCCTGTCGCTTGATCGCGGTGATGTCGGTATAGACCGTCACCCAGCCGCCCTGCGGTAGCGGGCTGCCCTCGACGCTGATGGTGCGGCCGTTGGCGCGGGTGCGCTCCATGTAATGCGGCTCGAATTCGAGGGCCTGGCGCACGCGGTCGGCGACAAAGCCCTCGGGGTCGTCCACCGGTCCGTATTCGCCGCTTTCAACCAGGTAGCGGATGGTGTCCTCGAAGCTGGCCCCCGGCGAGACGAGATGCCTGGGCAGGTTGAACATCTCGCGGAAGGGACGGTTGCAGACCGCCAGCCGCAGGTCGCTGTCATAGATCGACAATGCCTGCTGGATCAGGTTCAGCCCGGCCTCTGTCATGCGGGCGCGGTCGTTGTCCGGTGATGCCATCAGCGTTCCTCCCCAGGGCCTCATGGCTAGCACCGGCAGCGCGGTCGGGGAAGAGGCTGGCGCCCCTGTTAGAATTCGTAAGGATTGGGAAAAAGTCAGGAAAAAATTGACCGTCACTTAGAAATGGTCACGCTATGTGGGCGCCAGAATCGCAGAAAAAGCGGTTGGCGTCGTCGGGCAAACCGACGCAGGGAGGAGATAACTTGGTATCAGAGACAGCGCCCACGGGCGAGCTGTGCTCGATTCCCGCGCTCTTGGCGCGGAATGCGAGACTTTACGGCGCAAGCCCCGCCTACCGTGAAAAGGAATTCGGGATCTGGCAGAGCTGGACCTGGATCGAGGCCGCCGAGGAAATCCGCTCCATGGCCGAGGGCTTCCTCGCGCTGGGCATGGAGCGCGGCGATTACGTCGCCATCATCGGCCGCAACCGTCCCGCGCATTACTGGGCCATGGTCGCCGCACAGATGTGCGGCGCCATTCCCGTCCCGCTCTACCAGGACGCGGTGGCCGAAGAGATGGCCTATGTGCTGGAACATTGCGGCGCGCGGTTCGTGGTCTGCGGCGACCAGGAGCAGGTCGACAAGGTGATCGAGGTGCAGGAACAGCTGCACACGATCGAGCACGTGATGTACAACGACAAGCGCGGGATGCGGAAATACGACCATTCGCACCTGCACTGGCTGCACGAAGTCCAGGCCGAGGGCCGTGCCGGCCATTCCCGCTTTGACGGCGAGTTGGACAAGCGCATCGCCGAGCTGGATTACGACTCGACCTGCGTGATGCTTTATACCTCGGGCACCACCGGCAAGCCCAAGGGCGTGGTGCTGTCCAACCGCAACATCATCGAGACTTCCAAGAACTCGGCCGAGTTCGACCACCTGCGGCACACCGACGAGGTGCTGGCCTATCTTCCGATGGCTTGGGTGGGCGACTTCATCTTCTCGATCGGGCAGGCGATGTGGGCGGGCTTCTGCGTGAACTGCCCGGAGTCGCCGGACACGATGATGACCGACCTGCGCGAGATCGGGCCGACCTACTACTTCGCCCCGCCGCGCATCTTCGAAACCCAGCTGACCAACGTCATGATCCGCATGGAGGACGCCGGCAAGCTGAAGAAGCGGATGTTCGACCACTACATGAAGGTCGCCCGCAAGGTCGGCCCGGCGATCCTCGACGGCAAGCCGGTGGCCGCGATGGACAGGTTCCGCTACTGGCTGGGCAATATCCTTGTCTACGGCCCGCTCAAGAACACGCTCGGGTTCAGCCGCGTCCGCGTGGGCTACACAGCGGGCGAGGCGATCGGCCCCGAGATCTTCGATTTCTACCGCGGGCTGGGGATCAACCTGAAACAGCTCTACGGCCAAACCGAGGCCAGCGTTTTCATCACCCAGCAGCCCGATAACGAGGTGCGCTCGGACACGGTGGGCGTCCCGAGCCCAGGTGTCGAGGTCAAGATCGGCGACAATGGCGAGGTCTACTACCGCTCGCCCGGCGTGTTCGTCGAGTATTACAAGAACCAGGAATCCACCGCCTCGACCAAGGACCCCGAGGGCTGGGTGGCCACGGGCGATGCCGGCTTCTTCGAGCCCGACACCGGGCACCTGCGCATCATCGATCGGGCCAAGGACGTGGGCAAGATGGCTGACGGCAGCCTGTTCGCGCCGAAATACGTCGAGAACAAGCTGAAATTCTATCCCGACATCTTGGAGGCCGTGGTCTTCGGCAATGGCCGCGACATGTGCACCGCCTTCATCAATATCGACCTCACCGCCGTCGGCAACTGGGCCGAGCGCAACAACATCGCCTATGCCTCTTACCAGGAGCTGGCCGGCCACCCGCGCGTGCTGGAGACGATCCAGGCGCATGTCGAGGAGGTCAACAAGTCGGTCGCCGAGGACGAGATGCTCTCGGGCTGCCAGATCCACCGCTTCCTGGTGCTGCACAAGGAACTTGATGCCGATGACGGCGAGCTAACCCGCACCCGCAAGGTCCGCCGCAAGATCATCGAGGAGAAATACAAGGATCTGATTGACGCGCTGTACGACGGCTCGACCACGATCTCGACCGAGACCGAGGTGACCTACGAGGACGGGCGCAAGGGCTCGATCAAGGCCACGCTGGAGCTGCGTGACGCCGCCGTGCAGGAGCCCCGGCACAGAAGGATGGCGGCGGAATGAACGAGATGACCCAAGGCTACACCACCGCTGACGGCCGCAAGATCGGCGGCACGCTGATGGAGATGAAGAATATCACCCTGCGCTTCGGCGGCGTGGTGGCGATCAAGGATATCAGCTTCGACATCCACGAGGGCGAGATCCGCGCGATCATCGGGCCGAACGGCGCCGGCAAGTCCTCGATGCTCAACGTGATTTCCGGCTTCTACATCCCCACCGAGGGCGAGGTCTGGTTCCGCGGCCAGAAGCGGCCGCAGATGAAACCCTACCAGGTGGCCGCGCAGGGCATCGCGCGGACCTTCCAGAACATCGCGCTGTTCAAGGGGATGAGCACGCTGGACAATATCATGACCGGCCGCATGACCATGATGAAGACGGGCCTGGCGGCCCAGGCCCTGTGGTGGGGCAAGGCCCAGCGCGAAGAGGATGAGCACCGCGAAAAAGTCGAGAAAATCATCGACTTCCTCGAAATTCAGCACATCCGCAAGACGCCCGTCGGGCGCCTGCCATACGGGTTGCAGAAGCGGGTGGAGCTGGGCCGCGCCCTGGCCGCCGAGCCCAAGCTGCTGCTGCTGGACGAACCCATGGCCGGCATGAACGTGGAGGAGAAGGAGGACATGTCCCGCTTCATCCTCGACGTCAACGACGAGTTCGGCACCACCATCGCCCTGATCGAGCACGACATGGGCGTGGTCATGGACCTGTCCGACCGCGTGGTGGTGATGGATTACGGCAAGAAGATCGGCGACGGCACGCCGGACGAGGTGCGCAACAACCAGGACGTCATCGACGCCTATCTGGGGGTGAGCCATGACTGAGTTAACGCGGATCCCGGCGATATTACCCGCATATGACTTCCATATGACCTGTGCAGGACCGGGCTCGGCATCCTGCGAAACCGTTAACGAGGGAGGCCGCCATGCCTGACCAGTTTCTCTACGCGGTGGAGGTCATGATCAACGGCCTGATGGCCGGCGTGCTCTACGCGCTGGTGGCGCTGGGCTTCGTGCTGATCTTCAAGGCCTCCGGCATCTTCAACTACGCCCAGGGCGTGCTGGCGCTGTTCGCGGCGCTGACGCTGGTCGGGCTGCAGGAGGGGCAGGTCCCCTTCGCCCACCTGATCAACGCCATCTTCGGCACCGAGGTGCACCATTTCGGCTGGGAGCTGCCGGCCATCGTGGCGATCGTGCTGACCATGGGGGTGATGGTCCTGCTGGCGATCGTGATCGAGAAGTTCATCCTGAAATACCTGGTCAACCAGGAGCCGATCATCCTGTTCATGGCCACCATCGGCCTGGCCTATTTCCTGGAAGGCTTCGGCGACATCATGTGGGGCTCGGATATCAAGACGCTGGATGTCGGGCTGCCGCAGGGCGCCAGCGCCTGGGTCGAGGAGAACACCGCCTGGCTGGGCGGCGAGGGCTTCTACGGGTTCTTCATCGACAAGCTGGACATGGTGGCGGCGGTGGTCGCGGCGGTGCTGGTGATCTCGCTGACGCTGTTCAGCCAGTATTCGAAACAGGGCCGCGCGCTGCGCGCCGTGGCCGACGACCACCAGGCCGCGCTGTCGGTGGGCATCAGCCTGCGCTTCATCTGGGTTCTGGTCTGGTCGATCGCGGGCTTCGTCGCGCTGGTCGCCGGCATCATGTGGGGCGCGAAATCGGGGGTGCAGTTCAGCCTCAGCCTGATCGCGCTGAAGGCGCTGCCGGTCTTGATGCTGGGCGGCTTTACCTCGATCCCCGGTGCGATCGTCGGCGGGCTGATCATCGGGGTGGGCGAAAAGCTGTTCGAATTCACGCTGGGCCAGATGATGGGCGGCGCCACCGAGAACTGGTTTGCCTATGTTTTGGCGCTTTTGTTCCTGGTTTTCCGCCCGCAAGGCCTGTTTGGCGAAAAAATCATTGAGCGAGTTTGAATCATGGGGTTTGATCGGATGCGTCCTAATGCCGCGGGGAGGGGAGCCCCCGGCATGACGGCACAACAGCAACCCCGGCCTTTCCGGGCCGACCAGGAATCAGGGAGGAATCCTGGCCATGATGAAAACTTGTTCGATCATGTTCACCATAGGGTGGGCCGCCGCGTTGGTGTTCGGCTGGATGGCGCTGACCGCGCCAGCGACCGAGCCGCCGACGCTCTTGGTGGTCGATCTGCTCTTGGCGGCCATCGGCGCGGCCATGGGCGCCTTTGCCTGGATGAGGATCAAACGGGGCTGCTGACCGGCATTGGCGCATCCCCTGACGGGCCGTTCCGCCCGCAACAAGAGGGGATGCGCTGATGTTCTATCGTGAGGCCGGCGATTTCAAAACGTCCTATGCGGACGACAGCCAGACCTTTCCGATCAAGTTCGATCGCTACCGCTATTACGTGGTGCTGGCGGTGGCCTTCGGGGTGATCCCCTTCATCATCAACGATTACTGGGCAAGCTCGGTCTTCGTCCCGCTGCTGATCTATGGCATCGCCGCGATCGGGCTGAACATCCTGACCGGCTATTGCGGGCAGGTCAGCCTTGGCACCGGGGGCTTCATGGCGGTGGGCGCCTATGCCTGCTACAAGCTGATGACCGCCTTTCCCGACATCAACATCGTCTTCCACGTGATGGGCGCGGGCGTCGTCACCGCGGGCGTGGGCGTGCTGTTCGGCCTGCCCTCGCTGCGCATCAAGGGCTTCTACCTGGCGGTGGCGACGCTGGCTGCGCAGTTCTTCCTGGTCTGGCTCTTCAACAAGGTGCCGTGGTTCTACAACTACTCGGCCTCGGGCCAGATCAACGCGCCCGAGCGCACCGTCTTCGGCGTGCCGGTGACCGGCGCCAACACCGAGGCCTGGGCGCAATACCTGATCTGCCTGGTTTTCCTGGCGGTGCTGGCCTGGGTCGCGCGCAACCTGACGCGTGGCACGGTGGGGCGCAGCTGGATGGCGATCCGCGACATGGATATCGCGGCCGAGATCATCGGGGTGAACCCGCTGAAGGCCAAGCTGACCGCCTTTGCCGTGTCCTCCTTCTTCGTGGGCATCGCGGGCGCGCTGTTCTTCAGCGTCTACCTGGGCGCGGTCGAGGTGGGCGAGGCCTTCGGCATCCAGAAGTCCTTCCTCATCCTGTTCATGGTGATCATCGGCGGGCTGGGCTCGATCTTCGGCAGCCTGGCCGGGGCGGCCTTCCTGGTGCTGCTGCCGGTGCTCTTGAAGAACCTGCTGGTGGACGGATTCGGCTGGGCCACCGACCTGACGGCGCATTTGCAGCTGATGATCGTCGGCGGGCTGATCATTTTCTTCCTGATCGTCGAACCGCACGGGCTCGCGCAGCTCTGGCGGATCGGCAAGGAGAAGCTCAGGCTGTGGCCCTTCCCGCACTAGGAGCGGGCGGCAGCCTCAATATTCACTGAAAGACCGGGCCAACCCGGCACATCGGACAAACCATGGGAGGAGACACCCGATGAAGAAGACACTGGCAACCCTGGCGCTGGGCGCCGTGATGGCGGCAGGCCCCGCCCTCGCGGACCTCGTGTTCCCGGACCTCAGCTATCGCACCGGGCCCTACGCGGCAGGCGGCATCCCGTTCTCGGACGGCTACCAGGACTATTTCACCCTGGTCAACGAGCGTGACGGCGGCATCGGCGGCGTGCCGGCCAAGGTCATCGAATGCGAGACCGGCTACAACACCGAGAAGGGCGTGGAATGCTACGAGGCGACCAAGGGCGAAGGCGCGCTGGTCTACCAGCCGCTCTCGACCGGGATCACCTATCAGCTGATTCCCAAGGTCAGCGCCGACGGAATCCCGCTGCACACCATGGGCTACGGCCGCACCTCGGCCGCCAACGGCAAGGTGTTCGAATGGGTGTTCAACTACCCGGCCAACTATTGGAACGCGGCCTCGGTGGCGATCAAGTACCTGCTGGACGAGAACGGCGGCGACCTGAGCGGCAAGAAGATCACGCTGCTCTACCACAACTCCGCCTACGGCAAGGAGCCGATCCGCACCCTGGAGGAGCTGTCCAAGAAGCACGGCTATGACTTCAGCACCATCCCGGTGGACCATCCCGGCCAGGAGCAGAAGAGCCAGTGGCTGCAGATCCGCCGCGAACGCCCGGACTACGTGATCATGTGGGGCTGGGGCGTGATGAACCAGGTCGCCATCCAGGAGGCCGCCAACATCCGCTTCCCGATGGAGAACTTCATCGGCACCTGGTGGTCCGGCGCCGAGCATGACGTGACCCCGGCGGGCATGGCCGCCGACGGCTACAAGGCGCTGAACATGAACCGCGTGGTCGACCTGCCGGTCTTCGACGACATTCGCAAGCATGTCGTGGAGGCGGGCATGGCGGCCGGGGACGGCTCGAACATCGGTTCGGTGCTCTACACCCGCGGCATGTACGCGGCGATGCTGGCCGTCGAGGCGGCGAAGACCGCGCAGGAGATCCACGGCACCAAGCAGATCACCGCTGCGATGATGCGCGACGGCATGGAGGCGCTGGAAATGACCAACGCCAAGATGGAAGCGCTGGGCATGCCGGGCGTCGGTCCCGAGTTCAACGTGACCTGCGCCAACCACGGCGGCTCGGGCATGGGCATCGTGCAGCAGTGGGATGCCGCGGCGAAGGAGTGGAAACCGCTGACCGACTACATCGAGTCGGACATGGAGGTGATCGCCCCGCTGATCGCCGAGGACAGCGCGGCCTTCGCGGCTGAGAACAACATCACCGAGCGCTGCGACTAAGCGCCTTTCCCCGG
>JBNGCX010000047.1:0-31726 GCA_049974865.1 Paracoccaceae bacterium
GGCGGCGCCTGCCCGGCATCGGCAGGCAGGGGCCGGTCGCGTCGCGGGGCGGTCGGGCGGTCGCCTTGTCCCGTCAATCGCCGCCCCCCTCATAGGCGTCGCACACCCTCTTGTCCAAGACATAGACGGGGTCCTGGCTGCCGTGTTCGAGCGTGAAGCACCCCGGGCTGTGCGCATAGACGCGCTCGATCATGGAGGCGCCGGAACGGGTGACGAGGCGGTCGCCGGGGTGGAGATGTTCCACCGGCAGCGCGCCCCGCAGCGTCAGCACCACGGTTCCGGCCGGAATGATCGCCGAGGGGTAGCCCGCCGTCGAGGGGATGTAGCTGACCTTATCGGGGCCTGCGTAGGTCATGATCGACTCCAGTCGCATCTTGCCGGGCCATTTTGTGGCCTGAATGTGTCAAAATTCGGTAAACGCCGGGTCGTTTCCGGGGCGCTTTTTCCTCTCGCATCCCTCTTCAGGCTTTGCTAGAAGGGCGCGAAATTCCGGGGCGGCCCTTTGGGCTGCCTTCGTGGTTTTGCGGGTGTGGCGGAACTGGTAGACGCACCAGATTTAGGTTCTGGCGCCTTAGGCGTGGGGGTTCAAGTCCCTCCACCCGCACCAAGGATGTGAGAGAGGAAGACAAATGCAGGTCACCGAGACCCTGAAAGAAGGTCTGAAGCGCGGCTATCAGATCACCGTCACCGCCGCCGAGCTGGAGGACAAGGTCAACGAGAAACTGGCCGAGGCCCAGCCCGAGATCGAGATGAAGGGCTTTCGCAAGGGCAAGGTGCCCATGGCCCTGCTGAAAAAGCAGTTCGGCCAGCGCCTGCTGGGCGAGGCGATGCAGGAAAGCGTCGACGGCGCCATGAGCAAGCATTTCGAGGACAGCGGCGACCGCCCCGCGGCCCAGCCCGACGTCAAGATGACCAACGAGGACTGGAAAGAGGGCGACGACGTCGTCGTCGAGATGACCTACGAGGCGCTGCCCGAGATCCCCGAGCTGGACATGAAGGGCGTCGAACTGGAGAAGATGGTGGTCAAGGCCGCCGACGAGGAGGTTCAGGACGCGCTCAAGAGCCTGGCCGAATCCGCGCAGGACTTCGAGGACAAGGACGGCGCCGCCGAAGAGGGCGACCAGGTGGTGTTCGACTTCCTGGGCAAGGTCGACGGCGAGGCCTTCGAGGGCGGCTCGGCCGAGGATTACCCGCTGGTGCTGGGCTCCAACGCGTTCATCCCGGGGTTCGAGGATCAGCTCAAGGGCGTGAAGGCCGGCGATGAGAAGAACGTCGAGGTGACCTTCCCCGCCGAGTACGGCGCCGAGCACCTGGCCGGCAAGGATGCCGTGTTCGAGTGCAAGATCAAGGCCGTGAAGGCCCCCAAGGCCGCCGAGATCGACGACGAGCTGGCCAAGAAATACGGCGCCGACGACCTGGACGCGCTGAAGGCCCAGGTCGCCGAGCGCCTGGAGGCCGAATATGCCGGCGCCTCGCGCGCGGTGATGAAGCGCAAGCTGCTGGACATCCTGGACGAGAAGGTCAGCTTTGAGCTGCCGCCGAGCCTGGTCGAGGCCGAGGCCAAGCAGATCGCGCACCAGCTGTGGCACGAGGAGCACCCCGAAGAGCAGGGCCACGACCACGGCGAGATCGAAGCCACCGACGAGCACAAGAAGCTGGCCGAGCGCCGCGTGCGCCTCGGGCTGCTGCTGGCCGAGCTGGGCCAGAAGGCCGAGGTCGAGGTGTCCGACGCCGAGATGACCCAGGCCATCATGAACCAGGCCCGCCAGTACCCGGGCCAGGAGCAGGCCTTCTTCCAGTTCGTGCAGCAGAACCCGCAGATGCAACAGCAGCTGCGCGCGCCGATCTTCGAGGACAAGGTCGTTGATTACCTGTTCGAGCTGGCCGAGATCAGCGAGAAAGAGGTCTCCAAGGACGAACTGCAGAAGGCCGTCGAGGCGCTGGAAGACGAGTAAGCCGTCCTTTCCGGAACGGTTCAGGGGCCGCCCGTCGGGGCGGCCCTTTTGCGTTCGGGCCCTTGCCATCGCCCGGCGCGGCGCTTAGCCCGGGGGCAGGCAGGAAAGGGCAGGAACATGGAACTGAAGGACGGTTTCTACGACGTGCCGCCGGGCAAGGTCGCAGCGGTGGTCACGCATCTGGAAATGCGCGAAAAGGCGCCGCTGCGCCCCGTGCCCGAGCCGCAGGGCGTCAGCCTGCGGCGAATCGAGGCGCCCGGCGTCGAATGGTACCGCGCCCTGTTCCGCAGGGTCGGCGCCGAGGACTGGCTGTGGTTCTCACGCCTCGTGATGGACGAATCCGCGCTGGCGGCGATCCTGGAGGATCCGTCGGTAGAGGTCCACGCGCTCAGCGCCGGCGGCGAGGACCTGGGGCTGCTGGAGCTGGATTTCCGGGAAGAGGGCGCGTGCGAACTGGCCTTTTTCGGCCTGGCCGCCGGGCTGATCGGCGGCGGGGTGGGGCGCTGGCTGATGAACCGCGCGATCGAGTTGGCCTGGCGGCCCGGCATCGCGCGCTTCCACGTCCATACCTGCACCATGGACAGCCCGCAGGCGCTGCCCTTCTACATCCGCAGCGGGTTCACGCCGGTGCGCCGGCAGGTGGAAATCGCGGACGATCCTCGGTTGAGCGGGCTGCTGCCCGAAAGCGCCGCGCCTCAGGTTCCGCTCCTGCGCTGAGGTCAGGGAAACGGCGCATCCCCGCGCGGCTCCGCTTGTCAACCGTTCCGCCCGCCCCCGAGGCGGGCGCTGCCCTCGTTTCGGGGGGGGCGGGCCTCTGGTCTTGCCGCACGGGCAAGAAAAAACGCGCGGGGGCAGCGCCCCGCGCGTTTCCATCGCAAGCCGGTTCGTGGCCGGCTTTACTTCTCTTCTTCTTCGCCTTCGGTCTCTTCCGAAGCCTGTTCTTCCTCGACGGCCTCGGCCAGTTCCTCGTCTTCCGAGGTGGCCGCGCCGATGTCCTCGAACAGCTCGGCGATCTCGAACTCGGCCTCGGCCTCTTCCTCGGCGGCGAGTTCCTGGATCGTCTTGCCCGAGGCCTGCAGCTCGGCCTCTTCGTTCGAGCGGGCGACGTTCAGTTCGATGGTGGCCACCACCTCGGGGTGCAGGTGCACCTCGACCTCGTGCAGGCCCAGCTCCTTGATCGGCTGGCGGATGATCACCTGCTTGCGGTCGATGCTGAAGCCGGACTCGGTGGCCACGGCGGCCGCGTCGCGGGTGCTGACCGAGCCGTACAGGTTGCCACCGTCCGATGCCTGGCGAATCACCACGAACTGCTGGCCGTTCAGCTTGTCGGCCAGCGACTCGGCCTCTTTGCGGGTCTCGAGGTTGCGGGCCTCGAGCTGGGCTTTCTGGGCTTCGAACTGCGCGATGTTCTGCTCGGACGCCGACAGCGCCTTGCCCTGGGGCAGCAGGTAGTTGCGGGCATAGCCGCGCTTGACATCGACGACGTCGCCCATCTGGCCCAGCTTGGCCACGCGTTCCAGAAGGATCACTTGCATGGGTCTGGCTCCTTATTTCACGGCGTAGGGCAGCAGGGCGAGGAAGCGGGCGCGCTTGATCGCGCGGGCCAGCTCACGCTGCTTCTTGGACGAGACGGCAGTGATGCGCGACGGCACGATCTTGCCGCGCTCGGAGATGTAGCGCTGCAGCAGACGGGTGTCCTTGTAGTCGATCTTCGGCGCGTTGTCGCCCGAGAAGGGGCAGACCTTGCGGCGGCGGAAAAACGGTTTAGCGGCCATGGTTTAATGTCCTTTCCTGGGGCTTGCGATCAGCGGCGGTCACGGCGACCGTCGCGCTCGTCGCGCTTCTGCATCTGGACCGAGGGGCCCTCGGCGTGCTCGTCGACCTTGATGGTCATGACGCGCATCACGTCGTCATGCAGGCGCATCAGGCGCTCCATTTCCTGCACGGCCGGCGCCGGGGCGTCGGTCTTCAGGAAGGCATAGTGGCCCTTGCGGTTCTTGTTGATCTTGTAGGCCATCGTCTTGACGCCCCAGTATTCGCTGTCGACGACCTTGCCGCCGTTGTCAGCCAGCACTGCGGAGAAATGATCGACAAGGCCCTCGGCCTGCGCGTTGGAAAGGTCCTGGCGCGCGATGAAGACATGCTCGTAAAGCGGCATGTGAACTCCAGTTCTGTTATCGGGTGCGCTTCGGGGCGGGCGGTCCCTTCCGCGGCCCGCTTTCGAGAGGCTGCACCGGTTTCGCATCTGTTGCGGAAGGATGCGGCTTTATACACGTGCAGGCGCGCGGCGCAAGGGGCGGGCGGGATCCGGCCCGGTCCCGAAAACATCCGCCCGCCGCCATCTTTTCTTCATTTTTTGGCGGCAGCATCCGGAGCGATGAGAAGGTCCGGAGGACAGGAGATGAACATGCACACCGGAGCGGAAGACTTTGGTGTTACCAATGACGCTGGCATTCACTGGGTCAGCGTGACCGAGACCTATTGGGGCTACGTGATCCGCTCCGAGACCAACTGGAGCACCCGTGCCCGGCTGATCGAGCGCGTCAGCGCCGCGGCCGGGGTTGCGCTTCTGACCCTGGCCTTCGGCAACTGGCTGGCGCCGGATCTGCTGGCGATGGCCAATATCCGGTCGCCGCAGGTGGCCTCCAGTGCCGGGATGGGCGTTGCCGGGCTGGCGCTGGTGTGGGTGGCCGGGCGCGGCCTGAGCCGCGAACTGCATGTCGACCTGACCATGCGCAGCCTGCGCCAGGTGGTGCGCAACCGCAACGGCCGCACCCGGATCGACCGGGTGGTGCCCTTCAGCGCGATCGAATCCGCCTTCGTCCGCCGCGCCAGCGTGCCCGGCGGGGCCGCGCGGCTGTATCTGCGCCTCAAGGAGGGCGGGAAGCTGCTGCATGTGGCCAGCGGCCGCCAGGCCACGCTCGAGGTCCTGAACGCGCGGATGTCGCAGGATCTCAAGCCGGTGCTCGTCCAGATGGAGGGGTGGCAGCGGGTCGGGCGCAAGCTGATGCCGGTCGCCCAGGGCGAGCCGGCCGTATCCTGACCGCCGCCTGTTTCGGCGCCTCGCCCGGCGGCGCCGCCGACACGCCGCGCCGGGCCCTTCGCCATTCCCGCACTCTGGTCAAGCCGCGCAGGCTTGGCTAAGCAGGCGGCGAGTTTTGCTGGGAAGGGTCCTGTCATGCCCTGGCGCCTGATGTCGCGCAAGCCGATCACCAAGCTGGCGATTGAGCCGCCGCAGCCCGCCGCGGGCCGCGCCGGCTTTGCCGTGGTGCTGATCGTGAAGAACGAGGCGCGCCATATCGGCGAATGGGCGCGCTTTCACCTGCGGGCCGGCGCGCGGCATTTCGTGGTCTACGACAACGGCTGCACCGATGGAACGATCGGCGTGCTGCAAGACGTGCTGCCCGCCGGGGCCCTGACCGTGATCCCCTGGAACCAGAAGCTGCGCGACGGGCTGACCGGGCGCGAGATCCATAACCAGGTGCTGGCCTACGCGCACGCGATCCGCAATTTCGGCCCCCGCTTCCGCTGGATGGCCTGCATCGATGCCGACGAGTTTCTGGTGCCCAAGCGGGCCGACAGCCTGGAGGCGGCGCTGGCGCATCTGGAGGACGTGCCGAATATCTCGTTGCCCTGGCACAATTTCGGGCGCTGCGGGCATGACCAGCCGCCCGAGGGCGGGGTGCTGGAAAACTACACCCGGCGCGCGGCCCATCCGCTGAGCGGGGCGCGGGGGGTGACCAATTTCAAGGTAATCGTCGATCCCTGCCGGGTGACCTCGGTCAAGGTCCATGCCTACGAGACCGACGGCCGGGCCGTGACCTGGAACGACCGGGGCGCGCGGGCGGCGCTGAAAGAGCGCAGCCGACCGGGGTTCTATTCCGCCGACCACATCCAGCTGAACCACTATTACACCCGCTCGGAGGCCGAGCTGGCGGCCAAGATCGCGCGCGGCTCGAACCAGGCGGTGGAGGCGGGACGCCACGCCGCGCGGGTGCGCCGCAACGTGGCCAATATCGAGCGCGACACGGTCGAGGATCGCAGCGCGCTGGCCTTTCTGGACCGCATCGGCGCGCGCTGAGTCCAATTCGGCAGGGCACGCTTTTTCCATGGCGTTTTCCCATCCTTGGCACGGCGATACCCCGAAATTGCCGCAAACTGTATCTAGACCGTCTGCAATCGGCGCAGTTTGCGCTTTGTTAACGGTGATTGCCATGTCCCATGCGGCCAAGATCAGACGCGACAGCTTCCGCACTTTCCGGCGCGACGAGAACGGTGCCGTCACCACGGATTACATCGTGCTGCTGGCGGCCCTGGTGGCACTGACGCTGGCGGCGACTCTGAGCATTTCTGGTGCGGTCGAATCCCTGATGCTCAGGACCGCGGGCGAGATCGATGCGATTGATGTGGCGGGACCGAGCGACGACGCCGGTGCCGATAGCGGTGAAGACGGGGACGGCGATGCCGGGTCGGGCGGCGACGGTGACGGCACCGGCGGCGGCGATGACGACCGTGGCGGCGACGGCACCGGCGGCGGCGATGGCGACCGTGGCGGTGATGGTGACGGCACCGGCGGCGGCGATGGCGACCATGGGGACCGCGGTGGCGACCGTGACCGCGGGGACCGTGGGGACCGCGGTGGCGACCGTGACCGCGGGGACCGTGGCGACCGTGGCGGCGACGGTGACCGTGGGGACCGTGGCGGCGACGGTGACCGTGGGGACCGTGGCGGCGACGGCGACCGTGGGGACCGTGGCGGCGACGGCGACGAGTCCTCTGACGATGACGACCGCGGCAACCCGGGCAACGACAAGGATGTCGGCGGCTCTGGCGAAGACCCCAATGGCAAGGGCGACTGGGGCGACGGCGACCGGGGCCGCAGCCGGTAACCCCCCGCCGGCCCGCGCCTTGTTTTGCTTGTGAATGGCGAAACGAGGCGCTAGACGGGCGCAAATGGCAAAAAGGGGGGGAGCATGACCCGCGCATTCGTATTTCCGGGCCAGGGAGCCCAGACCATCGGGATGGGCCGCGCTTTGGCCGAGGCCTATCCGTCTGCGAAGGCCGTGTTCGACGAGGTGGACGAGGCGCTGGGCGAGAAGCTCTCCGCGCTAATCTGGGAAGGCGAGCAGGAGGAACTCACTCTCACCCGCAACGCCCAGCCGGCGCTCATGGCGACGTCTCTGGCGGCGATGCGCGCATTGGAATCCGAAGGTGTGACGGTAGAGGCGGCCGCCTATGTGGCGGGCCATTCGCTGGGCGAATACTCGGCGCTGGCCGCGGCGGGCGCGCTCTCGGTGGCCGACACGGCGCGGCTGCTGCGCATCCGCGGCCAGGCCATGCAGGACGCGGTCCCGGTCGGCCACGGGGCGATGGCCGCCCTGCTGGGGCTGGATTTCGACGCGGTCAAGAAGATCGCCCGGCGCGCCGCGCATGACACCCACAAGGTCTGCGAGGCGGCCAATGACAACGATCCCGGCCAAGTCGTGATCTCGGGCGATGCGGACGCGGTGAAACACGCGGTGGCGCTGGCCCAGGAGGAGGGTGCGAAACGCGCCGTGATGCTGCCGGTCTCGGCCCCGTTCCATTGTTCCTTGATGAAACCCGCGGCGCGGGCGATGGCCGAGGCGCTGGACGATGTGGCGATCGAGGCGCCGAAGGTGCCGGTGGTGGCCAATGTGCTGGCCCACGACGCGAACGACCCGGAAATGATCCGGTCGCTGCTGGTAGACCAGGTGACCCATTCGGTGCGCTGGCGGGAATCGGTGACCTGGATGGTGAAACAGGGCGTGGCCGAGTTCTGGGAAATCGGCGCGGGCAAGGCGCTGTCGGGCATGATCCGGCGCATCGAGCGCTCCGCCGCGACGCGCCAGGTGGGCACGCCGGACGAGGTCAAGGCGGCCGCGGAAAGCCTGGCCGGTTAAGCTGAAGACGAGGTGAACATGTTCGATCTGACGGGAAAGACGGCGCTGGTCACCGGCGCTTCGGGCGGCATCGGCGGGGCGATCGCCCGCGCGCTGCACGCGCAGGGCGCCACGGTGGGCCTGTCGGGCACCCGCGTGGGCCCGCTGGAAGAGCTGGCCGCCGAACTGGGCGAGCGCGCCCATGTGCTGCCCTGCAACCTGGGCGATGCCGAGGCCGTCGAGGCGCTGCCGAAACAGGCGGCCGAGGCGATGGGCGGCGTCGACATCCTGGTCAACAACGCCGGCATCACCCGCGACGGGCTGCTGATGCGGATGAGCGATGAGGACTGGGCGCAGGTGCTGGACATCAACCTGACCGCGACCATGCGGCTGTGCCGCGGCGTGCTGCGCGGCATGATGAAGGCGCGCTGGGGCCGGATCATCAATATCAGCTCGATCGTGGGCGCCTCGGGCAACCCCGGGCAGTGCAACTACGCCGCGGCCAAGGCCGGCGTGGTGGGGTTGTCGAAATCGCTGGCTGCCGAGGTGGCGACCCGCGGCGTGACCGTGAACTGCGTGGCGCCAGGCTTCATCACCACGGCGATGACCGACAAGCTGACCGAGGACCAGAAAAAGGGCCTGCTGACGCAGGTCCCCATGGGGCGCATGGGCGATGCCGACGAGATCGGGGCCGCGGTGCTCTACCTCGCCAGCGCCGAGGCCGGTTATGTCACGGGCGCGACGCTGCACGTGAATGGCGGCATGGCGATGCTCTGAAAAGAGGGGCAGGGGGATTCCCCTGCCTATCACACCTTGTCATAGAGGGAGGCGCCGCCTTCGGTTGGTCGAAGCGCGCGCAGGACGCCCTCCTCTACTTTTTCGGGCGTATAGCCTGTACCGATTTCAAGAAAATTAACGCCGGACTTGCGCAGAGCTTCGCGTTTGACCGCGTCCCGCATGAATGCGCCGGTGTGATAGTGGCCCGAGCCTTGGTATTCTATGGCACAAACGAGGTACCCGGCCCGGTCGATGATTGCGAAATCCAGCCGTTTTGAGTTGATCGAGGAGTAGGCGTTCTTAAGGGTTTTGCCGTCTGCGCTGCCTTTCTTTGGCCTGATGAGTTCGCCGAGACTGGTCTGGGCCATTACGCGGTGGCCCTGGCCGAGCTTGGAGACCGTTCGTTCTATGAGCGGCAGGAGGCGGGCCTCCTCTTTGTTGAGAAGCCGCTGTTTTTCGAATGCCGCATTGGCGACGAATTCCATTTGTGACCTCGGGTCGGAGAGATCGGATGCCGGATCGCGAAACGGAGCGATATTGCCTTGCCGGGTTCCCCTGCGACCGGAATACTCCCCGCCCCTCCAGCGGCGGGGGCTGCGCCTGGAGCTGAGCAGCACGCTTGCGATGGCGAACAGCGAAACCAACGCCAGCACAACGAGGTTCTCTGGTTCGACAAGTTGGTCAATCGCTGGGGCGAGGAAGTCCCGGGTAGATGCCGACAACGCAGGGGTGAAGAACATAATTCCTTCCAACCGATATTGACGAATGTCGTTAAGGTTAAGGTTCGGACGCCCCCGTGCAAGAAGTTTGAGGCGCGCGCGATGAGCCGGCATTTGAGCGATGCCTCCAGTCTTTTTTCTCGGCCGCAGACAGAAGGGGCGGACTTGGAAAGCGTTTGCCTTAGGAAAACGATGTGCTATAGGCGGCGGAGATTTGGCCGGGGGTGCATCGCGCGCCCGGGATTGGAGCGGCCCGGTCGGGTCAACGGAAAGAGCGGGCAGCCGCCCGGATACTGTGAGGAAATGACATGAGCGACATCGCAGATCGCGTGAAAAAGATCGTCGTCGAGCACCTGAGCGTGGAAGAGGACAAGGTCACCGAGGCGGCCTCCTTCATCGACGACCTGGGCGCCGACAGCCTGGACACCGTGGAACTGGTGATGGCCTTCGAAGAAGAGTTCGGCATCGAGATCCCAGACGACGCCGCCGAGACGATCCAGACCTTCGGCGACGCGGTGAAGTTCATCACCGAGGCGTCTTAAGCGCTACGGATCCACGGACAGTGTAGCTAGGCGGGTGCCCCGAGGGGCACCCGTTTTTCATTGAGCGCGGGTCTGCCGATGGCGTGCGCCGCGGCACAAAGCGCCACCGTGCGGCTTGCCCAGCGGCTAGGTTGCGCGGTATCAGAGCAGGGAACAACCAAAGGGGTAGAGAAACCATGCGTCGAGTTGTTGTCACCGGTCTGGGGATGGTCACGCCGCTGGCCTGCGGGGTCGAGGAAACCTGGAAGCGTCTGCTGGACGGGCAATCGGGGGCGGGCACGATCACGCGCTTCGACCCGTCGCGCGTGACCACGAAATACGCCTGCGAGATTCCCTTCGGAGACGGCAGCGACGGCACCTTCAACCCCGACGACTGGATGGAGCCGAAAGAGCGCCGCAAGGTCGACGATTTCATCCTCTACGGCATGGCCGCCGCAGACCAGGCGGTCAAGGATTCCGGATGGATGCCCGAGGACAAGGCCGCGCGCGAGCGCACGGGCGTCATGATCGGCTCGGGCATCGGCGGGCTGAACTCCATCGCCGACACCTCGATCCTGCTGAAAGAGCGTGGGCCGCGCCGGGTTTCGCCCTTCTTCATTCCCGGTGCGCTGATCAACCTGGTCTCGGGCCAGGTCTCGATCCGCTATGGCTTCCAGGGGCCGAACCACGCGGTGGTGACGGCCTGTTCGACCGGCGCCCATGCCATCGGCGACGCAGCGCGGCTGATCGCGCTGGACGACGCCGACGTGATGGTCGCGGGCGGCGCCGAAAGCCCGATTTCCGAGATCGGAGTCGCCGGCTTCAATGCCTGCAAGGCGCTTTCGACCAAGCGCGCGGACGATCCGCAGGGCGCCAGCCGCCCCTGGGACGAGGATCGCGACGGCTTCGTCATGGGCGAGGGCGCGGGCGTGGTCGTGCTGGAGGAATACGAGCACGCCAAGGCCCGCGGCGCCAAGATCTATGCCGAGATCCTGGGTTATGGCCTGTCGGGCGACGCCTATCACATCACCGCGCCCTCCGAGAACGGCGAGGGCGGCGAACGCTCGATGCGGGCGGCGATCAAGCGCGCGGGGATCCAGCCCGGCGACATCGACTACATCAACGCCCACGGCACCTCGACCATGGCCGACACGATCGAGCTGGGCGCGGTGGAGCGCGTGATGGGCAATGCCGCCGCCAAGGCGACGATGAGCTCAACCAAATCCTCGATCGGGCACTTGCTGGGCGCGGCGGGCGCGGTGGAGGCGATCTTCTGCATTCTTGCCATCCGCGACCAGGTGGCGCCGCCGACGATCAACCTCGACAACCCCGCGGTCGAGCCCAAGCTGAACCTCGCCGCGAACGAGGCCCAGCCGCGCGAGATCAACATTGTGCTGTCCAACAGCTTCGGCTTCGGCGGCACCAACGCTTCGCTGGTCATGGGCAAGGCCTGAACAGTCTGAAAAGGGGGACCCCCCATGTGGCGACACATCGCCTCGAACGCGCTGACGCTGTTCATCGTGCTGCTGCTGGCGGCCGGTGGGGCGGTGATCTGGGCCCAGAAGGAGTATTCCGGCCCCGGCCCGCTGGCCGAGGCCATCTGCCTGCGGGTCGAGAGCGGCTCGAACATGCGCCGGGTCTCGCAGGAACTGGCGGAGAAGGGCGCGATCTCGAGCGAGATGATCTTTCGTGCCGGCGCCGATTACAGCGGCAAGGCCGGTGATCTGAAGGCCGGCAGCTTCCTGGTGAACGCGCATGCTTCGATGGAGGAGATCGTGGACGCGATCACCCGCTCGGGGCGGTCGACCTGCGGCACCGAGATCAACTACCGCATCGGCATCCGCAGCGCGGAGGTGCAGGTGCGCGAACTGGACCCCACGACCAATCGTTACGTCGAGAAGCTGGCCTTCGACCCGGCGGCGGTGGAGGCCGCGCCCGAGGGCTATACCGAGGTGCTGGAGCAGCCCGACCTGCGTTACCGGGTGACCCTGGCCGAGGGGGTGACCAGCCACCAGGTGATCGAGGGGCTGAAGGCCGCCGATTTCCTGACCGGCGACGTGGCGCTGCCCGAGGAGGGCACGCTGGCGCCCGACAGCTACGAGGTGGTGCGCGGCGCCGAGCGGGCGGCCCTGGTGGCCCGCATGGCCGAGGCGCAGGCCGCGCTGCTGGAGGATCTGTGGCAGAACCGGGCCGCGGACCTGCCGCTGGAGACCCCGCGCGAGGCGCTGGTGCTGGCCTCGATCGTGGAGAAGGAGACCGGCGTGCCGGAAGAGCGCCGCCAGGTGGCCAGCGTCTTCGTCAACCGGCTGCGCAAGGGCATGCCGCTGCAGACCGACCCGACCATCATCTACGGCATCACCCGCGGCGAATACGTGCTGGAGCGCGGCATCACCAATGCCGACAAACGCGGCGAGACCGAGAAGCGGCTGCACGGCGAGGTGGAATACAACACATACGTCGTGACCGGCCTGCCGCCGGGCCCGATCGCCAATCCCGGCCGCGCCGCGATCGAGGCGGCGCTGGACCCGGACGCGACGCCCTATCTCTATTTCGTGGCCGACGGCTCGGGCGGGCATGCCTTTGCCGAGACGCTGGCCGAGCATAACGAGAACGTCGCCCGCTGGCGCGAGATCGAGGCCGAGCGCGCCAACCAGTGACCGTTTTCCAATTGCGCGCTGGCGCGCAAGCCCTTGATTTTGCGCCGCCCTTCGAGGCGGCGCGTCACCTTTGGTGAGAGTGTTCTTCTCGGGAAGAAAGCAGCGTTCGCCATGTTAACCCATTGGTAATACAGTATTTCTTGGCCCGGCGCGCGGTCTCGGATATACCTTTGGGCAAGCTAGATGAAGTGGGCAAGCGGCACGGGGGGCGACCCCGGGGCCGCTTTTTCATTTCGCTCGTGCGGAGGCATGAGAGGCGGGCATTGACCACATGACATTGATTTCTCCCCTGGCGGGTGAGCGGGCATCGCAGGAAATCCTGGCCGAGGCCGAACTGCATTACCGGCGCACCATCCGGGCGCTGAACCAGATCATCGAGGATGTCACCGCGGGCCGGACGGACCGGGTGAAGGAGCTGAAAGGGGCGCTGGCCGACCTGGGCCGCGCGACCCAGACGGCCTTTGACGAGAGGGCGCGTGTTGAAAAACGTATCCGGACAGAGACAGGAATCATCCACGACTACGCGCTCGACCTTGCCGAGGCGCGGGACGAGATCGGGCGCCGACTGGATCGCCTCCGCGCCGCCGGAGGTGCAGGAGGAGTTCCTGGGCAGCCTGAGTGAGGGGGCGCTGCTGGCGCTGCCCTACCTGTTCGAGTTCTGGGCGTTGCCGCATCAACTGCCCCCCGAGGGCGACTGGCGGAGCTGGGTGATCATGGGCGGGCGCGGCGCGGGCAAGACGCGCGCCGGGGCCGAATGGGTGCGCTCCGAGGTCGAGGGGGCGCGGCCGCTGGACGTGGGCCGCTCGCGCCGGGTGGCGCTGGTGGGCGAGACCGTCGAGCAGGTGCGCGAGGTGATGGTGTTCGGCGAGAGCGGCATCCTGGCCTGCTCGCCCCCCGACCGGCGCCCGAAATGGGAGGCCACGCGCAAGCGGCTGGTCTGGCCCAACGGGGCGGTGGCGCAGGTGTTCTCGGCGCATGAGCCGGAGAGCCTGCGGGGGCCGCAATTCGACGCCGCCTGGGCCGACGAGCTGGCGAAATGGAAGCGCGCCGAGGAGGCCTGGGACATGCTGCAGTTCGGGCTGCGGCTGGGGCCGATGCCGCGGCAATGCGTGACCACAACGCCGCGCAACGTGCCGGTGCTGAAGGCGATCCTGGCCAACCCCTCGACTGTGGTGACGCAGGCGCCGACCGAGGCGAACCGGGCGCATCTGGCGGCCTCGTTCCTGGCCGAGGTGCGGGCGCGCTATGCCGGGACGCGGCTGGGCCGGCAGGAACTGGAGGGCGCGCTGCTGGAGGAGGCCGAGGGGGCGCTGTGGCGGTCCGGCGCGCTGGAGGCGGCGCGGCTGGAGCGTGCGCCGGAGTTCGACCGGGTGGTGGTGGCGGTGGACCCGCCGGTGACCGGCAAGGCCAACTCGGACGAGTGCGGGATCGTCGTGGTCGGGGCGGTGACGCAGGGGCCGGTGCAGGACTGGCGCGCGGTGGTGCTGGAGGATGCCAGCGTTTCCGCGGCCTCGCCCATGGCCTGGGCCGGGGCGGCGATCGCGGCGATGGAGCGACACGGGGCCGAGCGGCTGGTGGCCGAGGTGAACCAGGGCGGCGAGCTGGTGGAAAGCGTGATCCGGCAGATCGACCCGCTGGTGCCGGTGAAATCGGTGCGGGCCGCAAAGGGCAAGGTTGCGCGGGCCGAGCCGGTGGCGGCGCTTTACGAACAGGGGCGGGTACGGCACCTGCGGGGGCTGGGCGCGCTGGAGGACCAGATGTGTCGGATGACGGCGCAGGGGTATCAGGGCAAGGGCAGCCCCGACCGGGTGGATGCGCTGGTCTGGGCGCTGCACGAGCTGATGATCGAGCCGGCGGCGCGCTGGCGGCGGCCGCGGGTGCGGGGGCTGTAGGCGCGCGCCGGGACTTTCATGCCTCCGGCGGGAGTATTTTCGCCAAGAAGAAGGGGCTTTTCTTACCAAGGGATGGCGCGGGCGCGGCCCGGCGTGCTGCCTCGGGGAGCCGGGGCGGCTCTTTGGTGCTGCCGGCGCGGTGGCGAACGGGACGAGCGAGGAGCTTTGCACATGGTTTTCGATTTTTTCAGGCGCGCGGAGCCGAAGGCGCCCGAGGCCAAGGCCTCGGCCACGGGGCCGGCGATCGCCTGGCACGGGGCGGGGCGCGTGGCCTGGAGCCCGCGGGACGCGGTGTCGCTGACACGGGCGGGGTTCACCGGCAACCCGGTGGGGTTCCGGTCGGTCAAGCTGATCGCCGAGGCGGCAGCGGCGCTGCCGCTGGTGCTGCAGGACGAGGCGCGGCGCTACGAGGCGCATCCGGTGCTGGACCTCGTGGCCCGGCCCAACGGCGCGCAGGGGCGGGCGGAGCTGTTCGAGGCGCTGTACGGGCAGCTCTTGCTGTCGGGGAATGCCTATCTGGAGGCGGTGGGCGGCGAGGGCGGTCTGCCGCTGGAGCTGCATGTGCTGCGGTCGGACAGGATGAGCCTGGTGCCCGGGGGCGACGGCTGGCCGGTGGCCTATGATTATTCGGTGGGCGGGCGCAGGCACCGGTTCGACATGACCGGGGCGCTGCCGCCGATCTGCCATATCAAGAGCTTTCACCCGCAGGACGACCATTACGGGCTATCGCCGATGCAGGCGGCCGCCACGGCGCTGGATGTGCACAATGCAGCCAGCCGCTGGTCCAAGGCGCTGCTGGACAATGCGGCGCGACCCTCGGGCGCCATCGTCTATCGCGGGGCGGACGGGCAGGCCAGCCTGACCGAGGAACAGTACCAGCGCCTGCAGGACGAGATGCTGTCCTATCACCAGGGCGCGGCCAATGCCGGGCGGCCGATGCTGCTGGAAGGGGGCCTCGACTGGAAGCCGATGGGTTTCAGCCCCTCGGACATGGAGTTCCAGAAGACCAAGGAGGCGGCGGCGCGGGAGATCGCGCTGGCCTTCGGGGTGCCGCCGATGCTGCTGGGGATGCCGGGGGACGCGGCCTATGCAAATTACCAGGAGGCGAACCGGGCCTTCTACCGGCTGACGGTGCTGCCGCTGGCGACCAAGGTCGCGGCGGCGGTGTCGGAGTTCCTGTCGCGCTTTGCCGGCGAGCGGGTGGTGCTGAAGCCCGACCTCGACCAGGTGCCGGCGCTGTCGGCCGAGCGCGAGGCGCAGTGGAACCGGGTCAGCCGGGCCGATTTCCTGACCGATGCCGAGAAGCGGATGCTGCTGGGGCTGCCCAAGCTGGCGGAGGATGAATGAGCGATGGATCGGAGCGGACCGGATCGCGCTATCTCTATGCGCCCTTCGAGGTGGCCAATGCCCGGATCGAGGCCAATGAGCGCGTGGCCGAGGAGCGCTGGGCGGCGCTGTCCTACCGGCTGGAGCGGATCGAGATTTCGCAGGAGCGCGTGGAGCGGCGGCTGTGGCTGGCCGTCTATGGCGTGGTGGCGGTGATTTTGGCGCAGGGCGTGACCTCGCTGCTGGCGGTCGCGCCGTAAGGAGATTTGCGGATGGATGAAACGGATTTGGCGGCGGGGCTGGAGCGCAAGTTCTGCCCGGCCGGGGCCGGGCTGTCGGTGACGGATGGAACGGTGGTGGAAGGCTATGCCTCGCTTTTCGGGAAACCCGACCAGGGCGGCGACGTGGTGCAGAAGGGGGCCTATGCGGCCTCGCTGAAGGCGCTGGGGGCGCAGGGGCGGCGGGTGAAGATGCTGTGGCAGCACGACCCGGCTCAGCCCATCGGCGTGTGGGACGAGGTGCGCGAGGACGGGCGGGGCCTCTACGTCAAGGGGCGGTTGCTGACCGATGTGGCGCGGGGGCGCGAGGCTGCCGCGCTGATCGAGGCCGGCGCCATCGAGGGGCTGTCGATCGGCTACCGCACTCGCAAGGCGCACAAGGATGCGGGCGGCCGGCGGCTGCTGTCCGAGCTGGAGCTGTGGGAGGTGTCGCTGGTGACTTTCCCCATGCTTCCCGATGCGCGGGTGGGCGCCAAGGCTGAAGAGCCCGCCGAGGTGCTGCTGCGTGACCTGGCGGAGGCCTTCGACGGCGCCCGCCGCGTGCTGGCCGGGGATGAGTGACCGGGCCGTGACCTCTGTTTGGAACAGGATTGAGACATGACCACGAGCGAGACCAAATCCGGGGCGGCTGGGGCGCCCGCGGCGGAGGTGAAATATGCCATGAAGGGGTTTCTGAATGAATTCAGCACCTTTCAGGGCGAAGTTAAATCGAAGCTTCAAGAGCAGGAAGAACGACTGACCATGCTGGATCGGAAAACCCTTATCACCGGGCGTCCCGCCCTTTCCGCCGCCGCCGAGACGGAGGCGCCGCATCAGAAGGCCTTTGCCGCCTATCTGCGCTCGGGCGATGACGACGCGCTGCGCGGGCTGGAACTGGAGGGCAAGGCGTTGAACTCCGCGGTGGCGGCCGAGGGCGGCTACCTTGTGGACCCGCAGACCTCGGAGGCGATCAAGAGCGTGCTGCGGGCCAATGCCTCGATCCGGGCCATCGCGCAGGTGGTCAGCGTCGAGGCGACCTCCTTCGACGTGCTGGTCGACCATACCGATATCGGCTCGGGCTGGGCGACGGAGGCGGGGTCGGTCGCCGAGACCGACACGCCGCAGTTCGACCGGGTGACCATCCCGCTGCATGAGTTGAGCGCGATGCCCAAGGCCAGCCAGCGGCTGCTGGACGACAGCGCCTTCGACATCGAGGGCTGGCTCGCGGGGCGCATCGCCGACAAGTTCGCCCGGGCCGAGGCGGCGGCCTTCATCACCGGCGACGGGGTGGACAAGCCAACGGGCTTCCTGAGCCACACGCAGGTGGCGGACGCGACGTGGTCCTGGGGGAATATCGGCTATATCGCCACCGGCACCGATGGCGATTTCAACGCCACCGCGCCCTCGGATGCGATCCTCGACCTCGTCTATGCGCTGGGCGCGCGCTACCGGGCCAACGCCAGTTTCGTGATGAACTCCAAGACCGCGGGCGTGGTACGCAAGATGAAGGATGCCGACGGCCGTTTCCTGTGGTCGGACGGGCTGGCCGCGGGGGAACCGGCGCGGCTGCTGGGCTATCCGGTGCTGATCGCCGAGGACATGCCGGATATCGCCTCGGGTGCCACGGCCATCGCGTTCGGCGATTTCGCGGCCGGTTACACCGTGGCCGAGCGGCCCGACCTGCGGGTGCTGCGCGACCCGTTCTCGGCCAAGCCGCACGTGCTGTTCTACGCAACCAAGCGGGTGGGCGGCGATGTCAGCGACTTCGCCGCGATCAAGCTGCTGAAATTCGCGATCTCGTAACCGCGGGGTCGCGATGGGCCGGCGTTTGCGCGCCGGCCCGGGCGCGCGCCGAGAGAGCCTTGCGTTGTCTAGCTGCTCCCTCCGTCCGAGCAATGCGGGTGGCGCGCGCCTTTTCCTGGGGCGGGTTTCCGGAGGTTTTCCATGATGTTGATCGAGCAGACCACAGTGGCCGCCGCGGCGTTGCCCCTGGGGCAATTCAAGGACCATCTGCGCCTGGGCACGGGGTTTGCCGATGACGGGGCCGAGGATGCGCTGATCGAGGCGCTGCTGCGGGCGTCCATGGCGGCGGTCGAGGGGCGCACGGGCAAGGTGCTGCTTGCGCGCGAGTTCACCTGGGCGCTGACCGCCTGGCGGGAGGCGGCGGCGCAGGCGCTGCCGGTGGCGCCGGTGAGCGATCTGCTGGAGCTGAAGGTGATTGACCGCGCCGGGGCGGCGACGGTGATCGACGCAGGGAATTACCGGCTGGAAAGCGACACGCACCGGCCGCGGCTGGCGGCCAACGGCGCGCAACTGCCCGCGATCCCGCTGGGGGGCAGCGCGGAGGTCCGGTTCCGGGCGGGGTTCGGCGCGGCGTGGGACGCGGTGCCCCCGGACCTCGGCCAGGCGGTGTTCCTGCTGGCCGCGCATTACCACGAGCACCGCGACGAGGCGGCCTTGGGCGAACGGGCCATGCCCTTCGGCGTGGCCAGCCTGGTCGAGCGCTGGCGCACGGTGCGCGTCCTCGGCGGGGGCGCGGCATGAGCGGGCCGGTGCTGAACCGCCGCCTGGTGCTGGAGGCGCCCCAGCGGGTGGCCGATGGCGCGGGCGGCTTTGCCGAGAGCTGGGCCGCGATGGGCACGCTCTGGGCCGAGGTGAGGCCGGGCACCGGGCGCGAGACCGGCGGGCAGGGTGGGGCGCTGTCCCGCGTGCCCTACCGGATCACCGTGCGCGGTGCGCCGGTGGGGGCGCCCGCGCGCCCCAAGCCCGAGCAGCGGTTTCGCGAGGGAAGCCGCGTGTTTCACATCCTCGCCGTGACCGAGCGCGACGGGCGCGGCCATTACCTGACCTGTTTTGCCGAAGAGGAGCTGGGCGCATGAGCTATGGCGTATCGGCCGCCCTGCAGGCGGCGGTGTATCAGCATCTGGCCGCCGACGCGGCGCTGGCGGCGCTGGTGGGCGGCGCGATCTACGACGCGCTGCCGGCGGGGACCTTGCCGGACCTTTATGTCAGCCTCGGCCCGGAGGAGGCGCGCGACCGCTCGGACAAGACCGGCGGCGGGGCGCTGCACCTGTTCACGGTCAGCGTGGTCAGCGCCACGGCCGGCTTCCAGGCGGCCAAGGATGCGGCGGCGGCGGTGTCGGACGCGCTGGTGGACGCGCCGCTGAGCCTTGGCCGCGGCGTGCTGGTGAGCCTGCAATTCGACCGGGCGCGGGCCGAACGGCTGACCGACGGCACCCGGCGCATCGACCTGCGCTTCCGTGCGCGGGTGGACGATCAATGACCCTCAGATTGGAGTGACGCAAAATGACGGCCCAGAATGGCAAGGACCTTCTGATCAAGCTCGACCTGACCGGTGGCGGCCAGTTCGAGACCATCGCGGGGCTGCGCGCCACGCGGATCAACTTCAACGCCGAGACGGTGGATGTGACCAGCCTGGAAAGCCAGGGGGGCTGGCGCGAGCTGCTGGCCGGTGCCGGCGTGAAATCGGCGGGGATCACCGGCGCGGGGGTGTTCAGGGATGCCAGCACCGATGAGCGCGCGCGGCAGATATTCTTCGATGGCGAGACGCCGGATTTCCAGGTGGTGATCCCGGCCTTCGGCATCGTGCAGGGGCCGTTCCAGGTGACGGCGCTGGAATACGCGGGCAGCCATAACGGCGAGGCGAGCTATGAGCTGAGCCTCGCCTCGGCGGGTGTGCTGACCTTTACGGCGCTGTGATGGCGAACCCTTGGGCAGGCGAGGTGGCGCTGGTCATGGATGGCCGGCGCCACGTTCTGAAGCTGACGCTGGGCGCGCTGGCGGAGCTGGAGGCGGGGCTGAAGGCCGACAGCCTGGTGGCGCTGATCGAGCGGTTCGAGGGCGGGGCCTATGGCACGCGGGACGTGCTGGCGCTGCTGCTCGCGGGGCTGCGCGGGGGCGGCTGGCAGGGATCGGCGGCCGACCTGGCATCGGCCGAGATCGCGGGCGGGCCGGTGGAGGCCGCGCGGGTGGCCGCCGAGCTGCTGACCCGTGCCTTCACGGTGCCGGACCATGACGGCGTTTGACTGGCCCGCGCTGATGCGGGCGGGGCTGCACGGGCTGCGCTTGCGGCCCGCGCAGTTCTGGGCGCTGAGCCCGGCGGAGCTGATGCTGATGCTGGGCGCGGGGTCCGGTCCCGCGCCCTTGTCGCGCGCCCGGCTGGAGGAGCTGGCGGCGGCCTTTCCCGACACATCCGAAAGGACTGAGGAATGACGGAGATCGACGGGCTGGATGCCCTTGAGGCGGAGATTGACGCGCTGGAGGAGACCCTGGGGGGCGCGCGCGGCATGGCGGCGGCCTTTGACCTGGAGCTGGTCAGGATGCGCGACAGCCTGACCCTGACCGGGCGCGAGGTGGGGGTGCTGTCGCGCTCCATCGGGCGGGGGCTGCGCTCGGCCTTTGACGGGCTGGTCTTTGACGGGATGAAGCTGTCCGAGGCGATGCGGGACCTGGCGAACTCGATCCTGAACGCGACCTATTCGGCGGCGGTACGCCCGGTGCAGAACCACCTGGGCGGGCTCATCGCCTCGGGCATCGAGGGCGTGGTGAAGGGGGCGATGCCCTTTGCCGCGGGCGCGGCCTTCACCCAGGGCCGGGTGATGCCCTTTGCCAGCGGCGGCGTGGTGCGGCAGGCCAGCTATTTCCCGATGCGGGGCGGCATCGGGATGATGGGCGAGGCGGGGCCAGAGGCGATCATGCCGCTGACGCGGGGCGCGGACGGGCGGCTGGGCGTGCAGGCGCAGGGCGCGGCGCGGCCCGTGCAGATCACCATGAATATCAGCACGCCCGACGTGCAGGGCTTTCAGCGCAGCCAGAGCCAGATCGCGGCGGAACTCGGCCGCATGCTGAGCCGCGGCCAGCGCAACAGCTGACAAGGAGAGGAGGGAGCGATGGGATTTCACGAGGTGAGATTTCCGCCCAACCTGAGCTTTGGCTCGGTGGGCGGGCCCGAGCGGCGGACCGAGATCGTGACGCTGGCCAACGGGTTCGAGGAGCGCAACACGCCCTGGGAACATGCGCGCCGGCGCTACGATGCGGGGGTGGGGTTGCGCTCGCTCGACGATGTGGAGGCGCTGATCGCGTTCTTCGAGGCGCGGCGCGGGCAGCTTTACGGGTTCCGCTGGAAGGACTGGTCGGATTTCAAATCCTGCCTGCCCACGCGCGAGGCGGATTTCCAGGACCAGGAGATCGCGCTGGGGGATGGCGCGACGAAGGTGTTCCAGTTGACCAAGGCCTATGCCTCGGGCGAGGCGCGCTATGTCCGCCCGATCACCAAGCCGGTGGCGGGCACGGTGCGGGTCGGCGTGGACGGCAGCGCGCTGCGTGAGGGCGTGCATTTCGAGGTGGACACGGCGACCGGGTTGGTCACGCTGGTCGACCCGCCCGATATCGGGGTGATCGTCAGCGCCGGGTTCGAGTTCGACGTTCCGGTGCGCTTCGACACCGATCTGATCCAGACCTCGGTCAGCAGTTTCAAGGCAGGCGACGTGCCGCGCGTGCCGGTGGTGGAGCTGCGGGTCTGATGGCGGTTGCGGAGGACTTGCTGGCCCATCTGGGGACGGGTGCGACGACGCTGTGCCGCTGCTGGGCGGTGACGCGCAGGGATGGCGTGGTGATGGGGTTCACCGATCACGACCGGGAACTGGGCTTTGGCGGGATCACCTTCCGCCCCAACACGGGGCTGACGGCGCGGGCGCTGACCCAGACCACGGGGCTGTCGGTGGACAATACCGAGGCCGTGGGCGCGCTGAGCGACGCGGCGGTGCGCGAGGCGGATCTGCTGGCCGGGCGCTATGACGGGGCCGGTATCCGGGCCTGGCTGGTGAACTGGGCGGCGCCTGAACAGCGGGTGATGCAGTTCCAGGGCTCGATCGGCGAGGTCACGCGGCTGGGCGGGGCCTTCCAGGCCGAGCTGCGGGGGCTGGCCGAGGCGCTGAACCAGCCGCAGGGGCACGTCTATCAGAAGCCCTGCGCGGCGGTTCTGGGGGACGGGGAGTGCCGGTTCGACCTGGATCAGCCTGGCTATTCCGTCGAGTTGCCGGCGGAGGCGGTCGAGGAGGCGCGGGTGTTCCGTTTCGCGGGCCTCAACGGGTTTGAGCCGCGCTGGTTCGAGGCCGGGCGTTTGCGGGTGCTGGACGGCGCGGGCGCGGGCGTGATCGGGATCATCAAGAACGACCGCTACGAGGGGGGCGTGCGGGTGGTCGAGCTGTGGGAGTCGCTGCGCCTGCCGGTGGCGGCGGGCGATCTGCTGCGGCTGGAGGCGGGCTGCGACAAGCGGGCCGAGACCTGCCGGCTGAAATTCAACAACCTGCTGAATTTCCGCGGCTTCCCTCATGTGCCGGGCGAGGACTGGCTGATCAGCTACCCGGTGTCGGGCGGCCGCAACGACGGCGGGAGCCTGCAATGAGCGGGGTCGCGGCACAGGCCGTGCGCGCGGCGCAGGCGTGGATCGGGACGCCCTACGTCCACCAGGCCGCGTGCCAAGGCGCGGGGGCGGATTGCCTGGGGCTGGTCCGGGGCGTGTGGCGGGCGCTCTATGGCGCCGAGCCCGAGTTGCCGCCGGCCTATACGTCCGACTGGGCCGAGCCGCAGGGGGAAGAACGGTTGTGGCAGGCCGCGCTGCGGCATCTGGTGGCCAAGCCTGTGGGGGCGGCGGCGCCGGGCGACGTGCTGCTGTTCCGCATGCGGGCCGGGGCGGTGGCCAAGCACCTGGGGATCCAGGGCGGCGTGGGCGAGGAGGCAAGCTTCATCCACGCCTATACGGGGCACGGCGTGGTGGAAAGCCCGCTGACCGCCCCCTGGGCGCGCCGCATCGTGGCGCGTTTCGCATTTCCGGAAAGGGGGGCCTGATGGCGACGATTGTTCTTTCGGCCGCGGGGGCCGCGGCGGGGGCGGCGCTGGGCGGCTCGGTGCTGGGGCTGTCGAGCGTGGTGCTGGGCCGCGCGGCGGGGGCGACGCTGGGCCGGGTGATCGACCAGAGCCTGCTGGGCACCGGTTCGAAGGCGGTGGAAACGGGCCGGGTGGAACGCTTCCGCCTTTCCGGCGCCAGCGAGGGCGCGCCGGTCATTCAGTGCTATGGCCGGGTGCGGCTGGCGGGGCAGGTGATCTGGGCCTCGCGTTTCCAGGAAACCAAGACCACGCGCGGCGGCGGCAAGGGCGCGTCCGGGCCGAAGGTGAAGGAATATTCCTACACCGTCAGCCTGGCCATCGCGCTCTGCGAGGGCGAGATCATGCGCGTGGGCCGGATCTGGGCCGACGGGGTGGAGATCGCGCCGGACAGCGTGACCATGCGCGTCTATGCGGGCACCGAGGGGCAGCTCCCGGATCCCAAGATCGAGGCGGTCGAGGGGCAGGGGCGCGCGCCGGCCTATCGCGGCACGGCCTGCGTGGTGCTGGAGGACCTGGAGCTGGGGCAATTCGGCAACCGGGTGCCGCAGTTTTCCTTCGAGGTGTTCCGGGCGGCGCAGAGCGGCGTCGAGGGGGGCGAGAGCCTGTCTGAGCTGCTGCAGGGCGTGGCGCTGATCCCCGGCACGGGGGAATACGCGCTGGCCACGACGCCGGTACACTATGCGGACGGGCCGGGGGTGAACCGCTCGGCCAACGTCAACACGCCCAGCGGCCAGACCGATTTCGCCACCTCGCTGGAGATGCTGCGCGAGGAGCTGCCCTCCTGCGGCTCGACCCTGCTGGTGGCCAGTTGGTTCGGCAGCGACCTGCGCTGCGGCTCCTGCGAGATCCGGCCGAAGGTGGAGCAGGCCCAGGCCGACGGGCAGACCATGCCCTGGCAGGTCTCGGGCCTGACCCGCGACACGGCGCAGACGGTGCCGCAGGAGGACGGGCGGGTGGTCTACGGCGGCACGCCCTCGGACGCCGCGGTGATCGAGGGGTTGCAGGCGCTGGCGGCGGCGGGGCAGCAGGCGGTCTATTACCCGTTCATCCTGATGGAACAGATGGAGGGCAACGCGCTGCCCGACCCCTGGACCGGCGGCACCGGCCAGCCCGTTCTGCCCTGGCGGGGGCGGATCACCAGCTCGCTGGCGCCGGGGCTGGACGGCAGCCCGGACGGAACGGCGGCGGCCGAGGCCGAGGTGGCGGCCTTCTTCGGCAGCGCGGCGCCGGGCGATTTCCAGTACCAGGAGACGGTGCAGGCGCCGGGCGGCGTGCTGGAGGACTGGCCGACGCTGCCCTCGGCGCAGGGCATGCGCAAGAGTGTGACCATCGCCTATTCGGGGCCCGACGAGTGGTCCTATCGCCGGTTCATCCTGCACCAGGCGCATCTGTGCGCGGCGGCGGGGGGTGTCTCGGCCTTCTGCATTGGCTCGGAGATGCGCGGGCTGACCCGGATCCGGGGGGCGAATGGCAGTTTCCCGGCGGTGGCGGCGCTGCGGGCGCTTGCGGCGGATGTGCGCGCGGTCCTCGGGCCCGAGGTGAAGATCGGCTATGCCGCCGACTGGTCGGAATATTTCGGCTATCAGCCGCAGGACGGCTCGGGCGACGTGTATTTCCACCTCGACCCGCTCTGGGCCGATCCGAATATCGATTTCATCGGCATCGACAATTACATGCCCCTGTCGGACTGGCGCGAGGGCGAGGATCATGCCGATGCCGACTGGGGCTCGATCTATGCGCTGGACTACCTGCGTGCCAATATCGAGGGCGGCGAGGGGTACGACTGGTACTATGCCTCGCCGGAGGCGGACGCGGCGCAGATCCGCACGCCGATCACGGACGGCGCGCATGGCGAGCCTTGGGTGTTCCGCTACAAGGACATCCGCAACTGGTGGCTGAACGCGCATCATGAACGGATCGGCGGCGTGCGGCAGGCAAGCCCGACGGATTGGGTGCCGCAGTCGAAACCTATCTGGTTCACCGAATACGGCTGCGCGGCGATCGACAAGGGGACCAACCAGCCGAACAAGTTTCTCGACCCCAAATCCTCGGAATCGAAGCTGCCGAAATACTCTTCGGGCGTGCGCGACGACCTGATGCAGGCGCAATACCTGCGCGCGGTGACGGGCTATTGGGGCGACCCGGCCAAGAACCCGGTGTCCGAGGTCTATGGCGGGCCGATGATCGACATGTCCCGCGCCCATGTCTGGGCCTGGGACACGCGGCCCTATCCGCAGTTCCCGGCCAATGCGGAGTTGTGGAGCGACGGCGGGAATTACGACCGGGGGCATTGGCTGAACGGACGGGTTTCGGCGCAGGCGCTGGCGGCGGTGGTGGCCGAGATCTGCGCGCGCTCGGGCGTGGGCGCGGTGGACGTCGGGCGGCTGTACGGGCTGGTGCGGGGCTATTCGGTGGCCGAGATCGCGGGCGCGCGGGCGGCGTTGCAGCCGCTGATGCAGGCCTATGGTTTCGACGCGGTGGAGCGTGACGGGCAGCTGGTCTTTGCCAGCCGCACGGGGCGCGAGACGGGCACGGTGGCGGCCGAGACGCTGGCCGTGACCGAGGGGCAGGCGGGCGACGTGGAGACCACGCGCGCGCCCGAGGCCGAAACCGCGGGCCGGGTGCGCCTGACCTATGTCGAGGCCGATGGCGATTACCAGGCACGGGCGGCCGAGGCGATCTTCCCGGACGAAGAGAGCCGCTCGGTCGCGGCGACGGAACTGCCGCTGGTGCTGACCCAGGGCGAGGGGCGCGCGGTGACCGAGCGGTGGCTGGCGGAATCGCGCGTGGCGCGCGACCGGGCGCGGTTTGCGCTGCCGCTGTCGGAAATGGCGCTGGGCGCGGGCGACGTGGTGCGGCTGCCCTCGGGCGAGGGGCTTTACCGCATCGACCGGGTGGAGCAGGGCGAGGCGCGGCTGATCGAGGCGGTGCGGGTGGAGCCCAATGTCTACGTGCCCTCGGACGCCGTGGGCGGGCGGGTCAGCCTGACGCCCTTCGTGCCGCCGGTGCCGGTCTATCCGGTGTTCCTGGACCTGCCGCTGCTGACCGGCGAGGAGGTGCCGCATGCGCCCCATATCGCGGTGACGGCGACGCCCTGGCCGGGCTCGGTCGCGGTGTATGGCTCGGCCTCGGACAGCGGCTACAAGCTGAACCAGACGGTCACCGGGCTGTCCGTGATCGGGGTCACGCAGGGGCCATTGCTGCGCGCCGCGCCGGGGCTGTGGGACAGGGGGCCTGCGCTGCGGGTAAAGGTCTATTCCGGCACGCTGGCCTCGGCCGATGTGGCCGATGTGCTGAACGGGGCGAACGCGGCGGCGATCGGGGATGGCTCGTCCGACAACTGGGAGGTGTTCCAGTTCGCCAACGCCACGCTGGTGGGGCCGGATACGTGGGAGCTGAGCCTGCGGCTGCGCGGGCAGCTGGGCAGCGACGCGGTGATGCCCGACGCCTGGCCGGCGGGCAGCCTGTTCGTGCTGCTGGACGGGGTGCCGCAGCAGATCACGCTGGCGGCCTCGGCCCGCGACCTGGCGCGGCATTACCGGGTGGGGCCGGCGGGGCGCAGTTATGACGACCCGTCCTATGTGCACCTGATCGAGGCGTTCAAGGGGATCGGGCTGCGGCCCTATTCGCCCAGCCATCTGCGCGCGCAATGGGCCGGGGGCGACCTGGCGCTGAGCTGGGTGCGGCGAACGCGGATCGACGGCGACAGCTGGTCCTCGGCCGAGGTGCCCTTGGGCGAGGATCGCGAGGGCTACCTGGTGCGGGTGCGGGGCGCCGGCGAGGCGCTGCTGCGCGAGCAGAGCGTCGGCCAGCCGGGCTGGACCTATGACGCGGCGGCGCAGGCGGCGGACGGGGTGGCCGCGCCCTTTGCCGTGGAGGTGGCGCAGATGTCGGACCGTTTCGGCCCGGGGCCCTTTGCCCGGGTCGAGATCACGGCCTGAGGGCGATGCGGCCGGTCCTGCAGGGCGACGTGATCGCGGCGGCGCAGGCGGTGCTGCGCCTGCCCGCGGACGAACGCGCGGGGGCGCTGCGCGTCATGATGCACCGCGCGGCGGCGGCGGATGCCTATCGCAAGCGGCTGGGCCGGGCGCATCCGCTGTGGGGCAATGGCAGCCTGATGGCGGTGGCGCGGCGCGGGGCTCTGCCGCCGGCGCCGCCCTTGTCGGACCGGGAATTCTGCCGCTGCCTGGCGCTGGTCTACGAGACCCTGATCGCCTGGCGGGCCGAGCGCGCGGCGCTCAGCCGGCGGCGCAGTTGACGCAGGTGGGGACGGTCGGGTCGAGCTCCAGCCGTTTCTCGGCGATCTCTTCGCCGCATTCGCAGCAATAGCCGAACTCGCCCTCCTCGATCCGCTGCAGGGCGGCCAGGATGCGCGCGCGGGACTGGCCGCGCCGGGCCTGGGTGGCCCGGGCCATGGCCTGCTGCTGCAGCGCGTCCATGCGGCTGAGACGGCCCACGCTCTGCTGGTCCAGCGTCACGGTCTTCTGCCCTTCGCGGCCCAGTTCATCCTCGTCCTCGAGCGCGGCGAGGGCGGCCCGAAGCTGCTGTTTGAAGGCGGCGATGCGGTCGGGCGTCATGAACACGTTCCTGTGCGCAGCGTGGGGTTGTAATTGGCCATCCGTGACTATCTGGTGTAGAACACGTGCCAGACGGAGGGAAGCATCATGGCCGAAACGCGCGCGAAACTGGCGGACCTGGATCCGGTCTGGACCCGAATCTGCGACGAAGCCGAGCAGGCGGTGGCCGAAGAGCCGCTGCTGGGCGGGCTGGTGCATATCTCGATCCTGCACCACCCGACGCTGGAGCGTGCGCTGGCGCACCGCACGGCGATGAAGCTGGCCTCGGGCGAGATGTCGGAGCAGATCCTGCGCGAGATCGCGGACGAGGCCTATGCCAGCGACAGCACGCTGGGGCAGGCGGCCCGCGCCGACCTGGTGGCGGTCTACGAGCGCGACCCGGCCTGCCACCGCTACCTGCAGCCGCTGATGTTCTTCAAGGGCTACCAGGCGATCCAGGCCTATCGCGTCGGCCACTGGCTGTGGAAGCAGGGGCGCGAGGACATGGCCTATTTCCTGCAGATGCGCATTTCCGAGCAGTTCGGCGTGGACATCCACCCCGCGGCCCGGATCGGCAAGGGCATCATGCTGGACCACGCGCACTCGGTGGTGATCGGCGAGACGGCCGTGGTGGGCGACAACGTGTCGATGCTGCATTCGGTGACGCTGGGCGGCACCGGCAAGGAAGAAGAGGACCGCCACCCCAAGATCGGCGAGGGCGTGCTGATCGGGGCCGGGGCCAAGGTGCTGGGCAATATCAAGGTGGGGTGCTGCTCGCGCATCGCGGCGGGCTCGGTCGTGCTGCACGACGTGCCGCCGAAATCCACCGTGGCCGGGGTGCCGGCCAAGGTGGTGGGCGAGGCGGGCTGCGCCACGCCCTCGATCAGCATGGACCAGATCCTGGGCTCCCAGGCCTGACCGGAACCGCCCGCGCGGCGAACGCAAAAGCCCCGGCAGTTTGCGCTGCCGGGGCTTTCGTTTTGGCTGGACGGCCGGATCAGGCCAGCATGGCCATCGGGTTTTCCAGGTTCTCGACGATCGCCTGCAACAGCTGCGCCCCCAGCGCCCCGTCGATCACCCGGTGATCGACCGACAGCGTGACCGACATCACGGTCGCCACCGAGACCTGGCCCTCGTCATCGACCACCGGCTTCTTGACGCCCGCGCCGACGGCGAGAATCGCGCCGTGCGGCGGGTTGATCACCGCGTCGAAGCTGTCGATCCCGAACATCCCGAGATTGGAGATGGCAAAGCTGCCGCCCTGGTATTCATGCGGTGCGAGCTTGCGGTCGCGGGCGCGGGCGGCGAGGTCCTTCATCTCGGTCGAAAGGGCCGAGAGGGTCTTGGATTCGGCATCCTTCAGCACCGGCGTGAAGAGGCCGCCCTCGATGGCCACGGCAACGGCCACGTCCGAGGGTTTCAGCCGCAGCATCCGGTCGCCGGCCCAGACGGCGTTGGCGTCCGGCACCTGCTGCAGCGCCAGGGCGCAGGCCTTGATGATGAAATCGTTGACCGACAGCTTCACGCCGCGACTTTCCAACTGCTTGTTGAGCTGGCCGCGGAAGGCGAGCAGCGCGTCGAGCCGGATATCCCGGCGCAGGTAGAAATGCGGGATGCTCTGCTTGGCCTCGGTCAGGCGCGCGGCGATGGTCTTGCGCATGCCGTCGAGGGTGACCTCCTCGAACTCGCGGTCCTGGTACATCTTGAGCACGGCATCGGTCGAGGGGCCGGCAGGCGCAGGCGCGGCGGCCGGCGCCGCAGCGGGCGCGGCGGCGCCGGCGGCCGGTTTCGGTGCCGCAGTCACCCCTTCGAGATCGGCCTTCACGATGCGGCCGCGGGGGCCCGAGCCCTGCACCTGCGCCAGGTCGATCCCCTTTTCAGCCGCGATCCGGCGCGCCAGCGGCGAGGCGAAGATGCGCTCGCCGCTTTCGGTTTGCGGGGCCGCGGGGGCGGGCGTCTCGGCGGCGGCCGGGGCGGGCGCCTCGGGCTTTTCCGGGGCCTTGGCCGGCGCGGCCTCGGCGGCGGGGGCCGCGGCAGCCTCGCCGATATCCTCGGCGCTTTCGCCCTCTTCCAGCAGCACGGCGATGGGGGTGTTCACCTGCACCCCCTCTGTGCCCTCGGTTACCAGGATCTTGCCGACGATGCCTTCATCGACGGCCTCGAACTCCATGGTGGCCTTGTCGGTCTCGATCTCGGCCAGCAGGTCGCCCGAGCTGACCTCGTCGCCCTCCTTGACCAGCCATTTCGCGAGCGTGCCCTCCTCCATCGTGGGGGAAAGGGCGGGCATCAGGATTTCCGTGGGCATAGCTTATTCTCCCCTGTTAAGGCGCGCCTGCGCTTTCGGGTTTAGTTTTTCCCCCAGAACGTCGAAGTCCGTGGAGTGAAATAGGCCGGCGAAGTTCCCGTAGCCGAGAACCGTACTGCCGTCATTGTCGGCGAGATCCGTCTCGTCTATGGCATCGACAATCGGGTATCGCGGGTCATCTGGATCCGGTCGAGACATGAAAACTACAATCCGTTTAAACCACGGGCCACTCTCTATATTGTAGGCTGCCCACCACTCGCCGCCTGAGCATATTGAACCAAAATCGGTCATGCTTGTTTCTCCGCGATCCGGTTCAAAGACGCGGCTGAAAACGCGACCGATTTGTTGGCAACAAATGACAAGGTTTCGGTGCGTGTCTGCACGACGAAATGCGCGTGGTCCTCCACCGTCTCGTCAAAGCCTTTAGGAACCGTGTTTCTTATGAACGTCAGGGTGTTGCTGTTAAGTGCCCGCGACAGGGGGACAAGGGGCACTGGCCCTTCCTCTCGGATGATCTGACCGCCGTTCGAATCGTAGCATTCTTCCATGTAGGTCAGGCCGATCGTGTCGAAGAAGTTCAGGACCAGATCCTGCCCTCCTTCGTTCGTTACCAGTCGCACCTCCAATTCCCCGTTATCGAGGACCACGCGATCCAAGAAAACGTCATAGACCTTCCTTGAGAGGATCGCGAAGTCTGAGGTGACGGGTTCGAACATGGCTCAGCGATAGGTCACTTGCTTGACCGCCTCGATCACCTCGGCGGTGGTGATCAGCGCGTGGCGTTCGAGGTTGGCGGCGTAGGGCATGGGCACGTCCTTGCCCGTGCAGTTCAGGACCGGCGCGTCGAGGTAGTCGAAGGCGTGGGTCATGATATGGGCCGACAGGTGGTTGCCGATTGAGGCGACCGGGAAGCCCTCTTCGACCGTCACGCAGCGGTTGGTCTTTTTCACCGAGTTCAGCACCGTGTCATAGTCGATCGGGCGCAGCGAGCGCAGGTCGATCACCTCGGCGCTGATACCCTCCTCGGCCAGTTTCTCGGCGGCCTCCAGCGCGTATTGCATGCCGATGCCGAAGCTGACGAGGGTCACGTCGCTGCCCTCGCGCCAGATGCGGGCCTTGCCGATGGGGATGGTGAAATCCTCGAGCACCGGCACCTCGAAGCTGCGGCCGTAGAGGATCTCGTTTTCCAGGAAGATGACCGGGTTGGGGTCGCGGATGGCGGATTTCAGCAGGCCCTTGGCGTCGGCCGCCGAATAGGGCTGCACCACCTTGAGGCCAGGGATATGCGCGTACCACGCGGCATAGTCCTGGCTGTGCTGGGCGGCGACGCGGGCGGCGGCGCCGTTGGGGCCGCGGAACACCATCGGCGCGCCCATCTGGCCGCCGGACATGTACAGCGTCTTGGCCGCCGAGTTGATGATCTGGTCGATGGCCTGCATGGCGAAGTTGAAGGTCATGAACTCCACGATGGGGTGCAGCCCGCCGAAGGCCGCGCCCACCGCGATGCCGGCGAAGCCGTGCTCGGTGATGGGCGTGTCGATCACCCGCTTGGCGCCGAACTCGTCCAGCAGGCCCTGGCTGACCTTGTAGGCGCCCTGGTACTCGGCCACCTCCTCGCCCATCAGGAAGACGCCATCCTCGCGGCGCATTTCCTCGGCCATGGCGTCGCGCAGGGCCTCGCGCACGGTGGTCATGCGCATCTCGGTGCCCTCGGGATAGTCGGGCTCCAGCGTGGCGCCGGCGGGCGGCGTGGCCGGGGCGGGCGCGGGCGGCGCGGCCATGGCCGGGGAGGGCTCGGGCGCGGGGGCGGATGCGGCGCTGGCGGCCTCTTCGACGTTTTCGCCTTCTTCCACCAGCACGGCGATGGGGGTGTTCACCTTCACCCCCTCGGTGCCCTCGGCCACCAGGATCTTGCCGAGGATGCCTTCATCGACGGCCTCGAACTCCATGGT
>JBNGCX010000048.1:0-30633 GCA_049974865.1 Paracoccaceae bacterium
GGCGCTGGCCGTGGCGCTGGTGGCCGGCGGCGCGCTGATGCTCTATCAGCGGGTCGGCGCGCCGGGCTATCCCGATCTGCCGCTGCAGGCCCGGCTGGAAGCGGCCGACGAGGTCCGCGCCAACCGCCCCACCCAGTCCGAGGCCGAGGAGCAGATGCCGGCCATGCCGCAGACGGCCGAACCCGATCCGCGCCATGTGGAACTGGTCGAGAAGCTGCGCGAGGTGGTCAAGCAGCGCGGCGACGATCCCCAGGGCTACACCCTGCTGGCGCGCAACGAGGCGATGCTGGGCAATTTCCGCGCCGCCTATATCGCGCAGTCCAAGGTGATCGAGCTGAAGGGCGACGCGGTGACGGCCGAGGATTTCGCCACCTTCGCCGACCTGATGATCCTGGCCGCGGGCGGCTATGTCTCGCCGCAGGCCGAGGCGGCGCTGGTGCAGGCGCTGGACCGCGACCCCCGGAACGGCACCGCGCGCTACTATGCCGGGCTGATGTATGCCCAGACCGGCCGGCCCGACATCACCTTCGAATACTGGCGCCCGCTGCTGGAAAGCTCCGGGCCCGACGACCCCTGGGTGCCCCCGATCCGGGCCCAGATCGAGGAGGTCGCCATGCGCGCCGGCGTCGAATACCGCCCGCCCGCGCCCGCCGGCGCCCCGGCCCTCGGCGGGCCCAGCGCCGCGGACATGGCCGCCGCCGCCGACATGACCCCCGAGGAGCGGATGGAGATGATCCGCGGCATGGTCGAGGGGCTGAGCGAGCGGCTGGCGAGCGAGGGCGGCAGCCCCGCCGAATGGGCGCGCCTGGTCAACGCCCTGGGCATGCTGGGCGAGACCGACCGCGCCGCCGCCATCTGGGCCGAGGCGCAGCAGGTCTTCGCCGACCAGCCCGAGGCGCTGGCCACCGTGCGCGCCTCGGCCCAGCGGGTGGGCGTGGCCGAGTGAGCGTTCACGAGGAGATCGAGGATTTCGCCGCCGCCCTGCCCGCGCAGCGCGCGCTGCTGGGCCTCGACCTGGGCGAAAAGACCATCGGCGTGGCGGTTAGCGACCTGTTCCTGTCCGTCGCCACGCCGCTGGAAACCATCCGGCGCAAGAAATTCGGCGTCGATGCCGCGCGGGTGCTGGACATCGCCGCCGAGCGCAACGCCGGCGGCCTGGTCCTGGGCCTGCCGCGCAACATGGACGGAACCGAGGGGCCGCGCTGCCAGTCGACCCGTGCCTTTGCCCGCAACCTGAGCCGCCTGACCGACCTGCCCATCGGCTTCTGGGACGAGCGGCTGTCCACCGTGGCCGCCGAACGGGCCCTGCTGGAGGCGGATACGTCGCGAAAGCGTCGCGCCGAGGTGATCGACCACGTGGCCGCCGGCTATATCCTGCAAGGGGTGCTGGACCGGCTGCGCCATCTGAAAGGGTTGGGATGAAGGACGACATCTGGAACCGGGACGAGATCGAGAGCCCCTGCGTGCGTGTCTGCGTCATCCATCCCGAGACGCGGCTCTGCACCGGCTGCCTGCGCTCCATCGACGAGATCACCGACTGGACGAAAATGGACGCCGAGGCGCGGCGCGCTGTGATGGACGAGCTGCCCGCGCGCGCGCCGCTGATCGCCCGCCGGCGCGGCGGCCGCGCGGCACGGCTGAAGCGCGACACCTGACGCGACCTGCGCCAGATCAAGACCGCCGATTCAGATTTGCGCCATACTGGCCGCGAAAGGAGAGCGGCCATGCATGAGCGATACGACGCCGTCGTCATCGGCGCGGGACTGGGCGGGCTGACCGGCGGCGCCCTGCTGGCGCGGGCGGGCTATCGGGTCCTGGTGCTGGAGAAGAACCCGCAGGTGGGCGGCGCGGCCACCTGTTTCGAGCGCAAGGGCCAGCGCTTCGAGGTTTCGCTGCACGAGACAACGGCGCCCGGCACCGGCGCGGCGGACCCCAAGGCGCAGATTCTCCGTGCGCTGGGGCTGGAGGACCGCATCGAATTCGTCCCCGTGGGGGATTTCCAGGAGGTCCGCCATGCCACGCTGGGCAGGCCGGTGCTGCTGCCGCATGGTCTGGACAAGGTCGACGCCGCGCTGGCGGCGCGCTTTCCCGAACAGGCCGAGGCGATCACCCGCTTCCTGGTCCAGATCGGCCGCACGCAAGAGGCCATGGCGGCTCTGTCGGAGCGCCATGACAGCCAGTGGTGGCTGGGCCATGCCGCCGACCTGCCGCTGGACCTCTGGGCGGTGATGCGGGACATGCGCCATTCTCTGTCGGACGTGATGGGCCGCTATTTCGGCGCCGACGAGCTGATCAAGCTCGTCCTGGCGGCCAACCTGCCCTATTACAGCGACGATCCCGACCGGCTGTGGTGGCTGGCCTACGCGGTGGCGCAGGGCGGCTACCTGACCGGCGGCGGGCATTACATCAAGGGCGGCTCGGCCAAGCTGAGCGAGGCGCTGGTCGAGGTGATCCGCGAGGCGGGCGGCGCCGTGCTGACGGGGCACGAGGTGAGCCGGATCGTGACCGATACGGCCGGCCACGCCACCGGCGTGCAGGTCGCGACCGGCCCCCGCGCCGTCACCGAGGTCATGGCCCGGGTCATCCTGTCCAACGCCGCCCCCGCCGCGCTGGCCGACATGCTGCCCGGGGACCGGCGCGCCGATTTCATGGCCCCCTTCGCGGACAAGCCGCTGTCGATCTCGCTGTTCACGGTGAATTTCGCCCTGTCGCGGCCCGCCGCCGAGCTGGGCGTGACCGCCTATTCCACCGTCCTGCTGCCCGAGTGGATGGAGACCCTCGACGATTTCCGCGCCGCCGCGCCCCTGCTGGGCGCAGCGCCCTCGGGCCGCCTGCCGCCCATGGTGGTGGTCGACTACGGCCGGATCGACAGCGGGCTGGGCCCGGTCGGGCCGGTCAGCGTGACCGGCGTCGACCGGCTGGAGAACTGGGAAGGGCTGGACGACGCCGCCTATGCCGCCCGCAAGGCCGCCTGGGTGGACGCGATCCGCGACCGGCTGGAGGCCGAATGGCCAGGCTTTTCCGCTGCGGTCACCGGCACCGACATGGCCACCGCGCGCACGCTGCGCGACTATCTCGGCACGCCCGGCGGCGCCGTCTACGGCTTCGCCCCCGAGGTGCCGGCCAGCCTCGTCTCCGGTCCCGGCGGGACGGTGCGCACGGCGGTGCCGGGGCTGTTTCTGGCCTCGGCCTGGGCCGGGTTCGGGGGCTTCAGCGGCGCGATGGGCGCCGGCGCCATGGCCGCGCGGGCCGCGCTGCGGGCGCTCGGCTAGCGGGCGGCGGTCCGGGCGCGCGGGGCGCCCGGGCGGCTTGCGCTCAGAAGAACACCTTGCGCAGCATGTTCAGCGCCACGATCATGATGAAGAAGGCAAAGAAGCGCTTCAGCGGCTTGGGGTCCATGGCATGGGCCAGCTTGGCCCCCAGCGGCGCGGTGAACATCGTCATGCAGATCACGATGCCGAAGGCCGGCAGGTTGACCGCCCCCAGCGTCAGCGGCGGCCGCACTTCGGCCGGGATCTGGACGAAGAAGAAGGCGATGACCGAGGGCACCGCGATCGACACGCCGAAGCCCGCCGCAGTGGCCACCGCGCGGTGGATGGGCTGGCCGTAAAGCGTCATGGTCGGCACCGCGAAGCTGCCGCCGCCGATCCCCATCAGCACCGACATGAAGCCGATGAAGCCCGACAGCCCGGCGCGCAGCATTCCGCCCGGCATCTCGTCGGCCAGTTTCCAGTGCGGCTTGCCGAAGGCCAGGTAGAGACCGATGAAGACGCCGACGAAACCGAATATCCCCTGCAGAACCACCGAGCGCAGGTTCGCGGCCACCAGCACCCCCAGCACCGCGCCCGCCACGATGCCCGGCGCCCAGGCCCGCAGGATGTCCCAGTCCACAGCGCCCCGCTTGTTGTGGCTCATCACCGACCGGATGGAGGTGACGATGATCGTGGCCAGCGAGGTCGCCAGGCATATCTGCATCAGCTGCGGGCTGTCGAAGCCCAGCGCCGAGAAGGTGTAGAAAAAGGCCGGAACCAGGACGATGCCGCCCCCCACGCCCAGCAGCCCCGCGATCACGCCCGCAAACGCGCCGATGACCAGCAGCAGACCCAGCAGGGTCAGCAGCAACGACATGTCTTCCATCGAGAATCCCCTTCCTTCTTTGGCGCGAACATTTGCACAGCGCCGCGCGGCGGGCCAGTGCTATCAGCCCGTCACCATCACCCGCGACAGGGCCTCGTCGAGCACCTCCAGCCCGGCGCCGTCGCGATGCGCGCCCTCCGACAGCACCCGCCGCCAGCCGCGCGCGCCGGGCCGTCCGGCGAACAGCCCCAGCATGTGGCGCGTGACCTGCGCCAGCTTGCCGCCCTGCGCCAGGTGGCGCGCGATATAGGGGCGCATGGCCGCGACCACCTCTTCGGGCGTGCGGCGACCCGGCACCCCGAAAATCTCTTCATCCGCGCCCAGCAGGATGTCCGAGGGCGTGTGATAGGCCGCCCGCCCGATCATCACCCCGTCCAGCCCCTTGGCGAGGTGCGCCTGCGCCTGTTCCAGCGATGTGATGCCGCCGTTGATCGAGATGTGCAGATGCGGGAACTCATGCTTCATCCGGTGCACGAGGCCATAGTCCAGCGGCGGGACATCGCGGTTTTCCTTGGGGCTGAGTCCCTGCAGCCAGGCCTTGCGCGCATGGATGGTGAACCGGGTCACGCCGGCGGCGCTGACCCGCTCCAGGAAATCGGGCAGGACCTGCGCGGGGTCCTGCTCGTCCACCCCGATGCGGCATTTGACGGTGACCTCGACGCCGGAGGCCTCGATCATCGCCGCCACGCAATCGGCGACCAGGCCGGGTTGGGTCATCAGCACCGCCCCGAAGGTGCCCGACTGCACCCGGTCCGAGGGGCAGCCGACATTGAGGTTCACCTCGTCATAGCCCTCGTCGCAGCACACCCGCGTGGCCCCGGCCAGTTCGGCGGGGTCCGAACCGCCCAGTTGCACCGCCACCGGGTGCTCCTCGGGGTTGAATTCCAGCAGGTGGCGCGCGCCGCCGCGCACGAGTGCCGGCGCGGTCACCATCTCGGTATAAAGCAGCGTGTGCCGCGACATCAGCCGGTGCAGGTAGCGGCAGTGACGGTCCGTCCAGTCCATCATCGGGGCGACGGCAAGACGTGAAGCTGATTTCGCATCTATTTTCATATACTTAACTCGACCCCCGCGTACTTGGCGCTGTCGCGCATTTCCTGTGATTCACCCCGTTTTCCGGCGGTTCTCGAAGGTTCTCAAAGCACGGGCGCTACTGAGAAGCAGGTCCGGGCGTGATCTTCAGCCCAAAGTCAGAGCCCCGCCGGGGTCACTTTTCGCACCCGAATCCGATCCGCGACCGAAGTAACCGTTCACGCGGTTTCTGGCCAGATCGGAATGAAACCAGTTTCTCACCGTGGAAGCCAAGGGGCGTGACTATGTCTCACGGTCTCTCACAGAACGCGCAGGGGCTGCTCGCTCGCATTTTCTCAGGAACGCGCCAAAGGTGCGCCGTTTCGCGCTGCCCCGTCCCCTGCCGCCAAGCCCGATACCGTATCGGAACCGTTTCGCTCCAACACGAGGCCTCGCCCAAAGAAGCGGCATCCGGCCCAAGCCCCCGGTCTCGCCGATGACGGAAAGCCCGGGCCATGCATCTCGAAACCGATCTTCTCGGTGAAGGCATGCTTCCGCAGACGGCTGCGTCCTACGTGACCCTTCCCGCCTCAACATTGAAATGGGCGTACGACCGTGGTGGCGACGTACCTTACAGCGTCGTCTTCCGCGCCATGAATATCCTGCGGGACACCTGATCGGCCCCACCTGAGTGGTCCAAGTTGATTTTTCGTCCATGATCGCCGCGGTTCCATCGGGACGATGGCTTGCGGTGCCGGTGGGCCGGAAAGAAATATCCAGGTGATCATGCGATGGCTGCCGCGCTCGTTGCTGCAGGAAAAGAGACCGAGGATATCTTTGACGCCTTCGAGGCCCGGGGCAGTTACATGGAACCGACCAACAGCAGGGCGCATGATCCAAGCATCTCGTTTTTCCCGGGACGCTGACGGGTCATGGGCTGGATCGACCGCCCCAACCGGCATGTGCTCGGCAAGCTTGACACTTTCTACGGACGCCGTCGCCGGTCTTGCCGCAGGTAGTCACCGCGCGACACCGCTCGCTAACGGGCCGCCAAGGCTGATGGCGCCTTGCGCGCCGCCTTGGGCCGGGCCAGCCACGGGCCTATCCGCCAAACGAGGATTGCAAAGGCTGCACTCCAGAGAGCGGCCGACAAGTCGACCCCGTCGAATGCCCCGACCGCGAGTGCCGGGCCAACCACCCGGGCCACGGTCGCCGCTATGAGCAGCAAGAAAGACAGCGTAAGGGCCGGACCAGCTACAAGCGTGCGGCCGGTATGTCCCATCGTCGCCCGCATCATCACGGCGACGGTCATTCCGCCGACAGCGCCGATCCCGAGAATGTGCGCTGCGCTCGCCGGGCCTGCGAGGCCAATGGCAGCCGCCGCGACAGCCGCCAAGCCGATTGGCACCATCAGGTAAGCCAGGTGCAGCATCAGGAGAAGCGGGGAGCGCCAGGTGGCCAGGCCGCGCCAGCGCGCGAGGCGGACAAGGTGCAGAAGCGCGGCAGCCCCACTAAACAGCGCGCAGGCCGGGTGATAGGGACCGGCAACCCAGGCGATCAGCGCTGCGGCGCCGAACAGCAGGCAAACCGCGTCAAATCGGTTGAACGCCACCGGCAGCCGCGCCGCACCGCGCTGCACCAGCCAGTTGCGCGTGAAGCTGGGCACGATGCGTCCGCCGATCAGCAGGATCAGGAAGATCAGCAACGCGATTCCCAAGCGACGGCCAAGATCCGCGCCGCCCTGCGCCATCGCCTCGACATGGAACAGCACATTGGCCAGCCAGAGCAGCGATACAGGGATCAACACCTTCAGGTTCCGCCAGTTCTTCCCCGCCAGGATCTCGCGAGCAATCATCGTCGCAACGGCCAGCAGAAAGACCTGGTCGATGAGCGCCACAGCGACCGGACCGAGGCCGGTCAGCCCGGCCACGAAAAACCGCCCCGCCACCCAGAGCGACAGCAGCAGCACCAGCGGCCAGCCGCGCGTGGGCAGGCGCCCCGTCCAGTTCGGCACGGCGGTAAACAGGAAACCCGCCACGACGGCGGCACCGTAGCCGAAGATCATCTCATGGATGTGCCAGTCGACGGGACGGAAATGGCTGGCAAGCCCCACCGCTCCGAGCAAGACCAGCCACCATACCGGTATCACCAAGAGCGCAAACAGGGATGCGGACAGGAAAAACGGTCGGAAGCCGAAGGAAAAGAGCGCCGGGCCCTGATATGTCTCGCGGTAGGTCATCGGAAATCTCCTGTCCGTAAGGCAATCGGGCGGCGCCAGCGGCACCGCCCGGATCGGTCGAATGACAAAGGGACGAAAAGTCACTCGACCTGAGCAATCAGATCGGCCATGCGGCCCTTGGCCTTGCCTTTCTGTTTCACGTCTGCCGCCTCGTCGAGGTTCACTGCCTCGCCGACCTGGATCAAGGCGACCATGCCCATGGCGTAGTGCGGGGTACACTTGACGCCATAGACACCTTCCGTCTCGACGGTCAGTTCGAACTCCTCATTGAACTTCGTCTTGAAGCCGTCGACGCCCTCGGGCAGCATTCCGTCGATGCTTTCCACGTTGTGGCCCATGTCGACGGGCACGAAGTGAACCACGTCGCCCGGTTCGGCCGTCACGAAAGCCGGTTCGAACACCATCACGCCGGCCTCGCCCTTGTTCAGCATCCGGACCTCAACCGTTTCGGCGGTCGCGGCAGTCGCAATGAGAGCAAGGGTGGCGGCCGTCATCGTTTTCACAAACATCGGAACTTCCTTTCGTCTTTGTTCCCTTGTTTCGTCTGTCCCCGATGTGCATAAAAATGGCGTCCTGAACGTTGCTCTGAAACAAACTCCCGAACCGAAACGTGCCCAAGCTTGACGAAAGCCTTCTGACCGGCCTGCCACCCTTTTCGCGCCTGACACGAACGCAGATCCGCGAGATTCTCGATCAGGCAACCTCACGGCGCTACGATGAAGGCAGGGCCATCTTCAGCGAGGGGCATGATGCAGACCGCTTCTTCCTGCTCCTTGACGGTTACCTGCGCGTAATCCGCTCGACGCCTGGAGGCGACCAGATCATCGTTCTGCACATCTCTCCCGGCGAGCTCTTTGGCATCGCTCCGGCCCTCCAGCGCGACACCTACCCGGCAACCGCCATGACGGCGGCGGAGTCGATTGCCCTGTCCTGGCCGGTGCGCCTGTGGTCCGACTTCACCGCGAAATACGACGGCTTCGCAAGCGAGAGCTACAAGACGCTCGGCCAACGGCTCGGCCAAGTCCAGGAAACGCTCACCGAGATGGCTACCCAGGCGGTCGAGAAGCGCGTTGCCGCCGCCTTGCTGCGCATGGTGAACCAGGGCGGCCGAAAGACCGACAGGGGGCTCGAGATCGCCTTTCCCGTTACGCGCCAGAATGTATCGGACATGACCGGCACCACCCTGCACACCGTCAGCCGACTGCTGTCCGCATGGGAAAAAGACGGTATCGTGGAATCCACCCGCAAGCATATCGTGGTTACCGATCCGCACCGGCTGGTTCTTATCAGCGACCGGTAGGCATCACGGGCGGTTCGTGCCGGGCGATGACAGAACGCCCGCATGCAAACATTTGCGCCGGGCCGGCTCTTCATCGGCCTCTACGGTGTCTTCAACCACAAATAGGGGGTGATCTCCTCCCGGAAAGCATCCTCGTCCAGCTCGTATTCCCGGCAGGAATCCGTGATGGTGTGAAACGGCGCGACCGGACAGCCCGGACACAGCATCCGGCGTTCCAAAAACGGACGGGCGGCCTCGGGCCATGCGGCGAAGATATCTGCCAGGGGGAGATCGGGATCATCGAAATTGGGGCCGCGGCGGCGCATGGGTTGTCTCCTTTCACCCCATCTTGCGCGCCTCTTTCGCCCTCTTCTTTGCGATTGCGCAACAAGCGCCGCGGACAGCCCCGATAGACATCCGGTATCCGAAACAAACCGTCGGGACCGCGACATGTCAGAACTACTCACGAAATCGCGGGCCAGGAACGTGTTCTACGGGGGATCTCTTTTCTTCGTCGTCGTGTTCGTGGCCCTGACCGCAGACAGTCACCGCCAGATCGTCAAGACCGCCACCGCCGGGATGCCGCTGACCGAAGAAGTCCGGCTGGGCAAGCACGTGTGGGAGCGCAACTCCTGCATCAACTGCCATACGCTGCACGGCGAAGGCGCCTATTTCGCGCCCGAGGTCGGCAACGTGATGACCCGCTGGGGCGTCGCGGATGACCCGGAGGGTGCCTACGAGATGCTGGACGCCTGGATGCAGGCGCAGCCCTCGGGGATCGAGGGCCGCCGCCAGATGCCGCATTTCGAGATCACCGAGGAGGAGATGCGCGCCCTCGCCGAATTCCTCCGCTGGGCCGATCAGACCGACACGCAAAACTGGCCGCCGAACGACGCGGGCTGACCGAGGGACAGGAGAAAACCCAATGAAATACCAATCGCAAAAGGTGGCCTACGCCTATTTCCTCGTGGCCATGGCGCTGTTCGGCATCCAGGTCGCGGGCGGGCTGCTCGCCGGCTGGGTCTACGTGTCACCCAACACCCTGTCCGAGATCCTGCCCTTCAACGTGATCCGGATGATCCACACCAACGCGCTGATCGTCTGGCTGCTGCTGGGCTTCTTCGGCGCGGCCTACTACCTCGTTCCCGAGGAATCCGAGCGCGAGATATTCTCGGTCAAGCTCGCCTATGTCCAACTGGCAATTCTGGTGGTCGGCACGCTGGGTGCGGTGATTTCCTACCTGGCGGGCATCCACGGCGGGCGCGAGTTCCTCGAGCAGCCGCTCTGGGTCAAGTTCGGCATCCTCGTCGCCGCGGTGATCTTCCTCGTGAACGTCTCGCTGACCTTCCTCGCCGGGCGCAAGACGGCGATCACAAACATCCTGATGATGGGCCTGTGGCTGCTCTGCCTGCTCTGGGTCTTCGCCTTCATCAACCCCGACAACCTGTCGCTCGACAAGATGTACTGGTGGATGGTCGTGCACCTCTGGGTCGAGGCGACCTGGGAACTGGTCATGGCCGCGATCCTCGGCTTCCTGATGCTCAAACTGACGGGCGTGGACCGCGAGGTAATCGAGAAATGGCTATACGTCATCGTCGCGACCGCGCTGTTCAGCGGCATCCTCGGCACCGGCCACCACTTCTACTGGATCGGCACGCCGGGCTACTGGCAGTGGATCGGTTCCATCTTCTCGACCTTCGAGGTGGTCCCGTTCTTCGCCATGATGTCCTTCGCCTTCGTGATGGTCTGGAAGGGCCGCAAGAACCATCCCAACAAGGCCGCGCTGTTGTGGTCGCTGGGCTCTTCCACCGTCGCCTTCTTCGGCGCGGGCGTCTGGGGCTTCCTGCACACGCTGCACGGGGTGAACTTCTACACCCACGGCACGCAGATCACCGCCGCGCACGGGCACCTGGCCTTCTACGGCGCCTATGTCGCCCTGAACCTCGCGATGTTCACCTACGCGATGCCGATGCTGCGTAACCGCGAGCCCTACAACCAGGTGCTGAACATGGCGTCCTTCTGGCTGATGACCGGCGGCATGGCCTTCATGACCTTCACGCTGACCTTCGCCGGCACCATCCAGACGCACATGCAGCGGATCGTGGGCGACTACTACATGGACGTGCAGGACCAGCTTGGACTGTTCTACCTGATGCGCTTCGGTTCCGGCATCGCCGTCGTCCTCGGTGCCATCCTTTTCATCTACTCGATGCTCGTGGTGCGCCGCGAGGTCGTGCGACCCGGCCCCGTGGCCGTACCGGGAGAGTGACCCATGTATGACCTGCAAAGCTCCGACCTGCCGTTCTACCAGCCCGTCGCCGACGAATGCGCGGTGTTTGAGACGGCCCATGCCAACGGTTTGCCCCTTCTTCTGAAGGGGCCGACCGGCTGCGGCAAGACGCGCTTCGTCGAACACATGGCGGCACGCCTCGGCCTGCCGCTGCACACGGTGGCCTGCCATGACGACCTTTCCGCCGCCGACCTCATCGGGCGCTACCTGCTGAAGGGGGGCGAGACGGTCTGGGTCGACGGCCCGCTCACCCGGGCGGTCCGCGAGGGCGGCATCTGCTATCTCGACGAGGTGGTCGAGGCCCGAAAGGACGTCACCGTCGTCCTGCACCCGCTGACCGACGACCGCCGGCGGCTGGTCATCGACCGCACCGGCGAGGAACTGGCGGCACCGCCGAGCTTCATGCTGGTGGCCAGCTACAACCCCGGCTATCAGAACATCCTGAAAAAGCTCAAGCCGTCAACGCGTCAGCGCTTCGTTTCCATCGGCTTCGACTTCCCCGCGGACGCGGTGGAGACCGCCGTCGTCATGCGCGAAAGCGGTCTGGACGAAGGGCGCGCCACGGCGCTGGTGCGTCTGGCGGGCAAGATCCGTGCGCTGTCCGGCATGGACCTCGAGGAAGGCGTCTCGACCCGGCTGCTGATCTACGCCGCGACGATGATCGCGCGCGGCATGGCGGTCGACCGCGCCATCGAGGCCGCGATCATCGAACCGCTCAGCGACGAGCCCGACACGCAGCAGGCGCTGCGCGACCTCGCCGCAGTGATCTACGGGTGAAGGCCATGCTGCACGTTCTCGACCTGATGGAGCCCGAGGAAACCGTCGGCAACCTCTGGCATGACATGGCCTCGCGCTGGGGCGCCGGAGATCGCGAGACGGCGCGGGCCGTGGACTTTAGGGAAATTCGGCCGTCGGTGGCGGCGCTCTTCAAGGCGCTCGGCGGCGCGGCGGGGGTGGAAATCACCCCTGCCCCGCTCACCACGTCGGACCACCGGCCGGACCGCCTGCGCCGCATCGGAACACCGCGCGAAAAGGCCCATGTGGCGGATTTCGACGGGGACCGCCTGCGCCTGCCGCCGGTGATCGACGCCTTTCCCACGCGCGATCTGAACCGCGCCTGCTATCTCTGGCTGGCCGCGCTGGCTGCCTTCGTCGAGTTCCCGGAACCGCAGGCCGATCCCCTGGCCGCCGACCGGGCCGGGATCGCAGCGATTGCCGCGGCCTCCGACCGGGCCTATGCCGCCTGCCCGGGGCTGCGGGCGCCCTATGAAAGGCTCTGCGCGCATATGGTCGCGACCCGCCACCGCACCGGCCTGCCGCGCTGCGAGGCCGGGATCGAGCGGCTGATTCTCGACCAGATCTGCGGCCACGACTGGCACGACAAGTGCCTGACCTGTCCCGCCCCGCGCGGTTATCGCACCTATGCCCCGCTGCCCTTCTGGCTGCGGCTTCGGCCGCGCGCGTCGACAGGCAAGCCCGCGCCGGAAGAAGCAGAACGCCCGGCGCCGGCGCATGGTGTGCCCACCCGCAAGGATGCACGGCGCGAGGATCGCGATCAGGCCAACCGCCGCGACAGCTTCATCGTGCACCGGTTCGAGGCGATCATGTCCTGGGCCGAGAGCCTTAACATCAACCGCATGGTCGACGACGACGATCAGGACAACGCCGCCAAGGCCGCCGAGGATCAGGACCACCTGACCCTGAGCCGGAACATGAAGCGTGCCGCGACACGCCTGCGCCTGTCGCTGGACCTGTCCCCGCAGGACGCCGACCACGAGCGGCTGGCGGGTCAGTTCACCTATCCCGAATGGAACCGCCGCACCGGCGACTACATGCCCGCCCACACCCGCGTGCTCGAGGCCGAGGCCAGGCCCCACGCCGAATACGCCCCCGATCCGCGTCTCGTCACCCGCGTCAAACGCCAGTTCGCGCCGCTGCATCCGCGCCGCCTCGTCCTGCCCCGGCAGATCGACGGCGATGATCTCCACCTCGACGCCGTCGTCACCTCTCGCACCGACCTCGCCTGCGGGCGCGAAGGCAGCGACCGCGTGTGGCAGTCGAACCGTCCGATGGCGCGCGACCTGTCCGTCGCGATCCTGATGGACTGCTCCCGCTCGACCGAGGCCGCGATCGGCGACACCTCGGTCATCGAGGTGGCCCGCGAAGCGCTCTCGGCGCTGGCCTGCGGCATCGACACGGCGGGCGACCGGCTCGGCATATGGGGGTTCTCGTCGCTCCGCCGCGACCGGGTCTTCCTGCACCGCGCCAAGACATTCGATGAACCGATGTCCCGCGCCGTCACCGCCCGCATCGGCGGGCTGAAACCAGGCCACTACACCCGCCTCGGCGCCGCCATCCGCCACGTCTCGGCGGAACTCGCGGACGAAGGCGCGACGCGCCGCCTGCTGCTGGTTCTGACTGACGGCAAGCCCAACGACCTCGACCACTACGAAGGCCAGCACGGGATCGAGGACAGCCGCATGGCCGTCCGCGAGGCCCGCGCATCGGGACAGGCGGTGCATGGAGTCATCGTCGACGCGGACGGTCAGGACTGGTTCGCCCGCATCTTCGGCCGCACCGGCTTTACCCTGCTGCCGAACCCCGCACGCCTGCCCCGCGCCCTGCCCGACATCTACCAGACCCTGACCATGGAGACCTGACATGAAACGCATCCTCGCCATCGCGCTGACGCTTCCCGCCCCGGCTTTCGCCGCGGGCTTCGACCGTCCTATCCCCCAGCCTCAGACGGACGCCGCCGAATTCTGGTTCCTGATGGGCTCCATCGCGCTGATCGTCGCTCTGGCGGCGGTGCAGATTCTGGTCAGCCGCCGATGAAACCCTCCCCGAAGCTTCTCGCCGCGCTCTACCCGCTCGGCGCGGGCGCGATGGGGGTGAACCTGTTCTTCGCCTCACTGATCGGCTCCTGGCTGGGCTGGCCGGTGCTGACACCGTGGCAGGCCGCCGCCGGGGGGCTGGTCATCGGCGCCCCCGCGACATACGCCTTCGCCCGCCATATCGTGCGGCTGATGAAACAGGCGGAGGACAGATGACCGGATGGACGGAATACGCGCTGGCACTGGTGCTGTTCGTGGCCGGCCACTTCCTGCCGCGTATCGGCGGGCTGCGCGAGAGGTTGATCGGCTCCGTCGGACGCCGCGTCTACTTCAGCGTCTACGGTCTTCTCTCCCTTGCCCTACTCATCTGGGTCATCGCGGCGGCCATTCGCGCACCCTATGTCGAACTCTGGCCGCAGCTTCCGTGGACCCGCTGGGTCCCGAACCTGGCCATGCCGCTCGCGGTGATCCTCGTGGCATGCGGGATAGGCATCCGGCAGCCCTTCACGCTCGGCGGCAAACGCGGGGCCGAGCTCGATCCGGCCGATGCGGGCTTCGCCGCCATCTCCCGCCACCCGCTGTTCGTGGCGCTCGCGCTCTGGGCCGGTGCGCACCTGGTCCCGAACGGAGACCTCGCGCAGGCGATCCTGTTCGGCAGCTTCCTGCTCATGGCGCTCGCGGCGATCCCGGCCTTCGACGCCCGGGCCCGTCGCACGCTCGGCGCCCAGGCCGAGCCATTTTTCGCCCACACCGCGATCTTGTCCCTGAAGCCCTTGGCGCGCGCCGACTGGCTGCGCACCAACGCCCGCGCCCTGGGCCTGCGGGCACTCGTCGGTTCGATCCTCTGGGTGTCCATCCTGCTTCTGCACCGCCTCGTGATCGGAGTCTCGCCGTTCCCGGCCTGAAGGTTGATCCGGCGCAAAGTGCTGCCAGGAATAAACCTGCATACCGGGTCCATGAAACAGATCGACCGCCTCAGATCCCTCGGCCTCTTCGATGCCCGGGTGCCCCGCTACACCTCCTATCCCACCGCCCCCGTCTTCACGCCGGAGGTCGGCGCGGTTCAGCAGGCCGAAGCCCTCATGACGCTGGACCCGGCCGAGCCTGTGTCGGTTTACATTCACATCCCGTTCTGCGAGCGCCTCTGCTGGTTCTGCGCCTGCCGGACGCAGGGCACGAAGACACTCACTCCTGTCGAAAGCTATATCGGCACGCTGGAGCAGGAGCTGGCGCTGCTGAAAGAGACCCTGCCCGCAGGGCTGCGCATGGGCCGGATGCATTGGGGCGGCGGCACGCCGACCATCCTGCCGCCCGCGCTGATCCACCGGCTGGCCCGGGCCGTGAAGGCGGCGATCCCGCCGACCGAAGGCTGGGAGTTCTCGGTCGAGATCGACCCGACCATGGTCGACCGCGCCAAGATCGCCGCGCTGGTCGCCGAGGGCATGAACCGCGCCAGCATCGGCATCCAGGACTTCGACCCGGTGGTGCAGCAGGCCATCGGCCGCCTGCAGCCCTTCGACGTGACACGCGCCTGCGTGGACGACCTGCGCGCCGCCGGCATCCGGTCGCTCAACGCGGACCTCGTCTACGGCCTGCCGCACCAGGACGCCGCCCGACTGGACGACACGGTGGCCAAGGTGCTGAACCTCGCGCCCGACCGCATCGCACTTTTCGGCTATGCCCATGTGCCCTGGATGTCCAAGCGGCAGAGGCTGATCGAAGAGGCCGCCCTGCCGCGCGAGCTGGAACGCTACCAGCTTGCAGAACTTGCTGCGCGACGGTTCCGCGAAGCCGGGCTGGAAAGCATCGGCATCGACCACTTCGCCCGCCCCGGCGACGGGCTGGCCCTTGCCGCGCATACCGGCCGCCTACGGCGGAACTTCCAGGGCTACACCGACGACACCTGCGCGACGCTGATCGGCCTCGGCGCGTCGTCCATCTCCCGCCTGCCCACCGGCTACGTCCAGAACGCCGCCGCCACGCCCGCCTATGTCCAGCGGATCGAGGCCCGGCAACTGGCAGGCGCGCGCGGTCACATCCTGAGTGACGACGACCTTCTCCGCGCCCGGGCAATTGAGATGATCATGTCCGACTTCCGGCTCGATCTCGACGCGCTGCGCGCCGATCAAGGGCCCCGCGCGGATCGGCTCCGGACGGACATGGCGCTTGCGGCGGAGCGGTTCGGCGATCTCGTTGAGGTCACGGACCACGGGCTGACGATCCGGCCCGAGGGTCGCGCGCTCACCCGGATCGTGGCCAGCATGTTCGACACCTACGCCCCGGACGGAGCACGCTACAGTCAGGCGTCGTAGCCGTCGTGAAAGACAGGCAGAAGACGCGAACGGTTTGCGGCAAACTTCCGGGTCCTTTTCTACCTGCGACCTGCCGTTTCAAGGCGGCGCCGGGGCGCTGCCAACGCTTCGGCCCTGGATGGATTGCCGAAGCGCCTATCGACCATGTCGTCATCCTCATGGTCGCTGTAGACGTGATCGGTACGGTCCTGACATGTGTCCGTGAACCCGCCGCGGGACAGTCGGCAGCCGGTATGGATGCCACCCCGGCGCACCGTTGTTTCGAGACAGGGCGAGTTTCGTTTGCCGCAGCATTTTCTGGCTCCACTTGCTTATGCCAAGCAGATCGGATCGCCGTGTTGCATGCCGAACAATGACGTCGCGACATCCTTCGGCGGGTACTTACGGGAGTGAGAGCCGTGACAAAAATGCCTAATTCCCGCGAACCAGGCGAAACCCGAGGTGGTCCGGCGGCAGACCGACGGCGCAGCCTCCGACACTGGCGTCCCGGACGAAATCGATGATGGCCGCCCGGTGCCGCCCACCGGCAATTCGGACGCCGCAATAGGGGTCGGTTTCCGCTACGGAGCCGTCCTCTGCCAGTCGGCCGTTTTCCATACAGCCATCCGTCCATTCCCAGACGTTTCCGGCGATGTCGGCGATCCCGAGGGAGTTCTCGCCGAAACCGCCGGCGGGCCGAAGTGTCGAACTCGCGCTTCCCCGCAGCAAGATGCCGTTCGCATAGCTCGCCAGCATCCGTTCGCCGGGATCGAGCAACGCGGCATCTGCCGCTGCATCACCGTAACGCTCTGCCGCGGCCCGCTGCCATTCCGGTTCGGTCGGCAGGCGCCAGGTCTCCCCGGTGCGGTCCGAATACCAAGCGGCGAAGGCCGTCGCGTCCTGCCAGTTCACCTGCGTCTGCGGCAGCGACCCGCCTGTAGCGGGCACCGGAGCGCAGGCGCCTTCCCCGACGCAGGCATTGTATTGGGGGCGGGACACCTGGTGCTTCATGATCTCGAAGGCGGGCACCTTGACCGAGACGGCGTGCGGTGTCCGTGCCTTGCCGTCAAACGAGAAATTTCCCGACGGCCGCCACGCGACTTCGCCCGCGGGCACGGCCACCGTTTCGGGTCTCTCGAAGGGCGGATGGGTCTTGGGCGTCGACAAGAAACCGAGTGCACCCGCGGCCGCCAGAACCGGAACCAGAAGCAATGTCTTCATTTCTCAACCCTCCTGAACGGCAAGGGCGGCCGCCTTGCGACCGCCCCCCGCTCTCTCCTCCTGCGGTCTTGTCAGATCCCGACCATCTCGGTCGGGGCGAGCACCTGTTCCATCAAGTCGTTGTTCCAATCACCCTCGACCACCACGTGAGCCGTCGCGCCGAGGTTCACCGCCTCGATCAGGTTGTGGTTCACGTAGGCGTAGACCCCGGGCTGCAGGAACTCGTAGAGCGCCGCCCCGGCCGACCCGCCTCGGATGAACCAGGTTTCCAGGTCGCGGTCGGGCACGTTGTTGAACTTGCCGGCCTCCCAGACCAAGTCGCCGTGCCCGCCGATCAGGTGTGGGCGGCTGTCCCGGTTGCCCTGGCTGTGAACGAACAGCACCTTCTCGCCCACCGCCGCCTTCAGCGCGTTGTCGCCGGTCAGGGCGCCCACGGCGCCGTTGAAGACCACGTGGCTCGGGATCAGGCCATTCATCATCTCCAGCGTGTCGGGATAGCTTTCGGCCACGTCCGCGAACCGCATGTAATTTCCGTCCGCGTCCTTCGGGATGTAGAACTCGTTCTCCCCGATGTAGTAGACGCGGTCATAGATGACCGGACGGCCTTCGTGGTCCTTCAGCCCGTCGCGGGGCAGGATCATGATCGAGCCCACCATCCCCGCGGCGACGTGCCAAGGGATCATCGGGCCGCCCGGCGCGCAGTGATAGACGAAGGTGCCGGGCCGCGTGGCCTTGAAGCGCAGGATCGTCTTCTCGCCCGGGTTCACGAGGGTCAGCGCCCCACCGCCCAGCGCGCCTGTGGCGGCGTGGAAGTCGATGTTGTGCTGCATCATGTTGTCGGCCGGGTTGATCAGCGTCAGTTCGACATAGTCGCCTTCATGCACCACCATCATCGGGCCGGGTATGGACCCGTTGAAGGTCATGCCCTGAAGCCAGGCATCGTCGGCGACCTGAATTTCCTTTTCGACAATCGTCATCTCGAATTCGACGATCCGGGGCTCACCGGGGGCCACCTGTTCGTGTTCATGCACGAAGGGCGGCGCGACCAGGTCGCGGCGAATGCGCTTCAGCTTCGAGAGATCCGCCGGTACGGCGATAGGCGTGAACGCCTCTTCAGCTTTCGCAGCCTTAGAGACGATGGGCAGCGCGGCAATACCCGCGGCGCTCATCAGTGCGGCTCTTCTCGTCAGCATTTCCTGTCTCCTTTCCGGTATGAATGCTGGTTGAGAAGAGGTTACCCCGGCAATGCCCGAAGAACGTTGCGGATGCGCAAGGTTCGAACCCGTTTCGAATGGCCCGAATGATCTCGGCATCGATTTCTTGCAGCAGGGCGAGCTTGCGATCCTCCGGGACAACCGCCGCCGTGAAAGCGGCACCGGCCACTGCGGCGTTCTCGCGAAGGACCGTCACGGGCTCGCGCCGCATACGCGGTCGCGTTCCCTGCGGATCGAAGATATGGCCGATGTCGGCCTCCGCATGGACCATCGTGCCCCTCGGCTCCGACGTTGCGACCGCACGGTCGTTCCGACGGATCGTTCGCCCCCCCGGCCAGCCCGCGGGCCAACCCGATCCTGCACCATCACCGCTTGCGCGTATCTCCCCCGCATCCACCATGACCATCCCAAAGCCCGCGCGGGACAACGGCCGCGCAACCCGGTCGGTCGCGAGACCCTGCGCCATGCCGTTGAGCGTCATGGCCACGCCAGGCACGCGACCCGGTCTAGGCTGCCGGCAGTGAAATGCACGCCGATCCGGCACCCCGCGAAGCGGTTGGCCCGGAACAGGTCGTCGTCGGAATTGCAGACGAACAGGCACTTCTCGCCGCCGTTGCGCACCTCGTTCGGGCGCAGCTCGGCCCGGTTGGCGAAGTTCCTGAAGAAGCCGTCCTTCGCGTCGCCCTCCGACAGGCTGCCTTTCACCACCGGCGGGGTGGAAGGTCCCCGTACGCCGTTTCCGCATGTGGCGGAACAGCCGAATTGCCCACGGCGGCAAGCCCAAACGAGGCTGGCCGACCATCGCCTCCGCCAGCCCAGAAAAAGTTTCCTTTTCGCTCACAAATAGGGCATCAAGCCCGCCAATTGCGCAATCGGAAATCTAATCCAAGGCAATCGATGCGACACCATCTGGCCGGCTTCCTGCCCGTGCTTCCCGCTCCGACCACGCGCGAGGCATGGCGCGCCTCCGCCGGGGCGGCCTTGGGGATCGGGCTGTGCGCCCTGCTCGCGTTGGCCATGCCCAACCTCGGCGGTCTCCACCTTACGCTCGTCGCGCCGCTCGGCGCCTCTGCGGTCCTGACCTTTGCCGTTCCGAACGCGCCGCTCGCGCAACCATGGTCGGCGGTCGCCGGAAACACGCTTTCGGCACTCGTCGCAGTGATCGTGCTGTCATTGCACGCAGGCCCATGGGCGGCACCGCTTGCCGTCGGATCGGCCATCCTGGTGATGATGTTCGCCCGCGCCCTCCACCCGCCAGGTGGCGCGGTTGCGCTGCTTGCCGCGCTAGACCCGGCCCCCGTTCTCGAGGCCGGGCCTCTCTTTGCGCTGGTTCCCGTCGGCGCGATGACGGCACTTCTTGTCGGTGCCGCCGTTCTGTTCAACCAGTTGACCGGCCGCATGTATCCGTTTCGACACGCGAACGACGAGGAAGAAACGGTCGATGAAATCCGCCTCGGCATGACCGAAGAGGAACTGGCGTCACTCCTGCAAACCTACCGGCAGTCGTCGAACATCGGCGTGGTGGACCTTGGCCGCCTGCTGGCCGCGGCCGAGCAGGAAGCGGCGAACCATCGCTTCGACAACCTTACGTGCTCGGATGTCATGACCTCGGATCTGATCTCCGTGGCCCCCGAAACCGACATTCGTGAAGCCGCCAGACTCTTTCGCAAACACCGGATAAAGAGCCTGCCGGTGATCGCACCATCCGGCAGCCTTGTCGGAGTGGTATTGCAGGCAGACATCATTGACGCGCTGCTCTCGCCGAAGTTCGACCTGCGGATTGTCGGTCGCGCCTCGCGCGTAACGGCAGCCCAGTTCGCACGCGCGGCGGATCGCTCTACCACGGTCGATACACCAGTCGGACAGATCCTGAACCGTCTGGCCAATCAAGGCGTCGAGACAGTGCCAGTCATGGACGGAGACCGCATCGGCGGTATCATTACGCGGTCGGATATCATGCGGCTATTGCTGCAAGGCGCGCAGGAACGCCGGACCCCGGTCACGATGAGGCAGAAACCTTCGGATCCGAGATCAAACAAGATGTTCCGAGAACGCTGACACCGGACAGAACGGCGGCCGGCGCCGCAGGCAGCACCGCCGGAGGCGCCGTTTAGCACCGTGTGGCAGGGAATTTCCACTGCCTCTGCCGGCCCCGCGCTCAAAGGCCCGATTCCCGGCCGATTATGGCCCGTTCAGCGCGCTCGCCGGCCTTTTGGGGCCGTCCAGCGCAAAGCCGCCATCTTCGATAAAATTCGAACGAACGACTGTCCCGGCCGTGGAGAGCCCGCCGCAGACAGGAACCTCCCCGGGGCAATCGTTGGGTGCCCCGGAACAGACGGCACGGCCGCCCGGCGCGAAACGACGCGGAACCGCGGGAATCGCCACCGGCTGCAACAACGCATTGACCTGAGTCAATTACAATGGCTCGGCGATGCCGCACGCTTCACCCATTGTTGCTCGCAGGCCACAAGAGATTTCAAGGCAAGGGCCGGTGGCCTCATTTGGGAGGAATTTACAATGGACTGGAACATTAAGTCGGCCGAGGCGTCGCCGGAAGAGGATGACGCCCCGGCCTCGGAATCTCGTCGAGGGTTTCTGCAGATCGCCGCCCTGACCGGCGCGGTCCTTTCCACATCCGGGCGACGCGCCTTCGCGAATGGCGACATCGGCTACCACGCCAAGGATCTGCCGGATGAGAAGCTCGTCGAGATGTATCGCACGATCCTCAGGATCCGCTGGCACGAGCGCACCCAGGCCGACCAGATGCTCGGCAATCCCGACTACCGCGGCTACAACCACTTCTACGCCGGGCAGGAGGCCGTCGCGACCGGTGTTTGCGCGGCGCTCAGGAATGACGGGCCGTTCGAGCAGATCGATCTCGTCTACTCGACGCACCGGCCCTCGGGCCATGCCATCGCCAAGGGCGTGGACATCCCCAAGATGGTCGCCGAGGACGACTTCCGCGCGACCGGGCTGAACGGCGGATACGCGGCCGAGATGCACCTGTCCGACCCCTCGGTCGGCTTCGTCGGCGCCGACGGGATGATCGGGCCGGGCCATGTCACCGCGACCGGGTCGGCCTTCGCCTTCCGGGCGCGCGGATCGGACCAGGTCTCGGTGGTGTTCGGTGGCGACGGCACCTATGCCACGCCGCAGTTCCACTCGGCGCTGAACAACGCCAAGCTGCTGGATCTGCCCTTCATCTACGTGCTGGAGAACAACCTCTATCACCAGTACGCGCATTACACCTATTCCTGCCCGCACAAGGACATCGCCGACGCGGCCACGGCCTACGGCATCCCCGCGCCGGTGGTGGACGGCCAGAACGTGTTCCAGGTCTACAACGTGATGAAGGATGCCGTGGACCGCGCCCGCGCGGGCGGCGGCCCGACCTTCATCGAGGCCAAGACCTATCGCTACTACAACCACTGGGGCGCGCCGGGCGCCAAGGAAGGAGAGCTGGGCGCCTTCGGCTACGACCCGCTGGCGATCACCTCGTTCCGCCCGGAACGCGAGGTCCGCGCCTGGATGCAGCGCGACCCCGTCGACATCTGCCGCAACACGCTGGTGGACTGGGGTGTGCTGGACGCGGCCCGCGCCGCCGAGATCGAGGAAGAGGTCAAGGCCGAGATTGCCGCCGCCTTCGAATGGGGGCTGGCGCAGCCGCTTTGCACGCCCGAGGACGGGCTGAAGCATGTCTTCGCCGAGGGCACCGTGGCCGCGCGGCAGTTCGGCTGACCGCAGGGACCGTTTTGAAAGGATAGACTGATGGCACAGAAAAGCTGGATGTATGCGGTCCTTGAGGCCGTGCAATATGAAATGCGCGAGGATCCCGCGATGATCTGGATCTTCGAGCTGACCCCGCCGGTGGCCTCCAACCCGGGCATGCCGGTGATCAACCTGGAGACCGAGTTCGGGCGCAAGCGCGTCTGCAACACCGGCATCGACGAATACTGGATGTCGGCGACCGTGCTGGGCGCGGGTCTCGCCGGTTCAAAGGCGGCGACCTACATTCCCTACCAGGGCGCGCTGATGCCGTTCGAGCTGATCCAGAACTATGCCGGCAAGCTGCGGCACATGACCGGCGGCAAGGCCTCGATGCCGGTGGTCTGGATCATCGAGATGACCGGCCAGACCCCGGGTTTCGCCGGGCAGCATTCCTGCTACGAAGAGGACAGCTATTACATGCACATTCCCGGGGTGCGGACGGTGATCCCGTCGACGCCCTACGACGCCAAGGGGATGATGCATGCCGCGCTGCGCTCGCCCGACCCGGTGGTCTATCTCTACCCCGCCGGGCTGCGCACGCTGGTCGAGGAGGTCCCGGACGAGCCCTACGAGGTGCCGCTGGACAAGGCCGCGGTGCGCCAGGAGGGCAGCGACCTGACCATCGTCAGCTCGGGCGCGGGCATGCCCGAGGTGCTGAAGGCGGCCGAGACGCTGACCGCCGATGGCATGAGCGTCGAGGTGATCGACCTGCGCGCGCTCAAGGAGATGACACCGAGACGCTGGTGAATTCGGTCGCCAAGACCAAGCGCCTGCTGACGGTGGACCAATCCTACTACACGCTGTCGCCGGGCGCCGAGGTGATCGCGCGGGTCGCCACCAACGTGGAGGGCGCGAAATACAAGCGCGTCGCCTTCCCCGACGCGCCGCCGCCGGCCTCGCCCGAGATGTTCCTGTGGATGCGTCCCAACGCGGACGGAATCGTGGGGGCGGCCCGTGACCTTGTCTGATCGCGATCCCGAACAGCAGGAGCCGCTGGCGGCTCCTGCACCCGAAACGCAGGCGGGGCCGGCCGGGTGCATCGCCTGTTCCGGCGGCACGCTTGCGCCCGAGAAGGTGAAGGCCGCGTTCTGGGAGGGCGAACGCCTGGTCGTCGTCGACGGCATCCCGGCGCTGGTCTGCCAGGCCTGCGGCGAGAGATACTACGAGGACGAAACGGCGATGAAGCTGGACCTGATGCGCGGCGCGGGCTTCCCGGCCGACAGGGCCGCCCAGAGCATGACGGTGCCGGTCTTCCATTTCGACGCCGCCACGGGCGGCCGGGCGGACGGGTGAGGGCGATGCGACGACTGACGCACCGTGCGCCGATCATGGGCCTGGCGCTGCTGCTTGCCATTGGGGCCTATGCGCAGGATGACCAATATGCCTTCATGCCCCCGGGTGGGCGCGCCCTGCTGCTCGGACTCATCGGGCCGGAGGACGGCAAGGCGCTGGCCGAAATCGCCGCGCGCGATCAGGACAGCGCGGAATGGCAGGCCTGGGCGGCGGCGCAGAACCCCGAGATGGACGATACCGCCCTCGCGACCCTTGCCGGCTATGCCGAGCTGAACCTGCCGCTGGGCGAGGACGTTCTGGCGGCGCTGGTCGAAACCGGCGACGCAGCGCTCCTGCCGCCGGACGGCAAGGACCTGGCCATCGCGCAATGCCAGTTCTGCCATTCGCTGTTTTCCGGCTACCTGATGCATGAGCGCGACGAAGTCGGCTGGAAGGGCACCTTCAAGTCGCCCTTCCATTCGGAAATCCCGATGAGCGAGGTCGAGCGCGATACCTTCGCGCGCTACTCGGCCCTCAACATGCCGCTGCGGTTCGAGGACGTCCCGCCGGAACTGCGGTTCTGACCCCCGAAAGGGACGCCAAGGAAAGGTGAGAACATGACAAGGACCACGTCGCTGACCGCCGCCCTGGCCGCGTTTCTCGGGCTGGCCCTGCCCGGCGCGGCGCCCGGGCAGGAAGATGACGTCTTCTCCTTCATCCCCGATGGCGGCCGGACATTGCTGGAGGCCGCCCGCGAGGCCGGCCTGCCCGCCGGGCTGGAAAGCGCCATCGCCGAAGGCGACGACGACCCGGCCGCCTGGCGCGGGCGCATCGAGGCCGCGCAGGCCGACGCGCCGGCGGCCCTGGCCGATCTCGACAGCTGGCAGGTGGATACGCTGGCCCATTACCTGGCCGCCAACGCGCCCATGGACCCGGGCGGCGACTTGCCCTGGGACGGGCGTGACATGGCGCTGCAGAAATGCCAGTCCTGCCACATCATCACCGTCGTCATCACCCAGGACCGCACCCGCGAGGCCTGGCTGGGCACGATGCACAAGCCCAGCCATATCGAGATCGACATGACCGAGCCCGAGCGCGAGGCGCTGGCCGACTACCTGGTGATCAACGGCGGCATACCCATCGACCTCGTGCCGCCCGCCCTGCGCGCGGGGGGCGCGTCCTACTGACCGCGGCCGCGCCAGGCCGGGAGAGGACCGATGCTGTTCAACTCGCTCGAGTTCCTGCTCTTCCTGCCGCTGGCGGCTCTGCTGTTCTGGCTGCTTCCCGCCACGCTCCGCCTGCCCTGGATGCTGCTGGCCAGCCTGGTCTTCTACGGCAGTTTCGGGGTCGAGAACCTTGCCTATCTCGGCGTCGTGGTGGCGATCGCGCTGGCGGCGGGGCGGTATCTGCTGGCGGCCGAGGCGGCCTACCGCACGGCCGTCTTCTGGGCCGGCGTGGCGGCCATCCTCGGCCTGCTGGGCATCCTGAAATACTATGACCCCATCGCCGAGGCCGTGCCGTGGCTGCCGGCCCTGGGCCTGACCTCGCCGGCCGGGTTCTCCTTCTACGCCTTCACGGCCATCGCGCTCTTGGCGGACCGCTACCGCTCGCCGCCCGAAACGCCGGGAAGCGGGCTGCACGACCTCGTATTCCTGGCGTGGTTTCCCAAGATCCTCGCCGGCCCGATCGAGCGGGTCGCCCCCTTCGCCGAGGAACTGCGAAGGCGGCCGGCCATCAACCCCGCCTTCCTGTCGCTGGGCCTGCAGCTCATCCTCTGGGGGCTGGTGAAAAAGGTGGTCATCGCCGACAACCTCGCCCCGTTCGTGGACCGGACCTATGCGATCCCCGACTACGCGGTGCCCATGGAGCTGGTCATCGCCACCTATTTCTTCGCCTTCCAGATCTACTGCGACTTCTCCGGCTACACCGACATCGCGCGCGGCGCGTCGCTGCTGTTCGGGGTCAAGCTGTCCGAGAATTTCCGCCGCTCCTACTTTGCGCATTCGATCAGCGAGTTCTGGTCGCGGCGCTGGCACGTGTCGCTGGCCGACTGGTTCCGCGACTATGTCTACTATCCCTTCAGCGGCGGTCACGGCGCGCTGAGGATGTATCTGGGCCTCATGCTGGTCTTCCTCGCCAGCGGGATCTGGCACGCCGGGCTGGGTTACGGCATCGGCTGGGGCTTCCTGGTCTGGGGGGCGCTGAACGGCGGCTACCTGTGGGTGGAGCGCGCGCTCAGCCCCACCCGCCGCAGGCTGCGCAAGCGGCTGCGCGGCACGGCCGCGGGGCGGGTCTACACCTTCGCGGTGACGGTGCTGGTCTTCCATCTCGTCCTGGTGAGCTGGGTGTTCTTCCGGGCGGGGAACCTCGGCGATGCCGGCACGGTCCTCACCCGCATCTGGCAGGGGCTGCCCGAGCTGCCGGGGCTGCTGGCCCGCTACCCCTTCACCGCCGAGCACGGCTTTCTCGCCGCGCTCATCCTGTCGCTTCTGGCCATCGAGCTGGTGCTGGAGCAGAAACGCCTCACCCGCCGGCTGGCCCGCGCGCCGCGGGCGCTGCGCTGGGCGGCCTGGTATGCCTGCCTCTTCGCCCTGCTCCTGCTCGGCCGCTGGCAGAGCGAAGCCTTCGTCTACATGCAGTTCTGAGAGGCCGGCCATGGATCCCAAACCCCGCCCCGCCCGAAAACTGCCCCTGGCCACCGTCGGCGCCTTCATCGGCATCTTCCTCGCGCTCTATGCCGCGGCCTTCGCCATCGCCGAGCGGACGGTGGCCCGCGGGCAGGCCGACACCGCCTTCCAGAGGCTTCTGGCCGCGCGCGGCACACAGGTCGACTGGGTGGTCCTCGGCGCCTCGCACGCGCTGCCGCTGGCCTTCGGTGACGTTCCGGGGCGGCTGGAAAGGGACACCGGACAGTCGATGATGATCCTGGCCGAGATCGGCGCCGGGCCGCTGTACAACCGTTTCGTGTTCGAGCAGGCGCTGCGGGACCTGGAGGTGAAACACCTGCTCTACGCCGTCGATTCCTTCGGCTTCGGCAGCGCGGACTGGAACGAGGCCCGGTTGGGCGACCGCAAGCTGCTGCGGCAGATGCCCCTGCGCCCGTCCACGGCCGGCACCCTGGGCGCCTTCGTGCTGGAGGGCCACGCCGGCCCCCGGGGGCTGCTGGACTACCTCACCGGCTTTTCCAAGCTCAACCCGGTGGACCGTTTCCCGCAGGAGGGCTGGCGCGGCGCCGAGGATTTCGACCGCAGCTTCCGGCCCTCGCGCCACGCGGTCTCGGCCCGGATTTCCTATCTCTACCCCGACGGCGCGCCCGAACCTGCCACGGTGGCGCACTACCTGGACATCCTGGACGGGCTTTTCGACAGCGCCGAGGCGGCGGGCGTGGAGGTCGCGGTCGTCAAGCTGCCCGTGCCAAAGGCCTTTCGAGCGGCGCTGCCGGGCGAGCAGACCTTCGACCGCCTGCTGGGCGAACGGCTGGCCACGCGTGGCATCCCCTTTCACGATCTGAGCGCCGCCATCGACGACCCCGGCCTCTATTTCGACACCGATCACCTCAACAGGCAGGGGGTGGACAGGCTCTACCGCGATCACCTGCTCGGCGTGCTGGCGCCGAAGTGACCGGACATTCCCTGCGCGGAAGGCAGACCGATATCGGAGACAGCGAGGCGCTGGCCGCGGCGGCCAAGGCCCTCGCCGATTGACCGCAACGCCCGGAAGGCGCCGTCGACGTCGGTCACCCCCGCGCCGACGCCGCCCGAAGGGCTTGCATTCGGCGCGGATTTGGCCAATCGAAGGGGATGCGCATCCGGGTTCTGCTGTTCTATGTTCTCGTCCCGCTCGCCGTCTCGGTCGGGATATTTGCGCTGTCTCACAGCTATTTCCGCTCCGAGGAGCTTTCGCGGGCGCAGGGCCGGCTGTCGCTGTTCCGCAGCACCGTGGTGGCCGAGCTGGAGCGGTTCTCGCACCTGACCTTCGTGCTGGCGCGCGACCCCTATGTTATCGCCACGGCCACCGGCGGCCCCACCGACGCGCTGAACGGGCGGCTGGCCGCCTTCGCCGACCAGGCCGGGCTGGACGCGATCTACCTGATGCGCCCGGACGGGCTGACCATCTCGGCCTCCAATGCCGGGACGCGGATGAGCTTCGTCGGGCAAAACTATGGTTTCCGGCCCTATTTCCGCAACGCAGTGGCCGGTCGCAAGGGCCGGTTCTACGGCATCGGGACGACCACCGGCCTGCCCGGCTATTTCATCGCCGACCCGGTGACGGCCGAGGACGGGCGGGTCGTCGGGGTGATCGCCATCAAGCTCGACCTCACCCGGCTGGAAGAGGCCTGGCGCGCGGCGGGCGAATCCGTCTTCCTGGCCAACGAGGACGGGGTCGTCCTGCTGGCCTCGGATCAGTCCTGGCGCTACCAGACGCTGCAGCGCCTGAGCCCGGATCAGCGCCAGCGCATCCGCGCGGCGCGACAGTTCAGCAACCAGGAGCTCTTGCCGCTGGACTGGCGCCCCGCCGGCGACCGACGCGCGGTGATCGGGGGCAACGCGCTGATCCACCTGACCACGGGTACCCTGCCCCATGACTGGGTGCTGCACTACTTCGCCAGCGAGGAACCGGTGATCACCCGCAGCTGGCTGGTCACCGGCGCGGCGGTAATCCTCGCGGCCCTGGTCATCATCTTCACCCAGATCCGGCGCACCGCGCGGATCGGCGCGGCGCTGCGGCGCTCGGAGGCCGAGGAGGCCGACCTGCGCCGCGCCAACGAGCAGCTCGCCGTGGAAATCGACGAGCGCCGTGCCGCCGAGCGCCGGCTGCAGCGCACCCAGGACGAGCTGGCCCGCGCCAGCCGCCTGGCCGCGCTGGGGGAACTCGCGGCCTCGGTCACGCATGAGCTGGGCCAGCCCATCGCGGCGATGCGCAACCACCTCGCCGCCGCCGAGATGAGCGGCCAGGCCGGCCCCGCGCTGACCGGCCGCATCGGCGGGCTGGTGGAGCGGATGGAGGGCATCACCCGGCAGCTCAAGTTCTTCGCCCGGACCGAGGGCGAGGCGATCCAGGAGGTCGACCTGTGCGCCGCCATGCGCGCCTCGCTGTCGCTGGTCGCCCCGAATATCGAGACAACGGGCACCCGGCTGAGCACGGCGTTCCCGGGCAGGCCGGTGATCGTGCGCGGCAACCAGCTCAGGATCGAGCAGGTCATGACCAACCTGCTGCGCAACGCGATAGACGCGATGGAGGATGGCGAGGACAGGCGGCTCGGGGTCACCATCGGCGTCGAGGACGGCACCGGCTGGTTCGAGGTCGCCGACAGCGGCCACGGCCTGGGCGACGCGACCCTGTCCGACCTGCAGGAACCCTTTGTCACCAGCCGCGAATCCGGGCGCGGCATGGGGCTGGGCCTGGCCATCTCCGCCGGCATCGTCCGCGAGCATCACGGCCGGATGAGCGCCCGCAACCGCCCCGGGGGCGGCGCCGTCTTCCGCGTCGAGATCCCGATGCCCGAACCCGAGACCGAGGGAAGCAGCCGATGATGAACGACAGCACCCCCAGCATCCTGATCGTCGACGACGACCGCTCGATGCGGGCCTCGCTGGTCGACCTGCTGGATTCCGCCGGATGGCGCACCGAGGCGCTGGCCCGCGCCAGCCAGGTCGCCGACCACCTGGCCCGGTTCCAGCCCGACGTGATCCTGTCGGACGTGCGGATGCCCGGCATGTCGGGGCTGGAACTGCTGGCCAGCCTCAACCCCGATTTCGCCCCGCCCCTGGTGCTGATCTCGGCCCATGGCGACATCCCCACGGCGGTGCAGGCCATGCAGGACGGCGCCTACAGCTTCGTCGAGAAGCCGTATGAACCGCGCCGCCTGCTGACCATCCTGCGCCACGCCGCCGACCAGCACCGCATGCAGAAGGGCGCCGAGCGGCTGAAGGCGCGGCTGGCGCGGCTCTCGGGGCTGGACCGCGTGCTGCTGGGCCGGACCGAGGAAACCACCCGCCTGCGCGAGGACGTGCTCGACCTCGCCGAGACCGGGGCCCCCGTCCTGCTGCAGGGCGAGACCGGCACCGGCAAGGAACTGGTCGCCCGTGCCCTGCACGATCTCGGCCCGCACCCCGACGGCCCCTTCGTCGCCCTGAACTGCGCCGCGTTGTCGGCCGAGGCCTTCGAAAGCGAGATGTTCGGGGTCAAGGGCGCCCATGCCGGCAAGCTGCTGGCCGCCGATGGCGGCACCCTGTTCCTCGATGAGATCTGCGCCTGCCCGATGCCGGTTCAGGCCAAGCTCCTGCGCGTGATCGAACACCAGGAGGTCACGCCGCTGGGCGCCAACGCGCCGATCTCGGTCCGCTTCCGCATCGTCTCGGCCACCAACGAGGACCCGGAGACGGCGGTGGCCGAGGGGCGGCTGCGCCAGGACCTGCTGTTCCGCATCAACACCGTGGTCCTGCCGCTGCCCCCGCTGCGCCAGCGCCGCGACGACCTGGCGCTGCTGTTCACCCATTTCCTGCAAAACTACGCGCGCGTCTACGAAATCGCCGCCCCCGACCTGACCCAGGCCGACGTCACCGCCCTGCTGGCCCATGACTGGCCCGGCAATGTGCGCGAACTGCGCAACGTGGCCGAGCGCCGGATCCTCGCCGCCCGCCGCGGCACCGGCACCGTGGCCGAGGCCATCCGCGCCGACCAGATGCCCGAGGACGTCCCCGACACCCTGCGCGAGGCCGTCGCCGCCTTCGAGAAAGAGCTGATCGGCAAGGCCATCAAGGCCCACGAGGGCCGCATGGATGCCGTGGCCGAGGCGCTGGGGATCGGGCGGCGCACGCTCAACGAAAAGATCGTCAAGCTCGGCCTCGACAAGGACGCGCTGCTCTGAGCTTGCGGAAATCCGCAGGGGGCCCTGCCCGGGACGCGCGAAATTCTTCATAGGCAGCGGCGGCCAAATCCGGGATGCTGCGCGCCATCTGATCCGCATGACACCTTTGGGAGGAGAACCATGCATAAACTTCTTAGCAAGGCGGCCCTGGCCGCGCTGGCGCTTGGGTTTGCGACGGAAGCGGCCGTGGCGGAGGAATGGAACGT
>JBNGCX010000049.1:0-30500 GCA_049974865.1 Paracoccaceae bacterium
CAGGCCTTCGAAGGCCTGCGGGCTGGTCACCTCGTGGACCAGGTGGCGGTCGATATAGAGCAGGCAGGTGCCGTCGTCGGCCTCGTGGGCGACATGGGCATCCCAGATCTTGTCATACAGGGTTTTCGGTGCGGTCATCGTGGGTCTCCCGCGAATATGGCTGTGGGAATTGGCTGGAATCGAGCAGAGCGCGCCTCATAGGCGCGCCAGCACCGAGAGCGCTGCGCCGTAAAACCGCCAGGGCAGGCGGGACCGGTCGTCCATGTCGAAAACCTTTGTCATGCCGGCTGAGATACTCATTCGGCAGGGGGCGATCAAGAGCGCGCGCTTGTCGCAAGGCGCCGGGCCATGCCAGAGTGAGGTCAAAAGGGGCCCGGAATGGAGACAGACCCGCTATCGCTGAAGGAGCAGATCGAGGCGCTGCTGGCGCAGGCGGCCAATTTCGTTCAGAGCCTCACCACGCCGGGCTGGCGGCTCTACCAGATCCTCATCATCGTCGGGCTGATCGTTCTGTGCCACGGGCTGGCCTGGGCGGGGCGCGCGCGGATGGACGCGTGGATGCGCAGCCTCGAGGGCTGGCCGAAATGGCGGCTGCGGGCGCTGCTGGTGGCGCATCGGCGGCTGCGGCTGATCCTGTTCGTGGCGATTTCCTGGCTGCTGGTCTGGACCATGCGCGAGGTGACCTGGCCCTCGCGCAGCTACCTGATTTCCATCGCGGCGACGCTGGCCACGGCGTGGCTCTTCGTGGGGCTGGCGGCGCGGCTGGTGCGAAACAAGGTGCTGCGGCGGCTGGTGACATGGGCTCTGTGGGTCTATGTCACGCTCTACATCCTCGGGCTGACCGGGACGGCGGCGCTGTTCCTCGACGAGCTGGCGGTGGAGTTCGGCAGTTTCCGCCTGTCGCTGCTGGCCATCGTCAAGGCTCTGGTGGTGACCGGGATCCTGGTGGCGCTGGCGCGCACCCTCACCCAGACCACCGCGGCGCGCATCCGCAAGAACGAGGATTTCTCGCCCTCGATGCAGGTGCTGGCGATCAAGTTCACGCAGGTCGCGCTTTACGGCGCGGCCTTTTTCATCGGGCTGAAGGCGGTGGGGTTCGACCTGACCGGGCTGGCCGTGCTGTCGGGTGCCATCGGCGTCGGCCTCGGCTTCGGCCTACAGAAGGTGGTGTCGAACCTGGTGTCGGGGATCATCATCCTTCTGGACAAGTCGATCAAGCCGGGCGACGTGATCAGCCTGGGCGAGACCTTCGGCTGGATCAACAGCCTCGGCGCGCGCTACGTCTCGGTGGTCACGCGGGACGGGAAGGAATACCTGATCCCCAACGAGGACCTGATCACCGGGCAGGTGGTGAACTGGTCGCACACCAATGATTTCGTGCGGCTGGACATCTATTTCGGCACCTCCTACGGCGACGACCCGCACAAGGTGCGCGAGATCGCCATCGCGGCGGCGAAATCGGTGGACCGGGTGCTGGTCTCGCGCCCGCCGGTCTGCCACATCGTGGGCTTCGGCGACAGTTCGGTGGATTACATCCTGCGGTTCTGGATCCGCGATCCCACGGGCGGGCTGACCAATATCCGCGGCAATGTCTACCTGGCGCTGTGGGACGCGTTCCACGAACACGGCATTTCCATTCCCTTCCCGCAGCGCGAAGTGCGGCTGCTGGGCGAGCGGGCCGCCCCGCCGCAGGGCTGACCGCGGCCGCGCTCGGCCACAGGCCGCTCAGAATTGCCGCAGCCGAGTTGAGATTTGGCCCTGGCGATGCTACCTTGGAATTGCCCAGCGCCGGGGCACGGGCGGCGTAACAACTAGGAGGACAATGTCCTGTCTCATCATGCAGATGCGGTGCATGCACCAACCGCAACGGGCGCGTCCATGACGCAAGCCCCCCTGGACGTGACGAGCGAAGCGCTGCTGGAGCGCATCCTCAGCTCTCTGACCGAAGACAAAGCCGAAGACATCGTGACCATCGACCTGCACGGCAAATCCACCATGGCCGATTACATGGTGGTGTGCTCGGGCCGGTCGTCGCGGCAGGTCGCGTCGATCTCGGACAAGCTGACCGAGCGGCTGAAGCACGAGTTCGGCCGGGTCTCGAAGGTCGAGGGCAAGGACCAGGGCGATTGGGTCCTGATCGACACGGGCGACGTGATCGTCCACGTGTTCCGTCCCGAGGTGCGCGAGTTCTACCAGCTCGAGAAGATGTGGATGCCCGCGGGCGCCGCGGCCGCCAAGAACTGAATGCGGCTGCATATTTGCGCCGTGGGCCGCCTGCGGGCGGGGCCCGAGCGCGACCTCTACGAAGACTACGCCACCCGGCTGGACCGGACGGGCCGGGCCCTTGGCCTCGGCCCGTTGAGCCTGCACGAGGTGGAGGACAAGAAGAGCGGCGGCATGGCGGGCGAAGCGGCGCTGTTGCGCCGCGCGATCCCGCAGGGCTCGCTGGTCTGCACGCTGGATGAGCGCGGCAAGCAGATGAGCTCGCCCGATTTCGCCGACCTTCTGGCGCGCTGGCGCGACGAGGGGCGCGGCGACGTGGCCTTCGTGATCGGCGGCGCGGACGGGATCGACCCGGCGCTGCGCGCCGAGGCGGAGGCGAGCCTGTCTTTCGGCAAGATGGTCTGGCCGCATATGCTGGTGCGGGTGATGCTGAGCGAGCAGCTCTACCGCGCGGCGGCGATCCTGGCCGGTACGCCCTATCACCGGGCCTGAGGGGCGCGAATTTTCTGCGAAAATTCGAACGCTTTTTCGACGAAAAAGCGCGACGCTGCGCCGGTTGTTCTTTTGCGCCGGGCTGCGTAGAAGGTGGCCAAGCAAGCGGAAGGCCAAGATCACCATGACCACTCCGAAACCCGTTGTCCTGTGCATCCTCGACGGTTGGGGCCTGCGCCAAGACAAGGTGGCCAACGCCCCGGCGCTGGCCGACACCCCGAATTTCGACCGCCTCATGGCCGGCTGCCCCTCGGCCACGCTGGTCACCCATGGCCCGGATGTGGGCCTGCCCCGGGGCCAGATGGGCAATTCCGAGGTTGGCCACACCAATATCGGTGCGGGCCGGGTGGTGGCCATGGACCTCGGCCAGATCGACCTGGCGATCGAGGACGGCTCCTTCTTCGAGAACGCGGCCTTGCAGGATTTCATCGCCAAGGTGAAGGCCGCGGGCGGCACCGCGCATCTGATGGGGCTGATCTCGGATGGCGGCGTGCACGGCCATATCGCCCACGTCCTGGCCGCGGCGCGCGCCATCACGGTGGCCGGGGTGCCGGTGGTGATCCACGCCATCACCGACGGCCGCGACGTGGCGCCGAAATGCGCCGACCGCTTCATCGCCGATCTCGAGGTCAACCTGCCGCGCGGCGTCCATGTGGCCAGCGTGATCGGGCGCTATTACGCCATGGACCGCGACAACCGGTGGGAGCGCGTCTCGCTGGCCTATCACGCCATGGTCAACGGCCTGGGCGAAGAGGTGGACAGCGCCATGGAGGCCGTCGCCAAGGCCTATGAGCGCGGCGAGACCGACGAGTTCATCGAGCCCAGCGTTGTCAACGACCCGCCGGGCATCAAGGACGGCGACGGCTTTTTCTGCCTGAACTTCCGCGCCGACCGCGCGCGAGAGATTCTGCGCGCCATCGGCGAGCCCGGCTTTGCCGAGTTCGAGACCGGCAAGCGGCCGGAGCTTTCGGCGCTGCTGGGCATGGTGGAGTATTCCGAGGCCCACAACGCCTACATGACCACGGTCTTCCCCAAGCGCGAGATCGTCAACACGCTGGGCGCCTGGGTGGCCAAGCACGGGCTGCGCCAGTTCCGCCTGGCCGAGACCGAGAAATACCCCCATGTCACCTTCTTCCTGAACGGCGGCAAGGAAGAACCCGAGCAGGGCGAGGACCGCTTCATGCCGCCTTCGCCAAAGGTGGCCACCTATGACCTGCAGCCCGAGATGTCGGCCGCGCAGGTCACCGACAAGCTGGTCGAGGTGATCGGCGGCGGCTACGACATGATCGTGGTGAACTACGCCAACCCCGACATGGTCGGCCATACCGGCGATCTCGCCGCCGCGATCAAGGCCTGCGAGGCCGTGGACCAAGGGCTGGGCCGGGCGCTGGAGGCGCTGGAGAAGGCCGGCGGCGCGATGATCGTCACCGCCGACCACGGCAATTGCGAACAGATGATCGACCCCGAGACCGGCGGCCCGCATACCGCGCATACGCTGAACCCGGTGCCGGTGATCCTGGTCGGCGGGCCCGGAGGCGTGCACCTGCGCAAAGGGCGGCTGGCCGACCTGGCGCCCACGCTGCTGGAGTTGATGAACCTGCCGAAGCCGCCCGAGATGACCGGGGAAAGCCTGATCGAGCGATGATGCGGCGGACCGGTCTCCTGATTTCCCTGTTGCTGGGGCTTGCGGCCCCGGCCGGGGCGGAGACCGACCCGATCACCGCCGCCCGCCGCGCCGCGCAGGCGCTGGACCGGGCCGGCGTCGCCCTGCGCGAGGCCGAGGGCGCGCATGACCGTGTCGAGGCGCTGACCCGCACCATCCGCGCCTACGAGGACGGGCTGGCCGCCCTGCGCGAGGGGCTGCGCCGGGCCACCATCCGCGAGCGCGCGCTGACGCTGGAACTGGAGTCGCGGCGCGAAGAAATCGCGCGGCTGACCGGTGTTCTGCTGACCATGCAGCGCTCGCCCGAGACGCTGCTCTTGCTGCACCCCTCGGGGCCGCTGGGCACGGCGCGCTCGGGCATGATGCTGGCCGATGTCACGCCCGCGCTGCAGGCCAGGGCCGAGGCGCTGCGCGCCGATCTGGAGGAGGTGTCTTTGCTGCGCGCGCTGCAGGAAAGCGCGGCCGGAACGCTGGCCGCGGGGCTGGCCGGCGCGCAGCTGGCGCGCACGGAGCTGAGCCAGGCGGTCTCGGACCGCACGGATTTGCCGCGCCGTTTCACCGCCGACCCGGAAAAGCTGCGCCAGCTCTTGCAGAGCGCGGACACGCTGGAGGGCTTCGCCGGCGGCCTGGCCGGGCTGGGCGGGGCGGAGGAGGCTAACCCGCTGCCCCCCTTCGAGGCGCTGCGCGGCCGGCTGCCGCTGCCGGTGCAGGGCACGGTGCTGCGCTGGATGGGCGAGGCCGATGCCGCCGGGGTCGCGCGGCCCGGCCTGCTGATCGCCACCCGCCCGCGGGCCCTGGTGACCGCGCCCGCGCCCGCCACGATCCGCTATCGCGGCCCGCTGCTCGACTACGGAAACGTGATGATCCTTGAGCCTGCGGCGGCGTATCTGCTGGTTCTGGCCGGGCTGGCAGAGGTCTATGGTGAGGTCGGCGAGGTGCTGCCCGCCGGCGCCCCGGTGGGGCTGATGGGTGGCGAAATGCCGGAAACGGCGGCGATTCTGGCCGAAGTTTCGGATGGCGGGGGTGCCGCGCGGCCCGAAACGCTTTATATGGAACTGAGACAGGGCAATGCGCCCGTGGACCCCGCCGGGTGGTTCAACGTGACAAAGGACTGAGACACCATGAAGAAATTCGCGATGGCCGTGATGGGTGGCACTGTTGCCGGGATGCTGCTGACCACCCAGGTGGCCGGCCCCCTGATCGCCCAGGAAGCGCAACGCCAGAGCTCGGTCTATGAGCAGCTCGACCTGTTCGGCGATATCTTCGAGCGCATCCGCGCGCAATATGTCGAGGAGGTCGACGAGGGCAAGCTGATCGAGGCCGCCATCAACGGCATGCTGACCTCGCTGGACCCGCATTCGTCCTACCTGCCGCCCAAGGATTTCGACGACATGCAGGTCCAGACCCGCGGCGAGTTCGGCGGGCTGGGCATCGAGGTCACGCAGGAAGAGGGCTTCGTCAAGGTGGTCTCGCCGATCGACGGCACGCCCGCCGATGAGGCCGGGATCGAGGCTGGCGATTTCATCACCCATGTGAACGGTGAAAGCGTGCTGGGCCTGACGCTGGACAAGGCGGTGGACCTGATGCGCGGCCCGGTGGGCAGCGAGATCGTGATCACCGTGGTGCGCGAGGGCGTGGACGAACCCTTCGACGTGACCATCGTGCGCGACATCATCAAGCTGACCGCCGTGCGCTCGCGCATCGAGGGCAACACGGTCGTGCTGCGCGTGACCACCTTCAACGACCAGACCTATCCGAATCTCGAGGAAAAGCTGGCCGAGGGCATCGAGGAGCTGGGCGGGCTGGAGAATATCGACGGCGTGGTGCTCGACCTGCGCAACAACCCCGGCGGGCTGCTGACCCAGGGCATCCGGGTCTCGGACGCCTTCCTGGATGCCGGCGAGATCGTCTCGACCCGCGGCCGCAACCCCGCCGACAGCGACCGCTACAACGCCACCAAGGGCGACCTGATCGAGGGCAAGCCGCTGGTGGTGCTGATCAACGGCGGCTCGGCCTCGGCCTCGGAGATCGTGGCCGGCGCGCTGCAGGATCACCGCCGCGCCATCGTGGTGGGCACCCGCAGCTTCGGCAAGGGCTCGGTCCAGACGGTGATGCCGCTGAAGGGCGACGGCGCGATGCGCCTGACCACGGCGCGCTACTACACGCCCTCGGGCCGCTCGATCCAGGCGCTGGGCGTGTCGCCCGACATCGTGGTCGAACAGCCCCCGACCCGCCCCGAGGCGGAGGAAGAGGAGGCCGACGCCCGCCGCACCCGGTCGGAGGCCGACCTGCGCGGCGCGCTGAACAACGACAGCCTGACCGACGACGAGCGCCGCCAGATCGAGGAAGAGCGCAAGCAGGCCGAGGAGGCCGCCAAGCTGCGCGAAGAGGATTACCAGCTGGCCTATGCCATCGACATCCTCAAGGGCCTCTCGGCGCTGGGCCCGAACGAGTAAACAGGGAGAGGGCCGGCGTCCCGCCGGCCCCGTTTCACGGATGAGCCCCGAAGAGATCGACAAGCTTCCCTATCGCCCCTGCGTGGGCGTGATGCTGATGAACGCGCAGGGCCACGTCTTCGTGGGCCAGCGCCGTGACTCCGAGGTCGCCGCCTGGCAGATGCCCCAGGGCGGCATCGACAGGGGCGAAGACCCCGAGGCCGCCGCCCTGCGCGAACTGTGGGAGGAGACCGGCGTCACCGCCGACCTGGTTGAGGTGATCGGCCGCACCGGCGACTGGGTGACCTACGACCTTCCGCCCGAGCTGCTGGGCAAGGTGTGGAAGGGCAAGTATCGTGGCCAGAAGCAGCTGTGGTTCCTGATGCGCTTCCTCGGCACGGACGAGCAGATCGACATCGAGACCGAGCATCCCGAGTTTTCCGAATGGGCCTGGCTGGCGCCCGAGCACCTGGTCGAGAACATCGTGCCCTTCAAGCGCGAGGTCTATGCCCACGTGGTCGACGAACTGGGGCCGAAGATTCCGGACGCGTGTTAGGCGGGAAGCGGGTGGGGGTCTGCCCTGGCTGCCGTCGCCCCTGGTGGGTTTCATAAACGAGGGCAGCGGCCGCCCGTGGTGGACGGGAGCTGCCCGGCGTAAACGCCGGGCGGAACTTGTGATCTCGAAGGCCCCCCTCAGACCGTAAGCCGCCGGAAGAGATCGGGGTAGTCGTGGACGATGCCCTCCTCGTCCACCTCCAGTTCCGCCGCGAAACCGCTCGCCACGGCCTCGTAGAGATACCGCGTGTCCCCGATCCTGGTGTATCTCTGGTCGGCGGCGCTCAACTCCAGGTCCGGCAGCGGCACATAGGCGACCCTGACCTCCTGCGCCTGCCCCTCCTGCAGGGCCAGCCGGCGGATGGGCAGGGTGTTGGTGAAGGGCGTGGCCGCGATGTCGACATCGATGCAGCCGTCGAGTCGGGGCAGTGCCCGCCCGTCCGTCTGCGTCCAGGCCCCCTTGCCATCCGAAAGGATATGGAGCCGGGGCCCGCCGACGCGCTCGGCCAAGACCTCCCGGACGCGCCATTGCGGGTCGATCTTCAGCCTGTAGCGCAGGCCATAGGGGATGCCCCCGCGCGCCCCGATGACGAGGCTGTGGGCTATGGTCCCTGTCCCTGTCCCGGTGCGGGCAAGGGAGAGGTGTTCAAGGCCGGCCCCGTCCCAATCGGACCAGCGGACGACCTTTCCTGAAGAATGTGCCATTTGTCCTCCCTGCATGATGCTTTCGCGAACATAGGGGGAACATGTGGGGGCATTCAACCGTTGTCGCGCCTGGCTGTCGCGGACTCCAAATGAGAACAAAACATGAATATAATGCGACTCGCCATGTCTTATGCCGAGCTCAGTATCACCTCCAACTTCACCTTTCTCACCGGGGCCTCCCACCCCGAGGAATACATGGAGCGCGCCGCGCTGCTGGGCTTGCCCGCCATCGCCATCGCCGACGAGAACTCGGTTGCGGGGATTGTCCGCGCCCATGCCCGCGCGCGCGAGATCGCCCGAGAGGTGGCCGAACGCCAAGAGGCGGATCGAGACCCCATCGGCCCGCCGCGACCCGCGCATATTCCCGCGCCACCCTCGGCACCCATCCATACCGTGCCGCGCCTGATCCCCGCCGCCCGCATCGTGCTGGAGGAAGGCTTCGCCGTCACCGCCCTGCCGCGCGACCGCGCCGCCTGGGGCAACCTCTGCCGCCTGATCTCGCGCGGGCGGCTGCGGGCGGACAAGGGGCGCTGCCGGTTGCGCTTCGACGACCTGATGGATTGGGGCGCGGGGCTGGAGTTGCTGCTCCACCCGCCACGGGTATCCGGGCCGGGCGGCGGCGCGGGTGGATGGGTGTCACGGGCGCGGCGGCTGTCGCGCCGCTTCCCCGGACAGGTGTCGCTGCTGCTCACCCCCCGCTATGACGGGCAGGATGAATTCCGCTTCGCCCGCCATGCCGCGCTGGCCGAACGCCTGAACCTGCCCACCGTGGCCTCCGCCGCGCCGCTGATGCATCACGGCCGCCGCCGCAGGCTGGCCGATGTGCTCACCGCCATCCGCACCGGTCAAAGGGTGGCCGACCTCGGCCGCGCCGCGCTGGCCAATGGCGAACAGCGCCTGCGCTCCCCTGACGAGATGCGCCGCCTCTTCAAAGGCCACGAAGAGGCGCTGCAGCGCAGCCTCGGGATCGCCGCCCGCTGCCCCTTTTCGCTGGACGAGCTGCGCTACGAATACCCCTCGGAACTGACGGGCGAGGAAACCGCCGCCCAGCGCCTGTCGCGCCTCGCCCGCGCGGGGCTGGCCTGGCGCTACCCCGCCGGCGCGCCCGAGCGCGTGCGCCGCATGCTCGACCACGAGCTCGCCCTCATCGCCAAGCTGCGATACGAGCCCTATTTCCTCACCGTCCACGACATCGTGCAATTCGCCCGCTCCCGCGGCATCCTCTGCCAGGGCCGCGGCTCGGCCGCCAACTCGGTGGTCTGCTACGCCCTCGGCGTCACCTCGGTCTCGCCCGAGGTGGGCACCATGGTTTTCGAGCGCTTCGTCTCCGAGGCCCGCGACGAGCCCCCCGATATCGATGTCGATTTCGAGCACGAGCGCCGCGAAGAGGTGATCCAGCATATCTATGAACGCTACGGCCGCCACCGCGCCGGGCTCTGCGCCACCGTCATCCACTACCGCGGCAAGCGCGCGGTGCGCGAGGTCGGCCGCGCCATGGGGCTGAGCGAGGACACGCTGGCGGCCATGTCGTCACAGCTCTGGGGCTGGGGCTCGCCCCGGGCCGTGGACGAGGTGCGCCTGCGCGAGATTGGCCTCGACCCCGCCGACCCGCGCCTGCGCCAGACGCTGGAACTGATCTTCGAGATCCAGGGCTTCCCCCGGCACCTCAGCCAGCACGTGGGCGGCTTCGTCATCACCGAGGGGCGGCTGGACGAACTGGTCCCGGTGGAAAACGCCACCATGGAGGACCGCACCGTCATCTGCTGGGACAAGGACGATATCGACGCCCTCGGCATCCTCAAGGTCGACGTGCTGGCGCTGGGCATGCTCACCTGCATCCGCAAGGCCTTTGACCTGATCGCCCAGCATCACCAGGCGGAGTACGACCTCGCCACCCTGCCGCCCGAGGACCCGGGGGTCTACGACATGCTGTGCCGCGCCGATAGCCTGGGCGTCTTCCAGGTGGAAAGCCGCGCCCAGATGAACTTCCTGCCGCGGATGCGGCCGCGCTGCTTCTACGACCTGGTGATCCAGACCGCGATCATCCGCCCCGGCCCGATCCAGGGCGACATGGTCCACCCCTTCATCCGCCGCCGCAACGGCGAGGAAGAGGTTACCTTCCCCTCCGACGCGCTGGGCGAGGTGCTGGGCAAGACGCTGGGCGTGCCGCTGTTCCAGGAACAGGCGATGCAGATCGCGATCATCGGCGCGGGCTTCACCCCCGACGAGGCCGACCGGCTGAGGCGCGCACTGGCCACCTTCAAGAAACGCGGGCACGTGTCGGATTTCCACCACCGCTTCATCAGCGGCATGCTGAGAAACGGCTACGACCGCGAGTTCGCCGAGCGCTGCTTTTCCCAGATCGAGGGCTTCGGCTCCTACGGCTTTCCCGAAAGCCACGCCGCCAGTTTCGCGCTTTTGGTCTATGCCTCGGCCTGGCTGAAGCGCCACCACCCCGGCATCTTCGCCTGCGCGCTGCTGAACGCGCAGCCCATGGGCTTCTACGCGCCCGCCCAGATCCTGCGCGACGCCCGCGAACACGGGGTCGAGCTGCGGCCGGTCTGCATCAACGCCAGTTTCTGGGACAACGTGATGGAGCCCGACGGCAATGGCGGCCTCGCCCTGCGGCTGGGCTTCCGCCAGATCCGGCGCCTCGGCGAGGAGGACGCGCGCTGGATCACCGCCGCGCGCAACAACGGCTACCGTTCGGTCGAGGATGTCTGGCGCCGCGCCGGGCTCGGCCCCCGGCGGCTGGCGGTGCTGGCCGAGGCCGATGCTTTCGCCGCGCTGGGCCTCACCCGGCGCGAGGCCCTCTGGGCCGCCCGCGCCATCGCCGCGCCGACGCCCCTGCCGCTTTTCGCCCGCGACCTCGACGGTGAAGGGATCGTGGAACCGGCGGTGCATTTGCGCGCCATGACCGAGGGCGAGGAAATCGTCGAGGATTACGTGGCGCTGCGCCTGACCCTGCGCCGCCACCCGCTGGCGCTGTTGCGCCCCCGGCTGACGCCCGGCGCCAGGGCCTCCCTTCTTCTTGGCACAAATACTCCCGCCGGAGGCAAGGAATCCTCCGGTGCGCCGGAAAACTTCTAGGCCTCCGGCAGGAGTATTTTGACCAGGAATACGGCCGCCCTTCCGGCCCTCAGCTGTCCTTGAGCAGCTTGAGCAGTTCCTCGCTGGCATAGCCGTCGGGGGTCACCCCACGCGCGGCCTGGAAGGCGCGGATCGCGTTGATCGTGTTGGGTCCGATGATCCCGTCGATCTTGTCGTTCAGGAAGCCCGCGCGCTTCAGGCGGCGCTGCATCTCCTTCTTCTCGGTGAAGGAGAGCGGCTTGTAGCCGCGCGGCCAGCTGGCCCGGATCGGCGGGCCGCCTTTCAGCCGGTCGCTCAGGTGGCCGACGCCGATGACATAGGCATCGGCCACGTTGTAGCGTTCGATCACGCTGAAATTCTTGAAGATCATGAAGGCCGCGCCCTGCGCGCCCGCGGGCAGCAGGATCGAGGCCGCGCCGTAATCGCGCACCGGGCGGCCGTTGACATCCGTCACCCCCAGCGCGGCCCAGTCCGAAGGCATCTTGCGGATCTCGCGGTCGGCCAGCGCGTGGTTGAAGCCGCGGGGCAGTTTCACCTCCACCCCCCAGGGCTGGCCCTTCACCCAGCCGTGCCGGGCCAGGTAGGCGGCGGTGGAGGCCAGCGCGTCGGAGGGGTCGTCCGACCAGATGTTGCGCTTGCCGTCGCCGGTGAAATCCACCGCGAAGGCGAGGTAGCTGGAGGGGATGAACTGCGTGTGCCCCATCGCGCCCGCCCAGGAGCCGGTCATCCGGCGCGGGGCCACGTCGCCGGCCTGCAGGATTTTCAGCGCGTCGATTAACTGGCCTTCGAAGAACCGCCCGCGCCGCCCGTCGAAGGCCAGCGTCGCCAGCGCCTCGATCACGGGAATGTCGCCGCGATGTTCGCCATAGGCGCTCTCCAGCCCCCAGATCGCGGCCACGACCTCTTTCTCGACGCCGTATTTCGCCTCGATCGCGTCGAGCTGGCGCCGGTGCTTGCGCAGCGCCGCCTGGCCGTTCTTGACCCGCGTGGGCGAGGCCGCGCTGTCGAGGTAATCCCAGATCTGCTTGGTGTATTCCGACTGGTTGCGGTCCTTCTGGATCACGTCGGTATTGTATTTCACGCCGCGGAAGGCACGGTCGAACACCGCCGGCGAGATGCCCTGCGCCAGCGCGCGGGAACGAAAGCCCTCGATCCAGCGCTGGAAGCTGAGATTGGAACTGGAGGCCTGCATCTGCACCAGCGACTCCTCCTTGGCGAGAATGGGGCGCATCTGCGGGCGGAGCGATTCGCCGGCGAGGGCGGGACGGGCCAGCGGGCGCGGCGAGCGTTCCAGCGCGGCCGGGCCCGCCTGCGCGAGGCCGGGCCCGATCGCGAATATCAAAGCCATCGTTACAAAGGGGCGCATTTGAAAGACTTTCCTGCTCATTGTTCTTTGCGCCGATTGTAGCGCGAAGAAAAACGGCCGGGAAGCGGGCCGGGCGGCGGCGTGCGGGGAACCGCTCAGCGCCGCTTTCGGGTGACCTTGCGCTTGGTCTTGGCGGCCTTTTTCTTGGCGACGGCCGGTTTGCGGCGCGCCGGCTTGCCGCGGCCGCGCGCGGGCCCGCGGGGCAGGGGCTTGCCGTCGAGCGACAGCAGCTCCAGCGTCAGCCCGCCGGTCACCGGCACCGCCTCGGCCAGGCGCACGGTGACGCGCTGGCCGATGCCGATGGTCAGGCCGGTGTCGGACCCGGTCAGGGTCTGCTCGTCCTTGTCGAAATGGAAATACTCGCTGCCGATGTCGCGCATCGGGATCAGCCCGTCGGCACCGGTCTCGTCGAGTTTCACGAAGGCGCCGAAGCGGGCGATGCCCGAGATGCGGCCGGTGAACTCGTTACCCACGCGCTCGGACAGGTAGGCAGCGAGGTAGCGGTCGGTGGTGTCGCGTTCCGCGGCCATCGAGCGGCGCTCGGTGTCCGAGATATGCTGCGCGGTATCCTCGAGCCGCTCGATATCCTCGGGCGACAGGCCGTCCTTGCCCCAGCCGTGGCCCGAGATCAGCGCGCGGTGCACGATCAGGTCGGAGTAGCGCCGGATCGGCGAGGTGAAATGCGCGTAGGAGCGCAGCGCCAGGCCGAAATGGCCGAAATGCTCGGGCGTGTAATAGGCCTGGGTCATCGAGCGCAGGGTCGAGATGTTGATCAACTCGTCGAACTCGGTGCCCTCGGCCTGGCCCAGCAGGCGGTTGAGCTGCGCGGTGTGCAGCACCTGCCCCTTGGCCAACGTAAAGCCCGAGGCCGCGGCCACCTCGCGCAGCGCCTCCAGCTTTTCAGGGCTGGGCTCTTCGTGGACGCGGTAGAGCAGCGGGCGGCGCATCCGCGTCAGCTCCTGCGCGGCAGCCACATTGGCAAGGATCATGAATTCCTCGATCAGCCGATGCGCGTCGAGCCGGTCGCGGAAATTCACCGATTCCACCTTGCCGTCCTCGCTGAGCACGATCTTGCGCTCGGGCAGGTCGAGGTCCAGCGGCTGGCGCCGGGCGCGGGCGTCCTTGGTCGCCTCGTAGGCGGCATAGAGCGGCTTGATCACCTCGTCGAGCAGCGGCTCGGTCTTGTCGTTTGGACGGCCGTCGGCGGCGGCCTGCACCTCCTGGTAGTTCAGAGAGGCCACCGAGCGGATCATGCCGCGGGTGAAGCGGTGCGACAGCAGCTCGCCATGCGAGTCGAGCTTCATCCGCACCGCGATGCAGGCGCGCGGGACGCCCTCGTGGAGGCTGCACAGGTCGCCCGACAGCCGGTCGGGCAGCATCGGAACCACGCGGTCGGGGAAATAGGTGGAATTGCCCCGCTTGCGCGCCTCGCGGTCGAGCGCCGAGCCCGGGCGCACGTAATGGGCCACGTCGGCGATGGCCACCCAGACGACATGGCCGCCCTCGTTCTTGGGCTCGTCGTCGGGATGGGCGTAGCAGGCGTCGTCATGGTCGCGCGCGTCGGCCGGGTCGATGGTCACGAAGGGCAGGTGGCGCAGATCCTCGCGCTGGCCCAGCCCGGCCGGTTTCTGGCGGTCGGCCTCGGCGATCACCTCGTCGGGGAAGGCATCGGGGATGCCGTGCTGGTGGATGGCGATCAGCGACACCGCCTTGGGCGCGGTGGGGTCGCCCAGCCGGCCGACGATGCGCGCGCGCGGCAGGCCGAAACGGCCGCGCGGGCCGCTCTGTTCAGCCTCGACCAATTCGCCGTCCTTGGCGCCCTGCACGGCATCGGCGGTGACCATCCATTCCTTGTCGGCGCCCTTGTCGATGGGCACGATGCGCCCGCCCTCGGCCCCTTTGCGGAAGATGCCGAGAATGCGTTGCGGGTTAGTGCCGATGCGCCGGATCAGTCGCGCCTCGTATTGATGATCCTCGCCGCGGACCTCGGTCAGGCGGCCGAGGATCCGGTCGCCCTCGCCCAGGGCCGGGTCCGTGGCGCGGGGGATGTAGAGCACGCGCGGCTCCGTCCCCTCGCCGTGCCATTCCAGCGGTTTGGCGTAGAGGTCGCCGTCCGGCGTCGGCTCCAGCATCTGAAGCACGCTGACGGGGGGGAGTTTCTCGGGGTCGCGGTAGGTCTTGCGCCGCTTTTGCAGATGCCCGTCCGCCTCCAGTTCCTTGAGGATGCGCTTCAGGTCGATCCGGTCAGCCCCCTTGATCCCGAAGGCCCTGGCAATGTCGCGCTTCGAGGTCTGGGTGGGGTTGTCGGAGATCCATTCGAGGATCTGGTCTTTGGTCGGGATCTTGGTCATGGGTCCGCGTAACATGGGGATGCGGCCCCGTCATTGCAAATCAGGCCGCGCTCAGGCGAAATAATCGCGCAGGATGCGTGCATAGATCGCCTTGAGCTGGCCGATCTGGGCCACCTCCACGCGCTCGTCCACCTGGTGCATCGTCTTGCCCACCAGGCCGAACTCCACCACCGGACAGTGATCCTTGACGAAGCGCGCGTCCGAGGTGCCGCCCGAGGTCGAAAGCACCGGGGTCACGCCCGTCTCGGCCTCCACCGCGCGGGAGACGAGATCGGACAGCGCGCCCGGCGGGGTGAGGAAGCTTTCGCCCGAGACCTTGGTCTCCATCGCGATCTCGATGCCGGTGTCCCAGGCCACCTTCTCGGCCTCGCGGTTCAGCCACTCGGTCAGGCTGGCCGAGCTGTGGGCGTCGTTGAAGCGGATGTTGACCGTGGCACGGCATTGCGCCGGGATCACGTTGTTGGCCGGGTTGCCGGTGTCGAAGGTGGTCACGGCCAGCGTCGAGGGATCGAAATGCTCGGTGCCTTCATCCAGCACATGCGCGTCGAGCTGCGCCACCAGCCGGGCCAGCGCCGGCACAGGGTTCTTGGCGCGGTGCGGGTAGGCCGAATGGCCCTGCACCCCGGTGGCGGTGAAATAGGCGGTCATCGAGCCGCGCCGGCCGATCTTCATCATCTCGCCCATGCGCTCGGGGCAGGTGGGCTCGCCCACCAGGCAGGCCGACATCGCCTCGCCGTTCTTCTCCATCCAGTCCAGCAGGGCGACGGTGCCGTCCACCGCGTCGCCCTCTTCATCGCCGGTGATGGCGAGGATGACCGCGCCCTCGGGGGGCGCGTCGCGCACGAAGTCGATCGCCGCCGCGGCAAAGGCCGCCACGCCCGATTTCATGTCGGTCGCGCCGCGCCCCCAGAGCAAGCCGTCCTTCTGCTCGCCGCCGAAGGGATCGGCAGTCCAGGCGGCGGCATCGCCCACCGGCACCACGTCGGTATGCCCGTTGAAGCCAAAGCTTTTCGCCGCGCCCTTGGCGCCCCAGCGGGCGAAGAGGTTGGCCACCCCGCCGCGGTCGACGCGGGTGCACTCGAACCCCGCGGCCGAAAGGCGCTGTTCCAACAGGGCCAGCGCGCCGCCTTCGGCGGGCGTGACCGATGGGCAGCGGATCAGCTCGGCGGTCAGGGCGACGGGGTCGGTGGGCTGGGTCATGGCGGGCTCCTTGGCGGTTCCCGTCAGCGATAAACCGGCAGGGGCGTGGCTGCAATGCGTGGGAAGGCAAACAGGTTGCCGCGTCTTTGGGCTGTGCCCCAAACACCCGTCCCGCCCGGGCGTCAGCCCGGGCAGCGCCCGACCCTCCCCCCCCGGGAGGGCGCTTTTGCAGCGTTTCAATGCGCACCGGCGGTAGAAATGTTGACGTGCCCCACACACCATCATTCGATCGCAAGCGCCCACCTAGGGTCGGGCGCTGCCCTCGGCTCTCGGACCGATCCGTCCGCTAGTCCAGCAGCGCGCGCACCGCCGGGCCGATCTCGGCCGGCGTGGCGACGAGGTGATCGGCCCCTGCCAGTTCCTCGTGTGGGCCATAGCCCCAGAGCACGCCGATCGCCTTCATCCCCACCGCGCGGGCGGCGTCGATGTCGTGGTGGCGGTCGCCGATCATCACCGACGCCTCGGGTCGCGCGCCGGTGATCTCCAGCGCGTGGGCCAGCAACTCGCCCTTGTCATTGCGGGTGCCGTCGAGCTCGGGTCCGAATTCGTGGGCCAGGTGGCCCGCCAGACCGAAATGCGCCGTGATGCGGCGGGCATAGGCGTGCGGCTTGGCGGTGGCCAGGTGCAGCACGTGCCCCTCGTCCCGCAGCCCGGACAGCAGTTCGGGGATGCCGCCGAAAACCCGGTTCTCGAACAGGCCGACATCGGTGTAGCGCGCGCGATAGGCCGCCAGTGCGGCCTGCGGGTCGGGCGCGCCGAGCTGTTCGAAGCTCCACAGCAGGGGCGGGCCGATCACCCAGTCCAGGCTGTCTGCCTCGGGCGCGTCCAGCCCCAGGCTTTCCAGCGCGTGCACGACCGAACGGGTGATCCCCGGCTTCGGGTCGGTCAGTGTGCCGTCGAGATCAAGAAAGAGCGTCGCCATCGTCGTCGCCGTAGAAGGGCGTCATCTGGGCCACGATCACGGCGTTTTCCTCCAGCGCGCGGGCCATCAGCCCGGCCTCGTCCTCACCGATTTCGTGACCTTGGGCGCGGCGCTCCTCGGCGGTGCCGTAGCCGGTCACGTCGAGCGGCGCGAGGCCGGCCTGCTTCAACACCGCCACGGTCTCGCGCACCGCCTCGGCCTCGTCCACGCCCGAGGCATAGCACATCAGCCCGGCGCCGGTCGCCCCCTCGGGCAGTCCGTCATCGGCCTTGCGCCCGACCTCCACCAGCAGGGTAAAGACCTGCTGGGGCTTCTTGGCTTTTTTCGGCTTGTCAGTCACGCAGCAGCTCGTTGATGCCGGTCTTGGAACGGGTCTGCGCGTCCACGCGCTTGACGATCACCGCGCAGTAGAGATTCACGCCACCCTTCGAGGGCATGGAACCCGAGACGACCACCGAATAGGGCGGTACCTCGCCATACATGACCTCGCCGGTCTCGCGGTCGACGATCTTGGTCGACTTGCCGATGTAAACGCCCATGCCGAGCACCGAGCCCTCGCGCACGATGCAGCCCTCGACCACCTCGGAGCGCGCGCCGATGAAGCAGTTATCCTCGATGATGGTGGGGCCGGCCTGCATCGGCTCCAGCACGCCGCCGATGCCGACGCCGCCCGACAGGTGTACCCCCTTGCCGATCTGGGCGCAGGAGCCGACGGTGGCCCAGGTGTCGACCATGGTGCCCTCGTCCACATAGGCGCCGAGGTTCACGAAGGAGGGCATCAGCACCACGCCCGGCGCGATATAGGCCGATTTGCGCACCACGCAGTTCGGCACCGCGCGGAAGCCCGCGGATTTCCATTCGTTGTCGCCCCAGCCCTTGAACTTGCTGTCAACCTTGTCCCACCAGCCGGAGCCCTGCGGGCCGCCGTCCTGCAGCTCCATGTCCTTGATGCGGAAGCCCAGCAGCACCGCCTTCTTGGCCCACTGGTTGACATGCCAGTCGCCGTTCTCCTGGCGCTCGGCCACGCGCAGTTGGCCGCTGTCCAGCGCGTTCAGCGTGTCCTCGATGGCTTCGCGGGTCTCGCCGCCGGTCGAGGGGGTGATCGTGTCGCGCGCCTCCCAGGCGGCTTCGATGGCGGCTTCGAGCTGGGCGTTGGACATGGGTTCCTCCGAAAACGTGACTGGCCTCATCAGCCCCGAGCCTATAGACGCAGAAAGGGCCTTAGGCAACGCAGGCGGGATAGGAGAAAAGGACGCGCCATGAAGTTTGACCGCTCCCGGGTGTTCCCCGATGCCCACGAGGATATCGAAACCGCGCGCGAGATTCCCGTCACGCCGCAGACGCAGTCGCCGGCCTACCGGCTGGCCTTTGCCGATGCCGAATTCCTCTGCCGCGACGAGCTGCGCCCGGTGCGCCTGCAACTTGAGCTGATGAAGCCAGAGCTGTTGATGCAGGAATACGGCATCGACAGCACCATCGTCCTGTTCGGCAGCGCCCGCATCCCCGAGCCCGGGCAGGAGCATACCGCCCGCACCGATACCCTGGCAAAGCTGTCCAAATACTATGGCGAGGCGCGCGAGCTGGCCCGGCTGCTGACGCTGAAATCCAAGAAGAACGGCAGCCGCGAAAACGTCATCGTCACCGGCGGCGGACCCGGCATCATGGAAGCCGGCAACCGCGGCGCGGTCGATGCGGGCGGGGTGTCCATCGGCCTGAACATCGTGCTGCCGCATGAGCAGAAGCCCAACGATTGGGTCACGCCCGAACTGTGCTTCAACTTCCACTATTTCGGCATCCGCAAGATGCATTTCCTGATGCGCGCCAATGCCGTGGCCATGTTCCCCGGCGGCTTCGGCACGCTGGACGAGATGTTCGAGGCGCTCACCCTGATCCAGACCAGGCGGATGCGCCCGGTGCCCTTCCTGCTGTTCGGCCGGGAGTTCTGGGAAAGGATCATCAACTGGGAGGCGCTGGCCGAGGCCGGCACCATCGCCCGCGAGGACCTCGATCTCTTCCGCTTCGTGGAAACCGCACAGGAGGCCGTCGAGGTGATCGAGAACTGGCCGCCCGAAACCGCCTGATTCCGGTCGACCCGTTTCAGGCGGGTCGCGCTCCAGGCGGGCTTAGCCCAGCCCGGCCTCGGCCTCGGCCTCGATCTCGCGGCGCGACTTGCGGGCGCGCTCGGTGGCCGATTTCAGCTGCCCGCAGGCGGCCATGATGTCCTCGCCCCGCGGCGTGCGGATGGGCGAGGCGTAGCCGGCCTTGTAGACAATGTCGGCGAAGGCCTCGATCCGCTCCCAGTCCGACCGCTCATAGGGGGCGCCGGGCCATTCGTTGAAGGGGATGAGGTTGATCTTGGCCGGGATGCCCGAGATCAGCTTGACCAGCCGGCGGGCGTCCTCGTCGCTGTCGTTCACGTCCTTGAGCATCACGTATTCGAAGGTGATGCGTTCCGAGTTCGACAGTTTCGGATAGGCGCGCAGGGCCTCCAGCAGGGTCTCGATGTTCCAGCGGCGGTTGATCGGTACCAGCTTGTCGCGCACCTCGTCCGTGGTGGCGTGGAACGATACCGCCAGCATGCAGCCGATCTCTTCGGCGGTGCGGGCGATCTCGGGCACCACGCCCGAGGTGCTCAGCGTGATCCGGCGGCGGCTGAGCGAGATGCCCTCACCGTCCATGGCGATCTGCATGGCATCGCGGACGTTCTCGAAATTATAGAGCGGCTCGCCCATGCCCATCAGAACGATGTTGGAAATCAGTCGCGGGCGCTCGCCGCTGCCCTCGCCCGGCTCGGGCCATTCGCCAAGGTCGTCGCGCGCCATCATCACCTGGCCGATGATCTCGCCCGCGGTCAGGTTACGCACCAGTTTCTGGGTGCCGGTGTGGCAGAAGGAACAGGTCAGCGTGCAGCCCACCTGGGACGAGATGCACAGCGTGCCGCGGTCGGTCTCGGGGATGTAGACCACCTCGACCTCGTGGCCGCCGGCGATCCGCACCAGGTATTTGCGCGTGCCGTCGGCCGAGACGTTTTTCGACACCACCTCGGGCACCTGAATCACGAAATGCCCGGCCAGCTTGGCGCGGTAATCCTTGGCCAGGTTGGTCATGGCGTCGAAGTCGCGCACGCCCTTCTGGTAGATCCACTGCCAGACCTGGTTGACGCGCATCTTGGCCTGCTTTTCCGGCGTGCCGGCGGCGATCAGCACCTCGCGCAGCTTGTCGCGGGTGAGGCCGACAAGGTTCACCTTCTCACCCTCCGGCAGCTTGCGGGGGATCGTGACAACATCCTGTGTGATCGGGGCCGTGGCCGTCATATCGCGTCTCTCCAAAAGGAATAGCCGCCTTCAATATAGGATTCGGCGGCGTAAATAAATACGCCGCCGGTCAAAGCTGCCATTCGCCGGGGTGTCAGCCGCCGCAGCGGGCCTCGGCCTCTTCCATCGCGGCGGTGAAGCCCAGCAGCGAAAAGGTGTCCTGGGTCTTGGTCCCGCGGGTCGAGCGCGCGGTCAGCACCGCGTCCACGCCGCGCTTCATCGCGGTCACGATCTTGGCGTCGTCGGATTTCGACGCGGGCCAGGCCCATTCGCCCTGAGTGAACAGCTCGAAGCTCTGGTCGCCGATCACCATCTCGACGGTCGAGCCTTCGGCGAAGGGATAGCCGCCGGTGAAGGACACCTCGCCCTCCACGCCGCCGCCGGGGCGGTAGGTGACGAACAGCAGGATGTCGCCGCGCCGGACGGCGACCACGCGGCCGTCGCGGGTGTTGACGGTTTCCTTGGGGCTGGACACGCCCCAGCATTCGGTCGGGTCGTCCTCGACGAAGACGGACCAGTCGGTTTTCGCCGCCACGCGGTTGTTCGATTCCTGCGCTTGTGCGCCAAGGGCGGTCAGCGCCAGAAGGGCCCCGGCAATGCCGCGTCGCATCCATGATGTCATATGTCTCACAGCCTCCAGCTGCTCTTGCCTCTTTCGCACGCCCGGATGGTCGTTTCCCGCACCTTTTCCAGTAGCGGCGTGCGTTTCAACTCGATATGGCGGAGACTAACGTAAACCCGCCGATTTTTGAAAGCCCCGTTGGCAGAAAATCGCGCAGGCGTGAGAAAAGGGAACGAAATGACGCAACCGGTTGAGATGGTCGAGGTCTGGCGTGGCGATTTCCTGGAGTCGCGGCACCGGGGGCACGCGGTGATCTGCGATGCCAAGGGGAATATCGTGCAGGCCTGGGGCGACCCGGACGCGGTGATCCTGCCGCGCAGCTCGGCCAAGATGATCCAGGCGCTGCCGCTGGTCGAAAGCGGCGCGGCCGAGGCGTTCGGGCTGGGCGAGGACCGGCTGGCGCTGTCCTGCGCCTCGCACCAGGGGGCGCCGATCCATACCGACATGGTCCAGACCTGGCTCGGCGAGCTGGGGCTGGGCGACGAGGCCTTCCGCTGTGGCGCCGAGGTGCCGCGCGACACCGAGACCAAGCACGCGATGATCCGCGCGGGCGGATCGCCCTGCCAGTGGCACAACAACTGCTCGGGCAAGCATTCGGGCTTCCTGACGCTGACCCGGCATCTGGGCGCGGGGCCGGAATATGTCGATCCCGCCCACCCGGTGCAGCGCGCCGTGCGCGAGGCGTTCGAGGATGTGACGGGGATGGACAGCCCCGGCTTCGGGATCGACGGCTGCTCGGCCCCGAATTTCGCCACCACCGTGCACGGGCTGGCCCGCGCGATGGGCTTTTTCGCCGGGGCGGATATCGACGGCGCCAGCGCCCGCGAACGCGCCGCCGCGCGGCTGCGCGACGCGATGCGCACCTTCCCCGAGCTGGTGGCGGGCGAGGGCCGCGCCTGCACCGAGCTGATGCGCGCCATGGACGGCCGCGTGGCGCTGAAGACCGGGGCCGAGGCGGTGTTCGTGGCCATGTTGCCCGAGCAGAAGCTCGGCATCGCGCTGAAGATCGTTGACGGGGCGACGCGCGCCAGCGAATGCGCCATCGCATCGTTGCTGGTGAAGCTCGGGGCGCTGGATGCCAATCACCCCGCCACGCTGAAGCGCATGAACGCCCCCGTCCGCAACTGGCGCGGGATCGAGACCGGCATCATCCGCCCGGCCGAGGCGCTGCGCTAGGCGGCGAAACCGTCCCGGGTGTAGCCCTGGATGTAGAGCAGCGCCGTCAGGTCGCCGTGGTTGATGCGGATATCGCATTCCGCGGCGACCGTAGGCTTGGCGTGCAGCGCCACGCCCGCGCCGGCCAGCCCCAGCATGCCCAGATCGTTCGCCCCGTCGCCCACGGCCATCACCGCGGCATGGCCCAGCCCCAGCCGTTCGCTGACCTCTTGCAGCGCGGCGACCTTGGCGTCGCGGCCCAGGATCGGCTCGGCCACTTGGCCGGTCAGCTTGCCGTCCTCGATCAGCAGGGTATTGGCCCGGTGCTCGTCGAAGCCCAGCTCGGACGCCACGCGCGCCGCGAAATTGGTGAACCCGCCCGAAACCAGCACCGCGTAGCCGCCCGCCGCCTTCATCGTGGCCACGAGGGACCTGCCACCGGGCATGAAGGTGATGCGCTCGTCCAGCACCTGGTCGATCACGCCGGCATCGAGCCCTTTCAGCAAGCCCACGCGTTCGCGCAGCGCCCCCTCGAAATCCAGCTCGCCATTCATGGCCCGCGCCGTGATCTCGGCCACGCGGGGGCCGATCCCGGCCACCGCGGCCAACTCGTCGATGCATTCCTGCTGGATCATGGTGCTGTCCATGTCGGCGATCAGCATCTTCTTCTTCCGCCCCTCGGCGGGCTGGATCACCAGGTCGATGCCCAGTTTCTGCATCTCGTCCCAGACCCCCCAGCGATTGCCGGGGACTTGCGGCAGGGCGAACTCCGCCGCCTCGTCCGGGGCCAGCCACGTGGCATCACCCCCGCCCCAGGCATTGCGCAGCGAATCGACCAGCGCGGGGTCGAGATTGCGGGCAGTTGGGGCGGACAGGAGGGTGGCGATGAACATGGGCGTGTTTCCGATAGTGAACAGAACTGTCGCTTTCAGGCGCTCAAGCGGCGCGATATCGCAGTTTTGCCGCTTGTGCCAGCGCAGAAAGCGCCGTATCTGCGTCCGTGGGACACCCCTCCCCAACGAGGGGCATATATCTGGAAGGATACCAGCAATGGCTATCGAAGCTCCGGCCGCGCGGCCGGCCAATCCGCGTTTTTCTTCTGGCCCCTGTGCCAAGATCCCCACATTCTCCCTCGACAAGCTCGCAGATGCGCCGCTCGGCCGCTCGCACCGCGCCGCGGTGGGCAAGGCCAAGCTGAAGGCCGCGATCGAGACCACCCGCGAGGTGCTGGGCGTGCCCGCCGATTACCGCATCGGCATCGTGCCCGCCTCGGACACCGGCGCCGTGGAAATGGCGCTGTGGTCGCTGCTGGGCGAACGCAAGGCAGAGATGCTGGCCTGGGAAAGCTTCGGTTCCGGCTGGGTCACCGATGTCGTGAAGCAGCTGAAGATCGACGCCGAGGTCAAGACCGCCGACTATGGCGAGATCGTCGACCTGGATAGCGTCGATTTCGACAATGACGTGGTCTTCACCTGGAACGGCACCACCTCCGGCGTGCGCGTGCCGAACGGCGATTTCATCCCCGCCGACCGCGCGGGCCTGACCATCTGCGACGCCACCTCGGCCGCCTTCGCGATGGACCTGCCCTGGGACAAGCTCGATGTCACCACCTTCTCCTGGCAGAAGGTGCTGGGCGGCGAAGCGGCCCACGGCATGCTGATCCTCTCGCCCCGCGCTGTCGAGCGACTGGAAAGCTACACCCCCGCCTGGCCGCTGCCGAAAATCTTCCGCCTGACCAAGGGCGGCAAGCTGATCGAGGGCATCTTCGAGGGCGCCACCATCAACACCCCGTCGATGCTTGCGGTCGAGGATTACCTCGTCGCGCTGGACTGGGCGAAATCGGTGGGCGGGCTGACCGGCCTGATCGCCCGCGCCGACGCCAACACCGCGGTGATCGAGAAATTCGTGGCCGAACACGACTGGATCGACTTCCTCGCCGTGGACCCGGCGACGCGCTCGAACACCTCCGTGTGTCTGAAGTTCACCGACGACCGCATCAAGGACGGCGCGGCATTCGCCAAGGCCGTGGCCAAGCGGCTGGAGGGTGAGGGCGTGGCCTATGACATCGGCGCCTATCGCGACGCGCCGGCCGGCCTGCGCATCTGGTGCGGTGGCACGGTCGAGGCGGCGGATGTCGAGGCCCTGATGCCCTGGCTGAACTGGGCCTTCGAGACCGAGATCGCGGCGCAGTAATTCGCCCGCGCATCCGCAGCCAAATGGTTGAGGTCTCTTTCGATACTGCCTTTGCTCAGGTCAAGTTCTGGGCAAAGGGCGACGGCCTGAAAGGGCGCGTGCGTGGGCAAGAGCCTTGTCCTCCACGCGAACTTGGGTTTCGCACCGACTGGTGCATTCTGGATGCCCTTCATCTGGAATGCCCCGCCGGTGCAGTCGTCGAAATCGGCCTCGACTATCGCGCCAAGGATGGTTGGACCGCATGGCAAGAGGGGGGCGAATTCTTTGACTGCGCTCTTTTCGAAAATGCCGATGGCCATCAGGCCGCGATCGGTCTGCGGGACTACGAGTGGCTCGAGGACAAGCTGGATATGACCCTTGTCGAAGGTGCACGACATCCGGCGCCCTTCAGGGCCTCATTCAAGACGAATTCGCCAGCGGAACGTGAGATCGAGATTTCGCTGGCTCTGACCAACTCACCCGCCAACGACTTTGAAACCATTGCTCCTTGGTTGATCGTCGATAAGGCACTGAAATTCTGAAAAGGACCACGAAAATGGCTCCCAAAGTTCTCGTTTCCGACAAGCTCTCCGAAACCGCCGTCCAGATTTTCCGCGACCGTGGCATCGAGGTCGATTTCGACCCCTCCATCGGCAAGGACAAGGAAAAGCTGCTGGAGGTGATCGGCAACTATGACGGCCTTGCCATCCGCTCGGCCACCAAGGTGACCGAAAAGCTGCTGGAGGCCGCCACCAACCTCAAGGTCGTCGGCCGCGCCGGCATCGGCACCGACAACGTCGACAAGGTGGCCGCGTCGAAAAAGGGCGTGATCGTCATGAACACCCCCTTCGGCAACATGATCACCACCGCCGAGCACGCGATCGCCATGATGTTCGCCGTCGCCCGCCAGATCCCCGAGGCCAGTGCCTCGACCCATGCGGGCAAGTGGGAAAAGTCGAAGTTCATGGGGGTCGAGCTGACCGGCAAGGTGCTGGGCGTGATCGGCGCCGGCAACATCGGCGGCATCGTCTGCGACCGGGCGCTGGGGCTGAAGATGAAGGTCATCGCCTATGACCCCTTCCTCAGCGAAGAGAAGGCCGACCGCATGGGCGTGGAGAAGGTCGAGCTGGAAGAGCTGCTGCACCGCTCGGACTTCATCACCCTGCACGTGCCGCTGATCGACAGCACCCGCAACATCCTCAGCCGTGAAAACCTGCTGAAGACCAAGAAGGGCGTGCGCATCATCAACTGCGCGCGTGGCGGTCTGGTGGACGAAGTTGCGCTGGCCGAGCTTCTGAAGGACGGCCATGTCGCCGGCGCGGCCTTCGACGTGTTCTCCGAAGAGCCGGCCACCGAGAACCCGCTGTTCAACCTGCCCAACGTGGTCTGCACCCCGCACCTCGGCGCGGCGACCACCGAGGCGCAGGAAAACGTGGCCCTGCAGGTGGCCGAGCAGATGTCGGACTACCTGCTGACCGGCGCGGTGCAGAACGCGCTGAACATGCCCTCGGTCACCGCCGAGGAGGCCAAGGTCATGGGCCCCTGGATCAAGCTGGCCGGTCACCTGGGTGCCTTCATCGGCCAGATGACCGACGAGCCGATCAAGGCCATCAACATCCTCTATGACGGCTGCTCGGCCGAGATGAACCTCGACGCGCTGAACTGCGCCGTGATCGCGGGCGTGATGAAGCCGGCCAACCCGGATGTGAACATGGTCTCGGCCCCGGTCATCGCCGCCGACAAGGGCATCAAGATCTCGCGCACCACGCAGGGCAAGTCGGGCGTGTTCGAAGGCTATATCAAGCTGACCGTGGTCACCGACACGCGCGAGCGCTCGATCGCGGGCACGGTGTTCTCGGACGGCAAGCCGCGCTTCATCCAGATCAAGGGCATCAATATCGACGCCGAGATCGGCGAGCACATGCTCTACACCACCAACAAGGACGTGCCGGGCATCATCGGTGCGCTGGGCGCGACCATGGGCGCGCATGGCGTGAACATCGCCAACTTCACCCTGGGCCGCACCGGCGTGGGCGAGAGCGCGATCGCGCTGCTCTACCTCGATAACCCGCTGCCCGAGGACGTGATCGAGGCGCTGCGCCAGACCGGTCTCTTCGTGCAGGTGCGCCCGTTGTCCTTCGACCTCTGAGGCCGCAAGGCTTGAAACACGGGGCGGCCCGTCGCATCACTGCGGCGGGCCGTTCCCTTTCCGGCAAGAGGTAATCCATGCGCAGCTATGCGATCGGCGACAGTCACGGGCAGCTCGACTACCTGCGCGCGGTGCACGGCTGGATCGCGGCCGACCGGGCGCGGGTGGGCGATAACAGCGCGCCGGTGGTCCACCTGGGCGACTACGTCGATCGCGGCCCGGACAGCCGCGGGGTGCTGGACTTCTTGTCCCACGGCCTGGCCGAGGGCCAGCCCTGGATCCTGCTGAAGGGCAATCACGACCGGATGATGTCGCTCTTCCTGCGCGCCCCGGAGGAACGCGACCCGCGCCGCCCCGACCTGCACTGGCTGGAGGACCGCATCGGCGGGCGCGCGACGCTGGCCTCCTATGGCGTGGATGTCAGCCCGGCGCGGCCCGTAGAGGAGATCCACACCGAGGCCCGGGGCAAGGTGCCGCCCGAGCATCTCGCCCTGCTTGAGGACTTGCGGCTCAGCTATTGCAGGGGCGGGGTATTCTTCTGCCACGCCGGCATCCGCCCCGGCCTCGCGCTGGACCAGCAGGTCGAGGACGACCTGGTCTGGATCCGCGGCGAATTCCACGACGACATGCGCGACCACGGCGCGCTGATCGTTCACGGCCATACCCCGGTGGAACATGTCACCCACTACGGCAATCGCCTGAACCTCGATACCGGCGCGGCCTATGGCGGGCCGCTCTCGGCCGTGGTGATCGAGGGGGAAGAGGTGTTTCAGCTGACCGCTCGGGGCCGTCGGCCCATCCGCCCGATGCCAGAGGTTCTCTGAAGAGCCTCGGCGCAACCCCGCGAGGATTTTCGCGCTTCACTCCCGTCGGATCACGCCGGTGATGGCGGCGGCCCCCAGCGCGGTGACGACCCAGCCCACGGCCTTGGCGACCCAGCGCAGCCACCAGCCCGCCCGGCCCCAGCCCGAGCGCGCGGTCGAGGGGGCCCAGGCGGCCTCCTGCCCCAGCTGCACCAGGGGGATGAACAGGTCGGCGGCATAGGCATAGGCGTTGAAGCTTTCCCAGTCCTGCCCGGCCTGCCCGGGTGCGGACCAGCGGGCGCCGGGGTTTTCCGGATGGCTCTGGGTGGCCGCGACCCAGGGGGCCGAGGTCTGGATGGGGGCGGAATTGGGGGTCATGTCGCCGGCCTCCCAGCACTGGCCGTAGAACCAGCCGAGTGCGCCGATCATCGCCGCGGCCATCACCAGCGCGCGCACGGGCCGGTAGCCGTAGCCGATGCTCAATCGCAGCAGCGCGTCGCCGGCCCAGGCCCCCGCCCAGGCAAGGCCCTGGCCGCGCTCGGCCACCAGGCGGCGGCGGTTCTCGGCATGCAGCAGGCGCTCCTTGTGCATCAGCACGGTGCGCGCTTCGTCGTGGTGGCCGATGCGGGTCAGGACGTTGGCCAGGTGCACATAGGGCTGGGTGGTGAAGGCCATGCCCCCGGGGCGGCGGGCCAGCCAGCTCAGCCGGGCCTGCACGCCGATATCGGCATGGCGCGAGAAATCGTGGTAGCGGAACCCGTCCAGCCGGATCGGGTAGGTGGCGCCGGGCCCGGTGGGCTCGTCGCTGAGCCGGGCGGCCTCGGCCCCGGCGAGACTGACGGTGCCGCGGCTGATCTCGTTGCCGCGCAGGTAGAGGATGCCGCCGATCCGCGCCCGCGCCAGCGACAGCGCGATGTCGTGCCCGTGCTCCTCGACCGCGTCGAAGACGGGGCTGCCCAGCTCCACCTCGGCCAGCGAGATCGAGGTGTTGGAGACGAACAGGTCGTGCTCCACATGCGCCGAGGAGAGGAACAGCATCCCCTGCGCGACCAGCGTCGTCTCGTTGTCCGTATAGGGGTAATTGCCCAGGAAGACCGAGCCGCCGACCTTCAGCGCCGGCGCGAACAGCGCGTCCTGCGCTGCGCTGTGGATCTCGGCCCCGCAAAGCTGCAGGTCGCCGCCCAGGCGCGCGCCCGCCAGGCTGATCTCGCCTAGGCTGACGCTGTCGTCGCGCAGGAACAGGCTGCCCGAAAACGTGGCACTGTCGGCGGCCAGCCCCGCCAGCACCGTGCCGCTGAAATGCAGCCCCCGCAGCCGGGCATTGACCAGGTTCAGCGCTGCGTCGATGCGGCAGTCGGAAAAGGTCATGTCGTGCGGGCAGTCGCAGCCCTGCAGGTCGAGCATTCCTGTCAGCCGCGCCCCGCGCAGGCGCAGCCCCTTGTCGTGCAGCGCCGGCGCGCCCGGCTCGCCCAGCAGTATGAGCCGCACCAGATCGGCGCGCAGGGCGGGGGCCTCGTCGTCCTCGCCCGGCAGTTCCCCGTCGCCGAAGATGATCCGGTCGGGGCCGGAGCATTCGTCGACCAGCTTGCGCTCGGCCTCGGAAAGGGGGGCGAAATCCTCGAGCCTCATGGCGGCGATCCCGTCGCGCGCGCCGCCGCGCTCAGCCCTGCTTGGCCAGCGCGATGGCCTGGCTCAGCACTTCGCGGTCGCCGATATGATTGGCCAGGATCAGTACCAGCTGCGCGTTCAGTTCCGCGGTCTCGGCCGCGCTGAGGCCCTTATGCGCCTCCAGCAACTCCTCGTAGAAGCCGTCGGGGTCGGGCAGGTTGGGGGTGTCGATCAGTTTCACGGGCGTCCCTCCCACATTGCGGTGATGGCGGCGGTGATGGCGGCGGGCTCGGCCGCGACCCAGCGGGCGGCGACCACCTGGTCGGGGCGAACCAGGTAGAGCGCGTGGTCGGCCTCGCCCAGGTAGTGGGCGCGGGTGGCGTCGTTCAACTCGGCTTCGACCACCCGGAGGCCGAGGTCGGGCGCGTCGCAGCCCAGCGCCAGCAGGCTCGGTTCGCCGGCGAGGTTCGGCAGCAGCCAGCCGTTGCCCTGCGGCGCATCGGGCGCCACCGACCCGGGGCGCGCACCCGGCGGCAGGCGGGAATCGTCGGCGCCGGAGCAGGGGAAGCGGCCGGGGGTGGACAGGCGCCCGGAATCGACCATCGGCCGGGCCAGGCTGCTCTTGGCGGCCAGCGCCAGCACCTGGTCGCGGAACATCTGCTCGGCGCCCGGGGCGGGGCTCATGAAGCGCCGCGTGCGCGCGGCGCTGCGCAGGTTCTCGTCGGCGGCGATTCCGCGCTCGCGGTCGTAGCTTTCCAGCAGATCCGGCATGGCGCGGCCCTGGATCACGGCGGCCAGCTTCCAGCCCAGGTTGTCGACATCCTGCAGCCCGCCATTGGCTCCGCGCGCCCCGAAGGGCGAGACCACGTGCGCCGCGTCGCCGGCAAAGATCAGTCGGCCGTGCAGCAGGTCGGCCAGCCTGCGGCACTGGAAGGAGTAGAGGCTGACCCAGTCCAGCCGGAAATGCTCGTGCCCCAGCATGGCCGCGATGCGCGGTCGCAGCCGCTCGGGCTTCACCGCGGAGGCGGCATCGTCCTCTGGGGTCAGCTGCAGGTCAAGCCGCCAAAGATTGTCTGGCTGCTTGTGCAGAAGGGCGGTGCGCCCGTCGTGGAAGGGCGGCTCGAACCAGAACTGCCGTTCGGCGGGCAGGTCGGTCTCCATCTCGATATCGGCGATGACGAAGCGGTCCTCGGACTGCACGCCCCTGAAGTCCAGCTTCAGCCGCGAGCGGATCGACGAGCGCGCCCCGTCGCAGGCGATCACGTAATCGGCGCGCAGCCCGTATTGGCCATCGGGGGTTTCCACGGTGACATGGGCGGCCTCGTCGCTCTGGTCGACGGCCAGCACCCGGTTGCGCACCCGCAGGTCGACCAGCTCCAGCTCCTGGATCCGGTCGATCAGGTATTCCTCGACATAGTATTGCTGCAGGTTGGCGAAGACCGGAAAGGCATCGGGCGGCGCGGCCCCGCCTTGCGCTGATTCGAGATCGGTCTGGAACAGTTCCTTGTTGCCGTGGAACATGCGCCCGCGGCGCCAGGGCACGGCCTTGTCCATCACCCGCCCGGCGATGCCCAGCCGGTCGAAGATCTCGAGGCTGCGGCGCGACCAGCAGATCGCGCGCGACCCCATCGAGACCACGTTGTTGTCGTCCAGCACCACCGAGGCCACGCCGTGA
>JBNGCX010000050.1:0-29180 GCA_049974865.1 Paracoccaceae bacterium
TTCCTCGCCCTTGGTCCACAGCTCGATCTGGGCCAGCACCTGGTTGGTGAAGCTCGCCGACATGACGAAGCTGGGGTGGCCGGTGGCGTTGCCCAGGTTCAGCAGGCGGCCTTCGGACAGCAGGATGATGCGGTTGCCCGAGGGCATCTCGATCATGTCCACCTGGTCCTTGATGTTGGTCCATTTGTGGTTGCGCAGGCTGGCCACCTGAATTTCGTTGTCGAAATGGCCGATATTGCCGACGATCGCCATGTCCTTCATCTCGCGCATATGCTCGATGCGGATGACGTCCTTGTTGCCGGTGGTGGTGATGAAGATGTCGGCGTCCGAGACCACATCCTCCAGCGTGACCACCTCGAACCCGTCCATGGCGGCCTGCAGGGCGCAGATCGGGTCGACCTCGGTCACCTTCACCCGCGCACCCGCGCCGCGCAGAGAGGCGGACGAGCCCTTGCCCACGTCACCATAGCCGCAGACCACGGCCACCTTGCCCGCCATCATGGTGTCGGTGGCGCGGCGGATGCCGTCGACCAGGCTTTCCTTGCAGCCGTACTTGTTGTCGAATTTCGACTTGGTGACGGAGTCGTTCACGTTGATGGCCGGGAAGGGCAGGTGGCCCTTTTCCATCATCTTGTAGAGGCGGTGCACGCCGGTGGTGGTTTCCTCGGACACGCCCTTGATCATGTGGCGCTGGCGCACGAACCAGCCGGGGCTTTCCTTCAGGCGCTTCTTGATCTGGTTGAACAGCGCCACCTCCTCGTCAGAGGTGGGGGTTTCGATCAGGTCGGTCTCGCCTTCCTCGACCCGCGCGCCCAGCAGGATGTAAAGCGTGGCGTCGCCGCCATCGTCGAGGATCATGTTCGCGCCGCCCTCTTCGAACTGGAAGATGCGGTCGGCGTAGTCCCAGTATTCCTCCAGCGTCTCGCCCTTGACGGCGAAGACCGGAACGCCCGCCTGGGCGATCGCCGCCGCCGCGTGGTCCTGGGTGGAGAAGATGTTGCACGACGCCCAGCGCACCTCGGCGCCCAGCGCCACCAGGGTCTCGATCAGAACGGCGGTCTGCACCGTCATGTGCAGCGACCCGGCGATGCGCGCGCCCTTCAGCGGCTTGGACTCGCCATATTCCTCGCGCAGGGCCATCAGGCCCGGCATCTCGGTTTCGGCGATGTCCAGTTCCTTGCGGCCGAACTCGGCCAGCGAAATGTCCTTGATGATGTAATCCGTGGCCATCGGGGCGGCTCCGTTCTGATGAGGCTTTTCAGGCGCACATAGCACCGGGCCGGTGTTGCGGCAACTCGGGCGGCCGAGTTTCCCGCCCTCTGTGCCCCCCGCGGTCGCGGCGGCACATTTACAGCGCGCGGCGTTCGCGCTAGGCCAGCGTCACCCTGAACCGGAGACCCAGATGCCCAAGGAAGCCCGCGCCTGGCAACGCATGCTCTCGGGCCGGCGGCTTGACCTGCTGGACCCGACGCCCGTCGATATCGAGATCGAGGATATCGCCCACGGGCTGGCCTTCGTCGCGCGCTGGAACGGGCAGACACGGGGCCACTACGCCTATTCCGTGGCCGAGCATTCGCTTCTGGTCGAGGAGATTTACGGCAGGTTAGTCAAGGATCCGGCGGTGAAATGGCGCCTGGCCGCGTTGCTCCACGACGCGCCGGAATACGTGATCGGCGACATGATTTCGCCGGTGAAGGCGGCGGTGGGGCCCGCCTATGGCGCTCTGGATGACCGGCTGTCGGCGGCCATCCATATCCGCTTCGGCCTGCCCGCCCAGGTGCCCAAGACGGTCAAGCAGAAGATCAAGCGCGCCGACCGCATCTCGGCCTGGCTGGAGGCGGTGCAGATCGCGGGCTTCACCGAGGCCGAGGCCAACAAGTTCTTCGGGCGCCCCAGGCCCGAGGTAATCGAGGGGCTGGAGATTCGCCTGCGCCCGCCGCTGGAGGTGCGCCGCGCCTATCTGGCGCGGCACGAGGCCCTGCTGGGCGCCTTATCCGGCCCGCGCTAGGAGGGGCCGGCGGGGGTTCAGGACCGCGCCCCGCCGGGCGCGCGCAATGTGCGGCGGCGCGGCTGCGGCGGCGTCTGCCGGCGCGGTGGAATATCCTGGGGACCGGTCTTGCGCGGCATGCGGGTTGCGGTCATCATCGTATCTGAAAGAATGCTTAGCATCTCTTGATCCTTTCGGCTGGCGTGGTGACCTCTTTCTACCGCTGACGGTGATTCCACCCGAGTCAGGAAAATTTCCAACATGGTAGGTGTCCTAACAGATGAGTGACCTCGACTGGCGGCAGATGCCCTCGCTCACCGCGCTCCGAGCCTTCGAAGCCACGGCGCGGCTGGAAAGCTTCAGCGCCGCGGCGCGGGCGCTGAACGTCACCCATGCCGCGGTGGCGCAGCAGGTGCGCGCGCTGGAGGACGAGCTCGGCGTGGCGCTTGTCTATCGCGAGGGCCGCGGCATGGCGCTCAGCCCCGAGGGCGCGCAGCTCGCGCAGGGGCTGGGCGACGGGTTCCAGGCGCTGCAGGACGCGGTCGAGGCGCTGCGCGCCGACCGCGCCGGGCGGCCCCTGAAAATCTCGCTGACGCCGGCCTTCGCCACGCAGTGGCTGATGCCGCGGCTGGGGGATTTCTGGCAGAAACACCCGGATATCCCGATCTCGCTGGAGCCCGACCGCCGCGTGGTCGACATGAAGCGCGAGGGGTTCGACCTGGCCATTCGCCTGGGCCAAGGGGATTGGCCGGGATACGAGATCGAGCATCTCACCGGGTCGGGCTACCTGATCGTGGCCGCGCCGCGGCTGCTGCAGGGGCGCCCGTCACTGGGCATCGAGGACATGGCCCGCCTGCCCTGGATCCTGGAGACAAACTGGCCCGAGCCGCTGGCCTGGCTGGAAAGCCTGGGGCTGGAACCCGACAAGCTGGACATCACCTACATGCCCAACCAGGACCTGGCGATCATGGGGGCGCGGCAGGGCTATGGCCTCTACGTCGAACTGCAGGCGCTGGCCGAGGACGATCTGAAATCGGGCCGCCTGGTCGAGGTCTTCCGGGCCGAGGACGACAGCGCCTCCCAGGCCTCCTATTTCCTGGTGACGCGGCCGGGGCCGCGCTGCGAAGCGCTGAAAACCTTCATGCGCTGGCTGAAAAGCACGGTCTAGCCCGGCCCGCCGGGCGCCCGGCCTCAGCGCGGGCTGCGCTTGGCGAGGATGCGCTGCAGGGTGCGGCGGTGCATGTTCAGCCGCCGCGCGGTCTCGGACACGTTGCGGTCGCACAGCTCGTAGACGCGCTGGATGTGCTCCCAGCGCACCCGGTCGGCCGACATCGGGTTCTCGGGTGGCGGCGGCAGCTCGGTTTCCCTGGCCAACAGCGCGTTGGTGATGTCGTTGGCGTCGGCGGGCTTGGACAGGTAGTCGGTCGCGCCGATCTTGACCGCGGCCACGGCGGTGGCGATGGCGCCATAGCCGGTCAGAACCACGATCCGGGAATCCGGGCGCTTCTCGCGCAGCAGCTCGACCACGTCGAGGCCGTTGCCGTCTTCCAGCCGCAGATCGATCACCGCGAAGGCCGGCGGACGCGCGGTGGCGATGGCCTTGCCGCCCGCGACGGACCCCGCCGTCTCCACCTCGAAGCCGCGCTTTTCCATCGCGCGGGCGAGGCGGCGCAGAAAGGGTTCGTCGTCGTCGACGATCAGAAGGGACTTGTCGTCCCCGATCTCCAGAAGTTCTTCTTCTGCCATCATCCGCCTCCAGGCCCGTCCTTCACTGGAATAATTCCAAGCCTATCTAGGGCCTAATGGCGCATGGGTCAATTTAACTCACTGCGAATCGATGAAGCAGGCCACCCGGTCGGCGAGTTGTTCGGGGCTCAGCTCGCGTTTGAAGAAGTCCACGAAACCTTCCTCGGGGAAGACCAGGTAGGTGAAGGTGGAATGGTCGATCAGGTAGAATTCCTCTTCGGGGTCGCGCACGTTGAAATAGGTGCGGTAGGCCTGCGAGGCGGCCTTGGTCTGCTCGGGCGTGCCGGTCAGCCCGATCATCTTGGGATGCATGTATTCCACGAATTCCTTCATGATCTCGGGCGTGTCGCGCTTGGGGTCGATGGAGATGAAGACCGGCGTCACGTCATAGCCCCGCTCGTCGAGGATGGTCACCGCCTGCGCGTTGCGATCGTTGTCCAGCGGGCAGACATCGGGGCAGAAGGAATAGCCGAAATAGAGCAGCGACGGCTTGGTGATCACATCTTTGTCAGTCACTGTTTCGCCGTCCTGGTTGACCAGGGTGAACGGCCCGCCGATCTGCGCAGACCCGCCCGCGATCTGGCCGCTGCGGCACTGGGCATATTTGTCGTCCTTCCCCGGGAAAGCGAAATAGGCGGCAACGCCCAGCAGGATCAGCACGGCTGCAGCGGCAATGGCGGCGGTCATTCGGGTCATGAAAGGTTCCTCCGGGGTAAGGTTTGGGCGCATTGATCCCGCGTCGGGCCGGGATATACAAGGGAACAGTTGCCACAGGGGAGATAAGGCCGGATGAAAGCGCCGCCAAGCGATATCGGACTTCCGCCCCTGTCGGAGCGCAGCCAATGGGTGCCGCTGCGGACATTGACCTGGCTGCGCTGGGTGGCGATCGCGGGGCAGCTGATCGCGCTGGAGGTGGCGCATTACGCCTTTGGCCTGCAGATCGATACCGGCCCCTGCTACCTTGTAGTCGGCGCCGCGGTCATCGCCAACCTGCTGGCCATTGCCATCTATCCCAAGAACAAGCGCCTCTCCGAGAAGGAGACGATGCTCATGCTGCTGTTCGACGTCACGCAGCTGGCGCTCTTGCTGGGGCTGACGGGCGGGCTGAACAACCCTTTCGCGCTGCTCATGCTGACGCCGGTGACCATTGCCGCCACGGCGCTGGGGCTGGGCTCGACCCTGCTGCTGGGCGGGGTGGCGGTGGGGCTGGTCACGCTGCTGGCCTATTACCACCGGCCGCTGCGCGACGCCTTCGGCGACATGATGTACATGCCCGACATCTTCCTGTTCGGGTTCTGGGTGGCGATCGTGATCGGGGTGGTCTTCCTGGCCGCCAACGCGCGGCGCGTGAGCTCGGAGATCAACGCCATGTCCGATGCGCTGCTGGCCACCCAGATGGCGCTGGCGCGCGAGCAGAAGCTGACCGACCTGGGCGGCGTGGTCGCCGCGGCCGCGCATGAGATGGGCACGCCGCTGGCCACGATCAAGCTGGTCAGCTCGGAACTCAGCGACGAGCTGGCCGACAGCCCCGAACTGCGCGAGGACGCGGCGCTGATCGCCGAGCAGGCCGACCGCTGCCGCGATATCCTCCATTCCATGGGCCGGGCCGGCAAGGACGACCTGCACCTGCACACCGCACCGCTGCAACGGGTCCTCGAAGAGGCCGCCGAGCCGCACCAGGACCGGGGCAAGGCCCTGCATTTCGAGATCGCCGCCCTGCCCGGCGCCGACGCGCGCCAGCCCGCGATCCGCCGCCGCCCCGAGATCATCCACGGGCTGCGCAACCTGGTGCAGAACGCGGTGGATTTCGCCGACGGAAATGTCTGGGTCGAGGGGTTCTGGAACGGCGAGCAGATCGGCGTGCGGATATCCGACGACGGGGCCGGCTACACCCAGCAGGTGCTGAACCGGATCGGGGACCCCTTCATGCGCCACCGCCGCACCGAGGACGAGATCCGCAAGCGCCCCGGCTATGCCGGCATGGGGCTGGGGCTGTTCATCGCCAAGACATTGCTGGAGCGCACCGGCGCGCAGCTCAGCTTTGCCAACGGCTCCGATCCCTACCTCGCGCCCGAGAACCGGCCGGAACGCTGCGGCGCAATCGTCGAGGTGACCTGGCCGCGCGGCCTGATCGCCGCCGATTCCGCCGCGGGGCCCCTGGGCGAGAACCAGCCTTTCCCCGGCTGGAACTGACAATTAACCCAGCGTTAACCTTCACAAGGCCTTACTATCGGTTGGCGGAAAGCTCCGGCAGGAAAGGCGAATGTCATGGCGTTCGACTGGGGGATGGCAACGATTCTCGTGCTGACTTCGGCGCTGACCGTGGCTCTGGCCGTTTTCGTGGTTCCGCACCTGCCGCCGCCCCGCGGCCAGCGCGGGCCGGCAGACAGGCCGGAGATGGCGGCCGACATGGTGTTCCTTTTCGACGGCGAAACGCTGCTGGATGCCACGCCGCGGGCGCGCCGTTTCCTGGTTAACGGCCCCGAGGGGCTGGCGGACTGGCCGCGCCTGGCCGCGCTGCTGTCGCAACGCTTCCCGGGGTTCCCGCAGGCCATGGCCCGCCTGCCCGAGACCGGCCAGGCCGTCCTCGAGGATCGGCAGGGGCGCCCGGGCCTGCGCGCGCGCCTCAGCAACGGGGTCACGCGCATCACGCTGCTGCGGCCGGACACCCGTGAAACCGGCCCGATCGACGGGCCCAGCCTGACCGCCCTGGAGGAAGAACTCGGCATCCTGCGCCGGGTCGTCACCCATATCCCGACGCTGGCTTGGGCCCAGGATGACGAGGGCACCGTGACCTGGGCCAACCGCGCCTATCTCGCCCTGGTCGAGCAGCGCCTGCCGGACGGGGCCGAGCTGACCTGGCCCCTGCCCCGGCTGTTCGAAACCGACCCCCTGACCGCCGGCGTCGCCGAGATGGCCCCGCACCGCGTGGTCCTCGAAACACCGGGCCACGCCCCGCAATGGTTCGATTGCACCGCCGTGGCCCGGCCCGGTGGCCCGCTTTTCTTCGCACACTGCGCCACCGCCACGGTGCGCGCCGAAAGCGCGCTTCAGAATTTCCGCCAGACGCTGACCAAGACCTTCGCCGACCTGCCCATCGGCCTGGCCATCTTCAACCGCGCGCGCGAACTGGTGATGTTCAACCCCGCGCTGACCGATCTCTGCGCGCTGGAGCCACAATTCCTGATCGCGAGGCCCAGCCTGACCGCCTTTCTCGACAAGCTGCGCGACAAGCAGATGATGCCCGAGCCCAAGGATTACAAAAGCTGGCGCCAGCGCATGACCGCACTCGAACAGGAGGCCGCCAACGGCGCCTACCAGGAAACCTGGACCCTGCCCACCGGCCAGACCTATCGCGTCTCGGGGCGGCCGCATCCCGACGGCGCGGTGGCCTTCCTGTTCGAGGATATCAGCGCCGAGATCTCGCTGACCCGCCGCTTCCGCTCCGAGCTGGAACTGGGGCAGGCGGTGATCGACGGCCTGGACGAAGCGATCGCGGTCTTCTCGCCCGCGGGCGTGCTGACGCTTTCCAACGCGGCCTATGCGCGGCTCTGGGGCGTGGACCCGTCGGTCACGCTTTGCGAAATCGGTATCGGCGAGGCCAGCGAGCACTGGCAAGCGGCCTGCAAACCCTCGCCGGTCTGGGCCCGGGCGCGCCATTTCGTCTGCCGCTTCGGAGAGCGAACGGCCGCCCGCCACGAGGTCACCATGAAGGACGACACACGGCTGATCTGCCGGCTGCAACCCCTGTCCGGCGGCGCCACGCTGATCGGGTTTTCCAAGGCCGCCCCCGAGCCAGCGCTTTCCCCCGCCCCGGCCTGATCTCACCTTGCAGGGGCCGGGCTGGACAGTAAAACTGCGCCCATGAGCAGCCCGACCCTTCCCGTCACACTCGCCCTGCCCTCCGAAGAGGACACAGCCGCATTGGCCGAGCGCATCGGCGCGCTGGCGCGGGCGGGCGACGTGCTGCTGCTGTCGGGTCCCATCGGGGCGGGAAAAACCCACTTCGCCCGCGCCCTGATTCGCGCCCGCCTGGCCGAGCACGGGCTGGCCGAGGACATCCCCTCGCCCACCTTCACCCTGGTTCAGAGCTACGAGGCCGGGCCGCTGGAGATCTGGCATGCCGATCTTTACCGCCTGACCCATCCCGACGAGGTGGTCGAGCTGGGCCTGACCGACGCCTTCGAGACCGCCCTGTGCCTGGTCGAATGGCCCGACCGCCTGGGCGATTTGGCGCCGGCCACGGCGCTGTGGCTGGAATTTGCCGCCCTGCCCGATGGCGGCCACCGTGTCACCCTGTCGGGTGACACCGCCTGGGCCACGCTTTTGGCTGGAATAGTCAAGGATTTCACCCATGCCGAGCCCTGAACGCAGCGCCCTGACCGAGGCTTTCCTCGCGCGCGCCGGCTGGTCCGGTGCCGCGCGGGTCGTGCTGGCCGGCGACGCCTCGAACCGGCGCTATGACCGGCTGACCGACCCGGCCACCGGCGCCCGCGCGGTCTTGATGGACGCCCCGCCGGAAAAGGGCGAGGACGTGCGCCCCTTCGTCCGCATCGCGCGGCACCTGCGCGGCCTCGGGCTCAGCGCACCCGAAATCCTGGCCGAGGATCCCGAGCGCGGCTTCCTGCTGCTCGAGGATCTGGGCGACGCGCTTTTCGCCCGGGTGATCCCCGCCGCGCCGGAGCTTGAGCTTCCGCTCTACGAATGCGCCATCGACCTGCTCTCCGAGCTGCACCGCCATCCCGCGCCGGCAGACCTGCCGGCCTATGACCCGGCCACAATGGCGCCGCTGGGCGCGCTGCCCTTCGACTGGTACCTGCCGGCCGTCGCCGAGGCGCCCGAGGGCGAGAAAGAGGCGTTTCAGGCCGAATTAGAGACGATTCTGGCCCGTAATTGCGGCGAGGCGACCGTCCTCGCCCAGCGCGATTACCACGCCGAGAACCTGATCTGGCTGCCCGAGCGCCAGGGCATCGCCCGCGTCGGCCTGCTGGATTTCCAGGACGGCATGGCCGGGCACCCGGCCTATGACCTGGTCTCGCTGCTGGAGGATGCCCGCCGCGACGTAACCCCCGCGCTGCAAAAAGCGATGATCGCGCGTTACATCGCTGCCACCGGCGTGGAACGCGAGGCGTTTCTCACCGCCTATGCCTGCCTCGGCGCGCAGCGCAACCTGCGCATCCTGGGTGTCTTCGCCCGGCTTTGCATCCGCGACGGCAAGCCCCACTATGTCGACCTGATGCCCCGCGTCTGGGGCCATCTGCGGCACGACCTTTCCCATCCGGCGCTGGCCGGGCTGCGCGCCCGCGTGGAACGGCTGATCCCGGCCCCCGACGCAACCATCCGCGAAAGGATCAAGGCCCGATGCCCGATCGCCCCCAAGCCCTGATGCTCTATGCCGCCGGCTTCGGCACGCGCATGGGCGCACTGACCGCCAGCCGCCCGAAACCGCTGATCGAACTGGCCGGCCGCCCGCTGATCGACCATGCGCTGGCCCTGGCCGAGAACGCCGGGGTGGGCCGCACGGTGGTGAACACCCATTACCTGGCCGGGCAGATCGAGGCGCACCTGGAGGGCCGGCCGGGCGTGCGGATCTCGCACGAGGCGCCCGAGATCCTCGATACCGGCGGCGGGCTGCGGCAGGCGCTGCCGCTGCTGGGGCCGGGGCCGGTCTTCACCCTGAACAGCGATGCCGCCTGGACCGGACCGAACCCTCTGCGCACCCTCGCCGCCGCCTGGGACCCCGGGGTCATGGACGCGCTGCTGTTGCTGGTCCCGCGCGGCCGGGCGCGGGGGCATGCCGGCCAGGGCGATTTCGCCCTCCAACCCGACGGCCGCGTCGCCCGTGGACGCGGCTATGTCTATACCGGCGCCCAGATCCTGCGGCCCGAAGGGCTGGCCACCATTCCCGACCGCGTTTTTTCGCTGAACCTGTTGTGGGATTCCATGCTCACCGACCAGCGCGTCTTCGGCGTGGTCCATCCCGGCGGCTGGTGCGACGTGGGCAGCCCCGAGGGCCTCGCCGAGGCGGAGGCGATGCTGGCCGAGGCTGGCGATGTTTGACGCGCCCGGCCCCCGCCTTTTCGGCCTGCCGCCCGGCGCGGATTTCCCCGCCGCCCTGCTGAACGGGCTGGAACAGAGACTGTCCGGCCAGCCACCCGAAGCCTGGGCGAAGGTCGAAATCTTCGTCAACACCCAGCGCATGCGGCGGCGCCTGCAGGCGCTGTTCGACGCAGGCCCGGCGCGCCTGCTGCCGCGCATCCGGCTGCTGACCGAACTGGGAGACGGCCCGGCCTCGGCCGACCTGCCGCCCGCCGTGCCGCCCCTGCGCCGACGCCTGGAACTGGCGCAGCTCGTTTCCCGGCTGCTCCAGCGCGAACCCGACCTCGCCCCGCGCCCGGCGGTGTTCGACCTTGCCGACAGCCTGGCCGGACTGATGGACGAAATGCATGGCGAGGGCGTCGACCCCGCCGCGCTGCACGAACTCGACGTTTCTCACCTGTCGGCCCACTGGGCCCGCACCCGCGCCTTTATCGACATCGTCGAGCATTTCTTCGGCGAGGCCGCGAAAGAGGCCCCCGATGCCGAGGCGCGCCGCCGCCTCGTGGCCGAGCGCCTGGCCGCGCAATGGGCCGAGAATCCGCCGACCCACCCGGTGATCGTGGCGGGCTCCACCGGCTCGCGCGGGGCGACGGCGCTGTTCATGGAGGCGGTGGCGCGGCTGCCGCAGGGCGCGGTGTTGCTGCCCGGTTTTGACTTCGACCAGCCCGCCCATGTGTGGGAGCGGCTGGACAACGCCCTGACCGCCGAGGACCACCCGCAATACCGCTTTCGCAGGTTGATGGACGGGCTGGGGCTGAGCCGCGCCGATATCCGGCCCTGGGTGACGGATTCAGAGCCTAATCCGGCCCGAAACCGCCTTATCTCGCTGGCGCTGCGCCCTGCGCCGGTCACCGACCAGTGGCTGGAGGACGGTCACAGGCTGACCGGCATCGCCGAGGCCGCCAAATCCATGTCCCTGATCGAGGCGCCCTCGCCCCGGGACGAGGCGCTGGCCATCGCCCTGCGCCTGCGCCAGGCCGCCGAGGAGGGCACGACTGCGGCACTGATCACGCCCGATCGAATGCTCACCCGCCGCGTCGCCGCCACGCTCGACCGTTGGGGGATCGAACCCGACGACAGCGCTGGCACGCCGCTGCCGCTGTCGGCGCCGGGGCGGTTTTTCCGCCATATCGCGTCTCTGTTCGGTCAGAAAGTGACGGCTGAGGCGCTGCTGACGCTGCTGAAACACCCGCTGACCGCCACCGGGTCCGACCGTGGCCCGCATCTGCTATGGACGCGTGAGCTGGAATTGAAGCTGCGCCGCTATGGCCCGCCCTTCCCCACCGGCGCGGATCTGACGCACTGGGCCCGCGCGCGGGACAAGGATGACGGGCGCGCGGCCTGGGCGGAATGGCTGGCCGGATGGCTCGACGGTCTCGGCCGGATCGGCACCCACGCCCTCGGCGAGCATGTGGAGACCCATGTCGCGCTGACCGAGCGGTTGGCGCAGGGCCCGCAGGGCGATGGCGCGGGCGCGCTGTGGGAGGAGGCCGCCGGCGAAAAGGCCCGCGCCGCGCTGGACGAGCTGCGGGCCGAGGCCATCCACGGCGGCGAGATGTCCCCGGCCGATTACGCCAACCTCTTCCACGCCGTTCTCAACCGGCACGAGGTACGCGACCCCAAGCTGCCGCATCCCGGCATCATGATCTGGGGCACGCTGGAGGCCCGCGTTCAGGGCGCCGAGTTGGTGATCCTGGGCGGGCTGAACGAGGGCATCTGGCCACAGGTCCCCCCGCCCGACCCCTGGCTGAACCGCGACATGCGCAAGCGGCTGGGCCTGTTGCTCCCCGAACGGCGGATCGGCCTGTCGGCGCATGACTTTCAGCAGGCGGTCGCCGCGCGCGAGGTCATCCTGTCGCGTGCCGTGCGCGATGCCGAGGCCGAAACCGTCGCCTCGCGCTGGCTGAACCGGCTGACCAACCTGCTGAGCGGCCTGCCCGACCAGGGCGGGCCCGAGGCGCTGGAGACCATGCGCGTGCGCGGCAAGACCCTGCTCGGCCTCGCCGCGGCGTTCGAGCGGCCCGATGCCCCCGTGCCGCCCGCCCCGCGCCCGGCCCCCTGCCCGCCCGTCGCCATGCGGCCGACCCGTCTGTCGGTTACCCGCATCAAGACGCTGATCCGCGATCCTTACGCGATCTACGCCGCCTATGTGCTGAACCTCCGTCCGCTCGACCCGCTGCGGGCGGAACCCGATGCCCTGCTGCGCGGCACCATCCTGCACAAGGTGCTGGAGGATTTCCTGCGCGACGGCGTGCCCGCCGATCCGGCCGAGGCGAAAACCGCCCTGCTGGCCACCGCCGACCGGGTGCTGGCCGAACACGCCCCCTGGCCCGCCGCCCGCCGCATGTGGCGCGCCCGTCTGGCCCGCGTGGCCGACAGCTTCATCGCCGACGAGGCCGCCCGGCAGGCCAAGGGCAGCTGGATCGCGCTGGAGCGGAAAGGCTCTGTTTCACTGGAAAACGGCTTTACCCTCAGCGCCGAGGCTGACCGGATCGACTGGCTGAACGCGGGCAGTCTGATGATCTACGACTACAAGACCGGCACGCCCCCAACCGAGGCGCAGATGAAGGAATTCGACAAGCAGCTCTATCTCGAGGCCCTGATGGCCGAGCGCGGCGGGTTTGACGAGCTGCCGCCGGAACCCGTGGCCGGTGTGGCCTATATCGGGCTGGGCTCGACCCCCAAGGAAATCCGGCACGAGGTGGACGCCGAGTTGCTGGGCGAGGTCTGGCGCGAACTGCACGAGCTGATCGACGCCTATGCCAGCGCCACGCAGGGCTACATGCCCCGCCGCATGCTGGAAAAGCGCGAGGAGGTGACCGATTATGACCAGCTCTCGCGCTTCGGCGAATGGGACGAAAGCCAGCCGGCGCAACTGATGAAGGTGGGCGAATGAAACGCGACGCCGCGACCGAACGGCAGGTCCAGGCCGCCGATCCAGGCAATTCCACCTGGCTGTCGGCCAATGCCGGATCCGGCAAGACGCGGGTGCTGACCGACCGGGTGGCGCGGCTGTTGCTCGACAATGTCCAGCCGCAGCACATCCTGTGCCTGACCTACACCAAGGCCGCAGCCTCGGAAATGCAGAACCGGCTTTTCAAGCGGCTGGGCGAATGGGCGATGCTGGACGCAGAGACGCTGACCGGCAAGCTGTGCGAACTGGGGCTCGAGGGCGAGATTCGCGACGAAACCCTGCGCGAGGCGCGGCGCCTGTTCGCCCGCGCGATCGAGACGCCGGGCGGCCTGAAGATCCAGACCATCCATTCCTTCTGCGCGTCGCTTTTGCGGCGCTTCCCGCTGGAGGCCGGCGTCTCGCCGCAATTCGTGGAGATGGACGACCGCGCCGCGCGGCGGCTGCGCGAGGACATCCTCGAAGACCTCGCTGACGGCCCCGCACCCGAGCTGTTCGACGGCATCGCCGCCTGGTTCACCGGTGACGACCTGGACAGGCTGATGGGCGAGATCGCCAAGCACCGCGACGCCTTCCCCGATGAGCCCGATGCCGCCGCGATCTGGGACATGCTGGATTTGCCCGCGGGCTATGACGAAGACAGGCTGAAGTCCGAGGTCTTCCTCGGCGGGGAAGCGGAGCTTTTGGCCGATCTCCGCGCAGCCTTGGCCGCGGGCACGTCGACCGACATGAAGGCCGCCGACAAGCTAAAATCCGTCGATACGGTCACGCCCGCCAAGGCGGATTACGAGGCGCTGGAAGGAATCTTTCTGACCGGGGCCAAGGCGAAAGAACCGTTTTCGGCCAAGATAGGCTCTTTTCCTACCAAGAAAACGCGCGAGGCCCATCCCGGCCTGATGCCCGCGCTCGAGGCGCTGATGCTGCGGGTCGAGGTCGCGCGGCCAAGGCGCCTGTCGCTGATCGCGGCGCGCAAGACGCAGGCCCTGCACCGCTTCGCCGCCGCCTTCCTGCCGGAATACGAGGCGCGCAAGCTGCGCCATGGCTGGCTGGATTTCGACGACCTGATCCTCAAGGCCCGCGACCTGCTGACCGACCGCAGCGTGGCCGAATGGGTGCTCTACCGTCTGGACGGCGGGATCGACCACATTCTGGTGGATGAGGCGCAGGACACCAGCCCCCTGCAGTGGGAGGTGATTGACCTGCTGGCGCAGGAATTCACCTCGGGCCAGGGCGCGCGCGACGTGCCGCGCACCATCTTCGTGGTGGGGGACCAGAAACAGTCGATCTATTCCTTCCAGGGGGCTGATCCCGACGGGTTCGAACGGATGCGCCGGCATTTCGCGGAACGGCTGGAAAACGTCTCTGTTTCACTGGAAAACCTGCTGCTGGAATACTCCTTCCGCTCCTCGCCCGCGATCCTGCGGGTGGTCGACGCGACCTTCCCCGAACATGACCGGGCGGGCCTGGGCGACGAGGTCAGCCACCTGGCCTTCCGCGGCGAGATGCCGGGGCGGGTGGACCTGTGGCCGGTGGTCGAAAAGACGGAAAAACCGGAACGGCCGCACTGGACCGAGCCGGTGGACACCGTATCGCCCGAACATCACAGCGTGAAACTGGCCGAACGCGTGGCGGGCGAGATCAAGGCGATGCTCGACCGGGGCGAGACCCTGTGGGACAAGGATGGCCGCCGCCCTGTCACCCCCGGCGATTTCCTGATCCTCGTCCAGCGCCGCTCGGACCTGTTTCACGAGATCATCCGCGCCTGCAAGGCGGCAGGGCTGGCCATCGCCGGGGCCGACCGGCTGAAGGTGGGCGGCGAGCTGGCGGTGCGCGATCTCAAGGCGCTCTTGTCCTTCCTGGCGCTGCCCGAGGACAGCCTGTCGCTGGCCACCGCCCTGCGCTCGCCGCTGTTCGGCTGGGACGAGGCGCAGCTTTACGACCTCGCCGCCGGGCGCGAGGAGAAATTCCTGTGGGCAACCCTGCGCAAGCGGTTTTCGGCCGGAACAGAGCCTTTCTATACGCTCGACGCCCTGCTCAAGGACGCCGATTACCTGCGCCCCTTTGACCTGCTGGAGCGCATTCTCACCCGCCATGATGCGCGGCGCAAGCTGATCGCCCGGCTGGGCGAAGAGGCCGAGGACGGGATCGACGCACTGCTCAGCCAGGCGCTGGCCTATGAGCGGATGGAGGTGCCCAGCCTCACCGGCTTCGTCACCTGGCTGGAAACCGAGGACGTGGAGATCAAGCGCCAGCTGGATGCCGCCAGCGACCGCATCCGGGTGATGACGGTGCATGGCTCCAAGGGGCTGGAGGCGCCGATCGTGATCCTGCCCGATACCGGCAAGCGGCAGCCGCCGAAACCGGGCGAAATCGTCACCGACGCGCAGGGGCGTCCGATCTGGAAACCGGCTGCCAGCGACAGCCCGGACGCGGTGAATGACGCTCTATCCCAGAAGAAAACGCGTCAGGAGGAAGAACGCCAACGGCTGCTTTACGTCGCCATGACCCGGGCCGAGCAATGGCTGATTACCTGCGCGGCGGGCGATCTGGACAAGGGCAAGACCTGGTATGAGCGGATCGCGGCGGGCATGGAGCACGCGGGCGCGGTGGAACATGATTTCGGCTTCGGCCAGGGGCTGCGCTACGAGACCGGCGATTGGGGCCGCGAGGCGGTCACGGCCAAAGCCCCGGCCGCACCGGAAACCGTGGAGCTTCCGGGCTGGGCGCGCACGCGCGCCGCGGTGCCGGAACGGCCCGCCGCCACCCTGTCACCCTCGGATCTCGGCGGGGCGAAGGCGCTGCCGGGTGAGGGGGACGGCCTGGACGAAGACGCCGCCAAGCGGCGCGGAACCCTGCTGCACCTGCTCTTGGAACATCTGCCGGTGACCGACCCCGCGCAGTGGGACGCGCTGGCGCCGAAGCTGCTGCGCCAGGCCGAAAACCCGCCCGATCGGGCCGAAACAGTGACGCTTCTGGCCGAGGCGCGGGCGGCGCTGGGCGCGCCGGATCTGGCCCATGTCTTTGCCCCCGGAACGCTCGCCGAGGTTGATGTCAGCGCCAGCCTGCCCGCGCTTGGCGGGCAGCGCATCCGCGGGGCCATCGACCGGCTGATCGTGGAAAAGGACCGGGTGCTGGCCGTCGATTTCAAATCCAACGCCGTGGTGCCCGCCCGCCCCGAGGACGTGCCCGAGGGCATTTTGCGCCAGATGGCGGCCTATGCCGCGGCGCTGCGGGCGATCTACCCCGATCGCCGGATCGAGACCGCCATCCTGTGGACCCGCGAGGCGCGGCTGATGCCGCTGCCCGACAGCCTGATCACGGCGACGTTGGCGCATCTTGACGGCGCTGGGGCCGCTCCATAGGTTTCGAAGCCAACGCATCTTGCCGAGGAGAACCAACATGGCAACCGTCGCCGTCACCGATGACACTTTCGACGCCGAAGTGAAGCAATCCGATATCCCCGTCGTGGTGGATTTCTGGGCCGAATGGTGCGGCCCCTGCAAGCAGATCGGCCCCGCCCTGGAAGAGATCGCGGCCGAGATGGAAGGCAAGGTGAAGATCGCCAAGGTGAACGTGGACGAGAACCCCAACTCGCCCGCGCAGATGGGCGTGCGCGGCATCCCGGCGCTGTTCCTGTTCAAGGACGGCCAGGTGGTGTCGAACAAGATCGGCGCCGCGCCCAAGGCCGCGCTGCAGGCCTGGATCAACGAATCCGTCTGATCCACGCGGAAACACCGGAATTCGGGGCGCTTCGGCGCCCCTTTTTCATGGTGCGCTTGTGCCCGCGCGGCACGCGGGCATATTGGAAGGCAGCACAAAGGAGGCCCGAAATGGCAGAGGACCAGTTTCCCGGTTGGCACGGCACCACGATCATCGGCGTCAAACGCGGCGGCGAGGTGGTGATCGCAGGTGATGGCCAGGTCAGCCTGGGCCAGACCGTGATCAAGGGCAGCGCGCGCAAGGTGCGCCGTCTGTCGCCCGGCGGGTTCGATGTAGTCTGCGGTTTTGCCGGGTCGACCGCCGATGCCTTCACGCTGCTGGAGCGGCTGGAGGCCAAGCTGGAGGCCACGCCGGGGCAACTGCAGCGCGCGGCGGTGGAGCTGGCCAAGGACTGGCGCACCGACAAATACCTGCAAAAACTTGAGGCGATGCTGATCGTCAGCGACGGCGACGAGATGTATGTCATCACCGGCGCGGGCGACGTTCTGGCACCGGAACATGACGTAGCGGCGATCGGCTCGGGCGGGAATTTCGCGCTGGCCGCGGCGCGCGGGCTGATGGAAAAGACCGATCTGTCGGCGGAAGAGATCGCGCGCAAGGCGATGGCCATCGCGGCGGATATCTGCGTCTACACCAATGGGAACCTGACGGTGGAAAAGATCAGCCGCTGAGGCTGGCGGCTCGGTTAGCTCATTTGGCTGGACCTTCAGAAATGAGGGCAGCGCCCGATCCTAGGTGGGCGCAAAAAATGCGCCCTCCCGGGGGGAGGGTCGGGCGCTGCCCGGCGTAAACGCCGGGCGGAACGGATGGTCGGCGTGTCAGCCCAGCGTGATCGGCTCGGCCTTTTCACCGTAGCCTGTAAACTCCAGCGGCTTTTCGGCCAGCGCCGCGCCGATCCGGTCGACGACCCCGGCCAGCTTCTCGTCGATGATATGCAGGTATTCCGTCCAGTCGGTCACATCCGACAACTCGGCATCGCCGTCCGACACCCCGCGCAGCGCGATGAGCGGCAGGTTGTAGCGGTGGCAGCAGCGCAGCACGGCGAAAGTTTCCATGTCCACCATGTCGGCATCGATCCCCGCGTAGGCCGCGCCCGAGACGATATTGGCACCGGTCGACAGGCTCGCCTCGGGCACGCCGGCCACACGCAGGGGCAGGGGCAGGGTGGCGGGCATGTCGAGAAAAGGCGTGATCCCCTTGGCAAAGCCCAGCGCCGAGGCGTCCATGTCGCGGTAGCTGACCGTGCTGACCTGGTAGATGTCGGTCTTGCGCAGCCGGGGCGAGCCCGCCGACCCGATCGAGATCACCACGTCGGGCAGGCTGCCCGCGGCGCGCAGTTCGGCCAGGTGGTGGGTGGTGGCAATCGCCCCTTCGACCGGGCCCACGCCGGTGATCAGCGGGGTGAAGCGCGCCTGCAGATGCGGCCCATATTCGGCCTCGGCCGCCATGACGAACAGCGCGGTGGCATCGCCGAAACGGGTCAGGGTGATCATCGTCTTGTCGCCTTTCCGGGATTGGGTCTGTTGGTATTTCATCGCCATCCGTGCTGGTTTCAAGCCCAATATGCTTGCGTTCGCCGCCTCAACCCTTACCTAGAACCCGACAAAACAGAAGGTTTGCCACGTGACCGATCTCACCCCCCGCGAAATCGTATCCGAGCTTGACCGTTTCATCATCGGCCAGAAGGACGCCAAGCGCGCCGTGGCCGTGGCCCTGCGCAACCGCTGGCGGCGCAAGCAGCTGGGCGCCGACCTGCGCGAAGAGGTCTACCCCAAGAACATCCTGATGATCGGCCCCACCGGCGTCGGCAAGACCGAGATCAGCCGGCGTCTGGCCCGCCTGGCCCGCGCGCCCTTCATCAAGGTCGAGGCCACGAAATTCACCGAGGTCGGCTACGTGGGCCGCGACGTGGAACAGATCATCCGCGATCTGGTGGACAGCGCCATCGCCCAGACCCGCGACTGGATGCGCGAAGACGTCAAGGCCGCTGCGCACCAGGCCGCCGAGGACCGGGTGATCGAGGCCATTGCCGGGGCGGATGCCCGCGAACAGACCCGCCAGATGTTCCGTGACAAGCTGAAGCGCGGCGAGCTGGACAACACCGTGATCGAGCTGGAACTGGCCGAAACCGGCGGCGGCGGCATGCCCATGTTCGAGATCCCGGGCCAGCCCGGCCAGATGGGCGGGATGATGAATCTCGGCGATATCTTCGGCAAGGCCTTCGGCGGGCGCACCGTGAAACGCAAGATGACCGTCGCCGAAAGCTATGACGTGCTGATCGGCGAAGAGGCCGACAAGCTGCTGGATGACGAAACCGTCAACCGCACCGCGCTGGAATCGGTGCAGGAAAACGGCATCGTCTTCCTCGACGAGATCGACAAGGTCTGCGCCCGCACCGATGCCCGCGGCGGCGACGTCAGCCGCGAGGGCGTGCAGCGCGACCTGCTGCCGCTGATCGAGGGCACGACCGTTTCGACCAAGTACGGGCCGGTCAAGACCGACCACATCCTGTTCATCGCCTCGGGCGCCTTCCACATCGCCAAGCCGTCGGACCTGCTGCCCGAGTTGCAGGGCCGCCTGCCCATCCGGGTCGAACTGCGCGCGCTGACCGAAGGCGATTTCGTGCGCATCCTGACCGAGACCGACAACGCGCTGACCCGGCAATACACCGCCCTGATGGCGACCGAACATGTGACCGTTTCCTTCACCGAGGACGGCATCGCCGCGCTGGCCCGCATCGCGGCCGAGGTCAACCAGAGCGTCGAGAATATCGGCGCGCGGCGCCTCTATACCGTGATGGAACGCGTGTTCGAGGAGCTCAGCTTCACCGCGCCCGACTGCTCGGGCGAGACGGTGACGGTGGATGCGGATTTCGTCGAACAGAACCTGGGCGAGCTGATTCGCTCGACCGACATGAGCCGCTACGTCCTCTGACGCCGGGGCTGGATCGGGGCGCGAACAGGGCGTAGGGCTGGGATCAAGCATATCTCGACCGCGGGTCCGCCATGCGCCTCCTGATCCTTCTTCTCGCCGGGTTCGGCCTGTTGGCCGCCTGCACGCCGCGGCCGGACATCGTGGTATCGCCCCAAGCGGCAGAGGTGGGCACCGAGGTGCCCGTCTATGTGGGCACCACGCGCCGGCCCGGCGGCGCGGAGATCTTCCGGCGGGCCCGCGACGAAGACCTCAGCTTCGCGCGCGTCGACGTGTCGATCCCGCCCGCGCACCAGCCCGGCCAGATCGAAATGACCGCCCGCGACCCAGACCCGTCACGCCATTTCATGGCCAGCCGCGTCGTCATGCATGACAGCGCCGCCGCCTTCCGCCGCGAACTGGCGCGCGAACTGGCGCGCCGTTCGCCTGCCAACCGCGAGGCGCTGATCTATGTCCACGGGTTCAACAACACCTTTGCCGACGGCGTGTTCCGCACCGCGCAGATGGGCGACGATTTCGACATGCCCGGCGTCATGGTGCATTATTCCTGGCCGTCCAGCGGCCGGCCGCTGGGCTATGCCTATGACCGCGACAGCACGCTGTTCGCGCGCGACGGGCTGGTGGCGCTGATCGAGGAGGTCAACCGTGCCGGCGCCCGGCGGGTGCTGCTGGTCGGCCATTCGCTGGGCGCGCATCTGAGCATGGAGGCGCTGCGCCAGTTGGCGCTGAAGCGCGGCCGGGGCGTGGCACCGCTGGTGGACGGGGTGATCCTGATCTCGCCCGATATCGACGTGGACGTGTTCCGCTCTCAGGCGCGGACCATCGGGCAATTGCCGCAGCCCTTCGTGATCTTCGCCTCGCAGCGGGACCGGGCGCTGGCCCTGTCGGCACGGCTGTCCGGCGAATCCAACCGGCTGGGCAACCTGGACACGGTGCAGAAGGTGGCCGACCTGGAGGTCGTGGTGATCGACGTCTCGGCCTATTCCGGCGGCGACTGGCTCAACCATCTGACCATCGCCCAGTCGCCCGCGCTGATCCAGCTTTTCGCCAATATCGAGGCCGTCCGCCTGGCCTTCAGCGGCGACATGGCCGGCCGCACCGGCCTGCTGCCCGGGACGGTTCTGACCGTTCAGAACGCCACGGGGATCATCCTGTCGCCGGTCTCGGCCCTGACGCAGTAACGCCTAGCGGGCGCGGCGCAGGTAGACGTAATAGGCCCCGCTGCCGCCATGCCGGGCATGCGCCTGCGTGACCTGCAGCACGATCCCGCCCAGCGGCGGCATGGTCAGCCATTGCGGCACCTGGTGTTTCAGCACACCCGGCCGCATCGGGATCGGCCCCTCGTCCTCGGCGCGCTTGCCCTTGCCGGTGATCACCAGCACCAGCCGCTTGCCCTCGGCATGGGACCGCAGGATGAAACCGGTCAGCGCCGGGTGCGCCTGCGCCAGCGTCATGCCGTGCAGGTCGATCCGGGCCTCGGGTTTCAGCTTGCCGCGGGTCATCCGGGTAAAGGATTTGCGGTCCATCCGCACCGGCGCGTGGGCCAGGCGGTCGGCCAGGTCCGGGGCGGTGTCGTGGCTGATCGGCGGCGGCGCGGCGGTCTGGCCCAAGCGAAAGCCGGGCAGGGGGCGGGCCGGGGATTTCGGCGGTGGCGGGGCCGGCGTTTCCGGCTCCTCGTCGCTGTCGCGCCGCTTGGGCGGGTGCAGCGGCGTGGCGCTTTCGGCGACCTTTTCCCAGAGGGCGCGGTCCTCGGGGCTCAGCCCCTTGCGTCTGCGGCGGGCCATGGCTCAGCCCCCCGGCGCCAGCGCCAGCGCCTTCTCGATCGGCAGCAGCACCACCATCCGGCCGCGGTCTCGCACCCGGCCCGCCTTGCGCCCGGCCGACGCGCCCGTGCCGTAGAAGATATCGGCGCGCTGCGCGCCCTTGATCGCCGAGCCGGTATCCTGCGCCACCATCAGGTGCCGCATCGGAGCCTTGCCGCCCTTCTCGATCCAGACCGGCGCGCCCAGCGGCGTGAACGCAGGGTCCACGGCCACCGTCCGCATCGGCGTGACCGAGCGGTTCATCGCCCCCAGCGGGCCCTTGTCCGCCGGCACGTCGTCGATCTCGCGGAAGAACACGTAAGAGGGGTTGTGCCGCAGCAGCGCCTGCCCCTCGTCGGGGTGGCGGCGCACCCAGTTCTTGATCACCTGGGCCGAGACCTGGTGGCGCGCATAGACGCCGCGGCGCACCAGCTCGGCCCCGATGGAGCGGTAGTCATGCCCGTTCGAGCCGCCATAGCCCACCCGGATCGCGCTGCCGTCGCGCAGCCGCACCCGGCCCGAGCCCTGGACCTGAAGGAAGAACAGGTCGACCGGATCGTCGACCCAGACGATCTCCAGCCCGCGACCCTTGAGCAGGCCCTCTTCCTCGATATCGGCGCGGGGGTGCCATTGCTCGCCCGCCGCAAGCTCCGGCGGCTTGCGGTAGAGCGGATAGCGGAAGCGCGCGTCGGGGTGACGCGCGCCGTCTAGCTCGGGCTCGTAATACCCGGTGAAAAGGGCAGGGCCGTCGCCGCCGACCAGAACGGGGCGGAAGAAGGTCTCGAAAAACACCCGTGCCTCGGGGCGGGTCTGGGCCAGCGCGCATAGCGGCGCCCAGTCCGGGTCGTCGAGATCGGGGCAGGTTTCGAGAAAGACCTCCAGCGCGGCGGCGTGGTCATCCGCCGCCCAGCCGCGCAGATCGTCGAACCCCAGGATCTGGGCCGAGGCCGCGGAAAGGGAAGGCGCCCCGCCCAACGCAATCACCGCCGAGACGGCTGCTGCGCGCAGGGCACCTATCATTCGCCCGTGGCGACAAGCTGCCAGTTCGGGTCGGACGCGCCCATCTTGCGGGCGAAGGTCCAGACATCGCGCTGGCGCTTGATTTCGTTGGGGCTGCCCTCGATGATCTCGTCGGCCGCGTTGCGCACGACAGAGGTCAGCTCGCCCACGAATTTCACGGTCAGCTCGGCCTCGCCCGTGTCGCGGTCGAAATGCGCGTCCTTCAGCGACAGCTCTCGGATGCCCACGAAATTCGCCTCGATATGCAGGCCCTGTTCCTCGCGCATGCGGATGACCTGGGCGAAACTGTCCAGCACATCCGGCGCAAGGAAGGACGAGACTTGTTCCAGATCGCCCTTTTCGAAGGCCATCAGGATCATCTCGTAGGCGCCGCGCGCGCCGGAGAGGAATTCACCGACATGGAAGCCCGGCTCGGCCATTTTCATGGCGGCCAGCGCCTTGGCGGCGTCCGAGCCTTCGTCGACATGGTCGGTGATGTCGGTGTCCACGCCGCCCTCGATCACCTCGAACTCACGGCGTGCGGCCTCCTGCGTCTCGCTGCGACGCTGCATCGGCACCGGCGGCTTCTCGAACCCTTCGCGGGTGCCCAGGACCGAGCGCAGCCGCAGGATCAGGAACACGGCGATGCCGGCCAGAACCAGGAGTTGGATGATGGCAGAGCTCATTTGCACCTCGTCGATGGGCCGTGGAAGGGCCGGGGGTTGGTATCCGGGTCACAGGCCACATATGTATGTCAGCAGGGGGGTCAAGTCCACTGACCCCGCCGAATGAAATGAGGATAGCATATGTGGCTTTTTGCCTTGTTCCTGGCGGTTCCGCTGATCGAGATCGCGCTCTTTATCGAGGTTGGCGGGGCGATCGGCCTCTGGCCCACGCTGCTGATCGTGGTGCTGACCGCGGTTCTGGGCACGGCGCTGATGCGAAACCAGGGCGCGCTGGCCATGGCGCAGATCCGCGACTCGTTCAACACGCTGCGTGACCCGGCCGAGCCCTTGGCGCATGGTGCGATGATCCTGTTCGCCGGCGCGCTGCTGCTGACGCCGGGATTTTTCACCGACGGCGTGGGCTTTGCCCTGCTGCTGCCGCCGGTGCGCCGGGCGGTGTTCCGCTGGCTGGGCAAGCGCGTGCAGGTGCAGAGCTTTTCGACCGGCCCGCAGCCGGGCCCCGACCGTCATCCCGGCGACGTGATCGACGGCGAGTTCACCGAGATTCCGCCCGAAAAACGCCCCACCCATCGCCCCTCGGGCTGGACCCGGCATTGAGGCGGTCACCGCTTCCTGCTAATCACCGAACCAACGCGTAATTCCGCAGGAGCGAGAGATGACCGAAACCCCCGAAACCCCCGAAGGCGAAGGCCGGCAGGCGCAGCCGCAACAGCAGATGAAGATGCACATCCTGGGCCAGTTCATCCGGGACATGTCCTTCGAGAACTTCGTGGTGCGCAAGGGTGTCTCCGGCGAAATGAGCCCGGACATCCAGGTCCAGGTGGCGCTGGACGCCAAGAAGCGCCAGGCCGAGAACCAGTACGAGGTGATCGCCAAGTTCACCATCGACTCCAAGAACAAGGGCGACCAGGCCCCGCTGTTCCTGCTGGAGCTGGAATACGGCACCCTGTTCCACATCGAGAACGTGCCGGAGGACCAGCTGCATCCCTTCCTGCTGATCGAATGCCCGCGGATGATGTTCCCCTTCGTGCGCCGCATCGTCAGCGACGTCACCCGCGACGGCGGCTTCCCGCCGCTGAACCTCGAGGTGATCGATTTCGTGCAGCTCTACCGTCAGCAGATCCTCGCCCGCGCCGAAGCGCAGAAGGAAAAGCAGCCCACCAACTGAGGCGCTAGCCGAATTTCTTCCACAGCGCGCCGTCGCCCATCGCCTCGACAAAGGCTGCATGGGCGGCGGCTTCTTTTTCGGTGATGCGCGGGGGCAGGGCGCCCGGGCGCGGTTTGGGGCGCCAGTCGGGCTCGGCCGGGCCGCCGCCGCGGCCGCTGGCGGCCGCGCTGCTCAGCCCGAAATCGGGCTGCCGGCCGCCGATCAGTTCCAGGTAGACATCGGCCAGGATCTCGGAGTCGAGGAGCGCCCCGTGCAGCGTCCGCGACGAGTTGTCGATGCCGAAGCGGCGGCACAGCGCGTCCAGCGAGGCCGGCGAGCCGGGGAATTTCTGCCGCGCCATGGCCAGGGTGTCGATGGCCTGTTCCCAGGGCAGTTGCGGCAGGCCCATCCAGCGCAGCTCGGCATTGAGGAATTTCATGTCGAAGGCGGCGTTGTGGATCACCAGCTTGGCGTCGCCCACGAAATCGAAGAAATCCTTGCCCACCTTGGCGAAGACAGGCTTGTCCCGCAGGGTGACGGCCCCCGGAGCCGGGTCCTGCGGCGGCTCCAGCAGGTCGGGGCCGATGCCGTGCACGCCGAAGGCCTCCTGCGGCATGGAGCGTTCTGGGTTGATGTAGACGTGAAACGTGTTGCCGGTCGGCAGGTGGTTCCACAGCTCGATCGCGCCGATCTCGACGATGCGGTCGCCCTGCTCGGGCTCAAAACCCGTGGTTTCGGTGTCGAGAACGATCTCACGCATCGCTTTGCCCCTGCCTGATCTGCCGGATCACATCCTGCACCGCGGCCCGCGCGCCTTCAAGGCTGGTGGTCTCGATGACGAAATCGGCGCGGGCGCGTTTTTGGGCATCGGGAAGCTGTTTGGCCAGAATAGTCTCGAATTGCGCTGCGCTCATGGTGCCGCGCTCCAGCACGCGGGCGCGCTGCACATCGGCCGGGGCGCTGACCACGGCGATCGCGTCGACCTGGCCCTCGGCCCCGGTTTCGAACAGCAGCGGGATGTCCAGGACCACCAGCGGATCTGCCTCATGCGCGCGCAGGAATTCGGCGCGGTCCCGCGCCACCAGCGGGTGCACCACCTGTTCGATATGCCTGAACGCGGTGTCGTCGCGGGCGATCCAGTCTTTCAGCGCGTCGCGCGAAATGCCGCCCCCGACCAGCGCCTCGGGGCACAGTTCCGCCAGCGGCGCCACCGCCGCGCCGCCGGGCGCGTAAAGGCGATGCACCGCCGCATCGGCATCCCAGACCGGCACGCCCTCCTCGGCGAACATCCGCGCCGTGGTCGTTTTTCCCATGCCGATCGAGCCGGTCAGGCCAAGGACGAAACTCATGCGCCCAGGACCACCGCGCGGGTCTTCTCGTCCACCTCGGGCCGCACGCCGAACCAGCGTTCGAACCCCGGCGCGGCCTGGTGCAGCAGCATGCCCAGCCCGTCGACCACGGTGCAGCCGGCCGCCTCGGCCTCGCGCAGCAGGCGAGTGTGCAGCGGCGCATAGACCAGGTCGGTCACCACGGAGCCCTTCGACAGGCCGTCCAGCGGTACGCGCAGCTCGGGCTTGCCCACCATGCCCAGCGACGAGGTGTTCACCACAGTCGCCGCGCCCTCGATCATGTTGCCGGCCTGCACCCAGTCATAGACCTTGATCTTGGGTCCGAATTCGGACCGCAGCGCCTCGGCCCGGGCCTTGGTACGGTTGGCGATGCGGATCTCCTCGACCCCGATCTCGATCAGCGAGGCGACGACGGCGCGCGCCGCACCGCCCGCGCCGATCACGGCCGCCGGGCCTTCCTTGCCGGTCCAGCCCGGCGCGCCCTGGCGCAGGTTTTCGACGAACCCGTAGCCGTCGGTATTGTCGGCATGGATCGTGCCGTCGGCGCGGAAGATCAGCGTATTCGCCGCCCCGATCAGCGCCGCCCGGTCGGTGACCTGGTCGGCCAGACCCAGCACGGTTTCCTTGTGCGGAATGGTGACGTTGACCCCGACGAACCCCAGCTTGGGCAGGGTCCTCAGCGCCTCGCGCAGATCCTCCTGCGCGACATCCATGGGAATGTAGTAGCCGGCGATCCCGTAGGTCTTGAGCCAGTAATTCTGCAGCCGCGGCGATTTCGAATGCGCAATGGGCGAGCCGATGACGCCGGCGAGGGGGATCTTGTCGCTCATGCCATCACCGCCTTGCGCGTGGTCAGAAAGCCCAGAAGTTCCAGCAGGGGCAATCCGAGCACGGTGAAATAATCTCCTTCGACGCGGGCAAACAGGCGCACGCCTTCCTCCTCAAGCTTATAGCACCCAACGGAGTGCTGCACACTGTCCCAGTTCCTTGCAAGGTAATCTTCCAGGTAGGCGTCCGAAAAGGGGCGCATCTGCAACCGCACCTCGCCGACATGGCGCCACAGCGGCTGCCCGCCCTCGTAGACCACAGCGGCCGAGAGCAGCTTGTGCCGCTGCGCGCGCAGGCGTTTGAGCTGCGCGCGCGCCTCGTCGGGATCGGCGGGTTTCGACAGGACCTCGCCGCGGAATTCCAGAACCTGGTCGCAGCCGATCACCAGCGCCTCGGGGCGCTTTTCGCTGATCTTGCGCGCCTTGTACTCGGCCAGGGCGTCGGCCACGTCGCGGGGCGTGGCGTCCTCGGCCGCCAAGGCGGCGCGGATCGCCTCTTCGTCGATGCGGGCAGGCATCACTTCGACCGGAACGCCGGCATGCTCCAGAAGGTTCCGGCGGATTTCCGAGGCCGAAGCCAGAATGATGGGCTGGGTCATGGTGATATCCTTGTGGAAAACCCTGCGGATCGCGGCATGCACTTTTTCGGGACATGTGGACACGCGGCAGGGAGTCGGAAATTCACCCGAGGTTTGTCAAGAGTTGGCGGGGCTTTCTCCACGGTGGAAAGGAAAAAGGCCGGGCTGCGGATAATTGTTCAGTCCGCCTTCGGACAAAGTATTTATCCACAGGATGCGCAATAATGTAATCATTGTAACGTATTGATATTAAATATTTATTGTCCGTATTTGGAGGATATAGACCTTTGTTAACAGAATTATCCACACGGCCCTTCAACCGGGGATAACCAGGTGGAGCGACCAATAATCCCCATTCTCCCCACCCCCTACAACAACATCATCTTTTCTTTTCTTCTTTATTGATTATTGGTGGGTGGCAGGCCGGTCGAGAAATGAGGCAATGAAAATGGGCGAGCTGTTGGCATCCCTCTATCCCTGGACGCTGTCGCTGCACATCATCGCGGTGCTGACCTGGATGGCCGGAATCTTCTACCTGCCGCGGCTGTTCGTCTATCACGCCGAGCGGGTCGGGCAGGGCAACGACACCGACGCGCTGTTCCAGACCATGGAATACAAGCTGTTCAAATACATCATGAACCCGTCGCTGATCGCGGTGTGGGTGTTCGGCCTGACCCTGATCTTCACCCCCGGCATCGTCGACTGGGGGGCGGTTTGGCCTTATACCAAGGGCGCCTCCGTGATCGCGATGACTTGGTTCCACCACTGGCTTGGCCTGCGCCGCAAGGAGTTCGCCGCGGGCACCAACACGCGCACCGGCCGCACCTACCGGATGATGAACGAGGTGCCGACGCTCCTGATGCTGGTCATCGTGTTCTCGGTCGTCCTGAAGTTCTGATCCGCGCCCATCCTTGACTCGGGGGTCCGCCCTCTATATGTCAGCGGGCCAACGGGCCGTCCGGCTCGGGACTTTCCCTTTTCCCTGAAATGACCATGCCCTTCGATGGACGCATGGCGGCAGCGTAGATTCCCATATGACCCAAGAGCGACTGAACCTGTCCGATCTCAAGGCCAAGAGCCCCAAGGACCTCCTGGCCATGGCCGAGGAGCTGGAAATCGAGAACGCCTCGACCATGCGCAAGGGCGAGATGATGTTCCAGATCCTGCGTGAACGCGCCGAGGATGGCTGGGAGATTTCCGGCGACGGCGTGCTCGAGGTGCTGCAGGACGGCTTCGGCTTCCTGCGTTCGCCCGAGGCGAATTATCTGCCGGGCCCGGATGACATTTACGTCTCGCCCGACATGATCCGCAAATACAGCCTGCGCACCGGCGACACTGTCGAGGGCGTGATGCAGGCCCCGCGCGAGAACGAGCGCTATTTCGCCATCACCAAGGTCACAAGGATCAACTTCCAGGAACCCGAGAAGGCGAAGCACAAGATCAACTTCGACAACCTTACGCCGCTCTACCCGGACGAGCGGCTGAAGATGGAGATCGAGGACCCCACCATCAAGGACCGCTCGGCCCGCATCATCGACCTGGTGGCGCCGATCGGGAAGGGACAGCGCTCGCTGATCGTGGCGCCGCCGCGGACCGGTAAGACCGTTCTGCTGCAGAACATCGCGCACAGCATCGAGAAGAACCATCCCGAGTGCTACCTGATCGTGCTGCTGATCGACGAACGCCCTGAAGAGGTGACCGACATGCAGCGCAGCGTGAAGGGCGAGGTGATCTCGTCGACCTTCGACGAACCGGCCACCCGCCACGTTGCCGTAGCCGAGATGGTGATCGAAAAGGCCAAGCGCCTGGTCGAACACAAGCGCGACGTCGTGATCCTGCTCGACTCGATCACCCGTCTGGGCCGGGCCTACAACACCGTGGTGCCGTCCTCGGGCAAGGTCCTGACCGGCGGCGTGGATGCCAACGCCCTGCAGCGGCCGAAACGCTTCTTCGGCGCGGCGCGGAACATCGAGGAGGGCGGCAGCCTGACCATCATCGCCACCGCGCTGATCGACACCGGCAGCCGGATGGACGAGGTGATCTTCGAAGAATTCAAGGGCACCGGCAACTCGGAGATCGTGCTCGACCGCAAGGTCGCGGACAAGCGCGTCTTCCCGGCGATGGACATCCTCAAGTCCGGCACGCGGAAAGAGGACCTGCTGGTGGACAAGGGCGATCTGCAGAAGACCTTCGTCCTGCGCCGCATCCTGAACCCGATGGGCACCACGGACGCCATCGAGTTCCTGATCTCCAAGCTCAAGCAGACCAAGACCAACTCGGAATTCTTCGATTCCATGAACGCCTGACGCCCCGGGCAGGAGGGGGACAATGGACACGATCTATGCCCTCGCCACAGCCCGCGGCAAGGCGGGGGTCGCCGTCATTCGCATCTCGGGCC
>JBNGCX010000051.1:0-29165 GCA_049974865.1 Paracoccaceae bacterium
GTACATCCGCGTGTTGTCCTTGAAGAACAGCGGGTTCTCGATGCCCGAATAGCCGGTGCCCGCGCCGCGCTTGGAGACGAAGACCTGCTTGGCCCTCCATACCTCCAGCACCGGCATGCCGGCGATGGGCGAGTTCGGATCTTCCTGGGCGGCGGGGTTCACGATGTCGTTCGCCCCGATGATGATCACCACGTCGGTGTCCGGGAAGTCGTCGTTGATCTCGTCCATTTCCAGCACGATGTCATAGGGCACCTTGGCCTCGGCCAGCAGCACGTTCATGTGGCCGGGCAGACGGCCCGCCACCGGGTGGATGGCGAAGCGCACCTCCTTGCCCTTGGCACGCAGCTTCTTGGTCAGTTCGGAGACCGAGTTCTGGGCCTGCGCCACCGCCATGCCGTAGCCCGGCACGATGATGACGCTGTCGGCGTCTTCCAGCGCCGCGGCCACGCCGTCGGCCTCGATGGCGACCTGCTCGCCCTCGACCTCCATCGCCGGGCCCGTGGTGGCGCCGAAGCCGCCCAGGATCACCGAGATGAACGACCGGTTCATCGCCTTGCACATGATATAGGACAGGATCGCACCCGAAGAGCCCACCAGCGCGCCGACAACGATCAGCAGGTCGTTGCCGAGGCTGAAGCCGATGGCCGCCGCGGCCCAGCCCGAGTAGCTGTTCAGCATCGACACCACCACCGGCATGTCGGCGCCGCCGATGCCCATGATCAGGTGATAGCCGATGAAGAACGCCAGCAGGGTCATCGCGATCAGCGTCCAGATGCCCGCGCCGTTCAGGAACAGGATCAGCAGCACGACGCTGGCGATCGCCGCCGTGGCATTCAGGATGTGCCCGCCGGGCAGCTTGGTGGCCTTTGAGGTTACCTTGCCCGCAAGCTTGCCGAAGGCAACAACCGAGCCGGTGAAGGTCACCGCGCCGATGAAGACGCCGAGGAAGACCTCGACCTTCAGGATCGACTGCTCGATGGGGCTCTTGTGCGCCAGGATGGCGGCGAAGCCTTCCAGCGCCTCACGCTCTTCGCCCGACATGGCCAGGACGCGGCCCAATTCGATATAGGCGTTGAAACCGACGAAGACGGCGGCCAGGCCGACCAGCGAGTGCATCGCGGCCACGAGCTGCGGCATCTCGGTCATCTGCACGCGCTTGGCGATGTAGAAGCCGATGATCCCGCCGCCCGCGATAAGGGCCAGCGACAGCAGCCACAGGCCCGAACCCGGGCCGATCAGCGTGGCCACGATGGCCAGCGCCATGCCGAAGATGCCGTACCAGACGGCACGTTTCGCACTTTCCTGACCCGACAGACCGCCGAGCGACAGGATGAACAGGACAGCCGCGACAACATAGGCGGCGGTAGTGAAGCCAAATTCCATCGTCACGGCCTCCTTAGGATTTCTGGAACATGGCGAGCATGCGCCGGGTTACGAGGAAACCGCCGAAGATGTTGATCCCGGCCATGAACACCGACAGCGCGGCCAGCACGAGCACCAGGCCCGAGCCCGAGCCGATCTGCATCAGCGCGCCGAGGATGATGATCGACGAAATGGCGTTGGTCACGGCCATCAGCGGCGTGTGCAGCGAATGGCTGACGTTCCAGATCACCTGGAAGCCCACGAAGACCGCCAGCACGAACACGATGAAGTGCTGCATGAAGCTGGCGGGCGCGACAAGGCCGACCCCCAGCAGCAGCGCGGCGCCGACCACCAGCAGGGTCACCTGCTGCTTGGTCTGCTTCCTGAAGGCCGCGGCCTCCTGCGCCTTCTTCTCTTCCGGCGTCAGCTCCTTCGGCTTCTCCTTCTTCTGTGCCGCGATCGCCTGCACTTTCGGCGGCGGCGGCGGGAAGGTGATCTCGCCCTCGTATGTGACGGTCGCGCCGCGGATCACGTCATCTTCCATGTTGTGCACGATCTGGCCGTCCTTCTCGGGCGTCAGGTCGGTCATCATGTGGCGGATGTTGTTGGAATACAGCGTCGAAGACTGCGTCGCCATGCGCGACGGGAAATCGGTGTAACCGATGATGGTCACGCCGTTTTCCGACACCACCTTCTCGTCCGCGACGGTCAGGTCGCAGTTGCCGCCCTTCTCGGCGGCCAGGTCGACCACGACGGAGCCGGGCTTCATCGCCTTGACCATGTCTTCCAGCCACAGCTTGGGGGCCGGGCGGCCCGGGATCAGCGCGGTGGTGATGACGATGTCCATGTCCGGGGCCAGCTCGCGGAATTTCTCCAGCTGCTTTTCCCTGAATTCAGGCGACGACGGCGCGGCGTAGCCGCCCGTGGCGGCGCCGTCCTGCGTCTCTTCCTCGAAGTCGAGGAAGACGAACTCGGCGCCCATCGACTCGATCTGCTCGGCCACTTCGGGCCGCACGTCGAAGGCGTAGGTGATCGCGCCCAGGCTGGTCGAGGTGCCGATCGCGGCCAGACCGGCCACGCCCGCGCCCACCACCAGGACCTTGGCCGGGGGCACCTTGCCCGCGGCGGTCACCTGGCCGGTGAAGAAACGGCCGAAGTTGTTGCCCGCCTCGATCACCGCGCGGTAGCCGGCGATATTGGCCATCGAGCTCAGCGCGTCCATCTTCTGCGCGCGGCTGATGCGCGGCACCATGTCCATCGCGATCACGTTGGCGCCCTTGGACTTGCACAGCTCCAGCATCTCTTCGTTCTGGGCCGGCCAAAAGAAGCTGATCAGCGTCTTGTCCTTGGTCAGGCGCTTGGCCTCGGTCTCCGAGGGCTCGCGGACCTTCACGATCACGTCCACGGCCTTCCACAGCTGGGCGGCGGTCTTGATGATCTCCACCCCGGCTTTCTCGTAATCCGCGTCCGAGAACCCGGCAGCCTCCCCGGCGCCGCTCTCGATCGCGCAGTCATACCCCAGCTTTTGCAGCTGAAGGGCGCTTTCAGGGGTCATCGCGACGCGCGCTTCCCCCTCGAAGATTTCCTTCGGTGCCCCGATTTTCACGTTGTTTTCCCTCTCTCTCGCCCCGACAAACACGAAACGGACATATTCAAGTCCACGAGTCTTATCATCGGGAAATTATATTTCACAAGCACGCGTCACCCCTAAACCGCAAAGCCGAGACGACACGTCACATTTAAACCGCATGGCCAATCCGCGCAGGTGGGCGGCGGTTCACAGCCAGCGGCGCACACGCGCGGCGTAGACGTCGAAAACCGCGCCGAACTCGGCCCTGATCCGTTTTTCCTCTCCCAGGATAAAGCGTCTTTGAATCAAGGCCATGAAGGCCGGCACCAGGATCACCCCGGCAAAAGCGCCCCAGACCAGGCACAGGCCGGCCAGGATCATGGCATCGCCCAGGTAGATGGGGTTGCGGCTGAGCCGGTATATCCCGCTCTGCACCAGCGCCTGCGGCGTGCGCCCCGGAACGACTGTGGTACGGTGACGCAGGAACTCGTAAACCGCCGCGGCGGCGATCAGCAGGCCAAGCCCGATCAGCCCGTATCCCGGCCAATCCGCCCATGCCCCCCGGCCCCCGAGGGGCAGGAATTGCGCCTGCCCCCAGGCCAGCGCGGCAAAGCCCGCCAGCCAGAACGGCGGTAAATCCAGCCAGTCCAAAACGCCCGGTCCTGTGGCCATCGCATCTCCTTCCGCTACGTCAGACGGATCATCGCGGCCTGCGCCGCAAATGCAAGCCCCCCTTGCGGCCGCGCCATCGCCGCGCCATGAGTGAGCGGATGAGCATCCAAGGCCACACCGCCCCCAACGTCACGCTGCGCCCTGCCCGGCCGGGCGACGGCCCAGCGCTGGCCGCCATCGTCTACGACGCGGTGCACCGGGGCGCACGCAACCACTACAACGAGGAAGAGCGCCGGGCCTGGATGCCCGCCCGCGACGCCCTCTCCGACGGGTGGGAGGCGCGCCTGCTGGCCGCCCAAACCACCGTCGCCGTCATCGGCGGCCGGCCCGTGGGATTCACCAGCCTGGGCGAGGACGGGTTTCTCGACCTGCTCTACGTCGCGCCGGACTGGATGGGCCGGGGCGTGGCCGACCGGCTGCACGCCGCGCTGCTGGAAACTGCCCGCGCCGCAGGGATGAAGGTGATCAGCACCGAGGCCAGCCTGCTTGCCCGCAGCTTCCTGTCGCGGCACGGATGGCGCACCACCGCCCGCCAGAGCGTGATCCGCCACGGCGTGGCGCTGACCAATTTCCGGATGGAGCTGCCGCTGACCGGCACGGACGAAACACAATAAATCCCTCTCCGCCCCATTGTTTCCACACTTCCGCCCACACGACGCCGCGGCCCGACCCCAAGGGTGCCGCACTGGCCGGCTAGACCATCGGTGAGAAAACAAGACAGGACGCCTCTCCGCACGGGCAGAAGGCCACCGCGGGGCGAAGAACAAGAGCGAGGGGCAGGCCAAGGGCCACGGTCCCGGCGCGGGGCGCCGGCGGATCGGACAGGGCATTGGCCGGAAAACGAGCAGGCAGGCCATGGCAGTCTACGAGGTCAAGTTCTACGACATCGATCCCAGCGCGCTGGTGCCGATCTGGACGGGCGGAAGCTTCGTCTGGTCGGGCCCGGCCACCGCCGAGGGCGCGGCCACGATCACCGACAACGAGAGCGGGATCGAGGGGCTGACCCTGGACGACGATTCATGGGGCGCCGAGACCGCCACCGCCGATGTCACGCTGGGGGGGGGAGACCTCGACGGGTTCCTCCGTCGATGCCGAGGCGGTCTGGACGGTGCAGGACAGCGTCATCGGCGAGACCTTTGAAATCGCCCAGTTCCAGGTCGAGGAAGGTGGCGCGGCGGGTTTCTACACCCTGTCCGAACAACCCCTGATCGAAGGCCGCAGCTACCGCGTGTTGGAGTATGACTCCAACCCCAATGCCGCCTATGGCGACATCGCCTTTTCCTACGAGGACTACGCCGACGGCGATTTCGCCGCCGCGACCGCGGATGCCCAGGCCCTGGCCGTCGGCAGCAACGAGGTCGAGGGCAGCTCGGGCAATGACGTGATCGACGCGGGCTTCACCGACGCTCAGGGCGACCGGGTGGACGAGGGCGACGGCGGCGGCGCCTCGGGTCTGGGCGACGCGATCGACGGGCTGGGCGGGGATGACAGCATCTCGGCCGGCGACGGCGCAGACACCGTTCAGGGCGGCGCGGGGCATGATACGATCTCGGGCGGCGCGGGCGACGACACGATTTATGGCGACGGCGACCAGGCCGTGACCGAGACGCTGAACTGGACCGCCGCGGGCGCCGATGGCAGCGACATCAGCGGCGGTTTCACCCAGGATACCGGCGGGATGCAGGTCGACGTGTCCTTCGAGCGCGGGCCGATCGGCGACCGGATCGAGGTCTCGGACCGGACGCAATACACCGGCACGGGCGAAGCCTTCGACACCAATTCCGCGCTCTATCTGACCAGCGACGGCAGCGGGTCGGGAATGACCGCGACCACCACGCTGGCCTTCTCGCCCAGCCCCGGCGCGGGCTTCTCGGATGGTGTCGAGAACGTCAGCTTCCGCATCAACGACATCGATTCCAGCGGCTGGACCGACGTCCTGCAGGTGCAGGCCTACGACGCCGACGGCAACCCCGTCCCGGTCACCATCACCGCCAGCGGCAACGACACCGTCTCGGGCGACACGGTGACGGCCACCTGGGGCAGCGAAACGCCCGATTCCGCCAATGGCTCCGCGCTGGTCGAGATCGGCGGTCCCGTGGCCCGGCTGGAGATCACCTATTCCAACGCCGACACCGCGGGCCAGGCCATCTGGATCTCGGACGTGCATTTCGATGCCATCCCGGCCGGTGGCGGGGACGACGTGATCGATGGCGGGGCGGGCGACGACCTCATCTACGGCGATGCGGGCGACGACAGCCTCGCAGGCGGCACCGGGGCGGACACGCTGGAGGGCGGCACCGGCAACGACAGCCTGACCGTCGCCCAGGGCGACAGCGCCGCCGGCGGCGACGGCGACGACACCTTCCTGGTCGCCGACCTGGACGAGGCCGGCAGCGGCGACATCACCGTGACCGGCGGCGAGGGCGACGAGAGCGCGGGCGACACCCTGGACTTCCAGGGCCTGATCGACTGGGACGACGTCACCTACACCGATACCGATGATGCCAATGGCGGGCTGGCGGGCTATGCCACGCTGGCCGACGGCTCGGTGGTGAATTTCTCGGAGATCGAGAATGTCATCATCTGCTTTGCCGCGGGCACGCGCATCCTGACGCCGCACGGCCCCCGCAGGATCGAGGATCTGCGCCCCGGCGACCTGGTGATCACCGCCGATGACGGGCTGCAGCCGGTGCGCTGGACCGGCCGGCGCACGGTGCCCGCGCGGGGCAGGCTGGCGCCGGTCCGGCTGCGCGCGGGCTCGGCCTGCGGCAACGGGCGCGACCTGCTGGTCTCGCCGCAGCACCGGATGCTGCTGACAGGGCACCGGGCCAACCTGCTGTTCGGCGAAAGCGAGGTGCTGGCCGCCGCCAAGCACCTGATCGACGGGCGCGACGTGATCCGCGCGCCGGGCGGCGAGGTGACCTATGTCCACCTGCTGTTCGACCGCCACCAGGTGATCTTCGCCGAGGGCGCCCCGAGCGAGAGCTTCCATCCCGGCGCCCAGGGGCTGGAGGCCGTCTCCGGTCCCGCCCGGGAAGAGCTGTTTTCCCTCTTCCCCGAACTGCGCAGTAACCCGAACGGCTATGGCGGCCCCTCGCGCATCTGCCTAAAGCGGCACGAGGCGCGGCTGCTGGCCGCCTAGATCAGCCCGCGCGCCAGGCGTCCAGCGTGGCGCCCAGCGCCGCCCAGTCGGTGTATTCGCGGTCCTCGCCGGGGCTGACCTCCTGCCCCTTCTGGGCCGCGATCCAGCGCATCGCCCAGCTGCGGAAGAAATCGTATTCCGAGAACTTGAAGGCGCCGGCGACATGCTCCACCTGCCCCGGCGTCCAGCCGGTCTTGGCGCTGAATTCGGCCACGCATTTGCCCAGCCCCTCCCAATCCTCGGGATCGTCACCCGCCGCGGCCAGCGACACCGACAGGAACAGCGTGCGCAGCCCATTGAGCGCATCGGCCTGCGCGGTGGCGAATTCGACCATTTCCTTCTGGTAGCGCATGATATGCACCGAGGCCGCCAGGATCGCCCCGTCGAAGCGCGACAGGTCGATATCCGAGGCATCCTCGGCCTGGATCAGCTCGACGCTGTCGCCGGCGTCCGCCAGGCGGTCGGCGCAGAAGCGGGCGATCTTGCGGGTCTGGCCCTCGGTGGTGGCGTAGATGATGGCGGTTTTCATGGCTGGCTCCGTTGTTCGGGCGCGCGCGGGTCACTCGATGCCGTTGGCCCTCTGCACCTCGCGTATATAGACCACGATCGACCCCAGCTCGCGTTCGGTCAAGCCCGCAACCGGCGGCATGTTGCCGAAGCGCCAGTGATGCGCTGTCACCCCCCGCTGCGCGGCCAGGACGATCGCCATGTCGGCATGGTGGTTCGGTTCGTAGATCTTGTGGATCAGCGGCGGGCCGGCGCCTTGCCGCCCGGAGGCGTCCGGGCCGTGGCACTGGGCGCAGTTTTCCGCGAACGCCTTGCGCCCGAGTTGCGCGGTGGCGCTGAGATCGGGCATCTCCACCGCCACCATCGCCGCGCCGGGTGGCGCCTGCTGCCCGTCCCCCGGGCCCGGGCCGTCCCCTGCCCCGCCCCGGATCAGCACGAGGGCCAGCCCCGCGGCCAGCACGCCGGCCGCGCCGGCGATAAACACTGCTTTCATGATTCCTCCCCTGTTGGCGCGGGGAGGATGGCCCCTTCCAGCAGGGGGAAGGTCAATTCACGCGGTCTTGAGCACCTTGGCCCGCCGCCCCTTGGCCCAGTCGCGCACCGCCGCGCCGAAGGCGGAGAACAGCGGGCGCGAGACAGGGTCTTCGCTGGCGCGGTATTCCGGGTGCCACTGCACCGCCAGCGCAAATCCCGGCGCGTCGGCGACATAGATCGCCTCGGGCGTGCCGTCGGGCGCATGGCCGTCGATCACGATGCGGCTGCCCGGCGTCTTGATCCCCTGCCCGTGCAGGGTGTTGGTCATCACCTCGGCCGCGCCGAACAGCCGGTGGAACGGCCCGCCTTCGGTCAGGGTCACCTTGTGGCGCAGGGCGAATTTCTCTTCCAGCGTGCCGTCGGGGGGCATGCGGTGGTTCATCCGGCCCGGCAACTCGCGGATCTCGGGATGCAGCGTGCCGCCCAGCGCCACGTTGACCTCCTGGAAGCCGCGGCAGATGCCCAGGAAGGGCTGGCCCCGTTCGACCAGCGCGCGGATCAAAGGCAGGGCGATGGCGTCGCGGGCGCGGTCGAAGGCGCCATGCGCCTCGGTCGCCTCCTCGCCATATTCCTCGGGGTGGACATTGGGCCGGCCGCCGGTGAACAGGAAGCCGTCGCAGGTTTCCAGAAGTTCGGGCACGGTCACGAAGCGCGGGTCGGCCGGGATCAGAAGCGGCATCGCGCCCGAAACCTCGGCCACCGCCTCGGAGTTCATCGTGCCGCCGGCATGGGCGGGGTACTGGTCGTTGATCAGGTACTGGTTGCCGATGATTCCGACGATGGGGCGCGACATGTCCGTCCTCTTGCTGTTCGGACGACAACATAAGCCCATCGCGCGCGCCCGTGAAGGGGCGGCGGCGGCACAGGCCCTGTGCAGGGGCCCGTGCCCGATTTTTCGGCGCTTACGCCTCGGCGATCAGCGCGGCCGCCTCGATCCCGGCCACGGCCGCGATGGCGTCGTTGTCCGAGGTGTCGCCGGTCACGCCCACGGCCCCCAGCACGGCGCCCTTCTTGTCCTTGACCAGGGCGCCGCCCGGCACCGGGATGACCTTGCCGTCATAGAGCCCGTTAACCGCGGCCATGAAATAGGCCTGGGCCTCGGCGCGGGCCATCTGCGCCTGCCCGCCCAGCCCCAGCATGACCGCGCCATAGGCCTTGCCCTCGGCGATCTTGTAGCGGCCGGGGCTGGCCCCGTCCTCGCGTTCGAAAGCGATGGGGTGGCCGCCGGCATCCAGCACCACCACCGACAGCGGCTTGAGGTTCATCTCGCGGCCCTTCTCGAGGGCCTTGCGGATGATGGTGCGCGCCTTGCGCAGGGAAATCGTCGCCATGTCTCTCTCCTTTTGTCCGGCTCAGGCCGCGCGGCTGGCCTTGAGCTGCAGGCGGCGGGCATGCAGCACCGGCTCGGTATAGCCCGAGGGCTGCTCGCGGCCGCGGAACACCAGGTCGCAGGCCGCCTGGAAGGCGATCCCCTCGAATCCCGGCGCCATCGGCGTGTAGGCCGGGTCGCCCGCGTTCTGGCGGTCCACCACCTCGGCCATCTTGCGCATCGCGTCCATGACCTGCCCCTCGCTGACCACGCCGTGGTGCAGCCAGTTCGCCAGCGCCTGGCTGGAGATGCGGCAGGTGGCGCGGTCCTCCATCAGGCCGACGTCGTGGATGTCCGGCACCTTGGAGCAGCCGACGCCCTGGTCGACCCAGCGCACAACGTAGCCCAGGATGCCCTGCGCGTTGTTCTCGATCTCCTCGGTGATCTGCTCATCGCTGAGGTTCTGGCCTTCCATCACCGGGATGGTCAGCAACTCATCCAGCGTGGCGCGCGGCCCGCCCGCTGCGATCTCGTCCTGGCGGGCCAGAACGTCGACGCGGTGGTAATGGGTGGCGTGCAGCGTGGCGGCAGTGGGGCTGGGCACCCAGGCGCAGGTCGCGCCGGACTGCGGATGGGCGATCTTCTGCTCCATCATCGCCTCCATCATGTCGGGCATGGCCCACATGCCCTTGCCGATCTGGGCGTGGCCCTTCAGCCCGCAGGCCAGGCCGATATCCACGTTGCGGTCCTCGTAGGCCTTGATCCAGTCGGCGTGCTTCATGTCGCCCTTGCGGATCATCGGGCCCATTTCCATCGAGGTGTGGATCTCGTCGCCGGTGCGGTCGAGGAAGCCTGTGTTGATGAAGGCCACCCGGTGCTTGGCGGCGCGGATGCATTCCTTGAGGTTGGCCGAGGTGCGGCGTTCCTCGTCCATGATGCCCAGCTTCACCGTGTATTGCGGCAGGCCGAGGGCCTTTTCCACGAAGGTGAATATCTCGTCGGCGAAGGCCACCTCGTCGGGGCCGTGCATCTTGGGCTTCACCACGTAGACCGAGCCGTTGACCGAGTTGCGCGCGCCTGCCGTCTTGCGCAGGTCGTGCATGGCGATAAGCGTGGTCATCATCGCGTCGAGCAGCCCCTCGGGCGCCTCGTTGCCGTCGCGGTCCAGCACGGCGGGGTTGGTCATCAGGTGGCCCACGTTGCGCACCAGCATCAGCGCGCGGCCCTTCAGCGTGGCCGTGCCGCCATCGGCGGCGGTGTAGGTGACGTCGTCATTCAGACGGCGGGTGAAGACCTTGCCGCCCTTTTCCACCTGCTCTTCCAGGTCGCCCTTCATCAGGCCCAGCCAGTTGGAATAGGCCAGCGCCTTGTCCTCGCCATCGACGGCGGCGACGCTGTCCTCGCAATCCATGATCGAGCTGATCGCGGCCTCGAGGATCACGTCGCTGATATGGGCCGGGTCGTCCTTGCCCACCGGGGTGGAGGCGTCCACCTTCACCCGGATATGCAGGCCGTTATTGGCCAGGATCACCTCGTCGGGCGCGTCGGCCGCGCCAATATGGCCGGCGAATTGCGCCGGGTCGGACAGCGCCGGGCTCAGCTTGCCGTCCTTCACCGAAAGGGCGGCGACATCGGCCCAGGACCCTTCGGCCAGCGGCGCCACGTCGTCGAGGAAGCCCTTGGCCCAGGCCACCACGCGCGCGCCGCGCTCGGGGTCATAGCCCTTGCCCGTGGGCAGGTTGCCCAGAACGTCGGTGCCGTAGAGCGCATCGTACAGCGAGCCCCAGCGCGCGTTCGCCGCGTTCAGCGCGTAGCGCGCGTTCATAATCGGCACCACCAGTTGCGGACCCGGCTGCGCCGCGATCTCGGGGTCGACATTGGCGGTGTCGATCCGGAAATCCTCGCCCTCGGGCAGCAGGTAGCCGATTTCGCGCAGGAAGGCCTTGTAGGCCTCGGCGTCATGCGGCTGGCCGGCGCGGGCGCGGTGCCAGGCGTCGATCTGCTCCTGCATCTCCTCGCGGCGGGCCAGCAGGGCGCGGTTGCGCGGGCCGAAATCGTGGACCAAGTCCGACAGGCCCTGCCACAGCGCCCCGGCACCGATTTCCAGCCCTTGCAGCGCGTCGTCTTCCACGAAGGCCGCCAGCGTCGCGTCCACCTTCAGCCCGGCGCGTTCCACGTAGTTTGTCATTGCTGATCCCTCCTCGCAGACAAGGCTGCGACAATTTTTCTCGAAATATGAGTCCGGCGCAGCATTAGGAAATTTGTTTCCGATAGGCAACAGGGTTGGTCAGTTTCACTTACCAATTTCCACGCAAAGCCGCCGCCGGCGGTCTCCGGTCCCTAGATATGTCGCCGTCCTCACAGGTCCAGACAAAGCTGCCCGTCGCGCCGGGATTTGGGCGTGCGGCGGCGCGGCGCGCGCTTGCGGCCCGAATGCCGCTGCACAAGCCGCTCGGCCTCGGCCTGGAAGGCGTCGCCGCGCCGCACGGCCCAGACCCGGTCGCGCGCGGCCCGGCCGGCCTGCGCCACGTCCACGATCGGCGCCGGATAGGCCCGCCCCAGCAGCCGCCCCGCCCCGGGCCAGAGCCACGGCTCCTGCAGGAAGGCGTCGGGCACCTGCGCCAGCTCCGGCAGCCAGCGCCGGGTGAAGGTGCCGGCCGGGTCCTGCTCATACCCCTGTTTCACCGGGTTGTAGACGCGCACCGCGTTCATACCGGTGGTGCCCGACTGCATCTGCATCTGCGGCCAGTGGATGCCCGGCTCGTAATCGGTGAAAAGCCGCGCCAGATGCGCCCCGGTCACCCGCCAGTCGAGCCACAGGTGATAGGAGGCCACCGAGACCAGCATCGCCCGCATGCGGAAATTCAGCCAGCCGGTCTCGGTCAGCGCGCGCATGCAGGCATCGGCGAAGGGCAGCCCGGTCTCGCCCTTCTGCCAGGCCTCCAGCCGGGCGGCGTCGGGCGCCTGCGGGCGCAGCCCCTCATAGGCCGAGTGCAGGCAGCGATGCTCGATCGAGGGCGCATCCTCCAGCTTCTGCATGAAGTGGTCGCGCCAGGCGAGCCGCCGGGTGAAGCTTTGCAGGCTGCCCGCCCAGCCGTCGCCCTGCCCCCGGACCTCGCGCTTTCGCGTCGCCGTGGCCTGCGCCACCTCGCGCCCCGACAGGGCGCCCAGCGCCAGGTGGGGCGACAGGCGCGAGCAGGCGCTTTCCCCCTCCAGCGGCGACGACATGGCGCGGCGGTAGTCCCGCCCCCGGTCGGTAAGAAAGCTTTCCGTCAGCGCCAGGCCCCGCGCCCGCCCGCCCCGCTGCCGTCCCGGGCAGGGATCGAAGCGCAGGCCGAGGTCCCGCGCCCCGGGGATGGGGCACGGCGCCAGCCCGGGCACCGCGCGCAGGGCGTCGGGCGGGGCGAGCTGCGGCTGGCGCATCCACGCCTCGCGCGCCCTGGCCCATCCATCGCGGCTGGCCAGCCGCCGCACCACGCCCGATTGCGGCAGTTCCACCCACTCCACGCCCGCATCCCGCGCCCAACCCACCACCCGGCGGTCGCGCGCATAGGTCCAGCCGTTGCCAGTCTCCTCGTGGCTGACGATCCGGGTCGCGCCATGCGCCGCCGCCAACCCGCGCAGCACCTCCACCGCGTCGCCCATGTGCAGATGCAAGGGCGCGCCCAGCTCGGCCAGCCCCTCGGCCAGTTCCTCCAGGCATTCCGCCGTGAACCGCCATTGCCGCGCCGAGGTATCGGGCAGCGCCCAGTAGCCCGGCTCGACGATATAGAGCGGCAGCACCCTCCCCTCGCCCGACGCCGCCCATGCCAGCGCCGGGTGATCGTGCAGCCGCAGATCGCGCTTGAACCAGAGAATCGTTACAGCCATGACGTGAACATAAAGTGAACACAACTCCCTGCAAAGCCGCCCCCTTGCAGTCGCTGGCCGAACAGATAGATCAGGAAGGCCAACAGAGGAGTCCACCATGAAAGATGCCGCGCCGCAGCCGATCTACCTCAAGGATTACACCCCGCCGGCCTGGCTGGTGGAGGAGGTGAACCTGACCTTCAAGCTGGCCCCGAAATCCACGCGCGTCATCTCCCGCATCGCCTTTCGGCCCAACCCCGATGCCGCGGACAGGACCTTCGCGCTGGATGGCGAGGGGCTGAACCTGATCTGGGCGAAAATCGACGGCGAGGACGTCTCGCCCGAGGTCACCCCGGCCGGCCTGACCTGCCCCGCCCCCGACGCCCCCTTTACCTGGGAGGCCGAGGTGGAGATCGCACCGGCGGACAACACCGCGCTGGAAGGGCTCTACATGTCCAATGGCATGTATTGCACGCAATGCGAGGCCGAGGGCTTCCGCAAGATCACCTATTACCCCGACCGCCCTGACGTGATGGCGCCCTTCACCGTGCGCATCGAAAGCGACCTTCCGGTACTGCTGTCCAACGGCAACCCGGTGGCGCAGGGCGAGGGCTGGGCCGAATGGCAGGACCCCTGGCCGAAGCCGGCCTACCTATTCGCGCTGGTGGCGGGCGAGCTGGTGGCGACCCCGGACAGCTTTACCACCGCCTCGGGGCGCGAGGTGGCGCTGAACGTCTGGGTCCGCCCCGGCGACGAGGGCAAGACCGCCTTCGCCATGGACGCGCTGAAACGCTCCATGCGCTGGGACGAGGAAGCCTATGGCCGCGAATACGACCTCGACGTGTTCAACATCGTGGCGGTGGACGACTTCAACATGGGCGCGATGGAGAACAAGGGGCTAAACATCTTCAACTCCTCCTGCGTGCTGGCCAGCCCCGAGACCGCCACCGACCCAACCTATGCGCGGATCGAGGCGATCATCGCGCATGAGTATTTCCACAACTGGACGGGCAACCGCATCACCTGCCGCGACTGGTTCCAGCTCTGCCTGAAAGAGGGGCTGACGGTGTTCCGCGACCAGCAGTTCTCGGGCGACATGCGCGGCCACGCGGTGCACCGGATCGAGGACGTGATGGCGCTGCGCGCCCGCCAGTTCCGCGAGGATAACGGCCCGCTGGCCCACCCGGTGCGGCCCGAAAGCTTTGTCGAGATCAACAATTTCTACACCGCCACGGTCTACGAAAAGGGCGCCGAACTGATCGGGATGCTCAAGCGCCTGGTCGGCGACGCGGGCTATGCCAAGGCGCTGGACCTCTACTTCGCCCGCCACGACGGCGAGGCCGCCACGATCGAGGACTGGCTGAAGGTGTTCGAGGACGCCACGGGCCGCGACCTGACCCAGTTCAAGCGCTGGTATTCGCAGGCGGGCACCCCGCGGCTGTCCTTCGCGGATGACTTCAAGGACGGCAGCTATACCATTACGTTTAAACAGGAAACGCCGCCCACGCCCGGCCAGCCGGACAAGGCGCCGCAGGTGATCCCCATCGCGCTCGGCCTGATCGGCCCCAATGGCGACGAGGTGCTGCCGACCACCGTGCTGGAGATGACCGAGGGCGAGCAGAGCTTCACCTTCGACGGCCTCTCGGCGCGGCCCGTTCCCTCGGTCCTGCGCGGTTTCTCGGCGCCGGTGATCCTGGAACATGACCGCCCCGCGGCCGAGCGCGCCTTCCTGCTGGCCCATGACACCGACCCCTTCAACAAGTGGGAGGCCGGCCGGGCGCTGGCCAAGGACGGGCTGATCCGCATGCTGCGCGATCACGCCGCCCCTGACCCGGCCTATCTGGACGCGCTGGCCACCCTGCTGCGGGACGAGAGCCTCGACCCGGCCTTCCGCGCGCTGGCGCTGCGCCTGCCGGGCGAGGACGACATCGCGCAGACACTGCACGACGGCGGCCACACCCCCGACCCCGCGGCGATCCACCGCGCGGCCGAGGCGCTGAAGGAGGCGATGGCCGATCGCCTCGCCCCGCAACTCCGGCCCCTTTACGAGGCGATGGCCTGCCCCGGCCCCTACCGTCCCGACGCGGCGGATGCGGGCAAGCGCGCGCTGCGGCTGGCGGCGCTGTCGCTGCTGTCGCGCGTGGACGGCCCGGCCCGCGCCGAGGCCCAGTTCGCCGGTGCCGACAACATGACCGAGCAGTTCGGGGCGCTTGGCTGCCTGCTCGAGATCGGCGCGGGCGAAGCGGAGCTTGCCGCCTTCTACGACCGCTGGCGCGCCGAGCGGCTGGTGATCGACCGCTGGTTCGGCCTGCAGGTGGCCCATGCCGCCCCGGACCGGGCCGTGGACGTTGCGAAGAAACTCGCGGATCATCCTGATTTCGAATGGAAAAACCCCAACCGGTTCCGCGCCCTGATCGGCGGGCTGGCCTCCAACGCGGCGGGGTTCCACCACGTCTCGGGCGCGGGCTATGAATTCGTGGCCGACTGGCTGATCCGGCTGGACGCGCTGAACCCGCAGACCGCGGCGCGCATGTCCACCACGTTCGAGACCTGGCGCCGCTACGATGCCGACCGGCAGGCGCTGATCCGCGCCCAGCTGCAGCGCATCGCCGCCACCGAGGGCCTGTCGCGCGACATGTCCGAAATGGTCGGCCGGATGCTGGGCGCGGCTTGACGCGCCCGCGGGCCGGGCGCGCGGCGGATCGCCGCCGAAATCTGGCCCGCCGGGAATTTGCTTGACCCCGTGCCGCCGCCGGGGTCTGCTGTCACTCGACTGTCACGGGCTTGTGGTGACAAGGCGCATGAAAGAAAGAATCGACCCGCTGATCGAGGAACGCGCTCCCTGGCTGTTTGCAGGCCACGCGTGGAGCGCCCCCTCCCGCAGGCTGCTGACCGGCCTTCTGGGCTATCCCCGCACCGTCGCCCTGGGCGAGGTGCTGAAGGACCACCCGGCCCCCGTTATCATGGACGAGATGGCCCGTCTCCTGGCCCGCGATGCCGAGGCCACGGGGCTGGACAACATCCCGGCCTCCGGGCCCGCGCTGGTCGTCGCCAACCACCCCACCGGCATCGCCGACGGCATCATCCTGTGGAGCCTGATGCGCGAGCGGCGGCCCGACCTCTTCTTCTACGCCAACCGCGACATCCTGCGCGTGCTGCCGCAGATGGAAGAGATGATCGCCCCGGTGGAATGGCGCCCCGAGAAACGCTCGCACGGGAAAACCCGCGAAACCATGGCCTATACCCGCCGCGCCATCGACGCAGGCCGGATGGGGGTGATCTTCCCCTCGGGCCGACTGGCCAAGCGCCGCGGGCTGAGCCTGCACGAGCGGCCCTGGATGGCCTCGGCCGCGATGATCGCGCGCAAGTTCGACCTGCCGGTGATCCCGGTCAACATCCGCGCCCGCAACTCGGTGCTGTTCTACCTGTTCGACCTGATCCACCCCACGCTGCGCGACATCACGCTGTTCCACGAGACGCTGAACAAGGACCGCCAGCCCTACCGGCTGACCGTGGGCCAGCCGATCTCGCCCAAGGCGCTGCCGGCGAAATCCGAGGACGGGATCGAGCATCTGCGCGCCGCCACGCTGGCACTCGGCGGGCGACACGCCCCCACCGTCTCGCTGGTCGACAACACCCGCCGCCCGAGCTGGGCGCGGATGATGCAGACCGGCTGATCTTCTTCTTGGCAAAAATACTCAAAACGCGCCCGTCAGGGCGCGGAACGCTGGGGCCTCCGCCCCCGCGATGCCGTCACTGGCAATAGCTCTGCCGGCTGGTCCAGGCGGCGATATCGGCGCGCTTGTCGGCCACGTTCATCGGCCCCCAGTCGGCCGCCACGCCGCGCCCGCCCTGCGCGATCACGCCGTCGCGGGCCACGGTGCGGGACATGATCCGCACCGCGCAGCTCAGGTTGGCGCCACCGTCCTGCAGCGCCGCGCCGCTCTGCGCCCGGCAGCCGTAGCCCTGCGCCGTGCGCGGCGAGATCTGCACCAGGCCGAACCACCGCCCACCGCCGCCAACGGCGCCCGGGTTCCAGGTGCTTTCATGCTTGGCCAGCGCGGACAGCAGGCCCGCCCAGAAGGCCTGCCGCTCGGCCTGCGAGGCGCGCGCGTAGCCAGGGCAGAACCGTGCCACATCCGCAGGCAGGCTGTCCGGCAGCGCCGCGCCGTGGCTGTCCAGCGCGCCCAGCGTGGCGCGGGTCCAGTCCGCCGCCTCGGCGCGGTGGTCCCAGCGCATCGCGGGCAGCGCGCCCGGCGCCATCCGCGCCATAGACGACCCCGACAGCCGTGCCGTGACCTCCTGGCGGGAACAGCCCGCCGGGGCCAGCAGCAGCGCCGCCGCCATCGCGCCTGTCAGAAGTCTCGCCAGCATGAGGGCCTCCCGCCTGAACGCCCACAGATTTGCCCGGCCGGCCGCTCGCCGCAAGCCCCGCCTTCGCGGCTCGGCCAGTTCCCGCCGCTTGGCCCTCTTGCCCCGCGTGGCCCCCTGTCCTAGAACCGCGCCAGACCTTTGACAGGATATGCCGAATGCTCGACCATCTCAGCTACACCGCCCCGAAACCGAAAACCATTGCCGGCGCCAAGCACGACTGGGAACTGGTGATCGGGCTCGAGGTGCACGCCCAGGTGGCCTCCAAGGCCAAGCTGTTCTCCGGCGCCTCGACCCAGTTCGGCGCCGAGCCCAACTCCAACGTCGCCTTCGTCGACGCCGCCATGCCCGGCATGCTGCCCGTGATCAACGAGGGCTGCGTGGCGCTGGCGGTCAAGACCGGGCTGGGCCTGAAGGCCCAGATCAACCTCAAGTCGGCCTTCGACCGGAAGAACTATTTCTACCCCGACCTGCCGCAGGGCTACCAGATCAGCCAGCTCTACCACCCGATCGTGGGCGAGGGCGAGGTGATCGTGGACATGGGGCCGGGCGTCGCCCGCCGCGTGCGGATCGAGCGCATCCACCTGGAACAGGACGCGGGCAAGTCGATCCACGACATGGACCCGCACATGTCCTTCGTCGACCTCAACCGCACCGGCGTGGCGCTGATGGAGATCGTCAGCCGCCCCGACATCCGCGGCCCCGAGGAGGCCGCGGCCTATGTCGGCAAGCTGCGCCAGATCATGCGCTACCTGGGCACCTGCGACGGCAACATGCAAAGCGGCAACCTGCGCGCCGACGTGAACGTGTCGGTCTGCCGCCCGGGCGACTACGAGAAATTCATCGAGACCGGCGACCATTCGGTGCTGGGCACGCGCTGCGAGATCAAGAACATGAACTCAATGCGCTTCATCCAGCAGGCCATCGAATACGAGGCGCGCCGGCAGATCGCCATTCTCGAAGACGGCGGCGAGGTGGTGCAGGAAACCCGCCTCTACGACCCCAACAAGGGCGAGACGCGCTCCATGCGCTCCAAGGAAGAGGCGCATGACTACCGCTACTTCCCCTGCCCCGACCTGCTGCCGCTGGAGATCGAGCAGGGCTGGGTCGACGACATCGCCGCCACCCTGCCCGAGCTGCCCGACGAGAAGAAGGCCCGCTTCGTCACCGAGTTCGGCCTGACCGAATACGACGCCGACGTGCTGACCGCCGAGGCCGAGAACGCCGCCTATTTCGAGGAGGTCGCCGCGGGCCGCGACGGCAAGCTCGCCGCCAACTGGGTGATCAACGAGCTGTTCGGCCGCCTGAAGAAGGACGACCGGGACATCACCCAGAGCCCGGTCAGCCCGGCGCAGCTGGGCGGCATCGTCGACCTGATCGCCAAGGGCGACATCTCGGGCAAGATCGCGAAAGAGCTGTTCGAGATCGTCTATACCGAGGGCGGCGACCCGGCCGAGATCGTCGAGGCCCGCGGCATGAAGCAGGTGACCGACACCGCCGCCATCGAAAAGGTGGTGGACGAGATCATCGCCGCCAACCCCGCCCAGGTCGAAAAGGCCAAGGACAACCCGAAACTGGCGGGCTGGTTCGTCGGCCAGGTGATGAAGGCCACCGGCGGCAAGGCCAACCCCAAGGCGGTCAACCAGATCGTCTCGGCCAAGCTGGGCGGCTGAGCCGCCCGCATGCAGCCGGGCCACAGGGGCGGCGTTTTTCCGCCGCCCTTGGACAGGGCCCGCGCGAATCGCGATAATCTCGGGACGCTGAACCAAGGGAAGCCGTCATGCCGCAGTATGAGTACAAGGTCGTGCCCGCGCCGGTGAAGGGCGCCAAGACCAGGGGCATCAAGGGCACGCGCGAGCGTTTCGCCCACACCCTGATGACCCTGATGAACGAGATGGGCCGCGACGGCTGGGAATACCTGCGCGCCGACAGCTTGCCCTGCGAGGAACGCCAAGGCCTGACCGGCAAGACCACCAGCTTCCAGAACCTGCTGATCTTCCGCCGCGAGATCCCCGCCGCACCGGCGCAGGAGGCCCCGAGCACGCCCGAAGAGATCGCCGCGACGGCCGCCGCCTCGCTGCGGGCCGAGGCCGAAGAGGGCAGCGCCCCCGCCCTCGAGCGCGGCAGCGAGGGCGCCGCGCCGGGCGTCGGCCCGGCCGCGTCGGCGGACGATCCCGACCGCCGCGACGGCGTGGCGGCCGAATAGGGCTCAGCCCTCGATCTTCAGCGCCAGCGCGTGGATGCGCCCCACCAGTTCGGGGCCCAGCGCCGCGTGCACGGCGCGGTGGCGGGCCAGCCGCGACATGCCGGCAAAGGCCTCGGCGCGGATGGTCACGGTGAAATGGCTTTCGCCGCCTTCGCGGTATCCCGCATGCCCCCGGTGCATCTCGCTGTCATCGCGCACCTCCAGGTGCGACGGGTGAAAACTTTCCTCAAGTCGTGAGCGGATTTCGTCTGCCACTGCCATTTTTCGTCACATACCCCTTCAATCCCGGATTTTTACGACTAAACTCTGTCGTCCGAGTCGAAAAGGTGGGCAGAGCATGAACAAGAGCGATCCGTTCGGGTTCGATATCTCGGTGTCAGCGGACAAGAAAAAGCGCACGCGCACCAAGCGCGGCATGTCCGGAGCGTTCGAGACCTCGACCCGGAAATGCGAACATCCCGGCTGCGAGGAACTGGGCCAGTACCGCGCGCCGAAGTCGCCCGACACGCTGGACGACTACCTGTGGTTCTGCAAGGACCACGTCCGCGAATACAACAACAAGTGGAACTTCTTCTCCGGCGCCAGCGAGGAGGAGATGGAGGCCCAGATCGACAAGGACCGCGTCTGGGAGCGCGAGACCAAGCCCTTCGGCAAAAAATCCGACGAACAGCGCGCCTGGGCGCGGCTGGGCGTGGACGACCCGCACCAGGTGCTGGGTGAGAACGCCACGCGCAACCCCGGCAAGTCGATCACCGGCACCCGCCGCCTGCCCCCGACCGAGCGCAAGGCGCTGGAGATCCTCGAGGCCCGGGATCACTGGACCAAGACGGAAATCCGCAAGCAATACAAAAGCCTGGTCAAGGATCTGCATCCCGACATGAACGGCGGCGACCGCGGCGACGAAGAGCGCCTGCAAGAGGTCGTCTGGGCCTGGGACCAGATCAAGGACAGCCGCAGCTTCCAGAACTGAGCGGGTGCGCCGTCAGGCCGGTTTGAACACCAGGCTCACCCCGTTGATGCAGTGCCGCTTGCCCGTGGGCGGCGGCCCGTCATCGAAGATATGCCCCAGATGGCTGCCGCAGCGCCGGCAATGCACCTCGGTGCGGACGGTGAACAGCCTGCGGTCCGGCTTGGTGCGCACCGCGTCGGGCAGCGCCTGCCAGAAGCTGGGCCAGCCGGTGCCGCTGTCATACTTGGCCGCCGCCTCGTAAAGCGGCAGGTCGCAGCCCCGGCAGTGGAAGATACCCGGCCGCTTCTCGTCGTTCAGCGGGCTGGTGAAGGCGCGCTCGGTGCCCTCGCGCCGCATCACCTTGTATTCCAGCGGGCTGAGCATGGCGCGCCATTCGGCCTCCGTGCGCGTGATCTCGAATGTTTCCTCGGCCCCCACCGGCAGCGCCAGCGCGGCGGCGCCGAGGGTCAGGAAGGTCCGGCGTCTCATCTCCTCCTCCTCGGTCTGCGGGACGGCCCCGCGGCGGCAGGATAGCCGATCGGCCCGGCCCGCGCGTTCACGATCCGGGCACCGGATGTGTGTAGCCGGCCCCCGCCCCGGCACCTTCGCGACCCGTGCAATGCGGCCTTGCCCTTGCACCCAAGTCCGATTTGCACCAAATGTTTGATCAACTGAATTTGAAGCTGCGGCGCGTACCCGCGCGCCAAAGGATGAGGCGAAGGACGGCAGACGGCACCATGGATATCAACGCAAAACCCACCGAAGAAATCTCTGTCCGCGACGTGTTCGGCATCGACTCGGACATGGTGGTCAAGGGATTCGAGGCGCCCTCCGACCGCGTGCCCGAGCCCGACCCGACCTACAAGTTCGACCCCGACACCACGCTGGCCATCCTGGCGGGCTTTGCCTTCAACCGCCGGGTGATGATCCAGGGCTATCACGGCACCGGCAAATCGACCCATATCGAACAGGTCGCCTCGCGCCTCAACTGGCCCTGCGTGCGGGTCAACCTCGACAGCCACATCTCCCGGATCGACCTGATCGGCAAGGACGCGATCAAGCTGAAGGACGGCGTGCAGGTCACCGAGTTCCAGGAAGGCATCCTGCCCTGGGCGCTGCGCAACCCCACCGCCATCGTGTTCGACGAATACGACGCGGGCCGGGCCGACGTGATGTTCGTGATCCAGCGGGTGCTGGAAACCGACGGCAAGCTGACGCTGCTCGACCAGAACGAGGTGATCACGCCGCACAAGTATTTCCGGATTTTCGCCACGGCCAACACCATCGGCCTGGGCGACACCACCGGCCTCTACCACGGCACCCAGCAGATCAACCAGGGCCAGATGGACCGCTGGTCGCTGGTGGCGACGCTGAACTATCTCAGCCACGATGCCGAGACCAACATCGTGCTGGCCAAGAACCCGACCTACAACACCGAGAAGGGCCGCAAGATCGTCGGCCAGATGGTGACGGTCGCCGACCTGACCCGGACCGCCTTCATGAACGGCGAGTTGTCGACGGTGATGAGCCCGCGGACGGTGATCGCCTGGGCCCAGAACGCCTCGATCTTCCGCGACGTGGGCTACGGCTTCCGGGTGTCGTTCCTCAACAAGTGCGACGAGCTGGAGCGCCAGACCGTGGCCGAGTTCTACCAGCGCTGCTTCGACGAGGAACTGCCGGAAAGCGCGGCCTCGATGAGCCTGGGCTGAACGCCCCTTTCTTCTGGCCCGAAATATCCTCGGGGGTCTGGGGGCAGACAGCCCCCAGTCCGCCCCCCGGTCACGGGCAATCCGGCTGGCATGATGTAACTTTTACATCTTTTGTATATACATAGTTGACTCGACTCGGCCCTGTCATAAACTCGTTACATGACAGAGCTTTTCAAAACCGCCCTGCGTGGCGCGGCCTGTCTGACGCTTATGGCCTCTGCCACGCTCGCCCTGCCCGGAACACCGTGGAAACGGGCTGAACTCTTCGCCACCTGCTCGGGCCGCCTGGCCGCGATGGCCGCGCATCAGCAGGCCATGGATCAGCCCGGCTGGACCGCGACGCTCGACCGGCGCGACAGTTTCGACCTCATGCTCGAGGCCACCCTGCCCGAGGCCATCGCCCACGGCGTGCCGCGGGACGAGGCCAAGCGCTGGCGTGCCCATGGCTGGACCGAGATCGCCGTTCTGCTGGCCGACAGTTCCTACAGCTTCGACGAGGGCCGGGCCCGGCGCGCCCGGGCCGCCTTGCAGGCCAGGATCGGGGATTGCCAATCGGTGCTGCTGGGCGGCTAGGGCTTTTCGCCCCGCACCTATGGTAAAGCCCTCCGATAGGTCATAGATTGCGGGCACAGCGCCCGCAATGGACCGAAGACCCATGACCCAGAAATCCGACAACCCCGCAGATCCGTTCAAGAAAGCGCTGGCCGAGGCGACCAAGGTCATCGCCGACGACCCGGATCTGGGCATCACCTATTCGGTCGACCCGCCGGGCCTGTCGGGCGAGGCGATGCGCCTGCCCCAGGTCAGCCGCCGCATGACCCGCGAAGAGGTCCTGCTGGCGCGCGGCACGGCCGACGCGCTGGCGCTGCGGCGCAAATATCACGACGACGCCACCCACGCCCGCTACGCCCCCCAGGGCGAGATGGCCCGCGCCCTCTACGAGGCGATGGAGACCGCCCGCTGCGAGGCGGTGGGCGCGCGCGCCATGCCCGGCACCGCGGGCAATATCGACGCCATGATCCGCGCCGAGGCCGAGCGCAAGGGCTATGCCCAGATCACCGAGGCTTCGGAGGCGCCGCTGGCCGCCGCCGCGGGCTACCTGATCCGCCACCTCGCCACCGGCCGCCCCCTGCCCGAGGGCGCCGAGAACGTGATGGAACTGTGGCGCGGCTTCATCGAGCAGCAGGCCGGCGGCACGCTGGAAGACCTCGACGAGACCATCGCCGACCAGGCCGCCTTCGCGCGCTTCGCCCGCCAGGTGATCAAGGACCTGGGCTATGGCGACCAGCTGGGCGAAGAGCCGGACATGGACGAGGAAAGCGAGGAGCTTTCAGAGGAGACCGAGGAGGACCAGGAGCAGCCCGACACCTCGGGCGAGGACCAGGACCAGAGTACCGAGGAGGCCGAGGGCCAGCCCGACCAGGAGCAGGCCGAGAGCATGGAGGCAGCCGAGGCGCAGGTCTCGATGGACGAGATGGCCGAGATGGAGATGTCGGAAGAGGCCGAGCTGCCCGAGGGCGAGGCCCCGCTCGAGCCCCCGGCGCCGCCGCCGCATTCCGCGGCCGACCCGAATTACAAGGTCTTCACCACCGAGTTCGACGAGGAGATCCGCGCCGAGGACCTGGCCGAGCCGGCCGAGTTGGAGCGCCTGCGCGCCTATCTCGACCAGCAGCTCGAGCCGCTGAAGGGCGCGGTCTCGCGTCTCGCGAACAAGCTGCAGCGCCGGCTTCAGGCGCAGCAGAACCGCAGCTGGGAATTCGACCGCGAGGAAGGCATCCTCGACGCCGGCCGCCTGGCGCGCGTGGTGGCCAACCCCACCACGCCGCTGAGCTTCAAGATCGAGAAGGACACCGAGTTCCGCGACACCGTGGTGACGCTGCTGCTGGACAATTCCGGCTCGATGCGCGGGCGGCCGATCTCTATCGCCGCGATCTGCGCCGACGTCCTGGCCCGCACGCTGGAACGCTGCGATGTGAAGGTCGAGATCCTGGGCTTCACCACCCGCGCCTGGAAGGGCGGCCAGAACCGCGAGAAATGGCTGGCCGAGGGCCGCGAACAGGCGCCGGGCCGGCTGAACGACCTGCGCCACATCGTCTACAAGCACGCCGACGCGCCGATGCGGCGCACCCGCAACAACCTCGGCCTGATGATGAAAGAGGGGCTGCTGAAGGAAAACATCGACGGCGAGGCGCTGGAATGGGCCTATCGCCGGATGCAGTTCCGTCCCGAGGCGCGCAAGATCCTGATGGTGATCTCGGACGGCGCGCCGGTCGACGACAGCACGCTCAGCGTCAACCCGGCGAACTACCTGGAGAAACACCTGCGCGACGTGATCGCCATGGTCGAGCGCCGCGACGCGGTGGAACTGATCGCCATCGGCATCGGCCATGACGTGACCCGTTATTACGAGCACGCGGTGACCATCACCGATGTCGAACAGCTCGCCGGGGCCATGACCGAGCAATTGGCCAGCCTGTTCGACCCAGACCGGCGCGCCCGCGCCCGCTTCCTCGGAATCAAGAAGGCGGTGTGATGTTCCAGAGCTTCGAGGCCACCGCCCGCCCCGACCAGGGCCCGCCGCGGCTGGCGCGGCTCAGGGCCGAAATGGCCGAGGCCGGGCTCGACGGGTTCCTCGTGCCGCGCGCCGATGCGCACCAGGGCGAATACGTCGCCCCGCATGACGAGCGGCTGGCCTGGCTGACGGGCTTCACCGGCTCGGCCGGTTTCGCCGCGGTGCTGGCGAATGTGGCGGGGGTCTTCGTCGACGGGCGCTACCGGGTGCAGGTGCGCCACCAGGTGGCCGGGGACTTCACCCCCGTGAACTGGCCCGAAACCAAGCTCGCCGACTGGCTGAAAGAGAAACTGCCGAAGGGCGGCACGGTCGGCTTCGATCCCTGGCTGCACAGCTTCGACGAGATCGAGAAGCTGCTGACCGCCCTAAAGGACACCGGGATCACCCTCTCCGAGACCGACAACCTGATCGACCGGATCTGGCACGACCAGCCGCCGCCGCCGCGCGGTGCGATCACCGCCTATCCCGAGGACCTGGCCGGCGAGGCCCACGCCCTGAAACGCGCCCGCATCGCCCGGGCGCTGCGCGCGGCGGGGCAGAAGGCCGTCATCCTCACCCTGCCCGACTCCATCGCCTGGCTGCTGAACGTCCGCGGCAGCGACATCCAGCGCAACCCGGTGCCGCATGCCTTTGCCATCCTGCATGACGACGCGCGGCTGACGCTGTTCGCCGACCCGGCGAAATGCGGCGACGATCTGCGCGCCCATCTCGGCCCCGAGGTCACCCTGCGCCCGCCCGAGGCCTTCGGCCCCGGCCTGCGCAGCCTGGTCGGGCCGGTGCGGCTGGACAAGGCCAGCGCGCCGCTCTGGGTTTCGGGGCAGCTCGCCGACAGCGGCGTGGTGGTGAACTGGGGCGAGGACCCCTGCATCCTGCCCAAGGCCTGCAAGACGGCGGCCGAGATCGCCGGCAGCGCCGAGGCGCATCTGCGCGACGGGGCGGCGGTCTGCGAGTTTCTCGCCTGGCTCGACGTCACCGCCGGGCACACCCGCCTCACCGAGATCGACGTGGCGGCCGAGCTGGAAACCATGCGCCGCGAAACGGGCCAACTGCGCGACATCAGCTTCGACACCATCGCGGGCGCGGGCCCCAACGGCGCCATCGTGCATTACCGCGTCACCACCGGGACCAACCGCGAGGTCAGGCCGGGCGAGCTGCTGCTGATCGACAGCGGCGGGCAATACCTGGACGGCACCACCGACATCACCCGCACCATCGCCGTGGGCGATGTGGGCGAGGAGGAAAAGCGCTGTTTCACCCGCGTGCTGAAGGGCATGATCGCGATCTCCCGCGCGCGCTTCCCCAAGGGGCTGGCGGGGCGCGACCTGGATGCGCTGGCGCGCTATGCGCTGTGGCAGGCGGGGCAGGACTACGACCACGGCACCGGCCACGGCGTCGGCGCCTATCTCAGCGTGCACGAGGGGCCGCAACGCCTGTCGCGCATCAGCGAGGTGGCGCTGCAGCCCGGCATGATCCTGTCCAACGAGCCGGGATATTACCGCGAGGGCGCCTTCGGCATCCGCATCGAGAACCTGATCGTGGTGCAGCCCGCCCCGCCGCTAAAGGGTGGCGACGACCGCGAGATGCTGCATTTCCGCACCCTCACCCACGTGCCCATCGACCGCCGCCTGATCCTGCCCGACATGCTCAGCACCGAGGAGCGCGACTGGCTCAACGCCTATCACGCCGAGGTGGCCGGAAAGATCGGCCCGCGCCTGTCGGCCGAGGCGCGCGACTGGCTGGCCAAGGCCACCGCGGCCCTGTGACACCCGGCCCCCTAGCCAGCCGTTCACGAACCTGTCATGAACAGTCCCCATACACATGACAGGAATGGAATTTGGGGAAGCGCATGGTCGAACATATCAAGATCCACAAGGCCGAGGGCACCTGGGTGGTGCGTGCAGGAGGGGCGGTTCTGGGCGAAAGCAGGAACGCGCTGGAACTTGTGGAAGGCGATAGGGCGCCAGTGATCTACTTCCCACGCGAGGATATCGCGATGGCCTTCCTCGACCGGTCGGACAGCGCATCGACCTGCCCGCACAAGGGCGAGGCCAGCTATTTCTCGATCGAGACCAAGAGCCAGACGCTGAAGGACGCCGCCTGGTCCTACGAGGACCCGGTGGATGTCGCCGCCAGGATCAAGGACCACATCGCCTTCTACACCGGCGACAAGGTCACCGTCGAACGCATCTGACGGTCACGAGTGCTCTTCGGCCGCCATCTCGCACAGGGCGCGGTTATAGGCCTTGAGCGCATCCACCTGGAACAGCGCGCCCAGCAACTCGTCCTCCCCATCGCCCGCCGCGGGCCGGACCACGGGGATGAAGCTGTGGCCCCATTGCTCGAACACCGGCATCGCCTCTTCCAGCGTGGCCTCGGGGCCGATCGAGATGCCCTGCTCCATCAGGTCGCGGCAGGCCTCTTCCGAGGCCGCCCGCGGCCCCTCGACGCTGCGCATCAGGACTGAGGCGGGATAGAGCGACAGCAGGTAGGCCTGCGGCCCAGCCGCCACGTGCTGGCCGCGCATCTCGAGCTGGGTGAGGAAGAAGGAGCGATAGACGATCCGCGTCGACAGCGCGGTGGACATCGACACCGCCACCATCACCGCCAGCCCGGTCTGCCAGTCGCCGGTCAATTCGAACACGATCAGGGTGGTCGAGATCGGCGCGCCCAGCACCGCCGCGGCCACCGCGCCCATGCCCGCCAGCGCATACAGAGTCTCTGACCCCGAGACATTGGGGAAGATCGAGGTCGCGACGATGCCGAAGGCCAGCCCCGTGAACGCCCCGATCATCAGCGAGGGTGAGAACACCCCGCCCCCCATCCGCCCGGCGAAGGTGATCGCCACCGCCGCGGTCTTGATCACCGCGAAAATCACCAGTTCGCGGAACACGAGTTGCCCGGTCAGCGCAGCCGATGTGGTCTCGTAGCCGACCCCGATGATATGCGGATACCAGATCGCGATCCCGCCCAGCAGCGCGCCCGCCACGCCGGGGCGCAGCCAGCCGGGGATGGCCAGCCGCTTCTGCACCGCGGTGCCGATCTCGTCGGCCCAGAAGATCGAGCGCATCAGCACCACTGCCACCAGCCCCGACAGCAGCCCCAGCAGCAGGAAGGCCGGCAGTTCGACATAGAAGACGAGGCTGCCCTCGGCGGGCAAGTGGAACTCGGTCACGTTGCCGAATTCCAGCCGGTTGATCACCGTTCCGGCCACGGAGGCGATCACGATCGGGGCGAAGGCATGCACCGCGAAATGGCGCAGCACCACCTCCAGCGCGAACAGCGCCCCCGCGATCGGCGCGTTGAACGAGGCCGAGACCGCGGCGGCCACCGCGCAGCCCAGCAGGTCGCGCCCGGTGATGCCGTCGGCCTTGATGCGGTCCGACACCCAGCTCGAGATCACCGCCGCCATGTGCACCACCGGCCCCTCGCGCCCGGTGGAGCCGCCCGAGGACAGCGTGATCAGCGAGGCCAGCGCCGAGGCGATGCCCGCCCGGCCCTCGACCCGGCCATGGTGCAGGGCGGCCCCCTCGATCACGTCGGCGACCGAGCGCACCCGCCCGTCGGGGGTGAAGCGGTTCAGGATCACCCCCACCACCAGCCCGCCCAGGATGGGAATCACCAGGATCCAGTACCAGGGCAGGGTCTCGGCGAAGCTGTGCAGCTGGCGCGGGTCCTCGACCGCGTAAAGCGTGCTTTGCAGCGCGTTGATACCCTTGCGGAAGAACAGTGCGGCGGTGCCCGCGCCGATCCCGATCAGCAGCGCGATCAGCCAGAACTGGAACTGCGACGGCCCCTTTTCGCGCAGCACGCCCCAGGCGTTGCGCGACGCCACGTATAGCGAGTCGATCCGTTCGATCAGCAGCCGCTGCATCGGTCTTCCCACGCGGGCTCCGCTTTCCCTGCGGGCGCTTGTCGCCGGGGCTTTCCCCTGCCGCCCGACTGGCCTAGGGTGCCCGGCGTTCCCACCGCTCAGGAGGATAAGATGTCCACCCAAGAGGCCCTGTCCGCCCTCTCTCAGTTTCTAGGCGATCGGCTCAGCCGCTCCAAGTCCGATCTGGCCACCCATGGCCAGAGCGAGACCCATTTCCCCCCCGCCCCGCCCGAGGCGGTGGCCTATCCCGAGACCACCGAGGAGGTGGCCCGGATCGTCAAGACCTGCGCCCAGCACGGCGTGCCGGTCACCGGCTGGGGCGCGGGCACCTCGCTGGAGGGGCACGCGCTGGCCACGAAGGGCGGCGTCACGGTGGATTTCTCGCGCATGAACAAGGTGCTGCGGGTCAACCCCGAGGACATGGACGCGGTCGTCCAGCCCGGCGTCACCCGCGAAGCGCTGAACACCGAGCTGCGCGCGACCGGCCTGTTCTTCCCGGTCGATCCGGGCGCCAACGCCTCGCTGGGCGGCATGGCGGCGAC
>JBNGCX010000052.1:0-28041 GCA_049974865.1 Paracoccaceae bacterium
GGGGGCCGCGCGGCCCCCTTTTTCTTGGGTCAGACCAGCCCGCGCCAGACCAGCACGGCGACGACCAGTGCCATCACCGCCAGCAGGTTGAAGGACAGGCTGCCCAGCAGCCCCAGCAGCGCCCCCTTGCGACGGTCCGCCCGATCGTAGCTTTTCAGAAAGGCCGCGACGCGCCGTTCGGCCAGTTCCAGCCGGGCCACGTCGACCTGCCGCGAAAGCTTGGGGCTCTGCGCCAGCGTCAGGGCCTCGGCGACCATCTCCGCCTCGCGGCGCACATGGCGCGGCAGCCGCCGCCCGGCGCGCTTCAGCTTCGCCGGCAGCCCGCGGCCGCCCACGCCCATCCGCCTTTCGATCTGCGCTGCCAGCGAGCCCGCCAGCCGTTCCACCGAAGCCTGCACCACGGTCCCTCCTTGCTCCGCGGCGAACCTACCCCGACCGGCCGCGGCGCTTCAACATCTCTGGCCCTGCCTGCCGCGACCCGCTAAGACGGCCCCATGCTGAACACGATCCTGCACGGCCAGCCCACCGATGAACCGCCGCTCCTGATCGCCCATGGCCTCTATGGCTCGGGGCGCAACTGGGGGGTACTGGCCAAGCGCCTGTCGGACGCACGGCAGGTGATGGCGGTGGACATGCGCAACCACGGCAGCAGCCCTTGGTTCGACAGCCACAGCTATGCCGACATGGCCGGCGATCTGGCCGAGGTGATCGAGGCGCATGGCGGCCGCGCCGACGTGCTGGGCCATTCCATGGGCGGCAAGGCGTCGATGATGCTGGCGCTGAGCCGGCCCGAACTGGTCAACCGCATGATCGTGGCCGATATCGCGCCGGTAGCCTATGGCCACAGCCAGATCGAGTATATCCATGCCATGCGCGCGGCGGACCTGTCATCCGTGGAAAAGCGCAGTGACGCCGACGCGCAGCTTTCCCACTACGTCGACGAGCCCGCCCTGCGCGCCTTCCTGCTGCAATCGCTGGACGTGAAGGGCAAGCGCTGGCGCCTGAACCTCGACGCGCTTGAGGCGGCGATGCCGGACATCCTGGGCTGGCCCGGGGTGCAGGGCCGCTTCGACGGCCCCACGCTGTTCCTGTCGGGGGCGGAATCGCATTACGTGCGGCCCGAACACCGCCCGGCGATCCGAGCCCTCTTCCCGAAGGCGCGCTTTGCACGGATTCCCGGCGCGGGGCACTGGCTGCATGCCGACAAGCCCCGCGAGTTCGAGGCCGCGGTCCGCGCCTACCTGTCGGTGGCCGCCTGAGGCCGGCTCAGCCGTTGGCGTAGAGCGCCCGGGCTACGCCCCAGGACACCGGCGCGGCCAGCGCGAAGCCCGCGGCCGCGGCAGAGAGGATCGGCATCAGCGTGCCGAACCCGGCCACCAGCACGGCCACGATGGCCGACCCTGCAAGCGTGGTTCCGATCAGCGAATAGAGCAGCATGGCAAGACGTAGCATGTCAGCATCCTTTCGGTTGAACTCGGGCATCACTAAAAAGGCACATTCTCAATATTTCTTTGATCTGCCGCAAAACCGCCCGCCGGGACCGGCCCGGCGGGCGCACGGATCAAAACGACCAGACCACCGTGTCCTCGGCCATCATGGTCTCGGCCATGGCGGGGGGCTGGGCCACGCCCACGCCCTCGATCAGTGCCTCGGGGCCGGCGCCCTTGCCCGGCAGGTAGATGGCGCAGACCTCGGCCTTGCCGCCCTTCGCGATGATCGCCTTCAGCAGGCCCTGCGGGCTCATGTCCTTGGGCGGCTGGCCGGCGGTGGCGCTCTCGGGGGCGTCCTTCAGCGCGATGTCGCCGCCGGGACCGCAAAGCAGGACATGCGCCTCGGCGCCCTTGCCCACGGCCTGCATGGTCAGCACCATGCTCATCAGTTGCGTCTGGGGGTTCTCCGCGATCACGACGGTGACCAGCTTGTCCGCGGCCAGCGCCGGGGACGCGGCCAGCATCAGGGCGGCGGCGGCGGTCTTTGCGATCTTGAACATCGGGTTTCCTTTCTGAAAATCCAGGGATCCGGACGGCAATCTAAAGCTATATTCCAGATTAAGAATATGCCGAATGGTCGCGGCGCCGCTTGATCCGTATCAACCGGGCGCGGGCGCAGCCGTGCTAGACTGCGCGAACCGACCCTGACCGGAGCCTGCCATGATCACCCTCGACGATATCGAAGACATGACCAGCCTGACCCGCCAAGAGATCGCCGCCATCGCGGAGCACGAGGGCCTGCCCGAGCTGAACGCCGCGGCGCTGGCCGACTACCTGATGCACCTGCATCACGGCCCCCAGCACGTGCAGCAGATGATCTGCGAGGATATCCGCGCGGCCCTGCATGCCGACAACCTGCCCCACGCGCGCGAACTGATGGCGGTGCTCAAACAGTTCATGGCCGATCACCCCGAGGCCGCCCGCGGCGCCGAGGCCTGAGGCCCCTCACGCGGCCCATGTGGCATGCGCGGGAACCCGCCCACCGGTCCCCTTGCCGCCCCGCGCGCCGGGCCTTAAATATGCCCGGCACGTGAATGGAGACCGCGAATGCCCCTGCGCCTGATGATTTCGATCCTGACCCTTCTGACGCTGACCGCCTGCGCCACCGTCGAGGGCGCCGGCCAGGACCTGTCGTCCGCCGGCAAGGCCGTGTCCAACTCGGCCCGCAAGGTGAAATCGTCGCTCTGATCCCGCGCCCCGGCGCGGCTCAGGTGAAGATCGCGTATAGCTCGGCCAGGCCGACCAGCCCCAGCAGCACCGCCGATGTCATCTTGAGCGCGGGCATGTTGCGGGCCTTGATGCCCCGGCCATAGGCGGTCTGGGCGACGGATTCGCCCATGTCCTGGCGCAGGTTGTTGATGTCGTCCAGCGCGGCGCCGCCCGCCAGGATGCCATAGGCGGCATTCGCCACCGCCAGCACGGTCAGCGGCGCCGAATAGCCGCCGGGGCCCAGTTCTATGATGGCGATGAGTGCCGCGTTGGCGAAGGTCGCGGTGCGCATGATGTCGCAGTAATGCGCCACGCGCGCCTGCACGACCGAGCTGCGGAGTTCCGGTGTCATGATCTGTCCCTCCCTGTGCCGGGGGATCCGGCGGGGACAGGATAGCATATTTTGTGGTGCCCCTGCGGTGGACGCGCCCGGCGAAGCCACACCCACAGCCGATCAGTTCCAAACAGAGGGCAGCGCCCGACCCGAGGGGTGGGCGAGAAGGGCCCGCCCCGTGGGGGCGGGTCGGGCGCTGCCCGGGACTACGCTCTCGGCCCAAGTTGACAGGAACTTTCTCGGCTTCAGTACAAACAGCGTCTTTATCGTGGAGCGGACGCGCCAGGTTGTCATCCGATGCATGGTCACTTGTGGCTCGGCACTAAAGCCACCAGATGCAACTTCCAAAAAATCACGAACAAACTTTAGAGTCACAAGTCACCTTATAGCTTTGTTGGAAGTCAACCTTACACTTTATAGTTTGACACCCAGTAGCTATAAACTGGTCCAGTGAGTCTATAGGGAACTTGGAAGTGCGCTACGAGGACTTCAGCGATCAGTCACCCGGAATCTTGGTGCCAACAGTTTACAACGCCAAGGCATTTGTACCCAATCCGCTCCCCCCAGAAATAGACTTCGCAGACATAGCCTTGGCCTTTGCTGAGGCATCCGCGAGACTTGGTGAGCTCAAAGGAGCATGCCGCCGGCTGACAAACCCATATATCTTCATCCGGCCGCTGCAACGATTGGAGGCACAAACTTCGTCCGCAATGGAAGGCACGCATACGACGGCTGACAAACTGGCATTGGCGGAGGCAGGGGTCCAAACAACCACGGACAGCCAAACAAAAGAGGTGAGCAACTACATACGTGCCTTGCAGGAGGCAACAAATTCACTAAGTGACCTGCCGATAACTCACCGCACCTTCAAAGCTGCTCACAAGACACTCCTGAGCGGCGTTGGCCGGGAAAGGGGAGAGGACAAACTCCCAGGCCAGTTCAAACGTGATCAAAACATGATTGGGGGCGTTACGCTCGAAACCGCTCGCTTCATCCCCGCTCCTCCTAGCCACACGCCTGACTGCATCTCCGCGTTAGAGTCATTTATTAATGCTGAACGCGATCCAAAGCTAGCATTGCTGGATATTGCATTGGCACACTACCAATTTGAGACCATCCATCCCTTTGCCGATGGAAACGGGCGCGTTGGCAGGATGCTAATCTCTCTGATGGCTATGTCTAAGGGGCTGCTTGACATCCCAGCATTGTTTGTAAGTCCGTCGCTGGAGGGAGTTAAGGACGAATACATTGAGAGACTTTACAGGGTCTCAGCGTTCAATGAATGGGCTGAGTGGATCAACTTCTTTTTCGAAGTCGTGGGGAGAACCGCAACAAACACGGTTGAAACCATTGATCGAATAATCGGACTGCAAGAAGACTACAAGTCTCGCGCAAGCTCCGTCTCTACGTCCAGCAACCTTCTCACGGTCGTTGACATGCTGTTCGAGTCTCCGGTCCTGCGGCCACGCGACATCGTGGAACGTACCGGCCTAACAGACGCGGCTGCCAGGACGCTGCTGTCAAAACTCGTAGAAATCGGAATCCTCACAGAGGTCAGTATCTATCCACGAGCATGGATCGCGGTTGAATTAATTCGATTTTCTTCGCCTGCCTGATAAAGCAGCCAAACCCTAATCATCCATCTTCAACGCATTGATGAAGGCCGACTGCGGGATCTCCACCTTCCCGAACTGGCGCATCTTCTTCTTGCCCGCCTTCTGCTTCTCCAGCAGCTTCTTCTTCCGGGTCACGTCGCCGCCATAGCATTTCGCCGTCACGTCCTTGCGCATGGCCGCCAGCGTCTCGCGCGCGACCACCCGGCCGCCGACGGCCGCCTGAATCGGGATCTTGAACATGTGGCGCGGGATCAGCTCTTTCAGCTTTTCGCACATGGCCCGGCCGCGCTGCTCGGCCCGGTCGCGGTGGACCATGACCGACAGCGCATCCACCGGCTCTTCGTTCACCAGGATCTGCATCTTGACCAGGTTGTCCTGGCGGTAGCCGATCATCTGGTAGTCGAAGCTGGCATAGCCCTTGGTCACCGATTTCAGCCGGTCGTAGAAATCGAACACCACCTCGTTCAGCGGCAGGTCGTAGACAACCATCGCCCGCGCGCCGGCATAGGTCAGGTCCATCTGGATGCCGCGCCGGTCCTGGCACAGCTTCAGCACGTCGCCCAGGAATTCGTCGGGCACCAGGATGGTCGCCTTGATGCGCGGCTCCTCGATATGGTCGACATGGGTGAGGTCGGGCATGTCGGCGGGGTTGTGCAGCTCGCGCACCTCGCCGTCGCGCATATGCACGTGGTAGATGACCGAGGGCGCGGTGGTGATCAGGTCGATCCCGTATTCGCGCTCGATCCGGTCGCGGATCACCTCGAGGTGCAGCAGCCCGAGGAAGCCGCAGCGGAAGCCGAAGCCGAGCGCGGCGGAGGTCTCCATTTCATAGGAGAACGAGGCGTCGTTCAGCGCCAGTTTCTCGATGCTGTCGCGCAGGTCCTCGAACTCGGCGCTGTCGACGGGGAAGAGGCCGCAGAACACCACCGGCTGCGCGGGCTTGAAGCCCGGCAGCGCCGCGGCGCAGGGTTTCTTGTCATGGGTGATGGTGTCGCCCACCCGGGTGTCGCGCACCTGCTTGATCGAGGCGGTGAGAAAGCCGATCTCGCCCGGGCCCAGTTCCTTGATGTCCTGCATCTGCGGGCGGAACACGCCGAGGCGATCGATGGAATAGGTGCCGCCGGTCTTCATCATCTTGATGCGGTCGCCCTTCTTGATCACCCCGTCGATGACGCGGATGATGACGACCACGCCCAGGTAGGGGTCGTAATAGCTGTCCACCAGCATGGCCTTGAGCGGCGCGTCCCGGTCGCCCTCGGGCGCGGGCAGGCGTTGCACGATGGCCTCCAGCACGTCGGGGATGCCCAGGCCCGTCTTGGCCGAGATCTGGACGGCGTCGGTGGCGTCGATACCGATCACGTCCTCGATCTGCTCGGCCACCCGGTCGCAGTCGGCCGCCGGCAGGTCGATCTTGTTCAGGACCGGCACGATCTCGTGGTCGGCCTCGATGGCGGTGTAGACATTGGCCAGCGTCTGCGCCTCGACCCCCTGCGTGGCGTCGACCACCAGCAGCGAGCCCTCGACCGCCTGCATCGACCGGCTGACCTCGTAGGCGAAGTCGACATGGCCGGGCGTGTCGATCAGGTTCAGCACATAGGTCTCGCCATCCTTGGCCGGATACTCGATGCGCACGGTGTTGGCCTTGATGGTGATGCCGCGCTCGCGCTCGATATCCATCGCGTCCAGAAGCTGTTCCTTCATGTCGCGTTCGGCCACCGTGCCGGTCAACTGGATCAGCCGGTCGGCCAGCGTGGATTTGCCGTGGTCGATATGGGCCACGATGGAGAAATTACGGATATGTGCGAGATCGGTCATGAGACACGCATATGAGGGGGAAAAGACGCTTGGTCAATGGCCCTCGCGCGCCTGCGCGGCCTGCGCGCCCGCGGGATCGAGCCCCGGCAGGACCTGCCGGCGCACCATGGTGCGCAGGGTGAAGCTGGAGCGCATGTTGCGGATGCCCGGCACCCGCATCAGCCTCTCCTCGAGGAAGCGGTCAAAGGCGGTCAGGTCGGCGGCCACCACCCGCAGCAGGATATCGCGCGAGCCGGTCATCAGGTAGCACTCCATCACCTCCTCGCAGGAGGCGATGGCGCGCTCGAAGGCCTCCACCGCCTCGCGCGACTGGCGCTCCAGCTCGACCGCGACGAAGATCGACACCGGCAGGCCGAGCCGGGCCTGGTCGACCCGCGCGCCGTAGCCGGTGATAACGCCGTCTTCCTCCAGCCGGGCCACGCGGCGGGCGCAGGGTGTGGGCGACAGCCCGACCTGCGCACTGAGCTCGGCCAGCGTCATCCGGCCGTCCCGCTGAAGCGCTGCGATGATTCTACGGTCGATGTCGTCCACGCGCGTTTTTCCTAATTTCGACTTTTATTTTGGCAAATAACTCTAAACGATGTGGCTCATAGGAGCAAATTTGGCGAAATTCACCGCCCGGCCTGCGGCATTCTGCCGCCATCAGGGAGAGGAGAAGACCATGGAGCTTCGCGATATCGACACGCCCGGCCACGAACGGGTGCTGCGCCTAGAGGACACCGCCAGCGGGCTGGTCGGGTTCATCGCCATTCATTCCACATGGGCCGGCCCCGCCGTGGGCGGGCTGCGAATGCGGCCCTATGACCGCGAGGAAGAGGCGCTGACCGACGTGCTGCGCCTGTCGCGCGGGATGACCTACAAGAACGCCGCCGCCGGACTGCCGCTGGGCGGGGGCAAGGCGGTAATCCTGGGCGACCCGGCCAGGGACAAGACGCCGGAGCTGCTCAGGGCCTTCGGCCGGGCTCTGGCCACGCTGGAGGGCCGCTACTGGACGGCCGAGGACATGGGCATGAGCCCCGCCGACATGGCGGTGATCGCCGGCGAGACCGAATTCGTGGCGGGCCTGCCCGACGGCCCCTTCGCCAGCGGGGACCCCTCGCCCGTCACCGCGCGCGGCATCTTCAACGCCATCCGCACCACCGCGCGGCACAGATTCGGCAGCGCCGACCTTGCCGGGCGGCATGTTGCCGTGCAGGGGTTGGGCCATGTCGGCGCGCATCTGGCCGCGCTGCTGCATGACGCCGGGGCACGGCTGACCGTGGCCGATATCGATCCCACCCGCGTGGCCCGTGCGCAGCGCGATTTCGGCGCCGCGCAGGCCACGCCCGAGGGCATCCTCGCCGTCGAGGCCGATATCCTCGCCCCCTGCGCCATCGGCGCCGTGCTGAATGCCGAGACCGTCCCGGCGCTGCGTGTCGCCGCCGTGGCCGGCGGGGCGAATAACCAACTCGCCACGCCCGAGGACGGCAAGCGGCTGCACGCGCGCGGCATCCTCTACGCGCCCGATTACGTCGCCAATGCCGGTGGCATCATCAATGTCGCGACCGAGGTGCTGCGCATCCGCGACCGCGAGGCCTGGGTAGCCGAGAAGCTGGAGGCGCTGGACGCCACGCTCGACCGCATCCTGACCCGCGCCGCCGCCGAAGGCGTGGGCCCCGACACCGTGGCCGACGCCACGGTCGAGGCCCAGATGTCGCAGAGCGCCGCCTGAGCGGCTGCGCGGCTGCGGCGCTGCGCCCGATTGAAAGGCGCGGCCGGATTGGGCATACTCTGATCGCTTACCAACCAATCGGGACGGCGGGCGAAACCGCCGCCCGGCTCCACCGGGGCGAGGCAGAGACATGAAATACCTGACATTCGGTGCCGTGGCCGCCTTGATGGCCGCCAGCAGTGTTCAGGCCGGCGTGATCGAGCGCGCCTGCCTGAGCTCCAACCGCGATGCCGCCAACCGCAACCTCTGCGGCTGCATCCAGGAGGCGGCCAACCTCACGCTGACCAAGGGCGACCAGCGGCTGGCCGCCAGCTTCTTCCGCGATCCGCACAAGGCGCAGGTGGTGCGCCAGTCCGACAATCGCGGGCACGAGGCGTTCTGGGAACGCTACCAGAATTTCGGCGCGACGGCGCAGGCCTTCTGCAAGTGAGATGGCGGCGGGGCTCTACCCTCCGCTGAACCGGCTGAAATCGCTGGGGCCGGAGATCTGGCTGGTCGACGGCCCGGCCATCCGTTTCTACGGCATGCCCTTTCCCACGCGGATGGTGGTGGTCCGGCTGGAGGGCGGGCTGTGGCTGCATTCCCCCATCGCGCCCGACGCCGGGCTGTTCGAACAACTGGCGGACCTCGGGCGGGTGCGCTGGCTGGTGGCGCCGAACAACATCCACTACGCCCACCTGCCCGCCTGGGCCGAGCGCTTCCCCGAGGCGCAGGTCCACGCGGCGCCCGGCGTGGCCGAACGCGCCGCCAGGCACGGCCTCGCCTTCCCGCCGCATGAACTGCTGGGCGATGCGCCCCCGCCCGACTGGGCGGGCGCGATCGACCAGCGGCTGGTGCCCGGCCATCCCTTCCTGAACGAGGTGGTGTTCTTCCACCGCCCCTCGCGCACCCTGATCCTCACCGACCTGATCGAGAATTTCGAGGCATCGCGCCTGCGCTGGCCGATGCGGCTGGCCGCCTGCCTGGCGGGCAATCTCGACCCCGACGGCAAGACCCCCGTCGACATGCGGCTGAGCTGGCGCGACAAGGCCGCCGCCCGCGCCGTGATGGACGAGGTGATCGGCTGGGCGCCGGAACAGGTGGTGATGGCGCATGGGCGCATCTACCGCGAAAACGCGGTGGCGGAACTTACCCGCGCCTTCCGCTGGCTGGGCTAGCGCAGCCGAGCCAGCAAGCCGCGGCTGGCATCTTCGATCAGGTCCAGTACCAGGTCGAAACCGCCCTCGTAATACGGGTCGGGCACCTCCAACCGGTCAGTTTCGGCATAGGAGAGGAACAGCTCCACTGGCGTTTCGCTGTCCATCGGGCGCATCCGCTCCAGCGCGGCGACGTTGGACTGGTCCATGGCCACGATCAGGTCGAAGCGGTGAAAATCCCTGCCCGTCACCTGCTGGGCGCGCAGGTGGCTGAGGTCATAGCCCCGCCGCGCCGCCTCGGCCGCCGCCCGGGCATCGGGCGGGTCGCCCACGTGCCAGCCACCGGTCCCCGCGCTTTCGACGTGGACCGGCACCTCCGCCTCGCGCGCGAGATGCTCGAACACGCCGTGCGCGGTGGGCGAGCGGCAGATGTTGCCAAGGCAGACGAACAGGATGCGGGTGGTCATGGCGGCCTCCTTTTGCCACCCTGATACCGCAAGGAGGCGGCGATGACCAAGATCGTGATTCTGACCGGGGCGGGCATTTCCGCCGAGAGCGGGCTGGGCACCTTCCGCGACGCGGGCGGGCTCTGGACCCGCTATGACCTGAACGAGGTGGCCACGCCCGAGGGCTTCGCCCGCAATCCCGCCCTTGTGCATGAATTCTACAATGCCCGCCGCCGTAACTGTCTGGAGTCCGCCCCCAACCCCGCACATCACGCGCTGGCGAGGTTGGAAAATGACTATCCGGGCGAGGTGCGCATCGTGACCCAGAACGTCGACGACCTGCATGAACGGGCCGGGTCGCGGGCGGTCTGGCACATGCATGGCGCGCTCTCGGGGGCGCTGTGCGCCGCCTGCGGCCACCGCTGGCCCGCGCCGCCCGAGATGCAGGCGCGAGACCGCTGCCCCGCCTGCACGGCCGCCGCCACGCGGCCCGACATCGTCTGGTTCGGCGAGATGCCCTATCGCATGGAGGAGATCTGGGACGCGCTTCGCGCCGCCGATCTTTTCGTCGCCATCGGCACCTCGGGCAATGTCTACCCGGCGGCGGCCTTCGTGCAGGACGCCGCCCGTGCCGGCGCCGGGACACTGGAACTGAACCTGGAGCCCTCGGACACGGTGACCGATTTCGACGCAGCCCGGCACGGGCCGGCCTCGGTTATCGTGCCGGAATGGGTGGAGGAGATGCTGAGCGCCGGATGAAGGGCCATCCCCGCCGGATCGCCCCCCACCCGGCCTGATCGCTGAGCGGGCCGCAGCGACCGGCACCACCTGCCCCGGAATGGCGTTTCCGGCTGTATCGCCCGGCGCATGCGGCGCCGACCTGTTCCATCTGTGCAAGCTGCCGCCGGGATCAGCCCGGCGCGCTGTAGCTGGACGCGAGGCTCGCGGCCTTCTCCTGCATCTTCGTGAACTCGTCGGAGGTGAAGGCGCGCACGGTCTGGATGTTCGAGATCGCCCCGGCGCCGCCTGCCACCATGAGCCCGGCGAGGAGCGACATCACATCGTCGGCCAAGATGGTCATGGTGAAATCGGTCGGCCCCGTGGTGACGTGATAGCTCTCGAGGGTGCCTCCCCCGGCCTCGACAATCGCTCTTGCGGCAGCTTCGCGGTTGCTCGGCTTCTTCACCATTCCCTTCATCGCGGACGGTGTATAGCAGCCGGTGACTATGAATCTTGGCATGTTGGCCCCCCCCTGGGAGCAACGCCCGGGCCGTTGGCCTGCACCATGCAAGGCCGATCCGGCCTGCGCTTTCCCGGGCCGAAGAATAGCACGGATAGGGACGGGACGGCTCGAAAAACCAATCGGGGGCGGCTGCCGGCCCCTGCGCGGCCGCGGGGCGGAGGGCGGGGCCGGCGCGCGGCGACCGGCCCCGCGCCGGGCTCAGTTGCCCATGTTCATGGTCTGGCCGTTCATCTGCATGCCGCCATGCATCGGCTGACGCTCCAGATCGACGGGGATGTCGACGGTCATCTCGCCGGCCTTTTCGAAGGTCAGGGTCACGGTCACAGTATCGCCCTGCTCGAGCGGCCGGTTCAGGCCCATGAACATCACGTGGTCGCCGCCACGCTGCAGCGCATGCTCGCCGCCTGCCGGAATGGCGAAGCCTTCCTCGACCTCGACCATCTTCATCACGCCGTTGGCGTCCGAGATATGGGTGTGCAGCTCGACGCGCATGGCGACGTCCGAAGCGGCGGAGACCAGCCGGTCGTCGCTGTCGCCCATGTTCTTGATGATCATGAAGGCCGCGCCGGATTTCGACATCCCGGTCGAGGCGCGGGCATAAGCGTCCTCGATCATGATGTCCCCGGCAAAGGCGGGCAGGGCGAAGGAAACGGCGGCGATGGCCGCGAAAGCGGTTTTGATGAGGGACATGTCGTCCTCCTTGGATCGGTGATTTTGCTGTGTCGGTGGGATGGGAAACGCGGGCCTCAGGCCGGCGGGCCCCGCGCCTGCTCGGCCACCGCCGCGGCCTCCGCCACGGGGGCGGCGCGCGCCATCGCCAGCCGCTCGCCATTGGCCAGCGGCTTCAGCGGCATCACCGGGACGGCGAAATCGACATTGATGAAGGCCGCCACCCCGTCGGGGCAGACATGGGCCGGGCCGGTGGGATTGCCCTGGGCATCCACCGGCACCGCCGCCAGACCCGCGCCCGAGCACAGCTCGATCACGCCCACCGCGGGCGCCTGCCCGCGGGCGACGGCCAGCGTGAGCGAGGTCACGGCCAGCATCAGCGCAAGGGCAATGGCGAGGGTCGGGCGTATCCGGGTCATCGGCGCGACTATAGGCAGGGCGCGCCGGGACGAAAAGAGGCAAAAAGAAGCGGCCCCGCCGGGCTGGGCGGGGCCGTTTTCATGCCATCGTTTGAGCGATCAGGCCGCGGCGGCCTGGGCTTTCTCGATGTCTTTCTTGATCTTCAGCGCCTTCTCGGACAGCTCGGCATCCTTCGCCTTGGCGAGGAAGGCGTCGAGGCCGCCGCGATGGTCAACCGTGCGCAGCGCCGCCGACGACACGCGCAGCTTGAACGAGCGGCCCAGCACGTCGGAGATCAGCGTCACGTCGTTGAGGTTCGGCAGGAAGCGGCGCTTGGTCTTGTTGTTGGCATGGCTGACATTGTTGCCAACCATGGGGCCTTTTCCGGTCAGTTCGCACACGCGCGACATGGCTTGTTTCCTTGTCTCTTAAATGAGAGCGGGCGCCGCAAAGGCAGCGCCGCGAATTCCGTTCGCGCGGTTTAAGGGCATTTCCAGCCGGGCGTCAAGTGATTCATCTGCAAAAATATCGCGGGAACGGCCCAGACCCCATGGAAATTCCCGCGCCGGGATGCAAAGAATGCGCCCATACTCATTTTTACTCTGACGACCTTGTCCTGAGATGAAACCCAAGATCCTGACCACCCTGCGCGGCTATACGCTGGCGGGGTTCTCCGCCGATTTCGTCGCCGGCGTCACCGTCGCCATGGTGGCCCTGCCGCTCAGCCTCGCCATCGCCATCGCCTCGGGCGCCGGGCCCGAAAAGGGGCTGGTCACGGCGATCGTCGCCGGGTTCCTGATCTCGGCGCTCGGAGGCAGCCGGGTGCAGATCGGCGGGCCCACCGGCGCCTTCATCGTGGTCGTGGCGGGCGTCATCGCCGAGCACGGCTATGACGGGCTGGTGCTGGCCACCTTCATGGCCGGGCTGATCCTAATCGTGGCGGGCTATTTCAAGGTGGGCGCGCTGATCGAGCATGTGCCCGAGGCTGTGGTGAACGGCTTCACCATCGGCATCGCGGTGATCATCGGCGCCAGCCAGCTCAAGGATTTCCTCGGGTTGCAGATGGCCGAAGTTCCGGCCGATTTCCTGCCCAAGCTGGCCGCGCTGTGGGCGGCGCGCGACAGCCTCTCGCCCGCCTCGCTCGGGATCGGGCTGGGCACATTGGCGCTGATCGTCGCCCTGCGCCGGGCCGCGCCGCGCTTCCCGGGGCTGATCGTGGCCGTCGCGGCCGGCTCGGCGGCGGCGGCATGGCTGGCGCTGCCGGTGGACACCATCGCCGGCCGCTTCGGCGCGCTGCCCGACCACCTGCCCATGCCCGCCCTGCCCGATCTCTCGCCCGCCCGGCTGGTCGAACTGCTGCCCTCGGCACTGATCATCGCCTTCCTGGCCGGGGTCGAATCGCTGCTGTCGGCGCTGGTCGCCGACCGCATGATCGACGGCAGCCACCGCCCCAATGCCGAGATCCTGGCCCAGGGCTGGGCCAATCTCGGCTCTTCGATCTTCGGCGGGATGCCCGCGACCGGTGCCATCGCCCGCACCGCCACCAATGTGCGCGCGGGCGGCCGCACGCCGGTGGCCGGGCTGGTGCATGCGCTGACCATCCTGGCGGCGATGATGCTGGCCGCGCCGCTGGCGGGCTACCTGGCGATGCCGGCGCTGGCGGCGCTGCTGATGCTGACCGCTTGGAACATGAGCGAGCCGCAGAACTGGCGCGGCTACCTAACCACGGGCCGGCTCTCGGACCGGATCCTGCTGCTGCTGACGCTGGTGCTGACGGTGCTGACCGACCTGACCGTGGCCATCGGCGTGGGCGTGGCGGTCGGCCTGGCGCTGCGGCTGCGCCGGCGCGAGGTGCCGCGGGCCAAGTGGCACACGCCCAGGCGCTGAGGCGATTTTTCTGCGAAAAATCGGGCCTCCGGCGGGAGTATTTTGCCCAAGAAGAAGGGGGACTACCGCCCCAGCGCGGCCAGCATGTCGCGCGCGGCGCCCGCGATGCTGGCCTCGCCCTGCGCGACCTTCTCGCCCAACTCGGACAGCCGGGCGCGCATCTCGGGGTCGCTTTCCAACCGCGCCAGCAGGCCGTGGCGGACCTCCTCCTCGAACCAGTGGCGGGCCTGGGCGGCGCGGCGGGCGTCGAAATGTCCGGTCTCGCGCCGCCAGTCGGCCAGCGCCTGCATCTCTGCCCAGGCGGATTTAAGCCCCTCCTCCTCCAGCGCCGAGACGGTCATCGCCTTGGGAAAGCCCTCGGGGTCCTGCGGGCGCTTGCGCAGCAGGCGCAGGGCGCCGGCGTAGTCCGCGCAGGTGCGCACGGCCGCCGGTTTCAGGTCGCCGTCGGCCTTGTTGACCAGGATGATGTCGGCCATCTCCATGATGCCGCGCTTCACCCCCTGCAGTTCGTCGCCCCCGGCCGGGGCCAGCAGCAGCACGAAGAGGTCCGACATCTCGGCCACCACGGTTTCGGACTGGCCCACGCCCACCGTCTCGATCAGCACCACGTCGAAGCCGGCGGCCTCGCACAGGGCCACCGCGTCGCGGGTGCGCCGCGCCACGCCGCCCAGCTCGGATTGCGAGGGCGAGGGGCGGATGAAGGCGTTGGGATCGCGGCTGAGCCGCTCCATCCGGGTCTTGTCGCCCAGGATCGAGCCGCCCGAGCGCGCGCTCGACGGATCCACCGCCAGCACCGCCACCTTCAGCCCCTGCCCGGTCAGCATCGTGCCGAAACTTTCGATGAAGGTGGACTTGCCCACGCCGGGCGTGCCCGACAGCCCGATGCGCAGCGCCTGCCGCCCGGTTTTCGACAGTTCGTCCAGCAACTCCGCCGCCTTGGTCCGGTGATCGGGCCGCCCGCTTTCGACCAAAGTGATGGCGCGCGCCAGTGCCCGGCGCTCGCCGTTGCGGATCCGTGTGGCCAGGTCGGTGATATCCATCGCGCGCGTCCTTGCTGGTTTGGTCGGGGGTCCATTTGCCCCGCCGGGGCGGCGCCTGTCCAGAGGGGGCGGGCGGAAAACCGGGCCTCTGGCCCCGGCCGCCCAAATCGCGGATAAGGACGGCATGTCCGCCTTTCGCCTGCCCATCGACGATGCCCTGCCCGAACTGACCGGGGCGCTCCGCTCTGCGGGCCGCGGCGTGCTGCAGGCCCCGCCCGGCGCGGGCAAGACCACCCGGGTGCCGCTGGCCATGCTGGAGGCGGGGCTCACCAGGGGTCGCATCGTGATGCTGGAGCCGCGGCGGCTGGCCGCCCGCGCCGCGGCCGAGCGCATGGCCGAGACGCTGGGCGAAAAAACCGGCCAGACCGTGGGCTACCGCATCCGGGGCGAGGCCAAGGTGTCCAAGGCGACGCGGATCGAGGTGGTCACCGAGGGCATCCTCACCCGCATGATCCAATCCGACCCGGAGCTGACCGGCATCGGCGCGGTGATCTTCGACGAGTTCCACGAACGCTCGCTCAACGCCGATCTCGGGCTGGCGCTGACCTGGGAGGTGCGCGGCGCGCTGCGCGAGGACCTGATCCTGCTGGTGATGTCCGCCACGCTGGAGGCCGGACCGGTGGCCGAGATGCTGGGCGGCGCCCCCGTCATCACCTCAGAGGGCCGCGCCTACCCGGTGGAGACCCGCTGGCTCGACCGCCCCCGGCCCAAGACGCAGCGTTACGAACAGGCCGTGGCCGCGCTGGTCGAACAGGCGGTGGCCGAGACCAAGGGCGGCGTGCTGGTCTTCCTGCCCGGCGAGGCCGAGATCCGTCGCGTCGAAAGCCTGCTGTCGGGCCGCCTGCCCGGTGATTGCGCCGTCAGGCCGCTTTACGGCGCCATGCCCTTTGCCGCCCAGCGCGCCGCGATCCGGCCGGCCGAGAGCGGGCGCAAGGTGGTGCTCTCCACCTCCATCGCCGAAACCTCGCTGACCATCCAGGACATCCGCGTGGTGGTCGATGGCGGGCGCGCGCGCCGGGCGCGATTCGACCCCAATTCCGGCATGTCCCGGCTGGTGACCGAGCGCGTGACCAAGGCCGAGGCCGAGCAGCGCCGGGGCCGTGCGGGCCGGGTGGCCGAGGGCACCTGCTATCGCCTGTGGACCAAGGGCGAGGAAGGCGGCCTGCTGCCCTTCCCGCCCGCCGAGATCGAGGCCGCCGACCTGACCGGGCTGGTGCTGGAACTGGCGCTCTGGGGCGCGGGGCCCGGCGACCTGGCCTTCCTCACGCCCCCGCCGCCGGGCAGCTATGCCGAGGCGCAGGCGCTGCTGACTCAGCTCGGCGCGCTGAAGGACGGGCGCATCACCGATCACGGCCGCCAACTCGCCGCCCTCCCCCTGCATCCGCGGCTGGGCCACATGCTGGCCGTCGCCGGCGCGCAGGCCGCCCCGCTCGCCGCCCTTCTGGAAGAGCGCGACCCGCTGCGCGGCGCGGGCGTTGACCTCACGCTCAGGCTCGACGCCATCGCCGACCCCAAAGGCTTCGCCGCCAAGCACCCGCTCACGCCCGACCGCGGCGCCGTGGAGCGTATCCGGGCCGAGGCCAGGCGCCTGCGTTCGAAGGCAGAGCAGAAGCCGCCCATGAGCCCCGCCGAGATGGCCGCGCTCGCCTACCCCGACCGGATCGGCCTGCGCCGCAAGGGCGACGCGCCGCGCTGGGTGCTTTCGGGCGGCAAGGGCGCGGTGATGGCCGAGGGCGACCCGCTGGCGGGCAGCCGGCTGATCGTGGCGCTCGACCTCGACGGCGGCGCGCGCGAGGCCAAGGTGCGGCTCGCCGCGCAGATCACCGAAACCGAGTTGCGCGGCCTCTACGCCGATCAGATCGGCTGGCAGGAGGTCTGCGAATGGTCGCGGCGCGAGCGCCGGGTCGTCGCGCGGCGGCGCGAGATGTTCGGCGCGCTGGTCCTCGACGACCGAATCTGGAAAGACGCCCCGCCCGAGGCGGTGGCGCGCGCCATGCTGGACGGCGTGCGCGAGCTGGGCCTGCCCTGGACCGACGCCGCGCGCCGCCTGCAGGCGCGGGTGGAGCTGCTGCGCGCCGAGGGTGCCGAGCTACCGGATTTCAGCGACGAAGGGCTGATGGCGCGGGCCGAGGACTGGCTGCTGCCGCATCTGGCCGGCGTGAAGACGGTGGACGGCCTGAAACGGCTGGACCTGACCAATGCCCTGCGCGCCGCGCTGAGCTGGGAGGAGCAGCAACTCCTCGACCGGCTCGCACCGGCGCATTTCACCACGCCGATGGGCCGCAAGGTGTCCATCGACTATTCCGGCGAGGCGCCCGGGATCGCCGTGCGCCTGCAAGAGATGTTCGGCGTCACCCAGCACCCAGTGATCGGCCCTCGCCGCCTGCCCCTGCGCATCACCCTGCTCTCGCCCGCCCAGCGCCCGGTGCAGACAACCATGGACCTGCCCGGCTTCTGGGCCAGTTCCTATGCCGATGTGCGCAAGGACATGCGCGGGCGCTACCCCAAGCATCCCTGGCCCGAGGACCCAACCGAGGCCGAGCCGACACTCAGGGCGAAACGCCGCGGCTGAACGCCGTTTGACCTGCATCATGTGCCCCGGGTGGCCCGCGCCCTAGGCTGGGGTTCTCGCCCCAAGGGCGGGAAAGAGGGGGACCATGATACCGAAGCGAATCCTCTGGATGCTGCCCGTGGCCGCGCTGCTGGCGGCGTGCCAGACCACAACCCAGCCAAGCGCGCAAACGCAGCCGGTCGCCGCGCCGCCGGTCGAGATGAGCGTCCCGCGCGGGCAGGCGATGGTCTATTTCTACCGCCCCAGGGCCTTTGCGGGCAGCGCGAATACATACCGCGTATCGGTCAACGGCACGCCGGTGGCCGACATCCAGAGCGGCACGCGCTACGCCGCCCCCGTCGCGCCCGGCCCGGTGACGATCGAGGCGCGGACCCTGGCCAATGTGCTCAACTTCGGGTTGGGGCTGGCGATGATGGAAAAGCCGAGCTTGACCATCACCGCGCAGAAGGACCGCGTTTCCTACGTCAAGGTCACAACAGGCTTCGGCGGCGGGCCGAGCTTCGCCGTGGTCACCGCCGAACAGGCGCTCGGCGAGATGACCGGCCTGAACCTGGCGGCGGCCCCCCAGCCGGAATGACCGGCCTGGGGGCTTCCCCCGGGGCCGGGCGAACGGCGCGGCCTACCAGCCGACAGTGAACCGGGCGCCGGTGTTACGCGGGGTTTCCGCCTCGTCCAGCAGTGCGACGGCGAAATCCTCCATCGAGATCCGCGACTGCCCGTCAGGCCCGGTCACCAGGGTGTCCCCGCCGCTGCGGTAGCGGCCCGTTCGCGCGCCGGGCTGCAGCATGGCGGGCGGGCAAAGATAGGCCCAGTCGCCGCGCGCCTCGGTCCGGATCATGTCGTGCTGGGCGGCGCAGGCCTCCGCGATGGGCACGACGGCGGGCGGCAGGAAGCCGGGCGCGCTCAGCACCGTGTGGCCGCCGTCATCGGCCAGCTTCAGCGTGGCCGCCCCGCCCACGATCAGCGCGCGGATTCCGGCCTGCGCCGCGCCCTCCAGCACCGCGCGGGTCAACGGCACCAGTTGCTCTTCCTGCCCGGCGGGCGGGCGCAGGGCACTGATGGCCAGGTCGTTGCCGGGGATCAGGGCCGCCGCGGCGCCGGGACGCCCGGCATCGGCGATCGCGACCACGGCGCCGTGCGGCAGGGTGGCCGCCTGTTCGGGCCGGCGCAGCACGGCCGTCACCTCGTGGCCGCGCGACAGCGCCTCGTCCAGGATGCGGCGACCGACATCGCCGGCCGCGCCGAAAAGAATGAGTTTCATCGGATCAGTCTCCAGGTTTCAGGGAAGGCTTCATTGATGGAAGCGGACGCAACCGGCCGGCCTGCTGGCCCAGCCAGACGCTGGCCAGAACCGTCAGTGCACCCGCCGATTGCAGCGGCGAAAGCGTCTGGCCGAGTACCGCCCAGCCCAGCACCACTGCCGTCAAGGGGCTGAGAAAGCCCAGGGTCGAGACCGCCGAGGGCGCGATCCGGGCCACCCCGCGGAACCACAGCGCATAAGTCAGCGCGGCCCCGATCAGCCCCAGGTAGACCAGGCCCATCAGGTTCCTGCCCGTCAGAGACGGCAATGCGGGTTCCAGCCACAGCGCCACGGGCAGCAACAGCATCCCGCCTGCGGTCAACTGCCAGGCGGTGAAGGTCAGCAGCGGCACCGGCGGCTGCCATTTGCGCGTCAGCACCGTGCCCGCCGCCATCGAGGCCGCCCCGCCCAGCCCGGCGGCGATGCCCAGCGGGTCGAGTGCCGCCTCCGGCGTCAGGATCAACAGCGCCACGCCCCCCAGCCCGGCCAGCGCGGCCAGGACCGACAGCGCATGCACAGGGCTGCGCAGCAAGAGTCGCGCCAGCCCGATCACGATCAGCGCCTGCACCGCGCCCACCGTCGCCGCCACGCCCCCCGGCAGCCGGTAGGCCGCCACGAACAAAAGCGCCCAGAACACCGAGAAGTTCAGCGCGCCCAGCAGCAGCACCCGGCCCAGCCAGATACCTCGCGGCCATTGCCGCGCGAAGGCCAGCAGCAGCAGCCCCGCCGGCAGCGCGCGCAACATGGCCATGGTCAGCGGATAGCCCTGCGGCAGAAACTCGGTCGTCACCAGATAGGTGCTACCCCACACGGCGGGGGCGACGGCGGTCAGAAACAGATCATGGCGGCGGGTCATCGCGGCCTCCTCAATTTATCTCGACATCAAGATACCTAGGGTTATCTTGACCTCAAGATAAATTTCGGCACAACGTCTGTGCATGGATCACGTAGACGGAATCATCGCCCAGTGGCGGGCCGAGCGGCCCGACCTGGAGCTGGCGCCGATGGCGCTGATCGGGCGGATCAAGCGGCTGTCGCAGCACCTGGGCCGGGAAATGGAAAAGACCTTCGCCGCGCACGGGCTCAGCGCGGCGGGGTTCGACGTGCTGGCCACGCTGCGCCGCTCGGGCGCGCCCTACCGGCTGTCGGCGGGCGAGCTGATACAAAACACCATGGTCAGTTCGGGCACCATGACCAACCGGATCGACCGGCTGGAACAGGCCGGGCTGGTGGAACGCGTGCCCAACCCCGAGGACGGGCGCGGGGTGCTGATCGCGCTGACGGACCAGGGCTTCGCGCTGATCGACGCCGCGGTGGGCGACCACGTGGCCACCCAGACGCGCCTGACCGCGGGGCTGGCGCCGGAAGAGATGGAAACGCTCAGCGCGCTGTTGCGGAAGATGCTGGAACGGGCCGAGGGCGGCGCGGGCTGACCCCGCGCTGGCCGACGTCACGGACGGACAGAATGCCCGTGTGACACCTGAGTCGAGAAACGAGGGCGGCGACCGCCCGTGGTGGGCGCGATAGCGCCCGCCCGGGGGGCGGGCGGCCGCTGCCCGGCGTAAACGCCGGGCGAAACAGGACAACGGGGCGCGCGCGGCACGCTTGGGCGAAGGCCGGAACGTTTCAGCCCCTTACTTGCCCAGGCACCAGCGCATGACGGCCTTCTGCGCGTGCAGGCGGTTCTCGGCCTCGTCGAAGATCACCGAATGCGGCCCGTCCATCACCGCGCTGGTCGCCTCGTCGTCGCGATGCGCCGGAAGGCAATGCATGAACAGCGCGTCGGGCTTGGCCTTGGACATCAGCTCTTCGTTCACCTGGTAGGGGCGCAGCTGGTTGTGCCGCCGCTCGCGCGCCGATTGCGGATCGTGCATCGAGACCCAGGTGTCGGTCACCACCAGGTCCGCGCCTTCGACCGCCTTGCCCGGGTCGCGCTCGATGGTGATCTCCGCGCCCAGGTCGCGCGCCTCTTTCAGTACGCGCGGGGTCGGGTCCAGCGTCTCGGGCCCGGTGAAGGTCAGCTCGAAGCCGAACTGCCCCGCGGCATGGGCAAAGCTGGCGAAGACGTTGTTGCCGTCGCCCGACCAGACCACCTTCTTGCCCGCGATCGGGCCGCGATGCTCTTCGAAGGTCAGGATGTCGGCCATGATCTGGCAGGGATGGGTGCGGTCGGTCAGGCCGTTGATGACCGGGACCGAGGCGTATTCGGCCATCTCCATCAGGGTCTGCTCCTCGAAGGTGCGGATCATGATCATGTCGACATAGCGGCTGAGCACGCGGGCCGTGTCGGCGATGGTCTCGCCATGGCCGAGCTGCATGTCGGCGCCCGACAGCACCATGGTCTGCCCCCCCATCTGGCGCACGCCCACGTCGAAGCTGACGCGCGTCCGGGTCGAGGGTTTTTCGAAGATCAGCGCGACCATGTGGTTGGCCAGCGGCTGCTCGGCGTCCGGCGTGCCCTTGGGCAACCCGTCGCGCGCGGATTTCATGGCGGCGGCCTGGTCGATCATCGCCCGCAGGTCGGCCTGCGCGGTGGTGTGGATGTCGAGGAAATGGTTCATGTCGTCTCTTTTCGTTTTCTGCGGGAGTGGGGGCCAGCCCCCACGCCCCCGGAGTATTTCTCCAAGAAGAAGATCAAGCCGTGGAGCCGTCGAGCGCAGAGGCGGCGCGGTCGAGCCGGGCCAGCGCCTCGGCAATATCCGCGCCGGTCAGGTTCAGCGGCGGCAGCAGGCGCACCACGTTGTCTGCCGCGGGCACGGTGAGCACCTGCTGCGCGTAGCCGGCGCTGACCACGTCGGTATTCGTCACCTTGCACTTCAGCCCCAGCATCAGGCCCGAGCCGCGCACACCCTCGAAGACCTCCGGGTGGGCGGCGACCAGCCCCTCCAGCTTCTGCCGGAAGAGGCCCGCCTTGCGGCTGACCTCGGCCAGGAAATCGTCGTCGGCGATGATCTCCATCACCTTCAGCCCCACCGCGCAACCCAGCGGGTTGCCGCCATAGGTGGAGCCGTGGGTGCCCGCGGTCATGCCGCTGGCCGCCTCCTCGGTCGCCAGCACCGCGCCCAGCGGGAAGCCGCCGCCGATGCCCTTGGCCACCATCATGATGTCGGGCGTGATGCCCGCCCATTCATGGGCGAAAAGCTTGCCGGTGCGGCCCACGCCGCACTGCACCTCGTCGAGGATCATCAGCACGCCGGTGTCGTCGCAGAGGTCGCGCAGACCCTTGAGGCACTGGTCGGGGACGGGGCGGATGCCGCCCTCGCCCTGCACGGGCTCCAGCAGGACCGCGCCGACCTCGGGGTCGCGCATCGCTTCCTGCAGCGCGTCGTGATCGCCGAATTCGAGATGCACGAAGCCCGGCAGCAGCGGGCCAAAGCCCTTGGTCATCTTCTCGGACCCGGCAGCGGCGATCCCCGCTGACGACCGGCCGTGGAAGGAGCCCGAGAAGGTGATGATCTTGACCCGCTCCGGCTGGCCCTTGTCGTACCAGTATTTCCGGGCCATCTTGACCGCCAGCTCGCAGGCCTCGGTGCCGGAATTGGTGAAGAACACCGTGTCGGCGAAGGTCTTGTCGACCAGCGCGTCGGCCAGCGCCTGCTGCTGCGGGATCTCGTAGAGGTTGGACAGGTGCCAGATCTTGCCCGCCTGCTCGGTCAGGGCCGCCACCAGCTCGGGGTTGGCGTGCCCCAGCGCGTTCACCGCGATGCCCGCGCCGAGATCGAGATATCGGCGCCCGTCCGTCGCCTCCAGCCAGGCGCCCTCGCCCTTCTCGAAGCTGAGGGGCGCGCGGTTATAGGTCGGAAGGATAGACGGGATCATGGTCAGAGTCCTTGCATAGAGAAGCCCGATTGGTGCCTCAGGCACCGGGGCAAGTCAACGATTTGAAGAGGATATGCGTGCAGGCACGCGGGATCAGGCGCAGACGGGGTTAGCGTCGACGTCGCGAAGCGGCGATATGGGGGCGCGTGATCATGGCAAGGCCATTAGCCCGGAATTGCGCCGCTGTCCAGCGCGGCGGGGCGGCGATCCCGGGCTGTTGCCGGAAAGCCGCGCCCGGGGTTCAGGCCTTCATCCGGTAGCCGCGACGGAACCAGTACCAACACAGCGCCGCCACGGCGAGGGTCACCGCCGAACAGACCACCAGACCCAGCCAGGGCGAGCTGTCGGACTGCCCGATCACGCCGTAGCGCACCCCGTCGATCAGGTAGAAGACCGGGTTGAAATGGGTGATCCTCTGCATGGTCTCGGGCAGCCGCTCGATCGAGTAGAAGGTGCCGGAAAGGAAGCTCAGCGGCGTGATGATGAAATTGGTGATCGCCGCCATCTGGTCGAACTTGTTGGCGAAGATCGCCGCCACGATTCCGATCACGCTCAGCAGCGCCGCGCCCAGCAGCACGAAGACCAGCGCCCAAAGCGGATGCGCCACTCCCATGCCCAGCGCGCCCGCCATCACCGCGCCGATGGCCAGCGCCACCAGCAGCCCGCGCGCCACGCCGCCGGCCATGTAGCCCAGCACCAGCTCCAGCGGCGACAGGGGCGGCATCAGCGTGTCCACGATGTTGCCCTGCACCTTGGAGATCACGATCGAGGACGAGGTGTTGGCGAAGGCGTTCTGGATCACCGTCATCATCAGGATGCCGGGTGCGAGGAACTGGATGAAGGGCACGCCCATCACGTCGCCCCGCCCCTCGCCCAGCGCCAGCGAGAACACCCCCAGGAACAGCCCCGCGGTGACCAGCGGCGCGGCCAGCGTCTGCGTCCAGACCGCCATGAACCGCCGGACCTCGCGCCCAGCCAGGGTGTAGAGGCCCAGCCAGTTGACCCGCCCGAAGCGGCGCACGCCCATATCGGTTGAATTCGCCATGCCGACCCCCATCTAATTGCCACCGGCCCGGCGCCGGTATCGCGCTTGTATCCCGATGCGCAGCCCGATTAGAATAGGGCACCCGAGATTTTTGGCAGGCCGCCGGGGTTTTTTGACCCTCTCGAGCGCCCGCCCAACCAAGGAAGACAGATGTCCTGGACCGAAGAACGCGTTGAGACGCTGAAAAAGATGTGGGCCGAAGGCCAGTCGGCCAGCCAGATCGCCAAGGAACTGGGCGGGGTCACCCGCAACGCGGTGATCGGCAAGGTGCACCGGCTGGGCCTGTCGAACCGCGCCGGCGGCGGCGGCAAGACCGCCAAGGAAAAGCCCAGCCCGAAGGCCGAGGCGCCCGCCGCCAAGCCCAAGGCCAAGGCTGAGCCGAAACCGGCGCCTGCCCCTCAGCCCGCGCCCGAGGCGGCCCCCGCCGCGGCCGCGCCCCAGCCCGCGCGCAAGCAAATCATCCCCGCCGGCCAGCCGCTGCCGCCGCAGCCCTCGGCCAACGAGATCAGCCCCGAGGCCATGGCCTCGGTCCGCGAGGTCGAGAAGAAGGCCCGCAAGCTGAGCCTGATGGAACTGACCGAGCGCACCTGCAAATGGCCGATCGGCGACCCGGCGACCGAGGATTTCTGGTTCTGCGGCCTCTCCGTTCTTCAGCCCGGCAAGCCCTATTGCGAGGCGCATGTCGGCGTGGCCTTCCAGCCCATGAGCTCGCGCCGCGACCGCCGGCGCTGAGACAGCCGCATCACACGATACGACGCCCCGCAGACCCAGTCTGACGGGGCGTTTTCTTGCGCCTCGCGACACCGCCCCAATGGGGGGGCAAGCCCTCGGTTTTAGGCCCAGGGATGATGGCGGCCGCCGCCCGTGGCGGGCGCTGCCCGGTGTGAACGCCGGGCGGAACGGATGATCCGAGGGCCTTCTGTCCCGGATTATGTCCCGGGTTCTTCCCGTTCGCCCTTGCCTTTCGCATGGCCGTGCAGCACCCGGCGCAAGGGCAGCAGTCCCGCCAGCGCCAGCACCGACAGCGCACCCCCGGCCAGAAAGGTGCCCTCGGGCCCCACGCTGTCCCACAGCAGCCCGGCGATGACGCTGGCCAGCAGGATCATCCCGCCGGTCATAAGGTTCAGCATCCCGAACCCCGTGCCGCGCCGCGCGGGCGGGGCGGTGTCGGCCACGAGGCTGGCAAAGATGCCCTGCGTGAACCCCATGTGCAGCCCCCACAGCACCAGCCCGGCCAGCACGCCCGCCAGCCCCGGCACGAAGGCAAAGACCAGGTCGGCCGTCAGCAGCAGCGCCGTCCCGACCGCCAGTATCCGCAGGCGCGAGCCATTGTCCGACAGCACCCCGGCGGGGAAGGCCGACAGCGCGTAGCTGACATTCATGATCACCAGGACGAAGGGGATCAGCGTCGCCGGCACCCCCTCGTCATGCGCCTTCAGCACCAGGAACGCCTCGCTGAACCGCGCCAGGGTGAAGACCGAGGCGACGGCCACCACCCACCAGAAGGCCCCGCCCATCCGCCGCAGCTCGCGCGGGGAGAGCGGCGCTTTCACCGGCGCCGCCCCGGCGGGCCGCTCGGGCTCGGGCACCAGCGTCACCAGCAGCAGCACCGAGACGAAGGCCGGCGCCACCGCCGCCCAGAACACAAGCGGGATGTTCCCCGCCGTCAGCCACATCAGCGCGACCGCGGTCAGCGGGCCCAGGAACGCCCCCACCGTGTCCAGCGACTGGCGCAGCCCGAAGCTTGCCCCGCGCATCTCGGGCGGCGCGATATCGGCGACCAGCGCGTCGCGCGGCGCGCCGCGGATACCCTTGCCCACCCGGTCGACGAACCGCGCGCCCACCAGCCAGCCGATGGTCGGCGCCAGCGGAAAGACCGGCTTGGTCAGCGCCGCCAGCCCGTAGCCCGCCACCGCCAGCACCTTGCGCTTGCCCAGCCAGTCGCTCAGCGCGCCGGAGAACACCTTGGTGATCGCCGCCGTCGCCTCGGCCAGCCCCTCGATGAAGCCAACCGCCACCATCGAGGCCCCCATCGCCGAGACCAGGTAGACCGGCAAGAGCGCATGGATCATCTCGGACGAGACATCCATCCACAGCGACACCAGCCCCAGCGCCCAGATGCCGCGCGGCAGCCGGCGCAACTTGGCCAGCGTGATCCTGGGGCGGTCGGGTTCGGGCATGGGCACCTGCCGGGGCAGCCGGGGAATGCCCCGGTTAAACCAGCCCGGCCATGGCCTGCGCAAGCGCCACCTGCCTTTCCCCGCTTTCACAGCCCGCCATCACCCCCTATATCAGCGCGCATGAGCACCAACCCGCCCGACCTGCGCCCCGACCTCGCCCCGCCCCCCCGCATCAGCGAACCGCGCCGCCCCGGCCAGCCCACCATCGGCATGGTCTCCCTCGGCTGCCCCAAGGCGCTGGTCGACAGCGAGCGCATCCTCACCCGCCTGCGGGCCGAGGGCTATGCCATCTCTCCCGACTACGCCGGAGCCGACGCGGTGATCGTGAACACCTGCGGTTTCCTCGATTCCGCCAAGGCCGAAAGCCTGGAGGCGATCGGCGAGGCGCTGGCCGAAAACGGCAAGGTTATCGTCACCGGCTGCCTCGGCGCCGAGCCCGACTACATCACCGGCGCGCATCCCTCGGTCTTGGCCGTCACCGGCCCGCACCAATACGAGCAGGTGCTCGACGCCGTGCATGCCGCCGTGCCGCCCGCGCCCGACCCGTTCGTCGACCTGCTGCCGCCCGCGGGGGTCAAGCTCACCCCGCGCCATTACAGCTATCTCAAGATCTCCGAGGGCTGTAACCACAAGTGCAAGTTCTGCATCATCCCCGACATGCGCGGCCGGCTCGCCTCGCGCCCGGCCAAGGCCGTGCTGCGCGAGGCCGAGAAACTGGTCGAGGCCGGGGTCAAGGAACTGCTGGTCATCAGCCAGGACACCTCGGCCTACGGCACCGACTGGCCGGACCGGGACGAGAAATTCCCCATCCTGCCGCTGGCCCGCGACCTCGGGTCCCTGGGCGCCTGGGTGCGGCTGCACTACGTCTACCCCTACCCGCATGTGCGCGAGCTGATCCCGATGATGGCCGAGGGGCTGATCCTGCCCTATCTCGACATCCCCTTCCAGCACGCCCACCCCGACACGCTCAAACGCATGGCCCGCCCCGCGGCGGCCGCCCGCACGCTGGACGAGATCGCCGCCTGGCGCGACATCTGCCCCGAGATCACCCTGCGCTCGACCTTCATCGTCGGCTACCCGGGCGAGACCGAGGAGGAGTTCCAGACGCTGCTCGACTGGCTGGACGAGGCCCAGCTCGACCGCGTGGGCTGCTTCCAGTACGAGAATGTCGAGGGCGCGCGCTCCAACGCCCTGCCCGATCACGTGCCCGCCGAGGTCAAGCAGGAGCGGTGGGAACGGTTCATGGAAAAGGCGCAGGCGATTTCCGAGGCCAAGCTGGCGGCCAAACTCGGCCAGCGGCTGGAGGTGATCGTGGACGAGGTGGACGACGAGGCCGCCACCTGCCGGACCAAGGCGGATGCACCCGAGATCGACGGGAACCTGTTCATCGACGAGGGGTTCGAGGGGCTGAAACCCGGGGATATCGTGACCGTCGAGGTGGACGAGGCCGGGGAGTATGATTTGTGGGGGCGGCTCTTCACCGAATAAAGCCCTCGGAGGCCGGGCACCACCGGCTGGGAGTGAAAACCTCGTTCGGCCTCTGCGATGTCACACAATTCAGGTCGCCCGAAACAGGTGTATCGCCACGCTGATCGCGCCGCTTCCGAGGAGCGACGGTATGAATGCCTTGTCCAGATGCGAAGCCAGCAGGCGCAGAGCCTCGTCCATCGGCGCGCCAAGAACACCCGAGTAGACCAAGACGCATGAACCACAAATTGCGGCGGTCAAACCCAGCGCCACAGACAGCACCCGGCGCCAGTCGAAACAAGCCGAGACGACCATCAAGCTGGCCCCGGTTACAAACGAGGCAAGCAGAGTCGCCGCCGCGAAGCGCTTGCCGAATATCACCTGATCGCTTTGGCCGAGTGTCAACACGGTTACAAGGCCCAGATAGGCAACCGCCGGAAATAGGCTATATCGGATCGTCCGTGGCGAAATCACTTTCCCGGCCTCATTATGCGCGACAGAAAAAAACTCCGCCTCACCATAGCCCCACCGCCACAGCAGGCAAGCCGCGCAATCATGGTGACGCTTCAGGCCAGCGCCCGACCCGAGGGGTGGGCGAGAAGCGCCCGGCCCTGGGGTGAAGCAGGACCGTCGCGCCAGTGGCGCGGCGAAAGCCCGATGAAC
>JBNGCX010000053.1:0-26554 GCA_049974865.1 Paracoccaceae bacterium
GGGTGCTGGTGATCGGGGCCGAGACCTTCTCGCGCATCCTCGACTGGCAGGACCGCTCTACCTGCGTGCTGTTCGGCGACGGCGCCGGTGCGCTGGTGCTGGAGGCGGCCGAGGGCGAGGGCACCGCGCAGGACCGCGGGATTCTCGCCACCGATCTGCATTCCGACGGGCGCTACCGCGAGATTCTCTATGTCGATGGCGGCGTCTCCAAGGGCGACAGCGGCCATGTCCGCATGCAGGGCAAGGAGGTCTTCCGCCACGCGGTCGAGAAACTGGCCGCCACCGCCCATTCCGCGCTGGACAAGCTGGGGCTGAGCGGCGCCGATATCGACTGGATCGTGCCGCACCAGGCCAACCTGCGGATCATCAAGGCCACCGCGCAGCGCATGCAGGTGCCGATGGATCACGTGATCGTCACCGTGCAGGACCACGGCAACACCTCCGCCGCCTCGATTCCGCTGGCGCTGTCGGTCGGCAAGGCGCAGGGAAAGATCAAAAAGGGCGACCTGATCGTGACCGAGGCGATCGGCGGCGGGCTGGCCTGGGGCTCGGTCGTGCTTCGGTGGTAAGATCTAGCCGAAAAAGGGCTTTCAAGCCCTTGATATTGACTCGGAAATTCTTTTCTCCCTAAGCTTCCCGCCAAAGCTAGGGACAGGGGACGGTACATGAGTGGCAAAACTCTCACACGGATGGACCTGAGCGAAGCGGTGTTCCGCGAGGTCGGGCTGTCGCGCAACGACTCCGCGGCGCTGGTGGAAAGCGTGCTGTCGCACATGTCCGACGCGCTGGTCGATGGCGAGACGGTCAAGATCTCGTCCTTCGGCACCTTCACCGTGCGCGACAAGGCCGCGCGTGTGGGCCGCAACCCCAAGACCGGCGAAGAGGCGCCGATTCCGGCGCGCCGGGTCCTGTCCTTCAGGCCCTCGCACCTGATGAAAGAGCGGGTGGCCGCGGGCAACAAGGGCTGATCCCCGGCATGGAGAAATCCCCCGACGCCTTCCGCACCATCAGCGAGGTGTCCGAGTGGCTGGAAACCCCGGCCCATGTCCTGCGGTTCTGGGAAAGCCGTTTCGCGCAGGTCAAGCCGGTGAAGCGCGCCGGCGGGCGGCGCTATTACCGGCCCTCCGACATGCTGCTTCTGGGGGGAATCAAGAAGCTGCTGCACGAGGACGGCATGACCATCCGCGGCGTGCAGAAGATCCTGCGCGAAAAGGGCGTCAAGCATGTCTCGGGCCTGTCGCAGCCGCTGGACGGCGCCGAGGAGGCGCCCGCGCTCGAACCCGCCGAGCCTTCCGCGCCCGAGACCGGCGCCCGGCCGGAACCCACGCCGGAACCGCCCGCCGAGGCCGCCCCGCCCACGGCCCGAGAGGAGGCCCCGGCCCTCGCCCCGTCGAACGTGGTCCGCCTCAGCCCCTCCGCGCCGCAGCCCGACCTGTTCGCCGAGTCCGAAGCGCAGGCCGCCCCGGAACCCGAAACGCGGCCCGCCGCCCCTGCCCCGCTGGGCGCGGAACTGCCCGCCGAAGACCCGGCCGACGAGTCCGTCCCGGCCCGCGCCACCCTGCGCGCGCGGCTGCGCGACCCGGCCCTGCGCCGCCGCCTGACCACTCGCGACACCGAGGCGCTTGCCGATGTTCTGGCGCGGCTGACCGAGCTGCGCGCACGCCTGGGCCAAGGTGAATAATCGGCGCGAAAAAGGCCGATTTCCGGCTTGCCCCTGCCGGCAGACATGCTACAAGACGCTCCACGTCGGGCTATGGCGCAGCCTGGTAGCGCGTCCGTCTGGGGGACGGAAGGTCGCAGGTTCGAGTCCTGCTAGCCCGACCAACATCACAACCGCCCGCGCCCTTATGGGCGGCGGGCGGTTCTGGTTTTCAGGGGGGATCACATGACAGGCACCGGCGTTCTGCCCTCTCAGGCCATCTCGGCCCTGATCGACAGCGGCGCGCTCAGCGGCAGCCCTTCCATCACGCCCGAACAGATCCAGCCCGCCTCGCTCGACCTGCGGCTGGGCACGGTCGCCTACCGCGTGCGCGCCTCGTTCCTGGCCGGCGCGGGGCGCAGCGTCGCCGACCGCCTGGAGGAGTTCGAGATGCACCGCATCGACCTGGAGGGCGGCGCGGTGCTGGAAAAGGGCTGCGTCTATGTCGTGCCGCTGATGGAATCGCTGGCCCTGCCCGGCGACATCACCGCGGTCGCCAACGCCAAGAGCTCCACCGGGCGGCTCGACCTGCTGACCCGCGCCATCACCGATGGCGGCGAGGAATTCGACCGAATCCCGGCGGGCTATTCCGGCCCCCTCTATGCCGAGATTTGTCCGCGGTCCTTCTCGGTGCTGGTGCGCCCGGGCATGCGGCTGAACCAGATCCGATTCCGCCACGGCCAGGCGGTGCTGAGCGATGCGGAACTCACCGCCCTGCATGGCGAGATGAACCTGGTCTCGGGCGAGGCGGTGATTTCCGAGGGGCTGGGCTTCTCGGTCGATCTCAAACCCGCCGAGGGCGACCTGGTGGGCTATCGCGCCAAGCCGCACACGGGCGTGATCGACCTCGACCGGATCGGCGAATACGACCCCGCCGAGTTCTGGGAGGAGGTCCGCACCCGCAACGGCCAGATCATCCTCGACCCCGGCGCCTTCTACATCCTGGTCAGCCGCGAGGCGGTGCATATCCCGCCCCTCTTCGCGGCCGAAATGGCCCCCTACCTGGCCATGGTGGGCGAGTTCCGCGTGCATTACGCGGGCTTCTTCGACCCCGGTTTCGGCCATGCGGCCGCCGGCGGCGCAGGCGCGCGCGGCGTGCTGGAGGTGCGCTGCCACGAGGCGCCCTTCGTGCTGGAGCACGGGCAGATCGTGGGCCGGCTGGTCTATGAGCGGATGGCCGAGCGGCCCGAGCAGCTCTACGGTGCGGGGATCGCGTCGAACTACCAGGGCCAGGGGCTGAAGCTGAGCAAGCATTTCCGCGCCGCCTGAGGACCGAGAGGTAGGTGCATGTGTCCGCCCTGCTGGCGGATGCCTGCGGCGCGAGTATTTTTTCCAAGAAGAAGGGAGCGGCGCCCTAGAAGCGGCCGATCTTGCGGCTGGCGCGCAGGGCCTTGCGGGCGCGTTTCGCGGTCTGGCGGGCGGCGCGGGCCTGGCGGCGCTCTTCCGGCGTCCTGTCCTCGCGCCGCTTGCCGCCGCCGGCGGCCATGCCGATGCACCTGCTCACCCCTTTGCGCAACAGGCGGTTGAGCACCATGTTGATCAGCCCGTTCAGGGTCATCGGGACCTCCCTCAGGATTCCTCCTCGAACATGTCGCCCTGGTCCTCGGCCTCGTCGCGTTCCTCGTCGCTCTCTTCGCGGCCCGGCATCGGGCGGCTGTCCAGCAGGCCGGCAGCGCGCAGCTCTTTCAGGCCGGGCAGGTCGCGGGCGTTTTCCAGGCCGAAATGGTCGAGGAAATCCTGCGTGACCACGAAGGTCACCGGCCGGCCCGGCGTCATGCGGCGGCGGCCGAAGCGGATCCATTCCATCTCCAGCAGCTGGTCGACGGTGCCGCGGCTGACCGAGACGCCGCGGATCTCCTCGATCTCGGCGCGGGTGACCGGCTGGTGATAGGCGATGATGGCCAGCGTCTCGATCGCGGCACGGCTGAGCTTGCGGGTCTCGACCGTTTCCTTCTGCATCAGGAAGCCGAGGTCGGGCGCGGTGCGCATCGCCCAGGCGTCGCCCACGCGCACCACGCGCACGCCGCGCCCCTCGTAGCGCTTGCGCAGGTGGCTCAGCGCCTCGGCGGCGTCGCAGCCATGCGGCATGCGCGCGTTCAGGTCGGCGACGCTCACCGGCTCGGCCGAGGCGAAGAGGATGGCCTCGACCATGCGCTCCTGTTCGGCCATGGGCGGGGCTTCGAAAAGGCTTTCTTCCTGCGGCGCGTCTGTCACGGCTCTTTCCTGCGGATCTGGATGGGGGCGAAGACCTCGCCCTGTCTGAGTTCGATGGCGCCGCGCTTGGCCAGTTCCAGCGTGGCGGCGAAATTGGCGGCGGTGGCCGAGCGGCGGCGTCTCGGCTCCATCTCCCAGCCCTCGGGCAGGTAACTGGAGAGGTCCGTCCAGTCGCCGGCATAGCCCACCAGCCCGCGCATCCGCTCCAGCGCCTCCTCCATGGTGTAGACCGCGTCGCGGTCCATCACGTAGGGGCGGAAATCGTCGCGGGTGCGGATGCGGGCATAGGCCTGCATCAGGTCCATCAGCGTGGCCGTGTAGCGGACGTGGCGAACGCGGGTGACATCCTCGGGCAGGCCCCGGGCGAAGAAATCGCGGCCCTTCTGGTCGCGCGCCATCAGCTTGGCGGCGGCGTCGCGCATGGCCTGCAGGCGCTCCAGCTGGAAGGCCAGGTGCGCGGCCAGCTCCTCGCCCGAGGGGCCCTCCTCCGTCGGGTCGGGGGGCAGCAGCAGGCGCGATTTCAGGAAGGCCAGCCAGGCGGCCATCACCAGGTAGTCGGCGGCCAGTTCCAGCCGCAGCTCCTTGGCCTTCTCGACGAAGGCGAGATACTGCTCTGCCAGTTGCAGCACCGAGATCTTGCGCAAATCCACCTTCTGCGTGCGCGACAGCGTCAGCAGCAGGTCGAGCGGGCCTTCGAACCCGTCGACATCGACGATCAGCGCCTCGGCGGCCAGCCGCGCCTCGACGCCGGGCAGGTCAGGCTGTTCAGACATGCGCCACGGCCCCTTTCACGAGGGCTTCAAGCTCGGCCTCCAGCGCGGCGATGTCAACCGGCCCGGGCGCGCGGCGCTGCGCCAGCGCGGCCTCGGCGCGGGCCTGCGCGGGGTCCGACAGCGCGCCGCAGGCGGCGGCCACCTGCTGCATCTCGGCCAGATCGCCGTTGCAGTGCAGCACGGCATCGCAGCCGGCCGCCAGCGAGGCGGCACAGAGATCGGACAGGCCGCCCCTGAGCGCCTGCATCGAGATGTCGTCGGTCATCAGCAGCCCGCCGAAGCCGATCTCGTCGCGGATCAGCGCGATCATCTCGGGCGACAGGGTCGCCGGGCGGTCGGGGTCGATGGCATCGTAGACGATATGCGCGGTCATGGCATAGGGCAGGTCCGCCAGCGCGCGGAAGGGGGCGAAATCCTCGGCCAGCGCGGCGCGGGGGGCGGTGACGCGGGGCAGGTCGAGATGGCTGTCCACCTGCGCCCTTCCGTGGCCGGGAATGTGTTTCAGCACCGACAGCACACCGCCCTCGGCCGAGCCTTCGGCCACGGCGCGGGCGACCTGCGCCACCGTGTCGGCGTCATGGCCGTAGCAGCGGTTGCGCAGGAACGGGTGCGTCTCGGGCCGGGCGATATCGGCGCAGGGCGTGCAGTTGACGTCGAGGCCCACCGCCCGCAATTCCTCGGCGATCAGGCGGGCGCGCAGATGCATGGAGCGGGCGGAATGTTCCGGCCCCGCGGCCTGCACCTGGTCCAGCGGCGGCAGGTAGCGGCGCCAGTGCGGCGGCGTCAGGCGCTGCACCCGGCCGCCCTCCTGGTCGACCAGGATGGGGGCGTCGCGGCCCACCGCGTCGCGCAGGGCGCCGGTCAGGCGCCGCAGTTGCTCGGGCGCCTCGACGTTGCGGGCGAAGAGGATGAAGCCCAGCGGCTGCGCCTCGGCGAAGAAGGCGGCCTCGTCAGCGGTGAGGTCCGGGCCGGAGCAGCCCAGCAGGAAGGCCCCTGCCCTCACCGCGCCACCACCGGGATGCAGCCGGCATTCTCGGCCGTCAGCGCGGCGCAGAAACGGCGTGCGTCGGAGATGTCGCCAAAGCCCACCGCGCGCAGGCGATAGAAGGTGCGCCCGCCGGATTTCGCCGATTGCACAAGCCGCCGCTTGCCCTCCATCAGCGCCGCGAAGCGGCCGCTCAGGCGCTGCCACTCGGCGCGGGCGACTTCGGGGCTGTCAAAGGCGCCGAGCTGCACCAGGTTGGTGCCGGGCGCCACGTCGGCGGCGGCGATCTCGATATCGGCGGGGGTGACGGCGGCGGCGGGCTGGGCCGCGCGGGTGGCCAGCGCCTCGGCCGGGCGCGCCGCAGGGCGCGGCGAGCGGGTGACGCCGGGCACCGAGGCGGGGACGATCTTGGGGCCCGCCCCTTCGGTCTCGGACGCCTCGCCGGCCTCGGCGGCGGGTTCGATCTCGCCGGTCTCCTGCACGGCCATGGCCAGCGCGGCCTGGATCGGGTCGGGGGCAGCGTCGGGGGCGGTCTCTTCCGGCGCCTCCTCCTGCGCCACGGCGGCCTCCTCGGCCGGGGAAAGGCGCGGCTCGGCGGCGGCGGGCAGGTCCTCTTCGGCCAGGGCGACGGGGCGCGGGGCCAGCACCAGGCGCTCGGCGGGCGGCTCGGCCTCGCCGGCGGCGGCCACGGCGTTCACGGCCAGGCCCTGGTGGGCGGCGGCCTCGCCGCCGGGATCGTCGGGGGCCACGCGCATCGGCCCTTCCAGCGCGCGCACCACCGGCACGCCGGTCACGTCGCGCACGGTCAGCCGGTAGCCCCAGAAGGCCAGGCCCAGAACCAGCGCGACCGATGTCAGCGCGCCCGTCCAGTTGATGATGCTTTGAAAGCCGCTTGCGCGCGGCTGCGGCTCTGCCTCGAATTCGTCGAATTCAATATCCGCCATTCCTGCCTCATAGCCCGGTGGCGGCGCGCCAAAGCGCCCGCCCGGTTGGTCTTGCCTGCCTCATCGGCCCCGGGCGGCGCGCCATTTTTCGCTCAGCGCATTTCCTCGACCGGGGCCACCCCCAGAATAGCAAGGCCCGCGGAAATAACAACGGCGACGGCCCGGGCGAGGGCGATTTTCGCCTGGCTGGTGGCCGCATCGCCCTCCTGCAGGAAGCGCAGCGCGGGGTCGTCATTGCCGCGGTTCCACAGCGCGTGCAGCTCCGACGCCAACTCGTAGAGGTAGAAGGCCACGCGGTGCGGCTCATGCGTGCGGGCGGCGATCTCGACCAGGCGCGGCCATTCCGCCAGCTTCCTGGCCACCGCCAGTTCGGCCTCGTGGCCGAGCTTGGTCAGGTCGGCCCCGGCCAGCGTCTCGTCGTCCGCCACGATCCCCGCCTCGGCGGCCTTGCGCAGCACCGAACAGACCCGGGCATGGGCGTATTGCACGTAGAAGACCGGGTTGTCCTTGGACTGCTCCAGCACCTTGTCGAAGTCGAAATCCAGCGGCGCGTCGTTCTTGCGTGTCAGCATGACGAAGCGGGTCACGTCGGGGCCCACCTGGTCGACCACGTCGCGCAGGGTCACGAAGGTGCCCGCCCGTTTCGACATCTTGAAGGGCTGGCCGTTCTTGTAGAGCTTCACCAGTTGGGTGAGCTTGATGTCCAGCGGCACCTGCCCGTCCGACAGCGCCGAGACCGCCGCCTTCATCCGCTTGACGTAGCCGCCGTGGTCGGCGCCGAACACGTCGATGAGCTGGTGAAAGCCGCGCTCGATCTTGTCGTAGTGATAGGCGATGTCGGGGGCGAAATAGGTCCACGAGCCATCCGATTTCTTCACCGGGCGGTCCACGTCGTCGCCATGCGCGGTGGAGCGGAACAGCGTCTGCTCGCGCGGCTCCCAGTCCTCGGGGGTCTTGCCCTTGGGCGGCTCCAGCACGCCCTCGTAGATCAGGCCCTTGCTTTGCAGTTCTTCCAGCGCGCTCTCGATCCGGCCGGTGCCGTAGAGGGATTTCTCGCTGAAGAACACGTCCATCTCGACGCCCAGCGCCTTCAGGTCGGCGCGGATCAGGTCCATCATCGCCTCGGTGGCGAACTCGCGCACCGCGGCCAGCCAGACCTCCTCGGGCTGGTCGACGTAGCGGTCGCCCGCCTCTTCCATCAGCTTCTGGCCGACCTCGACCAGGTATTCGCCGGGATAGGTGCCCTCGGGGAACTCCACCACCTCGCCATGCGCCTCGAGGTAGCGCAGGTAGACCGAGCGGGCCAGCACGTCGACCTGCGCGCCGCCGTCGTTGATGTAGTATTCGCGGGTGACCTCGTGGCCGGAATAGGCCAGCAGGCTGGCCAGCGCGTCGCCGAACACCGCGCCGCGGGTATGGCCCACATGCAGCGGGCCGGTGGGGTTGGCCGAGACATATTCGACATTCACCCGCTGGCCCTGCCCCATCTGCGAGCGGCCGAAATCGATGCCGCCGTCCAGCACGGTCTTGACCAGCCCCTGCCAGACCGCCGGATCCAGCCGCAGGTTCAGGAAGCCGGGCCCCGCCACCTCGGCCACGGCGACGCGCGGGTCCTCGGACAGCTTGGCGGACAGCGCCTCGGCGATGTCGCGGGGCTTCAGCTTGGCGGGCTTGGCCAGCACCATGGCGGCGTTGGTGGCCATGTCGCCATGCGCGGGGTCGCGGGGCGGCTCGACCGCCACGTTGGCGAAGTCGAGGCCCTCGGGCAGCGCGCCCTCGGAGACCATCTGGTTCAGACTGTCGATCACGAGCGTGCGGAGATCGGTGAAAAGGTTCATCTGTCCTGTCCTGTTGCTTGCCCGCGGGTTTATCACGGCGCGGGCCGAGGTCAATGCGGCCGGCCCGCCGCTACGCCTGTGCCTCTTCGCCCTCCCCGGCCGCCTCGGGCGGGACCATGGCGATCAGCCGGGTGTCGGCGGGCGCCGAGAACTCCTCCTCGGCGCCAAGCAGCCGCAGATCGCCCGCGGGCGAGAGCCGCGCCAGCACCACCGCCTCGGGCGTGTCGGCGCGCCAGTCCTCCAGGGTGAATTCCTCGGTCAGCCGGGTCACGCGGAAGCCCCAACCCTCGGTCATCAGGGCGTTGAGCTCCCAGTAGCCCTGCCCGTCGCCCAGCTTCTTGCCGCCCAGCGTGGCGGGCAGCGCGTGGCGGGTGCTCTCCTGCTTGGCGCGCTTGAGCTGGAAGACGTTCTCGCGGCCGAACTCGGGGGCCACGTCGGTGGCCACCAGCGTGTTGTAGGCGTCGTTGTCGGTGGCGGCGACGACGATGCCGTAGCAGGATATCTCCAGCGTGTGCTCGGCCGCCTCCGACAGGATGTCGCCGAAAAAGGTCGGCAGCCCCGCCTCGCGCGCGCTGCGCAGGCGCGAGCGGTTGGGATCGACGATCAGCACCGGCACCTCGGCCTTCTTCAGCGCCTCGCCGAACCCCGTGGCCCAGCGCGAGCCGCCGACGATCAGCACCCCCGGCACCTCGCCCCCCGCCAGCCCCAGCGCGCGCGCCAGCGGCCGCAGGGTGAAGCCGTGCAGCACCACCGTGGCCGCCACCAGCACGAAGGCCAGCGGCCCGATCCGCGCACCGTCCTCGAAGCCCAGCGCGATCAGCCGCTCGCCGAACAGCCCCGCCACCGCCACCAGCACCACGCCGCGCGGCCCCGTGAAGGCGAGCAGCAGCCGCTCGCGCATCGGCACGCGGGTGAAGGCCAGCGAGATCAGCACCGTCACGGGCCGGGCCAGCAGGATCACCACGGCGATGAAGGCGGCGGCGCGCCAGTCGAGCCGCGCCAGCGCGTCGAATTCCAGCCCAGCGGCCAGCAGGATGAACACGCCCGAGACCAGCAGCACGGTGGCGTGCTCCTTGAAGCGGCGCAGCTCGGTATAGCTGGGCAGGTCGGCATTGGCGATGAAGATGCCCATGGCGGTGACCGCCAGCAGGCCGCTTTCATGAAGCACCGCGTCGGACAGCGCGAAGGTGCCCAGCAGCACCGCGAAGACCACCGGCACCTTCATGAATTCCGGCACCCAGGCGCGGCGGAAGGCGGCCGACAGGCCCCAGCCGGTCAGCAGCCCCAGCGCCGTGGCCACCGTGACCCCCAGCCCCATGTCGCGGATGGCGTGGGCCAGGCTCTCGGCCTCGTCCAGCACCAGCACCAGCTCGAAGGCCAGCACCGCGGCCAGCGCGCCGATCGGGTCGTTTACGATGGCCTCCCATTGCAGCAGCTGCGTGGGGCGGCGGGCCAGCCGCGCCTGGCGCAGCAGCGGCGCGATCACCGTGGGGCCGGTGACGATCATGATGCCGCCGAACACCGCCGAGGCGGCCCAGCCCAGCCCGGCCACGTAATGCAGCGCCAGCGCCGACAGCAGCCAGCCCAGCGGCGCGCCGATCACCACCAGGCGCCGCACCCCCACCGCCGCGTCGCGCAGGGAATGCAGGTTCAGCGTCATCCCGCCCTCGAACAGGATGATCGCCACCGCGACCGAGATCATCGGCCCCATCAGCGGCCCCAGGTCGCGCTGCGGGTCGAACAGGCCCAGCACCGGGCCCACGATCAGCCCCGCGCCCAGCATCAGCACGATGGCGGGCATGCGCAGCCGCCAGGCCAGCCACTGCGCCCCCACGCCCAGCGCGCCCACCAGCGCGAAGGCCATCACCGGCGCGAGCGCCCCTTCCGCGGCCATGCTCATCGATGTCTCCCTCAGCTCTTGCCGCCCAGCAGCTCCGTGTGAATCTCGATGGCATAGCGGTCGGTCATGCCCGAGACGTAATCGCAGACTACGCGCGCCAGCGCGGTTTCGTCATCCCCTGCCGCGGCGACATCCACCTGCCAGCGCGGCGGCAGCAGATCGGGATGGGCCATGTAATGCGGGAACAGCTCGTCCACGACCCGGGTCACCTCCTTGCGCACGGCGACGACCGAGGGCGCGCGATACATGCGGGTGAACATGAACTTGCGCAGCACCTTGAGGTCGTTCCACACCGCGTCGGTAAAGCGCACCACCGGCCAGCCGGCATCGCGCACCTCCTGCGCCGATCGCGGGCCGATCTCGGCGATCCGGCGGCGGGTCTCGGCGATCACGTCCTCGACCATCACCCCGAAGAAGCGGCGCAGCGCCTCGTGCCGGCGGCGGTAGCGGTCGATATCGGGGTATTTCCGGTCCACCTCGGCATAGCAGTCGCGCAGGATGGGCAGCTCGGCCACCTCCTCCTGCGTGAAAAGCTGCGCCCGCAGCCCGTCGTGGATGTCGTGGTGGTTGTAGGCGATGTCGTCGGCCAGGGCGGCCACCTGCGCCTCGGCGCTGGCATGGGTGTGCAGCTCCAGGTCGTGCAGGGCGTTGTATTCGGCCAGCGCATAGGGCAGTTCGCCCGTCACCGGGCCGTTATGCTTGGCGATGCCCTCCAGCGTCTCCCAGGTCAGGTTCAGCCCGTCGAACTCGGCATAGTGCCGCTCCAGCCGGGTGACGATGCGGATCGCCTGCGCGTTGTGGTCGAAGCCGCCATAGGGCGCCATCAGCCGCGCCATCGCATCCTCGCCGGTATGGCCGAAGGGCGTGTGGCCCAGGTCATGGGCCAGCGCCACCGCCTCGGTCAGCTCGCCGTTCAGGCCCAGCACGCCGGCGATGGTGCGCGCCACCTGCGCCACCTCCAGCGAATGTGTGAGCCGGGTGCGGAAGAAATCGCCCTCATGCTCGATGAAGACCTGCGTCTTGTGCTTCAGCCGGCGGAAGGCCGAGCTGTGGATGATGCGGTCGCGGTCGCGCTGAAAGCACGACCGGAAGGTGCTCACGCTTTCGGGATAAAGCCGCCCCCGGCTGTCCTCCGGGCGGCAGGCATAGTTTGCCAACATGTCGTCCCCTTGGCTTGTCGCCTGTTTTTCGCGACCATATATGGCAGATAGCACGGATTTAACACGGGATTCTCGCAATGGACATGACCCTGCCCCCCAAGGTGACCCCGCGCGCCTTCGAACGGCTGGCCGAGATCGGCGCCGCCGCGCAGGGCAAGGCGCTGCGCGTCGCGGTCGAGGGCGGCGGCTGCTCGGGGTTCCAGTACGACATCTCGCTGGACGCGCCCGCCGAGGGCGACCTGGTGCTGGAAGGCGACGGCGAAAAGGTGGTGGTGGACAGCGTCTCGCTGCCCTTCCTGGCCAATGCCACCATCGACTTCACCGAAGAACTGATCGGTGCGCGCTTCGTGATCGACAACCCCAACGCCACCTCCTCCTGCGGCTGCGGCACCAGCTTCTCGATCTAGGCACACAGGGCGGGACCGCCCGGCCGGGCCGCCCCGCCGCGGCGGATCATTCCGCCTGCATGGTCGCGATATACTCGACCAGCGCCAGGATGCGCCCGCGCACGAAGGCGGCGCGGTCCTCCGACGAGAACTCCATCCCCAGCGCCGTGTTGCCCTCGATCGAATAACGGTCGCCCCAGGCCGGCATGTCGCCCGAGCCATGCGCACCAGAGGCGGCGCTGCCGTCGATGATCGAATAAACGGCCGAAACCGGGAACACCCCGCCATTGTTGGACTGGAGCGCGGTCAGGTCGGGCAGCGGCGCGTTCAGGAACCCCGCCAGATACCCGTCCCCCTTGCCCGAGGCGCCGTGGCACTGGGCACAGCTGTTCATGTATTCGCGTTGGCCGATCTCCATGTCCTGGGCCTGCACGGCGCAGGGAATGGCCATGACGGCTGCTGCGGCGGCGCTAATCCATTTGGTCTGCATGGGGTCTCCTCCCGATTACCCTTTGGATTTAAATGCACGGGAAGCGTGGGCAGGTTCCCGTGCCCCGGCCATGATCCAGATCAAAGCGCCCGCCCTCTGGCCATTCGCGCGCAAGCCCCCTAAGCAGGCGGAAAACGGGACCCCCGCCCATGCGCGACTACAAGACCATCATCCTCGGCGCCGGCGCCGCCGGCCTGATGTGCGCGGCCCGCACGGGCCCGGGCACGCTGGTCATCGACCATGCCCGGGCGGCGGGCGAAAAGATCCGCATCTCGGGCGGCGGGCGGTGCAACTTCACCAATCTCCACGCCGGGCCGGACAATTTCCTGTCGCGGAACCCGCATTTCGCCAAGTCGGCCCTGGCCCGCTACACCCAGTGGAATTTCATCGATCTGGTCGACCGCCACGGCATCGCCTGGCATGAAAAGACGCTGGGCCAGCTGTTCTGCGACGGCTCGGCAAAGCAGATCATCGCCATGCTGCTGGCCGAGGCGCGCGAGGCCGAGCTGCGCCTGAAGACCGCCGTCACCGAAATCGCCCACCGCGGCGGGCGGTTCCACCTGACCCTCGCCCCCGGCGCGCCGGTGACCTGCGAGAACCTCGTCATCGCCACCGGCGGCAAGTCGATCCCGAAAATGGGCGCCACCGGCTTCGGCTACGACGTGGCGCGCCAGTTCGGCATGGCGATCACCGAGACCCGCCCCGCGCTGGTGCCGCTGACCTTCACGGGCGACACCCTGGAGGGGCTGAAGGGGCTGGCCGGCGTCGCGCTGCCCGCCCGCGTCAGCTGCCGGGGCACCAGTTTCGACGAGGCGCTGCTCTTCACCCATCGCGGCCTGTCGGGCCCCGCGATCCTGCAGATCTCCAGCTACTGGCGCGAGGGCGATGCGATCACCATCGACCTGCTGCCGGGCCAGGACGCCTTCGACACCCTGCGCGCCCGCCGCGCCGAGGCCGGGCGCAAATCCATCGCCACCGTGCTGGCCGAGATGATGCCGGGCCGCCTTGCCGCCTACACGGCGGAGCGGCTGGCGCTGACAGGCAACCTCGCCGATTTCTCCGACGCGCGCCTGCGCGCGCTGGCCGAGGCGCTGCACGGCTGGCAGCTGACCCCCGCGGGCAGCGAGGGCTACCGCACCGCCGAGGTCACGCTGGGCGGGGTCGACACCGACGGGCTGAACGCCCGCACCATGGAAAGCAGGACCCAGCCCGGCCTCTATTTCATCGGCGAGGTGGTGGATGTGACCGGCTGGCTGGGCGGCTATAATTTCCAGTGGGCCTGGTCGTCGGGCCACGCGGCGGGCATGGCCATCGCGGAACGGTCCTGACTTCTTCTTGGGAAAAATACTCAAATCCGCCACCCGAAATCCGCGCCCGCCGCATGGACTTTCGCGCCGCCGCCGGGGATAGTCCGGCCAGGCAAATACAGGACCGTTCCGCATGAAAATCGCCACTTTCAACATCAACGGCATCAAGGCGCGGCTGCCCGCGCTGCTCGACTGGCTGGACGAGGCGCAGCCCGACGTGGCGCTGTTGCAGGAGATCAAGTCGGTCGACGAGGGTTTCCCGCGCGAACCGTTCGAGGAACGCGGCTACAACGTCGAGACCCACGGCCAGAAAAGCTTCAACGGCGTGGCGATCCTGTCCAAGCTGCCGCTGGAGGACGTCACCCGCGGCCTGCCCGGCGACGACGAGGACGAACAGGCCCGCTGGATCGAGGCCACCGTGGTGGGCAAGACGGCGATCCGGCTGTGCGGCCTCTACCTGCCCAACGGCAACCCGGCGCCGGGGCCGAAATACGACTACAAGCTGGCCTGGATGGCCCGGCTGGAGGACCGCGCCCGCGCCCTGCTGGCGGCCGAGGAACCGGCGCTGATGGCGGGCGACTACAACATCATCCCGCAGGACGAGGACGCCGCCCGCCCCGAGGCCTGGGCCGAAGACGCGCTGGCCCTGCCGCAATCGCGCGCCGCCTTCCGCCGCATCCTCAACCTCGGCTTTACCGAGGCCTTCCGCGCCCGCACCCGCGGCCCCGGCCACTACTCGTTCTGGGACTACCAGGCGGGCGCCTGGAACAAGGATGACGGCATCCGCATCGACCATTTCCTGCTGACCCCGCAGGCCGCCGACCTGCTGCTCGACTGCCGCATCGACCGCGACGTGCGCGGCCGCGAAAAGCCCTCGGACCACGTGCCGGTCTGGGTGGAGCTGGATGCCTGACATCCGCGCCGAGGGCGGCGCCCGGCCCGGCGAGGTGGGCGCAAAGCGCCCGCCCCGTGGGGGGCGGGTCGGGCGCTGCCCGGCGGAAACGCCGGGCATGGCGGCTGAACTGGACTCTGCCGGCGCAAAACGCCAGTTTGCGCCTGACCGCAGCGAAGGAGCCCCCATGAGCGACGACCTGATCCACGACCCCGAGGGCGGCATGCCCCGCCTGCTGGAGATCATGCGCCGGCTGCGCGACCCCGAGACCGGCTGCCCCTGGGATATCGAGCAGGATTTCGCCTCCATCGCCCCCTACACGATCGAAGAGGCCTACGAGGTCGCCGACGCCATCGAGCGCGAGGCCTGGGGCGAGCTGGAGGGCGAGCTGGGCGACCTGCTGCTGCAGACCGTCTACCACGCCCAGATGGCCGAGGAGGCGGGGCTGTTCACCTTCGGCAGCGTGGTCAAGGCGATCGCCGACAAGATGGTCGCACGCCACCCGCATGTCTTCGGCGACGAGAGCCGGGACAAATCGGCCGAGCAGCAGACCATCGACTGGGAGCGGATCAAGGCCGCCGAGCGCGCCGACAAGGCCGCGCACGGGGTGCTGGACGACGTGGCCCTTGGCCTGCCCGCGCTGACCCGCGCGGTCAAGCTGCAGAAACGCGCGGCCCGGGTGGGCTTTGACTGGCCGACGACTCACGAGGTGGTGGAAAAGATCGTCGAGGAGGCGCGCGAGCTGGAAGAGGCCCGCGCCGAGCTGACTCACGAAGAGGTGACCGAGGAATTCGGCGACCTGCTCTTCGTGATCGCCAACCTCGCCCGCCACCTGAAGGTCGACCCCGAAGAGGCCCTGCGCGCCGCCAACGGCAAATTCACCCGACGTTTCAGGGTGATAGAGTCCGAACTGCAGAAACGCGGCAAGCGGCCAGAGGACTCGGACCTGGCCGAGATGGACGCGCTGTGGGACCTCGCCAAGACCCGCGAAAAGGCCGAGTAAACGATTCAGGTATTGACCCGACTAAAACTGTCGGATTTAACCCGTGTCACGCAACCAACAGGAGCTGACATGACTGGGATTCTTCGCACCACCCTGATGGCCGCGGCCGCCTTCGGCCTGGCCGTTCCCGCCGCGCAGGCCGCGGAGGTGAACATCTATTCCTACCGCCAGCCCGAGCTGATCCAGCCCCTGCTCGACGCCTTCACCGAGGAGACCGGGATCACCGCCAACGTCGCCTTCCTCAGCAAGGGCATGGTCGAACGGCTGCAGGCCGAGGGCGACCGTTCGCCCGCCGACATCATCCTGACCACCGACATCTCGCGCCTGTCCGAGGCGGTGGCGGCCGGGGTCACCCAGCCGGTGGACAGCGCCGTGCTGAACGAACAGGTCCCGGCCAATTTCCGCGACCCGGGCAACCAGTGGTTCGCCCTGACCACCCGCGCCCGCATCGTCTATGCCAGCAAGGACCGCGTCGACCCGGCCGAGGTCACCACCTACGAGGACCTGGCCGACCCGAAATGGCAGGGCCGCATCTGCACCCGTTCGGGCACCCATTCCTACACGCTGGCGCTGGTCGCCGCGATGATCCACCACCACGGCGAAGAGGCCACCAAGACCTGGCTGGAGGGCGTCAAGGCCAACCTCGCACGCAAGCCGCAGGGCAACGACCGCGCGCAGGTCAAGGCGATCTGGGCCGGCGAATGCGACATCAGCCTCGGCAACACCTACTACATGGGGCAGATGCTGAGCGACCCCGAGCAGACCGAATGGGCCAATTCAGTCAACGTGCTGTTTCCCATCTTCGAAGGCGGCGGCACCCATGTGAACGTCTCGGGCGTGGCCCTGACCGCCGCCGCCCCGAACCGCGACAACGCCGTGAAGCTGATGGAATTCCTGGCCTCGCCCGAGGCGCAGGAAATCTATGCCCAGGTGAACTATGAATACCCCGTCGCGCCCGGCACCGAGCCGTCCGATCTGGTGGCGAGTTGGGGCAGCTTCACCGCCGACGACGTCAACCTGATGGACCTCGCCGCCCTGCGCGCCACCGCGCTGCGGCTGGTCGAAGAGGTCAATTTCGACGGCTGACTGCCGATCGGGCCGCATGCCAAAAGGGCGCACTGGACATCCCGGTGCGCCCTTGCCAGTCTCCGCCGCGACAGGAGACGCCCATGACCCCCCGCAAGATCATCATCGACACCGACCCCGGCCAGGACGACGCCGTCGCCATCTTGCTGGCGCTGGCCAGCCCGGACGAGCTGGAGGTGCTGGGCATCACCGCTGTCGCGGGCAATGTCCCCCTGCCACTCACCCAGAAAAATGCACGGATTGTCTGCGAGTTGGCGGGCAAAGCTGATGTAAAGGTTCACGCCGGCTGCGACCGCCCGCTGAAGCGTCGCCTGGTCACGGCCGAGCATGTGCATGGCAAGACCGGGCTGAACGGCCCGGCACTGCCCGACCCGGTGATGCCGCTGCAGGACGCCCACGCCGTCGATTTCATCATCGACACCCTGCGGGGCGAGCCCCCGGCCAGCGTCACGCTCTGCCCGCTGGGGCCGCTGACCAACATCGCCACCGCCTTCGCCCGCGCCCCCGACATCGTGGGCCGGGTGCAGGAAATCGTGCTGATGGGCGGCGCCTATTTCGAGGTGGGCAACATCACTCCCGCGGCCGAATTCAACATTTACGTCGACCCGGAAGCCGCTGAAATCGTTTTCACTTCTGGCGCTCCGCTGACGGTTATGCCGCTCGACGTGACGCACCGGGCGCTGGTGACGCGCGAACGCAACGACGCCTTCCGCGCGCTGCCCGGCCGCGTCGGCCCCGCCGTGGCCGAGATGACCGATTTCTTCGAACGTTTCGACCGCGAGAAATACGGCTCCGAGGGCGCGCCGCTGCATGACCCCTGCGTCACCGCCTACCTGCTGCGCCCCGAGCGGTTCAAAGGCCGCCACATCAACGTGGAGGTCGAAACCGAAGGCCGCCTGACCACTGGCATGACCGTGGCCGACTGGTGGCGCGTCTCGGGCCGCGCGCCCAACGCTACCTTCATGCGCGAGATCGACGCCGACGGTTTCTTCGACCTGCTCACCGAAAGGCTGGCCCGGCTATGAAGATGCTCCACCTCGCCACCGCCGACGACCGGGACAAGCTGCTGCCCCTGATCGCCGCCTACCACGCCCATGAGGGCCTCGACACCACCGAGGCCGAGCGCGCCGCCGCCCTCGACGTGCTGTTCTCGGGCGAGGTGCAGGCCGCGCTCTGGCTGATCGGGCCGCGCCGCGCCCCGGTGGGCTACATCGCCGTCGCCTTCGGCTTCTCCATCGAGCTGGGCGGGCGCGACGCCTTCATCGACGAGTTCTTTATCCGCGAGGCCGTGCGCGGCCGCGGCATGGGCAGCCAGGTGCTGGAACTGCTGGCGCCCATGCTGCGCCAGATGGGCGTGAAGGCGCTGCACATGGAGGTGGCGCAGGACAACGAGCGCGCGGCGCGCCTTTATGCCCGGGCGGGGTTCCGGCCCCGGCAGAAATACTTCCTGATGACGCGGCCGCTGTAATCGCCCGGCCCGCGCCCTATCTTGTGCCCCATGACCCTGCATTTGCCGCTCGAAAACACTTACGCCACCCTGCCCGACCGCTTCTACACCGCGATGGCGCCCACGCCCGTGGCCCAGCCCGCGCTGGTCAGGCTGAACGCCGCGCTGGCCGAGGAGCTGGGCCTCGACCCCGAGATTCTGCGCGGCCCCGACGGCGTTCAGATGCTGGCCGGCAACCTGGTGCCCGAGGGCGCGACGCCCATTGCGCAGGTCTATGCCGGGCACCAGTTCGGCGGGTTCTCGCCGCAACTGGGCGATGGGCGCGCGATCCTGCTGGGCGAGGTGGTGGACCGCAGCGGCACGCGCCGCGACATCCAGCTCAAGGGCTCTGGCCCCACGCCCTATTCCCGCATGGGCGACGGGCGCGCCTGGCTGGGGCCGGTGCTGCGCGAATACGTGGTGTCCGAGGCCATGCATGCGCTCGGCATCCCCACCACCCGCGCGCTGGCCGCGGTCAAGACGGGCGAGGCCGTGCGGCGCGAGGGCGCCTATCCCGGCGCGGTGCTGACCCGCGTTGCCGCCAGCCATATCCGCGTGGGCACCTTCCAGTTCTTCGCCGCGCGCAACGACGCCGAGGCGCTGCAAAAGCTGACCGACTACACCATCGCCCGCCACTACCCCGATGCCGAGGGCCGGCTGGGCCTGCTGGAGGCGGTGGTCGCGCGGCAGGCGCGGCTGGTGGCGCAGTGGATGGGCGTCGGCTTTATCCACGGGGTGATGAACACCGACAACATGGCCATTTCCGGCGAGACCATCGATTACGGCCCCTGCGCCTTCATGGACCGCTACCACCCGCAGACGGTGTTCAGCTCCATCGACCAATACGGCCGCTACGCCTATGACAAGCAGGCCGATATCGCGCTGTGGAACCTGGCGCAGTTCGCCTCGGCCCTGCTGCCGCTGATGGGCGGGGCCACGCAGGACGCCATCGACCGTGCCACCGCCGCGCTGCACGATTTCCCCAAGCGCTTCACCGAGGAATGGCTGGCCGTGTTCCGCCCCAAGATCGGGCTGGCCACCGCCGAGGAGGGCGACACCCGGCTCATCCACACCCTGCTGGAGCGCATGGCGGTAACGGGAGCGGATTTCACCAACACCTTCCGCGCGCTGGCCGACGGGACCGCGCGCGATCAGTTCACCCAGCCCGATGCCTATGACGCCTGGGCGGTGGAGTGGCAGGCCCGTCTGGCGCGCGAGCCCGAGGGCGCCGAGGCCCGCATGCGCGCCGCCAACCCCGTGGTCATCCCGCGCAACCACCGCGTCGAAGAGGTGATCCAGGCCGGGTTGCACGGCGATTTCGCGCCCTTCGAGAAACTTCTGAATATCCTCTCGCATCCCTTTGAGGAAAACGAGGAAAATGCGCCTTACAGGACCCCGCCGAAACCCGAGGAACGGGTCGTGCACACCTTCTGCGGCACCTAGGCCGCGGGCGGCCGGTTGATCAGCACCAGCCCCACCGCCACCAGCGCCAGCGCGCCCCACAGCGCGGTCCCGATGCTCTCGCCCAGCAGCAGCCAGCCGAAGCCCACGCCGAAGATCGGGCCGAGAAAGCTGAAGCTCGCCACGCTGGAGGCGGGGTAGACGCTCAGCAGCCACAGCCAGGCGATGAAGCCAAAGCTGACCACCACCACCGCCTGGAAGCCCAGCCCCCACAGGTGGATGGGCTGCAGATCGCGGATCAGCGGGCCGAAGAAGGGCGCCGCGATCAGCAGCACCGGGGCCGAGACCCCCACCTGCCACATCAACTGCATCTCGGGCCGCTCGGCCCGCAGCGCCGTGCCGCGGGCGCAAAGCGCGATCCCCGCCCAGAACATCGCCGCGGCCAGCGCGCAGAGGTCGCCCGCCAGGCTCGCCTCGCCGTTGCCGCCCCCGCGCGCCAGGATCGCCCAGGCCACGCCCGCCATGGCCAGCGCCAGACCCGCCGCCTTGCGCGCCGTGATCCGCTCTCCCGGCAGCAGGAAATGCGCGGCCAGCGCCAGCCAGACCGGCATGGAATAGAAAATGACGGCGCTGCGCGACACCGTGGTCAGGTCCAGAGCCATGAACAGGAACAGGAACTCGATCGAGAACACCGCGCCGATCAGCAGCCCCGCCCCCACCGTGCCCCGCGCGGGGCGCAGCGGCAGGCCGCGCCACATCATCCAGGCGGCGATGCAGAACACAGCGATGGCAGAGCGCAGCCCGGCGAAGAACACCGGCTGCAGCCCCTCGTTCACCACCTTCACAACGACCTGGTTGATCCCCATCAGCGCCGAAAACGCCACCAGCGCCGCCGCGCCCGCCGCATCCATATGTTCCTTGCGCGCCATCCGTCCCCCGCCGTTTTGCAGCCTCGTCAGCCCCTTACGCCCGTGCTAAACCGGGCGCAAATGCATTTCCGGGGGCCACGCCCATGAACATCCTGCAGATCGCCTCGCTTTTGATCGTGCTGGCCGCCGTGTTCGGCAGCATCAATTATTTCTTCCTGCGCCTGCCGCAGGCGATCGGGATCCTGATCGTGGCGCTGGTCGCCTCCTTCGCGGCGCTGGCGCTGGATGCGGCGATCCCGGGCCTCGCGCTGGCCGACTCGCTGCGCGCGATGGTGCTGGAGATCGATTTCTCCGACGCACTGCTGGAGGGGATGCTGGGGCTCTTGCTGTTCGCCGGCGCCCTGCACGTGAAGATGGACGAACTGCGCGCGCAGGCCTGGGTGGTGCTGCTGATGGCGACGCTGGGCGTGGGCCTGTCGGTGGCCGTGGTCGGCCTGGGCTTTTCGTGGATGACGGGCATGCCGCTGATCGTGGCGCTGGTCTTCGGCGCCATCGTCTCGCCCACCGACCCGGTGGCGGTGCTGGGCGTGCTGCGCGAGGCCAACCTGCGCCGCTCGCTGGAGACCAAGATCGCGGGGGAAAGCCTGTTCAACGACGGCGTGGCCTACGTGGTCTTCCTGGTGCTGGTGGGGCTGGCCTTCACCGGCGGCGATGCGCACGGGGCCCATGGTGCCGGGGAGGGCAACGAGGCGATGGCCGCGATCCTGCTCTTCGTGCAGGAGGCCTTCGGCGGTGCCGCCCTCGGCGCGGCCTTGGGCTGGGCCACCTTCCAGGTGATGAAGCGGATCGACGACTACACGCTGGAGGTTCTGATCACGCTGGCGCTGGCCTTCGGCGGCTATGAACTGGCGATCGCCGCCCATGTCTCGGCCCCGATCATGGCGGTGGTGGCCGGCCTGATGATCGGCCACGTGGGCATGAAATACGGCATGAGCCAGCAGACCCGCGACTATGTCGACGCCTTCTGGAAAATGGTGGACGAGATCCTCAACGCCGTGCTGTTCCTGCTGATCGGGATCGAGGTCTTCGCCGTGGCCTTCCACGCCTCCTACCTCGCCGCGTCGGTCTTCGCCATCGCGCTGGCGCTGGTGGCGCGGCTGCTGGCCGTTGTCGTGCCCATCCTGATCCTGCGCCCCTTCCGCAGCTTTAACGCCGACGTGGTGCCGATCATGACATGGGGCGGGCTGAAGGGCGGCATCTCAGTTGCGCTGGCGCTGTCCCTGCCCGACGGCGAGTGGAAGCCGATGATCCTGACCGCCACCTACCTGGTGGTGGTGTTCTCGATTATCGTGCAGGGCCTGACCATCGCGCCGCTGGCGCGCCGGCTGGGCCGCGAACCCGACCTGATGTGAGGCCCCATGACCGATTACCTCGTCTACGACGTCTTCACCGAGCGGCCCTTCGGCGGCAACCCGCTGGCCGTGATCCCCGACGCCGCCGCCCTGCCCGAGGCCGACCTGCAGCGCGTGGCGCGCGAGTTCAATTTTTCCGAGACGGTGTTCCTCTACCCGCCCGAGGATGCCGCCCACACGGCCAGGGTCCGCATCTTCACCCCGACCATGGAGATCCCCTTCGCCGGGCACCCGACCATCGGCACCGCGGTGGCCTTGGCCGAGGCCGGGCGCGGGCCGGAGATGGTGCTGGAACTGGGCGTCGGCCCGCTGCCCTGCCACGCGGCGGGCGGCGCGGCGCAGTTCGATACCTCCGCCCCGCTGGAGCGGCTGGCCGAGCCCGACCCGGCGCTTGTCGCCGCCGCGCTGGGGCTGGAGGAGGACCGCATCCGCACCGGCACCCATCCCCCGGTGATGGCCAGCCTCGGCCTCGCCTTCACCTTCACCGAGTTGGACGACGAGGCCGCGCTGGCCGCCTGCGCACCCGACATCTCGGCCTTCCGGCGCGGCCGCGACGCGCACCCCTCCTCGCTCGATTTCGCGCAGTTCGTCTACACCCGCTCCGGGGATGCCGTTCAGGCGCGCATGTTCGCCCCGCTCGACAACATCCCCGAAGACCCCGCCACCGGCAGCGCCTGCGCCACGCTGGGCGCGCTGCTGGCCGGGATCGGGGGGCGCGACGTCGATCTGACCATCCACCAGGGCGTGCAGATGGGCCGGCCCAGCCGGATCGGCATCCGCACGCGCGGCGCGACGGTCACCGTCTCGGGCGCCGCGCGGCGGGTGATGGAGGGGCGGCTGGTCTACTAGACGGCGCCCTGCCCTGCCCGCGGCCCGGCCGAGAACCGGTCTTTCCCCGGCCAGCGACATGTTCTAGAAAGCACATTCGACCAAGGACCGAGGCCGCCCATGACCGACACGATCATCGCCCGCTGCGAGGCCAAGGGCCTGCGCATGACCGACCAGCGCCGCGTGATCGCGCAGGTCTTGCAGGACTCCGACGACCACCCCGATGTCGAGGAGCTTTATGCCCGCGCCACCGGCGTGGACCCCAGGATTTCCATCGCCACGGTCTACCGCACGGTCAAGCTGTTCGAAGAGGCCGGCATCCTGGAAAAGCTGGAATTCGGCGACGGCCGCGCCCGCTACGAGGATGCCGAGCGCGAGCATCACGACCACCTGATCGACATGAATTCCGGCGAGGTGATCGAGTTCTGCGACCCCGAGATCGAGGCCCTGCAGGAGAAGATCGCCGAGCGGCTGGGCTACCGCCTGAAGGGCCACAAGCTGGAGCTTTACGGCGTGCCGCTCCGCAAGGGCTGAGCCCCGCCATCAAGAACCGTCATCGCGCATTTCACGAAAATTGACCGGGATGCGCCGGGCTTGGGCTTGCGCGGCGCGCCGCTTCGGCCTTAGCTGGCCGCGCCGGGTGTCCCGGCGCTTCACGCAAAAAAGGCAACAGATGGATAACTTGCGCGGCATCGGTCTGATGGTGCTGGCGATGGCGGGGTTCGCGCTGGAGGATGCGCTGATCAAGCTGGCCGCCGGGGGCCTCGGCCTGGGCACGGTGGTGGCCGTGTTCGGGCTGGGCGGCACCGCCGTCTTCGCCGTGCTGACCCGCGCCGCGGGCCAGCCGGTGTTGTCGCCGCACATGCTCAGCCGCCTGATGGGCCTGCGCGCGCTGTTCGAGGTCACCGGCCGGGTGGGCTATTTCCTGGCCATCACCCAGGCCAGCCTCTCCGGCGCCTCGGTCATCCTGCAGGCCACGCCGCTGGTGGTGACGCTGGGCGCGGTGCTGTTCCTGGGCGAGACCGTGGGCTGGCGGCGCTGGGCCGCGATGGCGGTGGGCTTTGCCGGCGTGCTGATCGTGCTGCGCCCGGGGCTGGAGGGGTTCACCGCGGCCTCGCTCTTCGCGGTGATCGGCATGGTGGGCTTCGCCGGGCGCGACCTGGCCACCCGGGCCGCGCCCCCGGTGCTGTCGAACCTGCAGCTCGCCGTCCTCGGCTTTGCCGTGCTGATCCCCACCGGGCTGGGGCTGAGCCTTTTCGATACGACGCACAACTGGCCCGGCCCGGCGCAGGCGGGCGTGCTGGGGGCCGCGGTGCTGGCCGGCTGCGGCGCCTATTACGCGCTGACCGCGGCGATGCGGCTGGGCGAGGTGTCGCTGGTCGCCCCCTTCCGCTACACCCGCCTTGTCTTCGCGCTGATCCTCGCGGCATGGATGTTCGGCGAGTCGCCGGACGGCCCCATGCTGCTGGGCGCGGCGCTGATCGTCGCCAGCGGCATCTACCTTTTGACCCGCGGCCGCCGCAGCAGCGGCGGCGCGCCCCGGCCGGAGCACGCGAATGGATAATCTCAGAGGCATCCTGCTGATGGTGGCCGCGATGGCCGGTTTCGCGCTGGAGGACATGTTCATCAAGCATGTCAGCGCCACCCTGCCCATCGGCCAGATCCTGCTGGTGCTGGGCAGCGGCGGGGCGGTGATCTTTTCCATCCTCGCCCTGCGCCAGGGCCGCCGGCTGGTCTCGCGCGACCTGTTCGCCCGCCCCGTGCTGCTGCGCAACGCGGGAGAGCTGGTGGGCACGCTGGGCTTCGTCACCGCCATCGCGCTGACGCCGCTGTCCAGCGCCTCGGCCATCCTGCAGGCCACGCCGCTGGCGGTGACGCTGGGCGCGGCGCTGTTCCTGGGCGAGCAGGTCGGCTGGCGCCGCTGGAGCGCGATCGGCCTGGGCTTCCTCGGCGTGCTGATGGTGATCCGCCCCGGCCTGTCGGGGTTCGAGCCCGCCTCGCTGTTCGCGGTGATGGCGGTGTTCGGCCTGGCCGCGCGCGACCTGGCCACCCGGGCCACGCCGCCCAATGTCACCTCGCTGCAGCTCTCGGCCTATGCCTTTGCCATGCTGGTGCCGCTGGGCGCGGTGCTGCTGGTCGTCGGCCCCGGCGGGCTGCAGCCCATGCCCATGCCCATCCTGCTGCGTCTGGCCGGCGCCCTTTGCGTCGGGGTGACCGCCTATTACGCCATCGTCCTGGCGATGCGGACGGGCGAGGTCTCGGTGGTCACGCCGTTCCGCTATTCGCGGCTGATCTTCGCGCTGATCATCGGCCGGCTGGTCTTCGACGAGCATCCCGACGGCTGGACGCTGGCCGGGGCCGCGCTGATCATCGGCTCCGGCCTCTACACCTTCGCGCGCGAGGCGCAGCTGCGCCGCCGCATGGCCCGCGCCGCCGCCTGACCGCGGTGTTTGCGCCAACACGGCCACATGGACGTTGAAGCGCGCGCCCAGCTTGCTATGAAGGCCCCGAAAACTGGCATCTGACCGCGAGGGACCGTGCAATGAGCACCATTATCGACATCATCGGCCGCGAAATCCTGGACAGCCGGGGCAACCCGACGGTCGAGGTCGACGTGATCCTGGAAGACGGCACCATGGGCCGCGCCGCGGTGCCCTCGGGCGCCTCCACCGGCGCGCATGAGGCGGTCGAGAAGCGCGACGGCGACAAGTCGCGCTACCTGGGCAAGGGCGTGCTGGAGGCCGTGGCGGCGGTGAACGGCGAGATCGCCGAAGAACTGGTCGGCATGGACGTGACCGAGCAGATGTCGATCGACCGCGCGATGATCGAGCTCGACGGCACCGCCAACAAGGGCCGGCTGGGCGCCAACGCCATCCTCGGCGTGTCGCTGGCGGCCGCCAAGGCGGCAGCGGATTTCACCATGCAGCCGCTCTACCGCTATGTCGGCGGCACCTCGGCCCGCATCCTGCCGGTGCCGATGATGAACATCATCAACGGCGGCGAACATGCCGACAACCCGATCGACATCCAGGAATTCATGATCATGCCGGTCAGCGCGGGCAATATCCGCGACGCCGTGCGCATGGGCTCCGAGGTGTTCCACACGCTGAAGAAAGAGCTGTCCGAGGCCGGCCACAACACCGGCATCGGCGACGAGGGCGGCTTTGCCCCGGCGCTGAGCTCCACCACCGAGGCGCTGGATTTCATCCTGCGCTCGATCGAGAAGGCCGGCTATACCCCGGCCGAGGACATCTTCCTCGCCCTCGATTGCGCCTCGACCGAGTATTTCCGCGGCGGCAATTACGACATGAAGGGCGAGTCCAAGGTGCTGAGCTCGGAGGAAAACGTCGCCTACCTGGCCGATCTCTGCGCCCGCTACCCGATCATCTCGATCGAGGACGGCATGGCCGAGGATGACTGGGACAGCTGGAAGATGCTGACCGACGAACTGGGCGACAAGGTGCAGCTGGTGGGCGACGACCTGTTCGTGACCAACCCCGCGCGGCTGGCCGACGGCATCAGCCAGGGCGTGGCGAACTCCATGCTGGTCAAGGTGAACCAGATCGGCAGCCTGACCGAGACGCTGCAGGCCGTCGATATGGCCCACCGCGCCCGCTACACCAACGTCATGAGCCACCGCTCGGGCGAGACCGAGGACGCCACGATCGCCGACCTGGCGGTGGCGACCAACTGCGGCCAGATCAAGACCGGCTCGCTGTCGCGCTCGGACCGCCTGGCGAAATACAACCAGCTGATCCGCATCGAAGAGATGCTGGGCGAGACCGCGGAATACGCGGGACGGTCGATTTTGAAATAAGCGGTCCAGAGCCTTTTTCTCTGGAAAATGCTATCATTTTGAACAGCCCCACAGATCTGTGGGG
>JBNGCX010000054.1:0-25623 GCA_049974865.1 Paracoccaceae bacterium
GATCCCGGACGAGCCGCCCAGGCAGAGCCCCTCTTCCGACAGCAGGTCGAAGACGACGGGCAGCGCCTCGGCATCCGGGATGGTCCAGGACATGTCGGGCGCGAAGCCCTCGAGGTTGCGGGTGATGCGCACCTGCCCGATGCCCTCGGCGATCGAGCCGCCCTCGGCCTTCAGCTCACCGGTGGTGTAATAGGAATGCAGCGCCGCGCCCTCGGGGTCGGCCAGGCCGATTTTCACCCCCTTGGGCTGCAGCGCCATGGCGACGCCCGCCAGCGTGCCGCCCGAGCCCACCGCGCAGATGAAGCCGTCCACCTTGCCGCCGGTCTGCTCCCAGATCTCGGGGCCGGTGGTCTCGATATGCGACTGCCGGTTGGCCACATTGTCGAACTGGTTGGCCCAGATCGCGCCGTTGGGCTCGCTTTGAGCCAGGCGCTGCGCCAGGCGTTCGGAATAGCGGACGAAGTTGTTGGGGTTGCGGTAGGGGGCCGCGGGCACCTCGACCAGCTCGGCCCCGGCGAGGCGCAGCATGTCCTTCTTTTCCTGGCTCTGCGTCTCAGGGATCACGATCACCGTGCGGAAGCCCATCGAGGCGCCGACCAGCGCCAGCCCGATGCCGGTATTGCCCGCCGTGCCCTCGACGATGGTGCCGCCTGGGCGCAGCTCGCCGCGGGCCACCGCGTCGCGGATGATATAGAGCGCGGCGCGGTCCTTGACCGACTGGCCGGGATTCATGAACTCGGCCTTGCCGTAGATCTCGCATCCGGTGGCCTCGGACGGGCCGTTCAGCCGCACCAGGGGGGTGTTGCCGATCAAGCCGGCCAGATCGTCGCGCATGTCCATGGCGTCCTCCGCTGTTTGATCTTCTTGCTACCGTCCGCCCGGGGCGAACTCAAGCGCCCGCGCGCAGCCGCTCACGGTTCAGCGCCAGCCACTGAAGCGACAGGATCAGCGGCGCGTTCCCGATCTCGCCACTGTCCACCAGCGCCTGCGCGTCTTCGTAGGAGACGAGGTGAACGCGGATATCCTCGCCCTCGTGCATCAGCCCGCCCAGTCCCGAGGCGTTGTCCGGCAGATCGGTCAGCGCCACGTAGGAATAGACGAATTCGGTCTTGGCCCCCGGCGAGGGATAGTAGCCGTGGCAGTAGAGCAGTTCCCCCAGCTCCAGCCCCGCCTCCTCCACCGCCTCGCGGCGCAGGGTCTCCTCGGGCGTCTCGCCGGGGTCGATGCGGCCGGCGATCGCCTCCAGCGACCAGCATTGCGCGTCGCCGCGCGCGAAAGGGCCGGCGCGGAACTGCTCGATCAGCATCAGGCGGTCGCGCGCCGGGTCATAGGGCAGCGCGGTCGCCGCGTCGCAGGAGACGAAGGCGGTGCGGTGGATCTCGGGGCCCATGCTGCCGTCGAACTGGCGGTAGCGGACGGTGTAATCCTCGACCGAGAAGAAATTCGCGTAGGGCTCCCGCCGCGCGACGATCTCGACATCGCCGGGCCGGGTGTCGCGGCGCAGCGTGGCCGGACCGCCCCGGCGCGCGTTCAGCCGCGACTGCGCCCGCGCCCGGATCGAGGGGAAGCGCCGCGCCACAGCCTCGGCCGGGCGCTGGCCATAGGCGCGCATCACCTCCTCGGCGGCCAGCAGGGTCAGCGCACCCCAGCGCGCCGCCCAGTCGTCGAGATCCCAGGCCGCGCCCGGCGCCAGCCCGCTGTCGGGCGGCAGGTAGACCTGCGCCGCGCGGGGACCGGCCTCGGTCTCAACCGTCACCGGCCCCGGTGCATAGCCGAACCCGCCCTCGTAGAAATCGAGCCGCGCAAGGTCCTCCGGCCCCAGCCCGGACAGCAGCAGCCCCTCTGCCGCCGCGCCGTCACTGTCCACGATCAGGGGGAAGCTTTCGCCCTCGGCCCAATGCACCGCATGGCCGGGCCACCGCGCCGGCTCCAGCGCCAGCCCCTCCAGATCGTGCCCCAGCACAAGCTCAAGCAGCGGCGCGTGCCGCAGCGTTCCATACAGAAACAAAGACGTCATGAAACCTCAATTCCAGCGGCGCGCCGCAAATTCCGCCAGCCAGGCCGCCAGCACCCCGCCGAGCAGCAGGATCGCCATCACCTCGGGCGAAGTGGCGATCATCCGGCCGTATTCCATCGCTTCCTCGAAGATCCCGGCCACCGCCTCCAGCGGATCGTCATAGCGCATCCGAAACGACAGCCGGAACATCTCCAGCACCGAATGCAGCAGCACCACGTAGAAGACAAGCGCCACCGTGGACCGGAACCCGTGCAGCACCGCGTGGCCGTAACCGTCGCCCGCCAGCCGCCCCATCACGAACCAGCCGGTCAGCAGGCCGATCACGGCGTTGACCTGGCTGAGATAGCCGGTGTCCAGCCCCTCGGGCAGCAGCGGCTTGAACTGTTCCGAGGCGACGAAGGCCAGGGCGGCATAGGCGATGGCTGCGAACAGGCGCGCGGCGGTGGGCATCATGGGAGGTCAGACGGGCCTTGTGACGGTGATCTGGGTCACGTCGCAGTTTCCGCTGTGGAACGTGGCAGCGCAAGAGGTCAGATAGAAATTCCACATCCGCCGGAAGCGCGCGTCGAACCCCAGCGCCGCGACCTGGTCCCATTTCTCGTTGAAGGTGTCGTGCCAGCGGCGCAGCGTCTGCGAATAGCTTTCGCCGAACTCGATGGAATGCTTGACCGCCAGCCCCGCGCGGCGCACCTCCTCGCGCAACACGCGCGGGCTGGGCAGCATGCCGCCGGGGAAGATGAATTTCTGAATGAAATCGACGCTGTCGCGGTAGATCTCGAACCGGCGGTCCTGCACGGTGATGATCTGCAGCGTGGCGTTCCCGCCCGGCTTCAGCCGCGCGCGCAGGGTGTCGAAATAGGTGGGCCAGTATTTCTCGCCCACCGCCTCGAACATCTCGATGGAGGCGATGCCGTCATAGCTGCCCCGTTCGTCGCGGTAATCCTGCAGCTTGATCTCCACCCGGTCCGACAGCCCGGCCCGCGCGATGCGTTCCACGGCATAGTCGTGCTGGGCCTGGCTGATGGTCAGCCCGGTCACCCGCAACCCGCGCTCGGCGGCGGCGTACTCGGCGAAGCCGCCCCAGCCGCAACCGATCTCCAGCACGTGGTCGCCGGGCCGCGCCCCCATCTGGTCGACCATGGAGGCGTATTTCTGGCGCTGCGCGGCCTCCAGCGTTTCCTGCCCGGTTTTGAACAGGGCCGAGGAATAGGTCATGCTGTCGTCCAGCCACAGCGCGTAGAAATCGTTGCCCAGGTCGTAGTGGTAGGAAATGTTCTTCTTCGCCTGCCGCTTGCTGTTGCGTTGAAGCCAGAAGCGCAGCCTCTCGAAGGCCCGCACCAGCCCCATGCCGGGGAACCCGTCGTAGATCTCGTCATTGTCGGCATGCACGAGGTCCATGAAGGCCTGCAGGTCGGGCGTGGACCAGCCCTGTTCCAGGTAGGCCTCGCAAAAACCCAGGTCCCCCTCGCGGATCAGCCGGGCGAAGATGTCGGGGTCATGCACCACCAACTCGGCCACAGGGCCGGGCCCGGCACCCTCGGCGCGGAAACGCCGGCCGTCGGGCAGCACGAAATCCAGCCGCCCGTGGGCCATCTTGCCCGCCTGCTCGAACACGGCGCCGAAATAGCGCGGCAGGCCCTGCTGGCCCCTGGTCTCGGTCAGGATCATCCCGGTCTCCCCCTCGTTCCCTGCTGTCCCACTAAAGCGGGTAAAGCCTCGCCTGCAAAGCCCCTAGAAATCGCGATCTTCATAGGCGGCCAGCGCCCGTGCGCGCCCCTCGGCCAGGTCCACCACGGGCGAGGGATAGGTGTCGTCGGGGTCCAGTCCCCAGCGTCGCGGCACGGCGTCGAAGTAGCTCAGCGCCGTTTCGGAGGGGCTGCGGCGCCCCTCGGCGATCCAGGCGTCGCGATAGGCGCGCCGCCTGTCGAATTTTTCGGCCTGGGTGTCGGGGTTGAAGATGCGGAAATACGGCGCGGCATCGGGGCCCGAGCCCGCCACCCATTGCCAGCCCATGGCGTTGGAGGCCGGGTCCCAGTCAATCAGGCAGTCCTCGAACCAGCGCTGCCCGATGCGCCAATGCACCATCAGGTGCTTGGTCAGGTAGGAGGCCGCGATCATCCGGGCGCGGTTGTGCATGGTGCCGGTCACATACATCTCGCGCATGGCGGCATCGACGAATTCGACGCCCGTGCGCCCCTGTTTCCAGGCCAGCACCTGCGCCGCGTCCTCGTCGGTGGACCAGGGGAAGCGGTCCCAGCCCTCGCGCCAGTTGCGGCTGGTGATCCGCGGCGCGTGATGGACCAGGTGATAGGCAAACTCGCGCCAGACCAATTCTTTCAGGAAGGTCTCGGCGCCCCGGCCGCCCTCCTGCCGGGCGCGCTGCGCGGCGTGCCAGATGGTGCGCGGGCCGATCTCGCCATAGGTCAGGTTCTCCGACAGGCGCGAGGTGGCGGGCCGGGCGGGGAAATCGCGCGCCGCGGCATAGTCCTGGACGGGTCCGTCGAGGAACGCCCCCAGGCGCGCCTGCGCCGCCTGCTCGCCCACGCGCACATGCCGTGCCACGACGTCCGCGCCGCGCCGCATCGCGGCGCCCATGCGCCACTCTGCCAGCGCATCGCTGGCCGGCCAGCCTTGCGGTGCGCGCAGGCGGGTGGGCGCGGGCAGCGGCGTACCGGGGTCGCGGTCGCGCACCGCCTTCCAGAAGGGCGTGTAGACGCGGTAGGGGCCGCCCTGTCCAGTCTCCACCGTCCAGGGCTCGAACAGCAGGTGGCCGGCAAAACTGCGCGCCTCGATCCCCTGCTCTTTCAGGGCCGCTTTCACGCCCGTGTCGCGGGCGACCGAATCCGGGTCATAAAGGCGCGTCCACCAGACCGCCCCTGCCCCGGTCTCGGCGATCACGGCGCGCAGCACCTCCAGCGCGCGGCCCTGGCGCAGGATCAGCCGCGCGCCCAGACCCTCCAGCCGGTCCGCGAAATGCGCCACGCCCAGCCCCAGCCGCCATTTCGGCGCGGCGCCGTGGGCCTCGACCACCTCGTCGAGGATGAAAAGCGGGATCACCGGCCGGCCGCTCTGCGCCGCCGCGGCCAGCGCCGGATGGTCGGCCAGCCGCAGATCGCGGCGAAACCACAGGATGATCGGTCTGTCCTCGGCCATGCCCTGCCCCTGTTCCCCGGCCCCATGCCGGGGCCTGTCACAGGTGCTGATCTAGCGCGGCAATCAGGCGGTCAACCTCTTCGGCGGTGGTGTAATGCACGAAGCTCAGCCGCAGCACCCCCTGTTCGGGGTCCACCCCCTGCGCCTGCAGCGCGCGCACGGCGTAGAAATCGCTGCCCCCGGCCATGATGCCCTCCCCGGCCAGCTTGGCCGCCGCCGGTTCCGCCGGCCCCTGCAGCGCCAGCGCCACGGTGGGGGCGCGCCCCTCGGCCTGCGCAGGGCCCAGCAGGCGGACCGAGTTCTTGGCCGAAACGAAATCCAAGAGCGGCTGCAACAGTTCCACCTCGTGCCCGCGCATCAGGTCGTGCACCGCCTCGGCGCGCGCGGCCGGTGCGGCCTCGCCGCCGATATGGTGGGCATAGAGCGCGTCCCAGTAATCCGCGATCCCGGCGCTGGCCGCCACCTGCGCGTGGTCGGGCCCGGCGGGGGTGAACCGCTTGTAGAGCGTGCCGCCGTTGAAATAATGCGCCTGGTTCGGCAGCACCTCGCCCAGGGCGCGGCGGATCGTCATGATCCCCTGGTGCGGCCCGTAGGTCTTGTAGGCCGAGAACAGGTAGATGTCGGCCCCCAGCTGCCCCACGTTCGGGAAGCCATGCGGCGCGTAGGACACCCCGTCGACGCAGGTGAAGGCGCCCGCCGATTGCGCGATGGCGCAGATCGCGGCGACGTCGTTGATCTCGCCCACCACGTTGGAGCAATGCGGGAAACAGACCAGCCGCACCTTTTCGTCCAGCAGGTTTTCCAGGTCGGCGGGGTCGAGATGGCCGGTCTCGGGGTCGATGCGCCATTCGCGGATCTCGATCCCCTCCCCGGCCAGCCGCCGCCAGGGGCCGGTATTGGCCTCGTGGTCCTGGTTGGTCACCACGATCGCCTCGCCGGGCTTCATCCATTGGCGAAAGGCCTGCGCCAGAACATAGGTGTTCTGCGTGGTCGAGGGGCCGAAGCTGAGCTCATCGGTCTCCACCCCCAGCATGGCGGCAAGGCGCCTGCGCGCCTCGTCCATCTCCGCGCCGCCCAGACGGCTGGCCTCGTAGGGCGCGTAGGGCTGCACCTTGCGGCTGTGGTAGAACCGGGTCAGCCGGTCGATCACAGGCCCGCAAGTGTACGAGCCGCCCGCGTTCTCGAAAAACGCCTGCCCCTGCAGCGAGGGCTCGGCAAAGGCGGGGAACTGGGCGCGGACGAAATCGATATCAAGCGCGGGCATGGGGCCTCCGGTTGCGGTCAAGGAAAGCCCCGGCGCAGCGGCCGGGGCTTCCAGTAAGGCGGGGATTTCGGGGGGGTTCAACCCCGAACCGGTCAGCGCTTCTCGCTCTGCAACCCGCGGAAGATCGCGTAGCACATCAGCAACAGCACCAGCGTGAAGGGCAGCCCGGTGGAGATCACCGCCGCCTGCAGCGCCGGCAGCCCGCCGCCCAGCAAAAGCACGATGGCCACCGCGCCCTCGAAGGTCGCCCAGAACACGCGCTGGGGCACCGGCGCGTCGATCTTGCCGCCCGCCGTGATGGTGTCGATCACCAGCGAGCCGGAGTCCGACGAGGTGACGAAGAACACGATCACCAGAACGATCCCGATCACCGAGGTGATGGCGGCCAGCGGCAGCCCCTCGAGCATCGCGAACAGCGAGATCGGCGGGTTGTAGCTGTCGATCACCTGCGCCTTGACGGCGCTGCCCGCGGGATCGTTGAGCACCTGCTCGATGGCCACGCCGCCGAACACCGCCATCCACAGCACGCAGACCAGCGAGGGGATGATCAGCACGCAGATCACGAACTCGCGCACCGTGCGGCCGCGGCTGACGCGGGCGATGAACATGCCCACGAAGGGCGACCAGCTGATCCACCAGGCCCAGTAGAAGGCCGTCCAGCCCTGCATATAGCCGGTATCCTCGCGCCCGATGGGGTTGGAGAGCGCCACCAGCTCCTTGCCATAGGCGCCCAGCCCGGCGACGAAATCGCTGAAGATCGTGGCGGTCGGCCCGGCCAGCAGCACGAAGAGCAGCAGCAGCGCGGCGATGCCCATGTTGATCTCGGACAGCACCTTGACCCCGCCGTCGAGGCCGCGCAGCACCGAGATCAGCGCGACCCCCGTGATCCCCGAGATCAGCAGCACCTGCACCGAGGTGTTGTTGGCGATGCCGAAGACATGCTCCAGCCCCGCATTGGCCTGCTGCGCCCCGAAGCCCAGCGAGGTGGCCAGCCCGAACAGCGTGGCGAACACCGCCAGCGTGTCGATGATATGGCCGGTCCAGCCCCAAACCCGCTCGCCGAAGACCGGGTAGAAGGCCGAGCGGATGGTCAGCGGCAGCCCCTTGTTGAAGGAAAACAGCGCCAGCGCCAGCGCCACCACCGCGTAGATCGCCCAGGGGTGCAGCCCCCAGTGATAGATGGTGGCCGCCAGCCCCATGCGCTTGGCCGCCTCCACGTTCTCGGGGATGATCGAGCCGTCATCGGCGATGGGCGAGGGCACGCCCAGCGGCTCCGAAATGGCCATGTGATAGACCGGCTCCAGCACGCCGAAGAACATCAGGCCGATGCCCATACCCGCGGCGAACAGCATCGCGAACCAGCCGATATAGCTGTAATCGGGCGTGGCCTCCTGCCCGCCCAGCCGCACGCTGCCCACCGGCAGCACGATCAGCGCCAGGCAGAACAGCACGAAGATGTTGGCCGCGCCCAGGAAGAACCAGTCGAAGGTCGAGGTCAGGAACGGCCGGAGCCATCCGAACAGGTCCGCCGCCTGCTGCGGCAGCGCCAGCGCGTAGAACACAAAGGCGACGATGGTCAGGCCGGAAATCATGAAGACCGGGTTGTGAATGTCGAAGCCGAAGGGCCCGAGAGAGCCTTCGACGTTGTCCTGCCCGATCTCGTAATCCGTGTCGATCAGGGCCGCGGCGCCCTCGGGCTCGGGGATTCCTTGCGTAGTGTCTTGTTCGGCCATGTGGGCCTCCCATTCTTACGTGTTGGAAAGAGATGCTCCGGCGCGGCGTCAGTTGCCGCGCACGAGAAAGACCGAAGCGTCGCTATGCGTGGCGAGGCGCCCGCCATGCGACGGCCAGATGTAATCGGTGACGTTCGGCATGTGGGTGGCCATCACCACCAGGTCGGACCCGATCTCCTCGGCCGCCTCGCGCAGCGTGTGGTCGAGGTCGATCGCCGGGTCGTGGCTGGCCAGCGGCTTGCTTGTGGCCTCGATGCCGTGCTCGGCCGACTGGGCGGCGGCGAAATCGGCCAGCTTGGCGGCGTATTCCTCGGGGTTATGCGCGAGCGCGCCGGGCGTTTCCGCCGTGACGCCGACATAGCAGACCTTCGCGCCGTAATGCCGGGCGAGGTCTGCGGCCGTCTTCAGCGCCTTGCCGAGCCGGTCGAGATGCCGCAGATCCACGGGCACCATGATGTTGCTGTACACTTGAGCCTCCTTCTCCGTTCCGCCGCCGCGCCATGGGGCCGGCGGCAGGTGTGGTTCTGGACCATGGGTGGCTGCGGCAGCGCGCCGCACCACGATCCCAGCCTAAAGAAGGGGTTGGCGGATTCCGAGGGCGGAAAACGGTGCTTTCGCCCGATTTCCCGACATCTGCGCCGTCGAGCGGGCCGCGCCTGGGGCGCGGCCCGGTGCGGGATCAGGCGTTCACGTCGACGACGACGCGGCCCTTGACCCGGCCTTTCAGGATATCCGCGCCCAGCCCCGGCAGGTCGGACAGCGTGGCGGGCTGGATCATCGCCTCCAGCTTGTCCATGGGCAGATCGCGCGCGATGCGCTCCCAGGCGCGCAGGCGGTTGTCGTAGGGCTGCATGACCGAATCGATGCCCAGCAGGTTGACGCCGCGCAGGATGAAGGGCGTGATCAGCGCGCCCTCGATCGCCGCGCCACCGGCCAGGCCCATGGCGGCGACCGAGGTGCCGTATTTCATCTGCTTGAGCACCCGGCCCAGCATGGCGCCCGCCACCGCGTCCACGCATCCGGCCCAGGTCTCGCGCTCCAGCGGCTTGCGGGTGATCTCGGTCAACTCCTCGCGCGGGACGATCTGGGCGGCGCCCAGCCCGGTCAGGTAGTCGGCGGTCTCGGGCCGCCCCGTCACCGCCGCCACCTCGTGGCCCAGCTTGGCCAGGATCGCCGTGGCCACCGAGCCCACGCCGCCCGCGGCCCCGGTGACCAGAACCGGCCCGTCACCCGGTTTCAGCCCGTGATCCTCCAGCGCCATGACCGAGAGCATGGCGGTGAAGCCCGCGGTGCCCACCGCCATGGCCTGCCGGGTGGTCAGACCCTCGGGCAGCGGCACCAGCCAGTCGGCCTTGACCCGCGCCTTCTGGGCATAGCCGCCCCAGTGCACCTCGCCCACGCGCCAGCCGGTCAGAACCACCTTGTCGCCGGGCCGGTAGCGGTCGTCGGCCGAGGCCTCGACCGTCCCGGCGAAATCGATGCCCGGCACATGCGGGTAATGCCGCACCAGCCCGCCGCCGGGCCCGATGCACAGCCCGTCCTTGTAGTTCACGGTGGAATACTCCACCGCCACGGTCACCTCGCCCTCGGGCAGCCGGTCCGCGCCGATCTGCTGCACGCTGGCGTGGGTCTTGCCGTCCTCGTCCTTCTCGACGATCAACGCGTTGAACATGGGAAGCCTCCTCAGGTTTCGCTTTCGGGCATCAGGAACAGGTCGGTGTCGCCGGGCCGCGCGCCCGCGGCCGTCAGCATGGCATGGACCTGCCCGCGATGATGGGTCTGGTGGTTGAAGAAATGCGCGACGCAAAGCGCCAGGGGCTTGCTGACCTCGCGCCCGGCCGCGCCCGAGAACCAGGTCAGATCCCCCTCCAGGCCGTCCCCGGGCAGACCGTCGGCCCAGGCCACGATCCGCTCGTCGTCGCCTGGGCGCAGGCGGCGCAGGGTCTGCCAATCGGGGATGAAGCTGGCGCTTTCCTTGAGCCCCACATGCGGCTTGTCCCAGCCGTCGAAGCGACTCATCCAGATCGCGTCGCCCCACATCAGGTGGCTCAGCGTGCCCAGGATGGAGCCGAAGAAGGCGCCGCGATCCGCGCTCAGCGCCCCTGGCTCCAGCGTGTCGCAGGCCGCCAGGATCCGGGCGTTCTGCCAGCGGTTATAGCGCGCCATGGTGCGGGCGTAGGCCGGGGTGATCATCGACTGTCCTCCGCTTTCTCGGTTCAGGTTTCGCCGAATCCCTTGGGCACCGGCAGGGCCTCCAGCCCCTCCGCCCGCTTCTGCAGCGCCCGGCCGATGACCACGCGGCTGATCTCGGTGGTGCCGTCCACGATGCGCAGCATCTGGGCCAGCCGGCTCAGCCGGTCCAGGCCGTAAGGCTGCAACAGCCCCATCCCGCCCAGGGCCTGGGAGCAGGTATTGGCCGCCTTCAGCGCGGCGTCGGGCACGAAACGTTTGGCATGGGCAGCCATCACCGGCCCCTCGGGCGTGCCGAGCGCATTGGCCGCGGCGCGGTAGAGCAGGCGCGAGGCCTCCAGCTCGGTCGCCACCTCGCCCAGCATCCACTGGATGCCGTCCAGATCGAGCTCGGTTCCCTTGAACATCTTGCGATTCTTGCCATAGGCCAATGCCGTGTCCAGTGCCGCCTCCATCAGGCCACAGCAGCCCGACGCGATGGAGACCCGCGCGATGTCGATCGCCATCAGCGAGCCCTGCAGCCCCTGCCCCACGGGCAGGATGATATTCTCCTCCGGCACGGTCACCTCGTCCAGGTACATCTCGGCCAGCGGCAGGAACCGGTAGGAGGGCGTGTCGTAGAGCGGGCCGAAACGCAGGCCCGGGGTGTCTTTGGGAATGGCGATCATCGCCATGTCCTTGTGGCCGGGCTGGTCGCTGGTCTTGACCACGGTGAAATAGAGATCCGCCTCGCCGGCCAGACTGACCCAGGCCTTCGCCCCGCTGATCGTCCAGGTGCCGTCATCGTTGATCCGCGCGCGGGTATACATGTTGGCCGCATCCGACCCCGACTGCGGCTCGGTCAGGGCGAAGTTGGCCAGCTTGCGCCCCGAGGTCAGCGCGCGGGCCCATTCCTCCTTGAACGGCTCGGTGCCGTAGCCGCACAGCGCAAAGGTGCAGATATTGTGCATGGACAGCGCAAAGGCATAGGCCCCGTCGCCCTTGCCCAGCTCTTCGTAGACCCGGATCCCCTCGCCCAGCGGCAGGCCCTGGCCGCCCCAGTCCTCGGGGGCGTAAAGGCCGGTCAGCCCCAGCGCCGCGGCCTTGTCCGAGGCCCCGCGCGGCCAGCGGCCCTCGGCGTTCCAGGCCTCCACATTAGGCTTGATGACCTCGTCGCAATGACGCCTCGCCGCGGCCAGCACTGTGTCGATATCCGCAACCATCCGCTATTCCTCCCTTGCGTGATGATCTGTCCGCTTCCGCTGGACATGTGACGTTTCGCGGATAGAGTTCTCCGAGGCAATCTGAATTGTCAAACATTTAATTGTCTGACAAATTGGACAGGCCCCCGCCCCCAGGAAAGAAAGGCCGCGCCGCATGGGCATGAAATACGAGATCGATCCCGACAAGGACCTGTCGACCCAGATCGCCAAGGCGATCCGCGACGCGATCGTGGACGGCCAGCTGATCGTGGACGAGCGCCTGCCCTCGGAATCGGAACTGGCCGAGAATTTCGGCGTCTCGCGCCCCACGGTGCGCGAGGCGCTGAAGCGGCTGGCGGCGCAGAGCCTGATCCGCACCCAGCGCGGCGCCTCGGGCGGGGCCTTCGTCAACCGGCTGCGCTATGAAGACGCCTATGGCCAGCAGATCACCACCTCCACCCTGCTGCTGTCGATGAACGCCGTCAGCTTCGAGACCGCCTGCGAGGCGCGCTTCGCGCTGGAACGCGCCTGCGCGCCGCTGGCCGCGCGGCGCCGCGGGGCCGACCACCTGGCCGCCATGCGCGCCGAGATCCACCGGCAGGGTCAGCCCGGCCTGTCCGACGAAAGCTTCTGCGCCTCCGACGTGGCGTTTCACCGGGCGCTGGTGGACGCGGCGGAAAACCCTGTTCTTTCGTATCACTTGGCCGGCGCTGTTGAGGCGATGCAGCCATTGATGAACATGATCACCTTCACCGCCCGCGACCGGGCCGAGATCATCGCGCTGCACACCGCCCTGGCCGACGCGCTGGAGGCCCATGACGCACCCCGCGCCGATGCCACGCTCGACGCGCTCTGCGCCTACACCATCCGTCTGGGCCGCCACGTCGCAGCCGAGCGCACCCGCCGCGCGCAAGAGACCTGAGCCGCGAACCGCCCTAGGCGCGCGACCGGAGAAAGGGGAAAAGAGACGCCAGGAAGGCGCCCTGCCACGGCATGTGCAGCACGAGCATCCATACGAGTTCCTTCTCCTCGAAGACAAACGCGGCGGGAAGGGCCAAAGCCCCGGCCAGCGCGCCGACAGCGACAGGAAGGATGATGACGGTGGGCTGCCACAGCCGCGCGTGCAGCGTGCACAGCAGGAGCATCTCCAGCAACGCCCCCGTGAGCCCGCCGACAAATCCGGCCAGGCCGAACGCGGCGTTCGGACCGATCGCATCCGGGCCGATCTCGGTTGTGAAAATGGCGGCCCGGATCGCGGCGAAATAAATGGCGGGGGACAACACCGCGGCAAGGGCGGCCCAGGCCGGACCCAAGGCAAAACGGCGATGCCCGACGCCCCCGAGCCCGCATCCGAAGACCAGGCCGTTGACAATGGCGAGCCACGCCAGGCCGTGCTCCACCGCCCCCGCCAGCGCCATCGTCAGAACGGACCCGGCCACCCCCGTGCCCAGCCCCAGCCAAAGCCCGGCGAGCAGGTCGGAAGCTCCGCCCCCATGCACCCTTCGGTCGCTTTCCATGAGTTGATCCTCGACCGCTTCCACCGAAAAGTCACCCCCGCCGGGCCTGCGCGAATCCTCTTCTTGACGCTTGAAAGCAGCCCCCCGCCGCCTTATGTTTGCCCTGTCCCCTCGGGGACTATGGACATAAACGCGCTCGTAATAAGCGGATCGGACCCGGGGGCGGTACCCGGCGGCTCCACCAAATACCCGGTCGTTGGCGGGACATGGGGCCGAAACAGGATCGACGAACGTCTAAAGGGGTTAGCTTTGTCCCGGTGAGATACCACCGTTATCGGTTCACTAAGCATAATTGCCAACGACAATCGTGCTCCGGTTGCAGTTGCCGCCTAAGCGGTAACGAGACCGAAATCTCAAGCCCAGTCCTCTAGCAAGGGCTGGCGGGGTTCGCAGGCACCTGGCAACAGAAGCCTGCACTTTCCCCTTCCCTCTTCAGCCTCTCTTAACGCTGCTCGGCCATGCTTGCCGCCAAGCGAGCGAGGGGTTCCGATGACCAAGACAGAGCTGCTGGACGCCTTTCTGCACCGTGTCTGGATCGCGGGCGATTTCGCGGCCGCGCAGGACCTGTTCAGCCCCACGGCCACGGCGCGCGGCGTGGTGCCGGCGATGGCCGTCGGCCCCGAGGATTTCGGCATCGCGGCCGAAGCGCTCCGCGGCCTCGTCGCGGCCCCCGCCTACCGGATCGAGCGCACCGTGGAACAGGGCGACTGGCTGTCGGCGCTGGTCTCGGTGCGGGCCAGCGGGGCCGCCAACGGCCATCCCGTCGCGCTGACCGGGCAGGTCATGCTGCGCTTCGACGGCGACCGGGTGGCGGAGGCGCACAACCATTTCGACTACCTTGGTTTCTTCGAACAGCTCGGCCTGCTGCCCGAAGAGGCGCTGGGGGCGTTTCTCAGCGGCAGGCCGGTCGGCTAGTCACGTTCCTGTTGCAAAACTCTGCCAGCTCTGGTCCGAAATGCCGATGGACCAGCCCCCGCCCCCGCTCTCGCAGATCACCCGCGTCTTCGCGCGCATCGGCCTGCTGTCCTTCGGCGGCCCGGCGGCGCAGATCGCGCTGATGCACCGCGAGCTGGTGGACGAGCGCCCCTGGCTCAGCGAGGCGCAGTTCCTGCGCGCCCTGAGCTTCTGCATGCTACTGCCGGGGCCCGAGGCGATGCAGCTGGCCACCTATGCCGGCTGGCGGCTGCGCGGCGTGCCCGGCGGGCTGATCGCGGGCGGGCTGTTCGTGCTGCCCGGCGCCGCGGTGGTGCTGGCCCTGGCGGCAAGCTATGCCTACCTGGGCACGGTGCCGCTGGCGCAGGCGCTGTTCCTGGGGGTGAAGGCGACGGTGGTCGTGGTGGTGCTGCAGGCGCTGGTGCGCCTGTCGGGCAAGGCGCTGCAGGGGCCGGCGCACCGGGCGATCGCGGTGTTGTCCTTCCTGGGCCTCTTCGCCTTCTTCCTGCCCTTTCCCCTGATCATCGCCCTGGCCGCGGCCTATGGCTTTGCCACCGCCGACGGCGTCGCCGCCCCCGCCACCCCGCCCGCGCGGCGCGCCCGGACCGGCGCGACCGTCGCGCTCTGGGGCGGGCTGTGGCTGGCCCCGCTGGCCGCGCTGTGGCTGGTCGCGCCGGGCCTTCTGGCGCAGGTGGCGCTGTTCTTCTCCAAGCTGGCGGTGGTGACCTTCGGCGGCGCCTATGCCGTGCTGGCCTACATGACGCAGGAGGTGGTCACCCGGCACGGCTGGCTGACCACGCCCGAGATGCTGGACGGGCTGGGCCTGGCCGAGACCACGCCCGGCCCGCTGATCCTGGTGACCGAGTTCGTCGGCTTCCTGGCCGCGTTCAAGGCCGGCGGGCTGTGGCTGGGGCTGGCCGGCGCGGCGGTGACGCTGTGGGTGACCTTCATGCCCTGCTTCCTGTGGATCTTCGCCGGCGCCCCCTATATCGACCGGCTGGCGGGCCAGCCCCGGCTGTCGGCCGCGCTGTCGGCGGTGACGGCCGCGGTGGTGGGCGTGATCGCAAATCTGTCCACATGGTTCGCGGCGCATGTGTTCTTTACCGAGGTCGGGCAGTGGCAGGCAGGGCCCCTGCGCCTGATCGCGCCGCAGCCCGACAGCCTTGACCTGCGCGCCCTGGCGCTGGCGGCGCTGGCGGCCGCGCTGCTGTTGTGGCGGCGCTGGCCGCTGCCCGGCGTGCTGGCCGTGCTGGCCCTGGCCGGGGGGCTGCTGGGCCTGCCCGGATAGGCCCGCGGATTTCGCGCGCAGGCCCTTTCATAAATCCCCGAATCCCCTATGCTGAGCGCGACGGCCGCAATCGAGGATGCCATGTCGCACGGGATCGAATACGGAAGACTGATGCACAACGCCATGCGCGGGCTGATCCGGCAGGTTCTGTCGGACGTGGCCGCGAACGGCCTGCCCGGCGAGCATCATTTCTTCATCACCTTCGACACTCGGCACCCGGAAGTGGCCATCGCCGACTGGCTGCGCGAGCGCTACCCCGAGGAAATGACCGTGGTCATCCAGCACTGGTACGAAAACCTCGAGGTGGGCGAGGACGCGTTCTCGATCACGCTGAATTTCGGCAACAGCCCCGAGCCGCTGTTCATCCCCTATGACGCGATCCGCACCTTCGTGGACCCCTCGGTCGAGTTCGGCCTGCGCTTCGAGACGCAGGAGGTCGACGAGGAGGAGGACGAGGAAGGCTTCGAAGAGGAGGAGGCCGAACTGGCCGAGGCCGAGCCGGACCACCAGGATGCCGAGGTCGTCAGCCTCGATTCCTTCCGCAAGTAGCGCCTGTTAGCGCACACGGGGCGTTGTCTTGGCCCCGCTGCCCCTGTATCCCGCATACAATCGTATTCCGCAGGAGGCCCGCATGACTGAGACCCGCACCGAAACCGACAGCTTCGGCCCGCTCGAGGTTCCCGCAGACAAGTACTGGGGCGCGCAGACGCAGCGTTCGATCATGAACTTCCCCATCGGCTGGGAAAAGCAGCCCGTGCCGATCGTGCGCGCGCTGGGGGTGATCAAGAAGGCCTGCGCGCAGGCCAATATGGAACTGGGAAACCTGGACGAGGAACGCGGCAAGGCCATCGTGCAGGCCGCGGGCGAGGTCGTCGGGGGCAAGTTCGACGACAACTTCCCGCTGGTGGTGTGGCAGACCGGCTCGGGCACGCAGTCGAACATGAACGCCAACGAGGTGATCGCCAACCGCGCGATCGAGATCCTGGGCGGCACCATCGGCTCCAAGGACCCGGTGCACCCGAACGACCATTGCAACATGGGCCAGTCGTCCAACGACACCTTCCCCACCGCCATGCATATCGCCATCGCCATGCAGGCGCGCGACGTGCTGCTGCCCGGCCTGGCCAAGCTGCACGACGCGCTGGCCGCCAAGGCCGAGGAATTCAAGGACATCATCAAGATCGGCCGCACCCACACCCAGGATGCCACGCCCCTGACCCTGGGCCAGGAATTCTCGGGCTACGCCCACCAGGTGAAAAAGGGCATCGAGCGCGTGGAGGCCTGCCTTGGCGACATCTACGAGCTGGCGCAGGGCGGCACCGCCGTCGGCACCGGGCTGAACACCAGGAAAGGCTGGGCCGAGATGGTCGCGGCCAACATGGCCGAGATCACCGGCCTGCCCTTCGTCACCGCGCCCAACAAGTTCGAGGCGCTGGCCGCCCATGACGCCATGGTGATGTTCTCGGGCGCGCTGAAAACGGTCGCGGCCTCGCTGTTCAAGATCGCCAACGACATCCGCCTGCTGGGTTCGGGCCCGCGCTGCGGTCTGGGCGAGCTGATCCTGCCGGAAAACGAGCCGGGCTCGTCGATCATGCCGGGCAAGGTGAACCCCACACAGGCCGAGGCGCTGACCATGGTCTGCGCCCACGTCATGGGCAATGACGCCGCCATCGGCTTTGCCGGCAGCCAGGGCCATTTCGAGCTCAACGTCTACAACCCGATGATGAGCTACAACGTGCTGCAGTCGATGCAGCTTTTGGGCGACTCGGCCTCGGCCTTCACCGACAACATGGTGGCGGGCATCAAGGCCAACGAGCCGCGCATCGAGAAACTGCTCCATGAATCGCTCATGCTGGTCACCGCGCTGGCCCCCACCATCGGCTACGACAACGCCACCAAGGTCGCCAAGACCGCGCACAAGAACGGCACCACCCTGAAGGAAGAGGCGATCGAGCTGGGTTTCGTCGACGCCGCGACCTTCGACGCCGTGGTGCGGCCCGAGAAGATGATCGGGCCCAAGGACTGATGAGCAAGCCCATCAACCTCCGCGCGGCACGCAAGGCCCGCCAGCGGGCGCAGAAGCGCGCGGAGGGGGATGCGAACGCGGCGAAATTCGGCCGCACCCGGGCGCAGAAGGACAACGAGGCGCGGGCCGAGGAAAAGGCCCGCGCGACCTGGGAGGCGCATAAGCGCGAACGCGGATGACCGCGCGGCCCGAGAAACATTCCCTGACCCTGCGCGGCCACCGCACCAGCGTCTCGCTGGAGCCGGAATTCTGGCAGGCCTTCCGCGAGATCGCCGCGGCCAAGGACATCCCCATCAACGCCTTGGCCGCCGAGATCGACGAGGCGCGCGGGATCGACCGGGGGCTGGCCTCGGCCATCCGGGTCTATGTGCTGAACCACTACCGCGACGGCGCCAAAATTTCGCAGAAATTTTGAAACGAATTTTCGGCGAAAATTCGCATCACCGCGGGCTCAGGCGCAGCCAGATCCCGTCCCTGGCGCGCACGGTCAGATGCGCCACCGGCACCGGGTCGCGGCCCGGCACGGTCTCGAACCGCCAGCGCCGCAGCAGCATGGCCAGCAAAAGCGGCCCCTCCACCATCGCGAACCCCGCCCCGGTGCACACCCGCGGCCCGGCCGAGAACGGGATGAAGGCCTCGCGCAGGCAGGCCTTGCCGTTCCCGGTGGCGTAGCGGTCGGGGTCGAAGTCATCCGGCCGCTCCCACAGCCGGCCGTTCCGGTGCAGGTGCCAGGGGCTGAGGACGATCTGGCTGCCCGCCGCGACGGCGCGATCCCGGAACCGCTCCGGCCGGGTCGCCTCGCGCACCATCATCGGCACCGGCGGGTAGAGGCGCAGCGCCTCGCGGAACACGTCGCGGGTGAACTTCAGGCCGGACAACTCGGAAAACGCGGGCGTTTCCGACAGGGCCGCCGCCTCCTCCGCCACCCGTTCCTGCGCCTCGGGGAACAGCGCCAGCAGGTAGAGCGCCCAGGCCATGGCCGAGGCCGAGGTCTCGTGCCCGGCCAGGAAGAAGATCGCCACCTGGTCCACCATCTCTTCCGTCCCGAACCGCTTGCCGGTCTGCGGGTCTTCGGCGGTCATGATCTTGGTGGCCAGGTCGTCGGGCGCCGTTCCGGCCTCGATCCCGGCCTGGCGCGCGGCGGTCAGCTCGGTGATCAGCCGCCGGATCGCCCGCGCCGTGGCCCGGGTGGACCGGCGGTGAAACCGCGGCATCCAGCGCGGCAGCGGCACGAAGGCGGCGAGGTTCAGGATCGGCTGGCTGCGCTGGTAGGCGCGGAATTGGCTGAACACCTGCGCCGCCACCGCGTGCTCGATGGGGATCGAGAACAGCGTGCGGAAGATCACGTCGGCCGCGGCATGGCTGGTCTGCTCCTCGATCTCGACCACGCCCTCGCGCAGCCGCCCGGCCGCCGCCTGCCCCGCCGCGACCATGGCCGGGAAGGTATCGCGCAGCCGCCCCCCCTCGAAGGCCGGGTCGATGATGCGGCGCTGGCGCGCCCAGGTCTCGCCATTTGTCAGGAAGACCGAGTTGCCCAAGAGCGGGCGCAGCCCCTCGCCCACCCGGCCGGACTTGGGGAAATCCATCGGCCGCTGTTTCAGCACCAGGTCCACCAGGTCGGGTTGGTTGACGAGGTAGGAGCGGAAGAAGGGCGTGCGGAACTCCGCCATCTTGGCGCGGTAGAGCTTCTCCGGCTGGGCCGAGAGGATGTCGTCCCGGAACAGCCGCAGGTAGCGCAGCAGCGACACCCGGTCGGGCCGCGCGGGGGGCTTGGGCGGCTGCCTCATGCCGCCACCGTGCGATAGGGCGACAGCGGTGTCTCGATCCGGCTTTTCGAGGGCGCGCGCCCGGCATAGCGCGCGCCCAGCGTCAGCGGCCCGGCGGTGACGCGGAAATAGTCGTAGTCGCCCGGCCGGTCGAAGGCGCAGAGATACTGGAAATGCAGCCGGAAAAAGCGCCAGCGCAGTTCCTTCCATCGGTCGGGGCTGAGCGTCCGGGTGAAGGCGGCCGAGATCACCAGCGGCCAGCGCTTGCCCTCCGGCGCCACGCCCGAGACGCTGACCGGATCGCAGAGCGCGAAAGCGCAGCCATCGCCCGGCGCGGTGACATCCAGCCAGGCGACCTCGTCCCGCGCGGACAGGTAGGCCAGGTCGGCGCGCAGACGATCCGCCGCGGGCAGGAAGGACACCATCGGCACCACCTGCCCCAGCGACAGGAAGGACAGCGCCGGCCCCTCCTCCGCCACCCCGCCCGCGCGGATCAGGTCGGCCAGCACAGACACCGCCAGATGCGCGCCCGAGCTGTGGCCGACCACCAGCACCTCGTCGACATCGTCGCGCAGCGCCTCGGCCACGGTGTCGCGGAATGCCGCCAGCCGGGCCGCCAGCGCGGGCGGGTTGGCGCCGCGCCAGCGCGCCGAGAAGGCGTAGTCATGCATCAGGTAATAGGCGTAAAGCTTGTTGTCGTGCCTGCGGAACCAGCCCAGCACCGGCCAGACCAGAACCAGCCCCAGCCAGCCGACAAAGGGCACCCCGCTGAGCGCGAGGGCCGCCCCTGCCCCGCGCGCCAGCCCCAGCGCCAGCGCCAGCTGCCCCAGCAGCATCAGCACCGGGTAGAGCGCGGCGATCACCGGCCCCTTGCGCAGCCGCATCAGCCGGAACAGCGCGCCGGTGGAAATGTATATCCACGCGGTGCGGGCGAGCTGCAGATAGGTCGCGCCGATCCCGCGCGCCATGCTATCGCGCACGATGTCCGACCAGAGCAGCACCTCGACATCGGCCTCCACCTCCGCGCCCTCGATCTGCGCCGAGACGTGCCAGCCATAGGGACCGCTCCCCGTCTTGGGCGACAGCGCGATTTCATAGCCGGAGATGGCCGCCTGCGCCGCGCCCTCCTTGCGGTAGAGTTCGCGGTAGCGGCGGGGCGGAATCGGGTCGTAGCCGGGGATGTAGAACACCCGGCGCCGCTTCACCGTTTTTCGATCTGTGCCTGCCATCGCCCGCCGATCCGAGTTTTCCCAGACCATAGCGGGCGATTTGAGCGAAAGTAAGCCGCTCTAGCCGAGCGCGCCGAGCGCCGGGAACATCTCGAGCAGCCAGTAGGAGAAGCTGGAGAAACCGCCGGTCAGCATCAGCAGGCCGATGGTCCACAGCAGCAGGCCCATGATCCGCTCGATCTGCTCCATGTGCCGCTTCATCCAGCCCATCACCCCGGTCAGGCTGGGCAGGAAGCCCGCGACCAGCAGGAAGGGGATGCCGAGGCCCGCCGCATAGACCGCCAGAAGTACCGTGCCGCGCGCCACCGACGCCTCGGAGGCCGCCATGGACAGGATCGCGCCCAGTTGTGGGCCGATGCAAGGCGTCCAGCCAAAGGCAAAGGCCAGCCCCAGCAGGTAGGCCCCGAAGGCCGAGCCGCCCCGGTCGCCCGCGTCGATCCGGGCCTCGCGCAGCAGGAAGGGGATGCGGTAGGCGCCCACGAAATGGCCGCCGAAGAACATCACCACGATCCCGGCGGCGATGTTGAAATAGGTCTGGTTCTGCAGAAAGAACGCCCCGAAGGCCGAGGCGGTGAAGCCCAGGAACAGGAACACCGTGGACAGCCCCAGCACGAAGAACAGCGCCGTCACCACCGCCCGGCGGCGCGCCTGGCGCCCGGCGGCGTCGGTCAGCTCGGCCATGGAGACGCCGCTCATATAGGCCAGGTAGGGCGGCACGATGGGCAGCACGCAGGGGCTGAGAAAGCTCAGCAGCCCCGCGGTCAGCGCCACGGCCATGGCGGGCAGAAGCCCCGCGTCGATCAGCTCGATTCCGAACATTTACGTCCCCTTTTTCCGCCACATAGCGAATGCGGCGGCCGCCGTCCACGGCACGGAACCTCACAATGGCGTGGAGGGCGGTCAGGTCGCAGGCCGCGGAAAGGAAAACGCCGGGCCCAGGGCCCAGCGTTGCGTTCAGCGTGACAGCGACCACCAGCCGCGTTTCTTGGGCTTGGGCGGGGCCTTTTCCTCGGCCTCGGGTTCGGCCTTCGGCTCGGGCCGGGCCGGCTGCTCGGGCTCGGGCGCCGGGGCCGGCTCTGCCGCCTCCTCTGCCTCCTTGGCGGCGGGCGCCTCGGGGGCCGGCGCTTCCTCGGCCGGCTCGGCGGCCGGTTGCGGCGCGGCCTCTGCCGCCGGTTCCGCTGCGACCTCCGGCGCGGCGGCCGGTGCCTCGGCGGTTTCCGCCTCGGGCGTCTCGGCCTTTGCCTCTTCGGCCGGCTTGGCCTCGGCGGCCTCGGTCTCTGCCGCCTCGGGCTTTTGCGGCCGGCGGCGCGAGCGGGTGCGCTTCTTCTTGGGCGCCTCTTCGGCCTCGGGCGCGGCCTCGGCGGGCTGGGCCGGGGCCTCCTCGGGGGCCTTGGCCTCGGGGGCCTTGTCCTCGGCGGGCGCCTCGGCCGCAGCTTCCTCGTCGCCCTTGGCCTGAACCTCGCCGTTCCCGTTCTCGCCCCCCGCGCCGTTCTTGCGGCGGCGGCGGCGGCGGCGGCGCTTCTTGGGCGCGGGGGCCTCCTCCTCGGCGGGCTTGGCCGCGGCCTCGGCCGGTTCCTCGGCCGCCGGCATCTCGGAGGTGTCGACCGAGATCACCGGCGCGGCCAGCTCGGCCACCGGCCGGGTGGCGGTCTTGAACTTCTCGATGGTGAAATCCGGGCTGGTCAGCGCCGGATCGGTCTCCACCCGCACCGAAACGCCGAAGCGCGCCTCGATCCGCGCGACATGCTCGCGCTTCTGGTTGATCAGGTAGTTCGCGACCGAGACCGGTGCCTTGACCAGCAGCTCGCGCGAGCGGCCCTTGACCGCCTCTTCCTCGAGCTGGCGCAGGATGCTCAGCGCCAGGCTGTCGTCCGAGCGGATCAGCCCGGTGCCGTGGCAATGCGGGCAAGGCTGGGTCGTGGCCTCGATCATGCCCGGGCGCAGGCGCTGGCGGCTCATCTCCAGCAGGCCGAAGCCCGAGATGCGGCCAACCTGGATGCGGGCGCGGTCGTTCTTGAGCTTTTCCTTCAGGCGCTTCTCGACGGCGGCGTTGTTCTTGCGCTCTTCCATGTCGATGAAGTCGATCACGATCAGGCCGGCCAGGTCGCGCAGGCGCAGCTGGCGGGCGACCTCTTCGGCCGCTTCAAGGTTGGTCTTGAGCGCGGTCTCCTCGATCGAGCCTTCCTTGGTGGCCCGGCCCGAATTGACGTCGATCGCCACCAGCGCCTCGGTCACGCCGATCACGATATAGCCGCCGGATTTCAGCTGAACCGTCGGGTTGAACATCGAGTTCAGGTAGCTTTCCACCTGGAAGCGCGCGAACAGCGGCATCGGGTCGGTGTAGTGCTTCACGTTCTTGGCGTGGGACGGCATGATCATCTTCATGAAGTCCTTGGCCACGCGGTAGCCCTCGGCGCCCTCGACCAGCACCTCGTCGATATCCTTGCTGTAGAGATCGCGGATCGAGCGCTTGATCAGGTTGCCTTCCTCGTAGATCGGCGCGGGCGCGATGGATTTCAGCGTCAGCTCGCGGATCTGCTCCCACAGGCGCATGAGGTATTCGTAGTCGCGCTTGATCTCCGACTTGGTGCGCTTGGCGCCCGCGGTGCGGATGATCAGCCCGGCGCCCTCGGGCACCTTCATCTCGGACGCGATCTCTTTCAGCTTCTTGCGGTCGGTGGCGTTGGTGATCTTGCGCGAGATGCCGCCGCCACGCGCGGTGTTGGGCATCAGCACGCAGTAGCGGCCGGCCAGCGACAGATAGGTCGTCAGCGCCGCGCCCTTGTTGCCGCGCTCTTCCTTGACCACCTGCACCAGCATGATCTGGCGGACCTTGATGACCTCCTGGATCTTGTAGCGGCGCGGGCGGGGTTTGCGGCGGCGGATTTCCTCGGTCACGTCCTCATCGGCGACATCCTCGATCTGGTCGTCGCGTGCGGCGGCGTCGGTGCGCTCTTCCACCTCGCCTTCGGCCTCTTCGGGCTCGAGGTCGATGACATCCATGCCGGGGATGGAGACCGGTGCGGGTTCCGGCTCGGCCGCATCGCCGCCGCCGGTCTTGGCGGTGTCGCCTGCCTCGGCCGCGGCGTCGGGCGCCTCGGCGCTGTCCGAGGTGGGCGCGCCTTCGCCGCCCGGCTCGCCGGGCGCCTTGGAGACCACGGGGTCGTTGCTGTCGATGGCCATGGGCATCGTCTTGCCCGTGTCCTCACCCTCCGCCTCGGGGGCGGACTCGGCCTCCGGCGCGGGGACGGGCTGGGCCTCGTCGGTTTCCGCTTCGGCTTCTTGGGGCGCCGCTTCGGCCGGAGCCTCGGGGGCCTTCGCCTCGGGCGTCTCGGACGCGGGCGCCGGCTCGGACGTCGCGGCGGGTTCGGCCTCCGCGCCCGTCTCGGCGCTCTCGGTCACGTCCTCGGCGGGCTTGGCCTCGGCCGCCTTGTCGGCGGCGTTCTTGGAGCGCGACCGCGAGCGCGAGCGCGACCGCTTCTTCTTGGGCTCCTTCGGCTCGTCCTCTTCGGCGGCCTCGGCATAGGCGCGTTCCTCGGCGAGCAGCGCCTCGCGATCCGCGACCGGGATCTGGTAATAGTCGGGATGGATCTCCGAGAAGGCGAGGAAGCCGTGCCGGTTGCCGCCGTAATCGACGAAGGCGGCCTGCAGCGAGGGTTCGACCCGCGTTACCTTTGCCAGGTAGATGTTGCCTGCGAGCTGGCGCTTGCTGGCGCTTTCGAAATCGAAATCGTCGACCTTGTTTCCGTCAACCACCACGACGCGGCATTCCTCCGCGTGGGTGGCGTCGATGAGCATTTTCTTAGCCATTGTGTCTCTTTGCACCGCGGCAAACGCCCCGGCCCTGGCGGGCGGGGGCGTTGCGGGTGGTGTCTTGTTGGGGCGAGGGGCTGCGCAAGGCGGCATGAAAGGGCGGCCTGGGGCCTGCCTGCTTGTTGCCTGTTTCTGCGCACGCGTTCCATCGCGGTTTGTCTCCGATGCCGGTGCCCGGCATCCGTTGTTATCGCCCGTCCTGTGTTGGAGGGCGGGCTGTCTTGCTGGCCTTATGGGCCTGATCGGTCTGGTCCGCGCCGCCCTTGGCACATCGCCGGTGCGGGGCCGGACACAGAGAAACTCAACTGATGGGGGCGCGAACCGAACGCGCGCACCGCCATTGCCCGACCTTAAGGGCAGAAGCAGGGGAAAGACAATGCCTTTTTCGCCCCCTGCCCGCCCCGGCGAGTGGCCTAGAGATAGTCGGCGCGGGACAGGCCGTACTTGGCCATTTTCTCGTTTAGCGTGCGTCGCGGCAGGCACAGCTCTTCCATGACGGATACGATGGAGCCCTTGTGCCGGCGCATGGTGTTGTCGATCAGCATGCGCTCGAAGGCCTCGACATATTCCTTCAGCGGCTTGCCCTCGGTGGTCATCACCGGCTGGGTTTCCTCGTTATCGGCCATCAAGAGCGACGCGATGGAGCCGGTGCCGCGGCGGTTCTGCAGCACCGCGCGCTCGGCCACGTTGATCAGCTGGCGCACGTTGCCCGGCCAGGGCGCCTGCAGCAGCTGCGCGGCCTCCTGGGCGCTGATCTCGGGCGCGTCGCAGCCGTATTCCTCGGCGAACTGCTCGGACATCCGGGTGAAGAGGGTCAGGATGTCCTCGCCGCGGCTGCGCAGCGGCGGCGGGGTGATCTTCATCGCCGCCAGCCGGTAATAGAGGTCCGGGCGCAGCACGTCCTCGACGGTCTTGTCCTGCTCCTGCAGGTTCGACACGGCGATGATCCGGGTCTCGGGCGGGTTGCCCTGATCGTTGATGAAGGTCAGCAGGCGGGCCTGCAGCGCCTGCGGCAGCGCCTCGATATCCTCGAGGCAGACCGTGCCGCCGCGCGCCTCCTCGACCAGCGGCAGGCTGCCGTCCTCGGGCGCCGGGCCGAACAGCTTCGCGGCCAGCGTGTCCTCGTCGAAGGCGGCGCAGGAGATGGTGACGAACTTGCGCCCGGCCCGCGGGCCCACCGCGTGCAGCGCATGGGCGATCAGCGTCTTGCCGGTGCCGGTCTCGCCGTCGATCAGCACGTGACCGTCGGCCTGGCCCAGGTCGAGGATGTCCTCGCGAAGTCGCTCCATCACCGGGGACGAACCGATCAGCTTCTTCATCAGAACGGTGCCGTCCGACAGCTCGCGCCGCAGCGCGCGGTTGTCCAGGGTCAGCCGGCGGGTCTGGCTGGCGCGCTTGGCCAGCTCGGTCATGCGGTCGGGGTTGAAGGGTTTTTCCAGGAAGTCGTAGGCGCCCACGCGCATCGCCTCCACCGCCATGGGCACATCGCCATGGCCGGTGATCATGATCACCG
>JBNGCX010000055.1:0-25469 GCA_049974865.1 Paracoccaceae bacterium
GCGCTACGGCACCATGCGCGACAACGTGCTGGCGCTGGAGGCGGTGCTGGCCGACGGCCGGGTGATCCGCACCGGCACGCGGGCGCGCAAATCCAGCGCCGGCTATGACCTGACGGCGCTGCTGGTGGGCTCCGAGGGGACGCTGGGCATCATCACCGAGCTCTCCCTGCGCCTGCACGGCCTGCCCGAGGCGGTTTCCGCCGCCACCTGCCGCTTTGCCGATGCCGAAAGCGCGGTGAACACGGTGATCGCCACCATCCAGACCGGCCTGCCCATGGCAAGAATCGAGCTGGTGGACGAGATGACGGTGCGCGGCTTCAACCTATACGACAAGGGCGACCTGCCCGAACGGCCGCACCTGTTCGTGGAATTCCACGGCTCGCCCTCGGCTGTGGCCGAGCAGGCCGAGACCTTCGGCGAGATCGCGGCGGAATTCGGCGGCGCGGATTTCGACTGGTCCACCCGGCCCGAGGACCGCACCCGGCTGTGGCGGATGCGGCACAACGCGCATTACGCCATCCGCGCCCTGCGCGCCGGCAAATCCGTGCTGACCACCGACGTCTGCGTGCCCATCTCGCGCCTGGCCGAGGCCATCGGCGCCGCCCGCCAGCACAGCCGGCAGCTGGGCCTGACCTGCGCCATTCTGGGCCATGTGGGCGACGGGAATTTCCACTGCGGCGTCAGCATCGACCCGAACGACGCCGACGAGATGGCCCGCGTCACCACCTTCAACGAGGAACTGGCGCGCCACGCGCTGGAGCTGGGCGGAACCGTGACCGGCGAGCACGGCATCGGCATCGGCAAGCGCAAATTCATGCAGGCCCAGCACGGGGCCGCCCTGCCGGTGATGCGCGCGCTGAAGCAGGCGCTCGACCCGCAGGGCATCCTGAACCCCGGCAAGCTGCTGCCTGACGAGAACGACTGACCGGGCCGCGGCCCGGGCGAAATGGGAGGATACCACATGCTACCGATGAACAACGATCTGGGCGATGCGCTGCTGGTGGGGCGGGTCTGGCGCCCCGGGGTCGGCCCCGCGCTGGTCACGCTGCGCGACAACCGGGTGATCGACATCACCTCGCGCGAGGCGCCCACCATGCGCGATTTGATGGAGCGCGACGACCTGGCCGATTACCTGCGCGGCGCCGGGGGCGAGGATCTGGGCGAGCTGGGCGAGATCGCCCGCGCCTCGACCGAGGGCGCGGGCGCCGACGGCCTGCGCTTCCTCTCCCCCGCCGATCTGCAGGCCATCAAGGCCAGCGGCGTCACCTTCGCCGAATCCATGGTCGAGCGGCTGATCGAGGAACAGGCGGCGGGCGATCCCGATCTCGCGCAGGACATCCGCAACAAGGTGCAGAAGGTGATCGGGGATTCCCTGAAGGGGATCGTGCCCGGCTCGGACCAGGCGATGCAGGTCAAGAAGGTGCTGCAGGACGAGGGGCTGTGGTCGCAGTATCTGGAGGTCGGCATCGGCCCCGATGCCGAGGTCTTCACCAAGGCGCAGCCCATGGCCTCGGTCGGCTGGGGGGCCTCGGTCGGGCTGCACCCGATCTCGCACTGGAACAACCCCGAGCCGGAGATCGTTCTGGCCATCGACAGCAAGGGCCGCATCCGCGCCGCCACGCTGGGCAACGACGTGAACCTGCGCGATGTCGAGGGGCGCTCGGCCCTGCTGCTGGGCAAGGCCAAGGACAACAACGCCTCCTGCGCCATCGGCCCGTTCCTGCGGGTCTTCGACGGCGGCTATTCGCTGGACGACGTGCGCAAGGCCGAACTGACCCTGCGGGTCGAGGGCGAGGACGGTTTCGTGCTGGACGGTCATTCCTCGATGACCCGGATCAGCCGCGACCCCGCGGAGATCGTGGGCCAGACCATCGGCCGCCATCACCAATACCCCGACGGGTTCATGCTGTTCCTGGGCACGCTCTTCGCCCCGATCCAGGACCGCGACGAGCCCGGCCAGGGCTTCACCCACAAGGTGGGCGACGTGGTGACCATCCGCGAGGCCGGACTGGGCGAGCTGCGCAACACCGTGCGGCTGTCCACCGATTGCCCGGAATGGTCCTTCGGCACCGGGGCCCTGATGCGCAACCTGGCCGGGCGCGGCCTGCTCTAGGCGCGCAACCGGCTGGCCCCGCCCCCGCGCGGGCGTGTATAAGAAGAGGTATGACCGTGACGCCCAAGACCTTCCTGTCCATCGGCGAATGCATGGCGGAGCTGTCGCCGCTGGGCGGCGACGACTACCGCATGGGCTTTGCCGGGGACACGTTCAACACCGCGTGGTACGCGCGCCGCCTGCTGCCCGCGGAGTGGACGGTGGCCTATGGCACCTGCCTGGGCGACGACACGGTGTCGGACCGGATGCTGCGCTTCATGCAGGAGGCGGGGATCGACACCGAAACCACCCGCGAGGTGCCGGGGCGCACGGTGGGGCTCTACATGATCCAGTTGCAGGCGGGCGAGCGCAGCTTTTCCTACTGGCGCGGCCAGTCGGCGGCGCGCGCGCTGGCCGATGACGCGGCGTGGCTGGAAGGCATCATCGCGGGCGCAGGCGCGATCCTGTTTTCCGGCATCACGCTGGCCATCCTGACGCCCGAGGGGCGCGCGCGGTTCTGCGCGGCCGTGGCCAAGGCGCGCGCGGCGGGCAAGCTGGTGGCCTTCGACCCCAACCACCGCCCGCGCCTTTGGGACGGGGAAGAGGACATGCGCACCGGCCTGATGCAGGGCGCCGCGGTGGCCGATATCGTGCTGCCCTCCTTCGACGAAGAGGCGGCGCTGTTCGGCGACGACGGCCCGGCCGCGACCATCGCGCGCTATGCCAATGCCGGTGCGCGGCTGGTGGCGGTCAAGAACGGCGCAGGGGCGCTTCATGTGTGGGACCGCGACGGCTTTGCCCATGCCTTCGCGCCGCCCGCCGCGACGCAGGTTGTGGACACCACGGCGGCAGGCGATTCCTTCAACGCGGGCTTCTTGGCCGCGCATCTGCAGGGCGCCCCCCTGCCCGAGGCCGTCGAGCGCGCCATGGCCCTGTCGGCCAGGGTGGTGGGCGCCAAGGGCGCACTGGTGGAAGGGGCGACCGCGCCCTAGGGCCGCTGCGCCCCGTTGGTGGCGACGTAAACGGCATAGAGCGACTTGGTCGCCGTGATGAACAGCCGGTTGCGCATCGGCCCGCCGAAGGTGAGGTTGGCCACCATCTGCGGGATGCGGATCTTGCCCAGCGCGGTGCCGTCCGGCGCGTAGCACAGCACCCCGTCCCGGCAGGACGTCCAGACATTGCCCCGGTCATCGACGCGGAAGCCGTCGGGCACGCCGGGGTTGACCTCGCAGAACACCCGGCCGTTCTCCAGCCGGTTGTCGGGCGTCACGTCGAAGGCGCGGATATGATGCGGGCCGTCGGGGTCGTGGCTGAGCCCGCTGTCGGCAATGTAGAGGATGCTTTCGTCGGGCGAGAAGGCCAGCCCGTTGGGCTTGGCGAAATCCGTGGCCACCGGGTGCATCTCGTTGTTCACGGGATCGAGGCAGAAGACGAAACAGCCGTCCTGCTCGCGTTCCGACCGGAAGCCCTCGTAATCCGACATGATCCCGTAATCGGGGTCGGTGAACCACACCGTGCCGTCCGATTTCACCACCACGTCATTGGGCGAGTTCAGCGGCTTGCCCTGGTAGCTGTCGGCCAGCGTGGTGATGGTGCCGTCGGGCTCGGTCCGGCTGACGCGGCGGGTGCCGTGCTCGCAGGACACCAGCCGGCCCTGCCGGTCGCGGGTGTTGCCGTTGGCAAAGTTGCTGCCGGTGCGGAACACCGACACCCCCGCGCCTTCGGACCAGCGCAGCAGGCGGCGGTTCGGAATGTCGGACCAGACCAGGGTGTTGTGCTCGGCGAACCAGACCGGCCCCTCGGCCCAGCGGCAGCCGGAATAGAGTTCCTCGACCTCGGCGATGGGCACGGTCAGGTCGTAGAATCGCTTGTCGTAATATTCGTAACTGTCTCCGACCAGGGCCATATGTGCCTCCCTCTCAGCGTTGCGGTTTGTCGCCCCCGGCGATGGTGATGACGGCCACGATGATCAGGCCGGTCATGATCAGGCGCACGCCGGCGCTGGCGCCGAAGGTGTTCAGCATGGTGACCAGCAGGAACATGAACAGCGACGCGCCCCAGATGCCGGGCACATTGGCCTTGCCGCCCGCGACCGAGGTGCCGCCGATCACCACCACGGCGATCGAGGCCAGCAGATACTCCTCGCCCATGTTCAGCGACGCCCCGCCAGAGAAGCCCGCCAGAACGAAGCCGCACAGGCTCGCCAGCACGGCGCTCAGCATGTAGGTGAGGAAGCGGATGCGCTCGACCCGGATGCCGGCCAGTTCGGCGGCACGCATGTTCTGCCCGATGGCCAGCACCGAGCGGCCATAGACCGTGCGGTTCAGCAGCACCGACATCACCACGGCAAGCCCCACCACCACGATCGCCAGAACGGGGACGTCAAAGACCCGCGCGGTGGTGAAATCGGCCAGCAACGGCGGCGGCTTGATCTTCAGCCCGCGGCCATAGGCGATGGCCGTGGACAGCACCAGGAAGCTCGACGACAGCGTGGCGATGATCGGCGGGATGCGCAGCAGCCGGATCAGCGAATAGTTGAAGCCGCCCACCGCCACCCCACAGAGCAGCGACACCACCAGCCCCACGGGCAGCATGGCGTCCGCCCCGCCCATCACCTTCATCGCCAGCGACCCCGACAGCGCGATGGTGGCCGGGATCGACAGGTCCACATTGCCGGGGCCCGTGGTGATGACGAACATCTGGCCGATGCCCACGATCACCGTGAATGTGCCGAAAGACAGCGCCGCCGACAGGATCTCGGCCCCGCCCTTGCCGCCGGTGAAGGCCACCGTGGCCAGCCAGACCAGCACGAGCCCCAGGTAGGACCAGATCCACGGCCGCGACACCAGTTTCGGGAAAGCACCCATCGGTTCAGCCCTCCTGCCGCTTGATCAGCGCGCGCAGCGCCAGAACGATAATCAGGATCGCGCCCTGCGCCCCGATCTGCCAGTCGGGCGAGATCTTGAGAAAGATCAGGAACGAGCCGGTCAGCGTCAGCGTCAGCGCCCCCAGCACCGCCCCGATGGGCGAGACGCGCCCGCCCACGAACTCGCCCCCGCCCAGGATCACCCCGGCGATGGAATAGAGCGTGTAGCGGTCCGCGATATGCGCGTCCGCCGCCGAGGTCAGCCCGATCAGCGACAGCCCCGACAGCACGCCGAACACACCCGCCGCCGCATACATCACCATGCGGATCTTCAGCAGCGACCAGCCGGCCCGCCCGACGGCGCGCGCATTGCCCCCCGCCCCGCGCAGCACCGCGCCATAGGCCGAGCGCATCAGCAAAACATGCACCACCACCGCGATGATCGCGGCGGCCACGATGGGGAACGGGATATAGGGCAGCTTCACCCCCATGATCGCCTTGATCCAGCCCGGCGCGGTGCCGCCCGGCGTGGGCAGGATGATCACCGCCACCCCCAGCCAGACGAAGGACATGCCCAGCGTCACCACGATCGAGGGCAGGTTGCGCCAGTGGATCAGCGCGCCCAGCGCCGCGTAGGCCGCCACGCAGCCCGCCAGCGCCAGCAGCCCCAGCAAAGGCGTGTCGGCCAGCATGGTGGCGCCGATGCTGGCGGTCAGGCCGACGAAGGGGCCGATCGACAGGTCCAGGTCGTTGATCGCCAGGATGAACATCTGCGCGATGGTCGCCAGCGCGATGGGCACCGCGTATTGCAGCATCAGGTTCATGCCGAAATAACTCATCGCGCGCGGCTGGATGTAGAAGATCGCCACCAGCAGCACGATGAACGAGGCCGCCGGCAGCGCGCTGCGCAGGGCCCGCGGGGTCAGGAACTGCTTCACCATGCTCACACCGCCTCCGAGAAGGACGAATGCAGGACCTTTTCCTCGGTCAACTCGTCATGCGAGAGATCGGCCACGATCACCCCGTTGCGGAACACGAAGACGCGGTCGCAGTTCTGCAACTCGTCCATCTCGGTCGTGTACCACAGGAAGGTGCGGCCCTTCTCGGCCTCGGCGCGGACGAGGTCATAGACCTCCAGCTTGGTGCCCACGTCGACGCCGCGCATGGGGTCGTCCATCAGCACCAGCCCGGCGTCCGAGCCCAGCGCCCGGGCGAACAGCGCCTTTTGCTGGTTGCCGCCCGACAGCGACAGGATGTTGTCGTTCATGTCCGGCGTCTTGATCCCGATTTTCCGTTTCCATTCCTCGGCCATCGCCGCCTCGGCGCCCGGGTCGATCAGCCCGCCCTGCCGGAAGCGCTCCAGCGAGCGGATGCCGATATTGCGCGCGATCGACCACAGCGGGAAAACGCCGTCGGTCTGCCGGTCGCCGGCGACCAGCGCCACCGCCTCGGCCACGCCGGTGTCGGGGTCGCGCCGGCGCGCGCCGCGGAACACCTGCAACAGGGTCGCCGTCTGGCCGTGGCCGGCGAGGCCGGCCAGCCCGATCACCTCGCCCCGCCGCGCCTCCAGCGCGACGCCGTTCTTCTGCCCCTTGGGCAGCACGCGCACGATGACGGGTTCTTCGCTGCGGATGCGGGCCTCCCGCGCCTTGATATCGGCGCTTTCCTCGCGCGCCACGGTTCCCATGGCGGCCACCAGCGAGTCGCGGTCGAACTCCGCCGCCGGCTTGCCAGCCACCACGCCGCCGTCCTTCATCACCACGATGCGGTCGGAATATTCCAGGATCTCGCCCAGCACATGCGAGATCAGGATGCAGCTGACCCCGCCCTCGACGGCCTTGCGCGTGTAGTCCAGCAGCTGCCCCGAGGTCACCGCGTCCAGCGACGAGGTCGGCTCGTCGAGGATGACCAGGTGCAGCGGCTCCTCGGTCACGGTGAAGGCGCGGGCGATCTCGACCATCTGGCGGCGGCCGATCGACAGATCGCCCACCAGGTCGTTCGCCGATATCCCGTGACCGGGGAAGATCTCGTCCAGCTTGTCCACGATCAGCGCCCCCGCGCGGGCGCGCCAGCCCCAGCCTTTCAGCGAGGCCTGCACCACGCGGGTGTTCTCGGCCACCGTCAGGTTGGGGCAGAGCGAAAGTTCCTGGAAAACGCAGCGCACGCCCAGCTGGTAGGCCGTGGCCACGCTGTATTCGTCCGCCCGGTCCCGGCCGAGGATGGTCATCCGGCCGGAATCGGGGGCAAGCGTGCCGGCAAGCACGTTCATCAATGTCGACTTGCCGGCGCCATTATGGCCGACCAGCCCGAGGCATTCACCGGGGCGGACCGTCAGGTCCACCCCGGCCAGCGCCCGGACCGCGCCGAAGCTTTTCGCCACATCGGTGAATTCCACGATGCTTTGCGGCGCTTCGTTCATCGGTCGGCCCTCCTGCCGTGGATCACTGGGCCTCGTCCACGACGGCCATGGCATCCTCGAGCGAGTACTCGACATTGGCCACGCCGCCCGCCTCGGTATTGGCCAGCGACTCGTCCAGCGTGTCCTGCGTGATCTGCAGGAAGGGCACGGTCAGGTCCTTGGGCACCTCCTTGCCGTCGAGGATCATCTGCGCCACCCAGAAGGCCAGGGTCGAGACACCCGGCGCGATCGAGACCGACATGGTCTCGTAGCCGTTGGCGTCGCGCTGCTCGGCCCACCAGGTCAGTTCGTCATGCCGGTTGCCCAGCACGATCAAAGGCGTCGGACGGCCCGCGGCCTTGAACGCCTGCGCCGCGCCGTAGCCGTCGCCGCCCTGGGTCACCACGCCCTGCACCTCGGGCAGCGAGGGCAGGATGCCCGCCACGGCCTTTTGCGCCACGTCCTGCGCCCAGTCGCCGTGGACCGAACCCACGATCTTGAACTGCGGGTGCTTTTCGACGCCCGAATGGATGCCGGCGCTGATCTCGTCATCGACGAAGACGCCTGCAAGGCCGCGGATTTCGAGCAGGTTTCCGCCCTCGGGCATGCGCTCGGCCAGGTAGTCGACCTGGATCGCGCCCATCTGCTTGAAGTCGACCGCGATGCGCCAGGCGCAGGGTGCGGTCACGATGCCGTCGAAGGACACCACCGTGATGCCCGCGTCGCAGGCCTGCTCGACCGCGCCGTTCAGCGCGTCGGGCGAGGCGGCGTTGATGACGATGGCGTCATAGCCCTGCAGGATCAGGTTCTGGATCTGCGCGGCCTGCTCGGTCACCTGGTTCTCGGCGGTGGTGAAGGCCGGGGCCTCGGCCACGACCCCGTCGGCCACGGCCTGGCCGGTGACCTTTTCCCAGCTCTTCAGCATGGCCTGGCGCCACGAGTTGCCGGCATAGTTGTTGGACAGCGCGATGCGCTTGTCCGAAGTATCGGCCTGCGCCGCCCCGGCGGTAAGGGCAAGCGCCATCGCGGCGGCCCCGAAAAGCGATTTCTGCAACATGGTTCTCCTCCGTTTCATGTGGTGCAATCGCCGCGGGCCGGCCTCCTCTCCGGCCCGCTAGCGTGTTTGTCCGCGGCAACAGGCGACGCGGACGGCACGCGGGTGACGCATGGTCACCCCCGCCTCGGCCCTCACCTGCACCCTACCTGCGTGCATCTGCTTTCTCCGATGACCAACCGCTGCGCGCCCCGCTATGCGCGGGCGTTTTGCGGTTGAACGCCCCGTCAATATGGATGTAGGGTGAATTATGGTATACCATTTTGTCAAGGTTGCGGATCAACGCATGCAAGACATTGAAAACAAATACTGATATGCGGCGAGCCATGCCCCGTGCCGGGGATGCACTGCGCTGCGCGCGTGGTTTGCGCCACGACAGAGTGACGACAGGAAAGGAATCGGCACCGCCCAAGCGGGACCGGCGCCGGAGATCAAGGACCGAGGAAGCGACCGATGACATTCACCCCCCATGGCAAGCACCTGATCGCAGGCGACTGGGTTGCCGGCGAGGCCACCTTCAAATCCGCCCCCGCCCACGGTGAGGCCCATGAATTTTCGGTCGGCAGCCCGGCCCATGTCGATGCCGCCTGCACCGCCGCCGAAGAGGCGTTCTGGAGCTACGGCTATTCCAGCCGCGAAGAGCGCGCCGCCTTCCTGAACGCCATCGCCGACGAGATCGAGGCCCGCGCCGAGGCGATCACCCAGGTCGGCACCGAGGAGACCGGCCTGCCCGACGCAAGGCTGCAGGGCGAGCGCGGCCGCACCACCGGCCAACTGCGCCTGTTCGCCGAGCATATCCTGAAGGGCGATTACCTCGACCGCAGGCACGACCCGGCCCTGCCCGACCGGCAGCCCCTGCCGCGGCCCGACCTGAAGATGATGCAGCGCCCGATCGGGCCGGTGGCCGTGTTCGGCGCGTCGAACTTCCCGCTGGCTTTCTCAACCGCGGGCGGCGACACCGCCTCGGCGCTGGCCGCGGGCTGCCCGGTGGTGGTCAAGGGCCATTCCGCCCACCCCGGCACCGGCGAGATCGTGGCCGAGGCCATCCATGCCGCCATCCGGAAATGCAACCTGCATCCGGGCGTGTTCAGCCTGATCCAGGGCGGCAAGCGCGACGTGGGCCAGGCGCTGGTCCAGCACCCGCTGATCAAGGCGGTGGGCTTCACCGGCTCCTTGGGCGGCGGGCGCGCGCTGTTCGACCTCTGCGCCGCGCGGCCCGAGCCGATCCCGTTTTTCGGCGAGCTGGGCTCGGTCAACCCGATGTTCTTCCTGCCGCATGCGCTGGCCAACCGCGGCGCCGAGATCGCGCAGGGCTGGGCCGGGTCGCTGACCATGGGCGCGGGGCAGTTCTGCACCAATCCCGGCATCTCGGTGGTGATCGAGGGGCCCGAGGCCGAGGCCTTCACCAAGGCCGCCTCGGACGCGCTGGAGCCGATCGGCGCGCAGACCATGCTGACCGACGGCATCGCCGAGGCCTACCGCACGGGCCGCGACCGCGTGGCGGGCGCCAAGGGCGTGCAGGAGGTACTGACCAGCGTCTGCGACCTGCGCAACGCCACGCCCTACCTGTTCATGACCACCGGCGCGGAATGGCTGGCCAACGAGGCCCTGGGAGAGGAGGTCTTCGGCCCCCTCGGCCTGGTCGTGGTGGTCAAGGACATGGACGAGATGCTGGCGCTGGCGCATTCGCTGCAGGGGCAGCTCACCTGCACCATGCACATGGACGACGCCGATGCCGAGGCCGCCCGCAGGCTGCTGCCGGTGCTGGAGCGCAAGGCCGGCCGGGTGCTGGCCAACGGCTTCCCCACCGGGGTGGAGGTCTGCGACGCGATGGTGCATGGCGGCCCCTACCCCGCCTCCACCAATTTCGGCGCGACCTCGGTCGGCACGCTGGCCATCCGCCGCTTCCTGCGGCCGGTCTGCTACCAGAACATGCCCGAGGCCGTGCTGCCCGACGACCTGCGCTGAGGCCCGCGATGCGCGCGGACTGGATCGCGGTCGACTGGGGCACCTCGCGGCTGCGCGCCTGGGCGATGGGGCCGGAGGGCCCCCTGGCCCAAGCCGCCTCGGACAAGGGCATGAACGGGCTGGCGCCCGGGGCGTTCGAGCCCGCCCTGCTGGAACTGGTCGCGCCCTGGCTGGCGCCGGACCGGCGCATGCCGGTCCTCGCCTGCGGCATGGTCGGGGCGAAACAGGGCTGGATCGAGGCGCCCTATCAATCCGTCCCCTGCCCGCCCGCCGACCCGGGCGGCGCGGTCACCGCCCCAACCCGCGACCCGCGGTTGGAGGTGCGCATCCTGCCCGGCCTCTGCCAGAACGGCCCGGCCGACGTCATGCGCGGCGAGGAAACCCAGATCGCGGGGCTGCTGGCCCAGCGCCCCGGTTTCGCCGGGCAGGTCTGCCTGCCCGGCACCCATACCAAGTGGGTGACGGTGTCAGAGGGGCGCGTGACAGGCTTTCGCACCGTCATGACGGGCGAGTTGTTCGCGCTGCTGTCGACGCAATCGGTGCTGCGCCACTCGCTGGGCGGCGGGGGCTGGGACGCCGAGGCCTTCCACGCCGCGCTGGACGAGGCCCGCGCGCAGCCCGCCGACCTGACGGCGGCGCTGTTCTCGGTCCGGGCGGAGGCGCTGCTGGCGGGGCTGTCGCCCGCGCAGGCGCGCGCGCGGCTCTCGGGCCTTCTGATCGGGGCCGAGCTGGCCGGGGCCGCCGCCGCGGCGGCCGGGATCCCGGGCCACGCGCTGGCCATCATCGGCGCGGCCGAGGGTGCCGCCCCCTACCTGGACGCCCTGCGCCATTGCGGGCACGACCCGCTGGTTCTGGACACCCAGACCGCCACCCTGGCCGGGCTGGCCGCCGCCCGCGCCGCGCTTGAGGAGACATCGCCATGACCCGCCCCCTGATCGCCATCCTGCGCGGCATCGCCCCCGAAGAGGCCGAGCCGGTCACCGCCGCCCTCGTAGAGGCCGGGGTCACCACCATCGAGGTGCCGCTGAACTCGCCCCGGCCCTTCGACAGCATCCAGCGCATGGCGCGGATGGACAGCGGCGCGCTGATCGGCGCGGGCACGGTGCTGGACACGGCCGATGTCGCCCGCGTGGCCGACGCGGGCGGCCGGATCGTCGTCGCCCCCAACACGGATGTCGAGGTCATCGCCGCCGCCCGCGCCCGCGGCATGGACAGCTACCCGGGCGTCTTCACCCCCACCGAATGCTTCACCGCGCTGAAGGCCGGCGCGACCGGGCTGAAGGTTTTTCCCGCCTTCCTGATGGGCCCGGCCGGTCTGAAGGCCCTGCGCGCCGTGCTGCCGCCCGAGGCGCAGGTCTATGCCGTCGGCGGCGTCGGCCCGGACGATTTCGCGGGCTGGCTGGCGGCCGGGGCGGCGGGCTTTGGAATCGGCACCGCGCTCTACCGCCCGGGGATGGCGGCGGAGCAGGTCGCGGATGCGGCGCGGCAGGTCGTCTCGGCCTACGATGCCGCCCTCCTGCGCTGAGGCAGCCGCCGAAACCCAACAAAAACTATATTTTTACGAATGACTTACGAGATAATCTCAAACTGGTATACCAAATTTTCCTTGCCCGGCGCCCTGGCTTTCTGCAACCTTCCGCCCCGGAGGACGAGTCACTCGACCCCGGTTTCAGAGGAGGAAAACCACATGACGCCTATCAAGACGTTCGCTGCCGCCGCCACGGCGGCGGCCCTGTTGACGAGTGCCGCCAGCGCCCAGACGACGACGCTGCGCATCCAGACCCACCAGTCGCCGGAATCGACCTCGGGCAAGCTGGTGACCCAGTTCGTCGAGGACGTGGAGCGCATGTCCGGCGGCGATATCGACATCGAGATGTACTATTCGTCCGCGGTGGTGAAATCGGCCGAGACCTTCGACGCCGCGGCCAACGGCATTCTCGACTGCGACATGACGAACGGCAGCTACCAGACCGGCAAGAACCCGGCCTTCCAGTTCGTGGCCGACACGATGGGCGGCTACGACACCCCGCTGCAATACCTGGCTTGGATCAACTATGGCGGCGGCAAGGAGAAGATCAACGAACTCTACGCCCCCTACGGCATGCATTTCATCGGCGCCTACCTGGGCGGGCAGGAATCGCTGAACTCCACCCGCCCGCTGCGCGGCGTGGAGGACCTGAAGAACTTCAAGTTCCGCTCGCCCCCGGGCATGGAATCGGAAATCTTCGCCGAGCTGGGCGCCAAGCCCGTGGTGATGGATTTCACCGAGATCTTCACCGCGCTGGAAACCGGCATCATCGACGGCGCCGACGCCTCGACGCTGGCCAACAACGTCGGGCTGGGCATCTACGACATCGCCAAGCACACCACCTTCCCCGGCTTCCACTCCATGTCCTCGGACCAGCTGGCCTGCAACAGCACCAAGTGGGAGAGCGTGCCGGACGCGCATAAGGCGATCATCGAGACCGCCATGCAGAAGCTCGCACTGCAGCTGATGATGCGCACCATCGTCGAGAACGGCGAGGCCAAGGCCAAGCTGCCCGAGAAGGGCGTGACCATCTACAACTGGTCGGAAGAGGACCGCGCCACCTTCCGCGCCGCCGCGCAGAAGGCCTGGGACGACTGGGCGACGCGCACTCCCGAGACCAAGTCCATGGTCGAAAGCCACAAGGCCTTCATCAATCGGATCGGCCTGGGCGGCTGACCCCTTGCCAGGGGCGGCCCCGCGCCGCCCCTGCCCCTCCCGGGGCGCGCCCCCGGCACGAACAGAAAAGACGAAGGAAACGGCATCATGAATGTTCTGATCATCGGCGGCGGCGGGTTCATCGGCCAGAAACTGGCCCGGAGGCTGGCCGAAAAAGGTACGCTGCGCGGCAAGCCCATCACCCGGCTGCGCCTGGCCGACCTCAACGCACCGCCCGCGATCGATGCCCCCTTCCCCGTCGAAAGCCTGGCCTGCGACATCAGCGACCGCGCCAGCGTCGACGCCGCCGTCACCGCCGGGGACGAGGTGATCTACCACCTCGCCGCCGTGGTGTCGGCTCATGCCGAGGCCGATCTGGACGCGGGCCTGCAGGCCAACCTCTTCGGCGTGCTCAACGTGCTCGAACGCTGCCGCGCGCTGGAAAGCAACCCGGTGCTGGCCTTCACCTCGTCGCTGGCCGTCTTCGGCGGCGACGTGCCCGACCCGATCGAGGACTGGACCGCGCCGAACCCGCAAAGCTCCTACGGCGCGCAGAAGGCGATGGGCGAGCTTCTGGTCAACGACTATTCCCGCCGCGGGCTGATCCGCGGCCGCGGCTTCCGCCTGCCCACCATCGCGGTGCGCCCGGGCCGGCCCAACCGCGCCGCCTCGTCCTTCATGTCCTCGATCATCCGCGAGCCGCTGAACGGCGAAGAGGCGATCTGCCCGGTCTCGCGCGATTTCCTGCACTACTACCTCTCGCCCAAACGCTGCGTGGAAAACCTGATCCGCGGCACCGAGCTGGAGCAGGAAGAGCTGGGCCAGAATGTCTGCATGACCATGCCCGGCCAGACCCTGACCATCGGCCAGATGATCGACGCCATGACCGCGGTCGCCGGCCCCGAACCGGCCAAGCTGATCCGCTGGGAAGAACAGCCCGAGATCCGGAAGATCGTCTCGACCTGGCGTTTCGACTACCGCCCCGAGAAGGCTCTGGCGCTGGGACTGGAGGCCGACGCGAGCTTCGAGGAAAACGTGCGCTACTACCTGGAGGAAGACAAATGAGCCCCCGCGAGGCCACCGCAGGAGAGACGCGATGACGGCGAAAACGGTGACGGTGATCGGGCTGGGCTCGATGGGGCTCGGCATGGCCAAGTCGCTGGTGGTGGCCGGGCACCGCGTGTTCGGCGCCGATCTGGACGCGGGCCGCGTGCAGGAACTGGTCGAGACCGGGGGCGAAGGCGCCCCCCTGCCCAAGGCCGCGGCGGCCAGCGACATCCTGGTCTGCGTGGTGCTGAACGCCGCCCAGACCCGCGCCGTGCTGTTCGGCCCCGAGGGCTGCGCGCGGCACCTGCCGAAGGGCGCGGTGATCGTCTCCTGCGCCACGGTGCCGCCCGAATTCGCGCGTGAGATGGCGGGTGAGGCCGAGGCGCTGGGGCTGCTCTATCTCGACGCGCCGATCTCGGGCGGGGCGGCCAAGGCCGCGCAGGGGCGGCTGTCGATCATGGCCTCGGGCAGCGACGCGGCCTTCGACGCCGCCACCCCCGCCCTCGACGCGATGGCCGAGGTGGTGCACCGGCTGGGCGACGCGCCCGGCGCTGGCTCGGCCATGAAATCGGTGAACCAGCTTCTGGCCGGGGTGCACATCGCGGCGATGGGCGAGGCGCTGGCCTTCGCGGTCTCGCAGGGGCTGGAGCTGGCGCAGGTGGTCAAGGTGATCACCTCGTCGGCCGGCAATTCCTGGATGTTCGAGAACCGCGCCCCGCATGTGGTCGCGAACGACTACACCCCCCGCTCGATGGTCAATATCTGGCCCAAGGACCTCGGGATCGTGCAGGAAATCGCCTCCGCCGCGGGGCTGCCCGTGCCCATGGCCGAGACCGCGCTGGCGCAGTTCCGCGCCGCGGCCGAGGCTGGCGACGGCGAGGCCGACGACGCGGCGGTGACGCGGGTCTACGCGCGCGCCGCCGGGCTGAAGCTGCCGGGAGACGAATGATGCTGCTGGGCTGCATCGGCGATGATTTCACCGGCTCCAGCGACCTGGGCAACACCCTGACAAAGGCCGGCATGCGGAGCGTGCAATATGTCGGCGTGCCCGACGCCCCGGCAGCGGCAGATGTCGAGGCCGGGATCGTGGCGCTGAAGTCGCGCTCCATCCCCGTGGAAGAGGCGGTGCGCCTGTCGCTTGAGGCGCTGGACTGGCTGCGCGCGCAGGGCTGCCGGCAGTTCCTGTTCAAATACTGCTCGACCTTCGATTCCACGCCCCAGGGCAATATCGGCCCGGTGGCCGAGGCGCTGGCCGACGCCCTGGGCGCGCGCAAGGTGCTGGTCTGCCCGGCCTTTCCCGGCGCGGGGCGGACGATCTACCAGGGTCACCTGTTCGTGGGCGACAGGCTGCTGAACGAAAGCGGGATGGAGAACCACCCGCTGACGCCGATGACGGATGCCGATATCCGCCGCTGGCTGGCGCTGCAGGCAAGGGGCAGCGTGGGCCATGTGCCCGCGGGTGACGTCTTCGCCGGGGCGCAGGCGGTGTCGGAGCGGCTGGCGGCCGAGGATGCCGCCGGGCATGGCCTGATCGTGGCCGACGCCATCCGCGACGAGGACCTTATGACGCTGGGCCGGGCCGCGGCCGGCCTGCCCCTGCTGACCGGCGGCTCGGGCATCGCCATGGGCCTGCCGGCGAATTTCCGCGAACAGGGCCTGTTGTCGGGCCGCGCGACGCAGTGGCGCGGGCAGGACGGGCGGGCGGCGGCGCTGTCCGGCTCCTGCTCCAACGCGACGCGGGCGCAGGTGGCGCGGCACCGGCAGGACAACCCGGCGCTGGAGATCACCGCCGAGGCGGTGATGTCGGGCGAGATGACCGGCGAGGGCGTGGCCGCGTGGCTGCTGGCGCAGGAGGGCCTGCCGCTGGCCTATTCCTCGGCCGACCCGGCGGTGGTGGCCCGCGCGCAGCAGCGCTACGGGACCGAGGCCATCGCGCACCGGCTGGAGGCGCTCTTCGCCGAGGCCGCGCGGCACCTGGTGGCGGGCGGCGTGACCCGGCTGATCACCGCCGGCGGCGAGACCTCGGGCGCGGTGGTTGAGGGGCTGACGCTCGACCATCTCCGCATCGGCCCCGAGATCGACCCCGGCGTGCCGGTGATGCGCGCCCATGACGGCTTGGTGCTCGCCCTGAAATCGGGCAATTTCGGCGCCGAGGATTTCTTTGAAAAGGCCGACCGGCGGCTGAGGGAGGACCAGGAATGAGCAGCAGCGAGACCCGCCTGCGCGAGGATATCTGTTACTGGGCCGCCTCCATCTTCAACCGTGGCCTGACCGGCGGCGCCTCTGGCAACATCTCGGCCCGGACCGAGGATGGCGGGCTGCTGGTCTCGCCCACCGGCTCCAGCTTCGGCCGTCTCGATCCCGCGCGGCTCAGCCGGTTCGACGCCGAGGGGCGCCATATCGGCGGCGACAAGCCGACCAAGGAAATGCCCCTGCACAGCGCCTTTTACGAGACCCGGCGCAGCGCGGGGGCAGTGGTGCATCTGCATTCGACCCATGCCGTGGCCCTGTCCATGCTGCCCGACACCGACCCCGAGAACATGCTGCCGCCGCTGACCGCCTATTCCATCATGCGTCTGGGCAAGGTGCAGCTGCTGCCCTATTTCCGCCCCGGCGACCCGGCCATGGGCGACGCGGTGCGCGGGCTGGCGGGCAAGCGCTCGGCGGTGGTGCTGGCCAATCACGGGCCGGTGGTGGCCGCCAAGGATATCGAGGCCGCCGTCTTTGCCATGGAAGAACTGGAAGAGACCTCGAAACTGGCGCTGCTGATGCGGGGCAGCCAGGCGGTGACGCTCACGCCCGCGCAGATCGCCGACGTGGTGACAACATTCGAGGTGGATTGGGACTGATGCAATTCTCGGCCAACCTGGGATTTCTGTTCACCGAACACCCCCTGCCCGGGGCTATCCGCGCCGCGAAAGACGCCGGTTTCGACGCGCTGGAATGCCATTTCCCCTATGCCGTGCCCGCGGCCGAGGTGAAGGCCGCGCTGGATGAGACCGGCCTGCCCATGCTGGGGCTGAACACCGTGCCCGGCGACGTGGCGGCGGGCGATTTCGGGCTGGCCGCCCTGCCCGGCCGCGAACCCGAGGCGCGCGCCGCCATCGAGCAGGCCGTCGCCTATGCCGCCGAGATCGGCGCGGCGAATGTCCATGTCATGGCCGGCAAGACCGATGGCGGCCCGGCGGCGGAAGAGACGTTTCGCCAGAACCTCGCCTTCGCCTGCACCCGCGCCGCCGCCCACGGCATCGCCATCCTGATCGAGCCGATCAACCACCGCGACGTTCCCGGCTATCACCTGTCGCGCGTCGAACATGCCGCCGCGATCCTCGCCGATCTCGCCCAGCCCAACCTGCGCCTGATGTTCGACTGCTATCACACCCAGATCATGCAGGGCGACCTGACCCGACGGATCGAGGCGCATCTGCCGCTGATCGGCCATATCCAGATCGCCGCCGTCCCCGACCGGGGCGAGCCCGACGCGGGCGAGGTGAACTACCCCGAGCTGCTGAAATCCATCGCCGCGATGGGCTATGACCGCCCCATCGGCGCCGAATACAAGCCGCGCGGCGGGGACACCGCCAAGGGGCTGGGCTGGCTGGCGCCGTTCCGGGCCATCGGCGCCTGACCCCTCGCCCTCAGCGCGGCACGACCGAGGCTGAATCCGACAGCGCGCGGATGCCGTCCCCGGTCAGCACGTAGTCGTTCTCGATCCGCACGCCCGCGCGCAATTCGGGGCCGTAGAGCCCCGGCTCCAGCGTGAAAACGTCGCCTGAACGGAAGCGGTCGTCCCAGTGCGGGTTGATGCGCGGGGTTTCCACCGGGTTCAGGCCGATGCCGTGGCCCAGGTGGCTCTTGAACGAGTAGCCCCGGTAGCCGTCGAGGAACCGGCTCACCTCGTCATAGACCGCCCGGCAGGACACCCCCGGCGCGATCATCGACAGGGCCAGTTCATGCGACTCGACCACCCGGCGGGCGGCGTCGAGCTGCGCGTCGCTCCACTCGCCGCCAATGGGATAGGTGCGGCACAGGTCCGAGTAATAGCCGTGCAGCATCACGCCGGTGTCGATGGGGATCAGGTCGCCGGCCTTCAGGGGCACGGTGCGCGGCGCGCCGCCGCCCGCCCCGCCGCGATAGTCATTGCCCAGCTCGCCGATGGGCTGCCCGGCGGCCGAGACCGCGGCGGCCTGGTAGGCGGCGAAGAGGTCGATCTCGCGGGTGCCATCGACCAGCAGCGGCTCGATGGCGGAAAAGGCGGCCTCGCCCGCGGCGGCGGCGGCCTCGATCAGGGCGATCTCGTCGGGATCCTTGGTGCGCTGGCGCTGCGCGATCTGCGGCTGCATGGTGACGGCCTCCACCCGGCCCGCCAGGGCCAGCGGCAGGTCGCCGTCGCTGCCCAGCCGGCTGCCATCGGGGATGAGATCGAGCAGGGGTTCGACGGCCAGGTCCCGCGCGCCGGGGCGCAGCGATGACATATAGGCGGCCTCGAACGGCCGTTCCTCATCGGCGAAAACCACGCCGTCATCGCCGACGCGGCGCGCGAGCACCGCCGGGCCATAGGCCAGGATCAGCCCCGCCGCCGGGAAGATCTCGCGCGCGCGGTAATTGAACAGCCGGGTCAGATGCCCCCGGTCACGCACCAGCAGCGCGGCGCATCCCGCATCGCGCAGGTCCTCGCGCAGCGCCTCCTGCCGGGCGCGGCAATAGGCCTCCTGCAGCCCGTATCCGCCTGTCTCCTTGCCGCTCATGCGCCCGTCTCCTCTTGTTGCGCCCGTGACGTGCCGCTTTCCCGGCAGCCTAGCCCTCGAAAGGCAGGTCCAGCCCGAACTCCCCGGCCAGCGCCCTGAAATTCTCCACCGTATCGGGATCCAGCGGAATGCCCTCGGCCCGCCGACGCGCGGCCTCGGTCCATTCGCGGTCGCCCGGCGCCATCACCCGCGCACCCGGCTGCGCGGGCGAGTCGCGCAGCAGGCCGAGGTAACGCTGCATGCCCGCCCGCACCGCCTCGGCCCCGACAAAGGCGTCGGGGTCGAGGACCAGCACGAAAGCCCCCATCTCGCGCGGCGTCTCCATGTCCGGCCCGCCCATGGGCAGGATCTCGGGGCTGAGGCGCATGCCGGTCAGCACGGCCGAGAAGATCTCGGCCACGCCGGCCAGCCCCGCCCCCTTGAACCCGAAACCGCCGCCCAGCGGCGCGAGCATCTCGGCGGCATCCGGGTCGCGCGTATCCCGCCCGCCCGCGTCCGAGGCCACGCCCTCGGGCAACTCCCGGCCGAGCGACCGGTAGAGCATCACCCGGTTGAAGGGCACGGCGCTGGTGGCCATGTCCAGGAGCCACGGGTTCGCCTCTCCGGTGGGGACCGCCACCGAGATCGGGTTGGTCCCGTGAAAGCGCGCGGCCCCCTCATGCAGCCGCACGAAACTGTCGGAATTGCAGAAAGTCATGGCCAGCATCCCCCGCTGCGCCGCCGCCAGGCTATAGGCCCCGGCCGGCCCGAAATGCGAACTGTTGCGGATGCCCACCCCGGCGACCCCGGCCTCCCGCGCCATGTCGCAGGCATGGTCCATCGCGGCATAGCTGGCCCGCGCGCCGTGCGCGTTGTCGGCGTCGAGCAGCCCGCTGCCCGACCGGATTCGCTGGAACCGCAGTTCGGGCGCCCTGTTCAGCCGCCCGCCCCGGAAGGCCCGCACGTAATGGTCGAGCAGCCGCACGCCGTGGCTGTCCACCCCGTGGACCGAGCCATGCATCATCGCTTGGCCCGCGGCCTCGGCGCTGGGCCGGTCCGCGCCGGCGGCGAGCAGGACCTCGGTGCAGAATTGCGCCATGCGCGGCGCGGCCGCCGTCGCCCTGTCGGCCTCGGGTTGCGTCACGGTTTCCTCCCCGTCGGTTGTTGAACCGCCCCCGGCCCTCTCCTCGGCACTTCGCGCGGCGGATGGGTTCAGTTGGGACCGGCAGGCGGGCGGCGTCAAGTTCCCGGTTACGGAACGCGACCGGCGCAGGTCGTCCGCCGCGTGATACTTTCGACTTTACAACGACCGGCGGCGATTTCTAAAAATATCCAATATTTTTATGAAATGGCCAACGCAATGCTGTTTGGAAAACGCACCGACGAGGACGACACGGTCGTCGCCATGCTGGCCGCCGCACTGCGGCGCGACATTTCCTTCGGCGCGCTGTTGCCCGACCAGAAACTCAAGATCGAGGCGCTGCGCCAGCGCTATGGCGGCTCCAGCCATTCCATGCGCGAAACCCTGCGGCTGCTCAGCGCCGAGGGGTTGGTCGAGGCGACCAGCCAGCGCGGTTTCCGCGTGATGTCGGCCACCGAGGACGACCTGCGCGACATCCTGCTGATGCGCCTGCATGTCGAGAAGCTGGGCCTCGAACGCTCGATGGCGCGCGCCACAGTGGACTGGGAGGGCCGCGTCATCGCCGCGCTGCACGCCCTGCGCCGCGCCGAGGAAAAGGTGCAGGCCGATCCCGACGACCTGACCGCGCTGGAATGGGACGAGGCGTGCCGGGCGGTCTCGGCCGTGCTGGTCGAGGCTTCGGGCTCGGCCCGGCTGATCGACCTTCAGAGGAAATTCTACAACCAGTCCCGCCGCTTCCGCCTTGCCCTGCTGCGCGAGGGGCGGCTCGATTTCGGCGCCCGCGCCGCACGCCAGTCGGCCCTGCAAGAGGCCATCCTGAACAAATCCGCCGACCGCGCGCTGACCCTTCTGGAGGAGGACATCCGCGCCGATCTGACGGGCAAGACCTGACGACGAGACACCAACACCAGGGAGGAGAAAATGGTGCAATTCAACAGACGGCAAACCCTCGGCCTGATCGGGGCCGCGGCGGCCAGCGGCCTGGCCGCGCCGGCGCTGGCCAGCAACCGCAAGGTGACGGTGGGCGCGCTGCGCTTCACCAGCCATTCGGGCAGCTTCGTCGCGGTCGAGCGCGGCTATTTCGCCGAGGCCGGCCTTGACGTGGAACTGAAGTTCTTCCAGGCCGCCCAGCCCATGGCCGTGGCGATCGCCAGCGGCGACGTGGACTACGCGGTCACTGCCATCTCGGGCGGCCTGATCTCGCTGGCCGACAAGGGCGCGATCAAGGTCATCGGCGGCGCGCTGTCCGAAGAGCCGGGGATCGACGGCCAGAAGATCCTGGCCTCGGATGCTGCCTACCAGGCCGGGCTGACCTCGCCCGCCGCGCTGGACGGCAAGAGCTTCGGCATGACCACGGCCGGCTCGTCCTTCCACTACATGGGCTCCAAGATCGCCGCCAAGGAGGGCGTGACGGTCAGCTTCAAGCCGCTGCAGAAGGTGGGCGCGGTGATCGGTGCGCTGAAGTCGGGCCAGATCGACGCCTGGTCGATCGTGCCGCATATCGCCAAGCCGCTGGCCGGCTCGGGCGCGGTGCACATCATCGGCGACGTGTCGGACTACCTGCCCGACTACCAGGTGACCACGGTCTTCACCTCGACCAGGAACGCGGCGGAAGAACGCGACATGACCCAGGCCTTCCTGAACGGCTATTCCAAGGGCGTGGACGACTACGCCGCGGCCATGATCGACCGCACGGGCGGCGACGCGGGCGAGGCCGAGATGGTCGACCTGATCCACAAATACGTCTACACTGACCGCCCGCGCGAAAAGGCGGCCCCCTCGATCATCAACGGCACCATGCGGCTGAACAAGGGCGCGGCGCTGAACGTCGCCTCTGTCCGCGACCAGCTCGAATGGTTCCAGTCCGAGGGGTTGGTGGATTCCGCGATCACGCTCGATACCCTGCTCGACACCAGCTATGTCGAGACCATCGGCGCCTGATCGCACCTCCCCGGGGGCGGCTACGGCCGCCCCCCTCCTAACAAGAGACCTGTCATGGACATCCGACTTGAGAACATCAGCCATGTCTATGGCGAGACCGAGGTGCTGCGCGACATCTCGCTGGAGATCCCCTCGGGCAAGATCGTCTGCCTCGTGGGGCCCTCGGGCTGCGGCAAGTCCACCCTGCTGCGCTTCATCGGCGGGCTGGAGCGCCCGACCGGCGGGCGGGTCCTGCAACTGGGCGCGCCGCCCGAGAACTGCCTGAACGCGCTGACCTACGTGTTCCAGGATTTCGCGCTGCTGCCCTGGCGCAGCGTGCGCGGCAACATCTCGCTGGTGCTGGAAGATCACGGCATCCGCGGCGCGGCGGCCGAGGCGATCATCGCCGACGTGCTGGCCCGCACCAAGCTGACCGATTTCGCCCGCGCCCTGCCCCGGCAATTGTCGGGCGGGATGAAGCAGCGGGTGGCCATCGCGCGGGCGCTGGCCGTCAACCCGGCGGTGATGCTGATGGACGAGCCGCTGTCCGCGCTCGACAGCCAGACGCGCGAACTGCTGATGGACGACCTGATCGCGCTGTGGACGCGCACCCCCTTTACCGCCGTCTACGTCACCCACAACCTGGCCGAGGCCGTCCGGCTGGGCCATTCCATCGTGGTGCTGTCGCGCCGCCCGGGACGGATCCGCGAGGTGGTGCATCTGGACAAGCCGCTGGCCGAGCGCGGCTATGCCGACCCCGACCTGGAGACCCAGCAGAGGCACCTGTGGGAGTTGCTGCGCGACGAGGCGCGCGCCGCCGACGAGGAACTGATCGATGTCTGAGACCGGCCCGGCCCGCAGCCCCGCCCCCGAAACCGCGAACGAGGTGCGCTTCCGCGGCGGCGGCTTCGCCCCCAAGACCCGCCGCTGGGTCGGCGTGGCGGTCTTCGTCGTGCTGATCGCCCTGGCCGAATGGGGCACGCGGGCCGGCTGGATCTCGGCGCTGACCCTGCCCCGCCCCTCGGACGTGCTGGAAACCTTCCGCGAGCTTTACACCTCGGGCGTGCTGTTCAAGCACCTGGTCCCGTCGCTGACCCGGCTGGCCGTGGGCGCGGCCCTCGGGGCCAGCCTGGGCATCGGCGTGGGCATCCTGATCGGGCTGTTTTCCTACATCCGCGCCGGGCTGGTGCCGCTTGTCGCCGCCATCTTCCCCATTCCCAAGATCGCGCTGCTGCCGCTTTTCGTGATCTGGTTCGGCATCGACGAGGGGTCGAAATACGCGCTGATCGCCTTCGGCACCTTCACCCCGACGGTGGTGGCCACCTATGGCGCGGTCGACAATGTCGACCGCACGCTGATCCGCATGGGGCAGAGCTTTGGCCTGTCCTGGCTGTCGATCGTGCGCAAGATCGTGCTGCCGGGGGCGATGCCCGGGATCCTGTCCGGCCTGCGCATCAGCCTCGCCATCGCGATTATCCTGCTGGTCGCGGCCGAGATGCTGGGCGCGGAATACGGGATCGGCGCCTATATCCTGGAGGCCGGCTCGCTCTACGATCTGGAACGCCTCTTCGCGGGGGTGGTGATCCTGTCGCTTCTGGGCGTCGCGGTCAGCTTCGCCATCGGCCTGATCGAGCGCCGCCTGCTGGACTGGCGGGCATAGCCCGCCAGCCCTCGCCGTTTCGAGCGAGATTTCGAAGCCGCATGGAGGTTCTGGCGGAGAGCACGGAACCGGGGTCCAAAGTTCTCTACCTCAGAGGACGCAGTTGCGGCGCCGCGAAGATCGTTTCACAGGCGCGTCGGGCGATTGCTCAACCTGCGCCGATCGGCGTAAACACCAACCGGGCTCCGGTCGCGGCTGGATGAAAGTTCAGTGGCAGGTCAGATGAAACGCAGGCAACATGACGGCTGCTGATGTGAGTACCGAAAGACCGCCCGACTAAGGTTGAGCGGAACCGGTGAAACTGTGATTGTCGGCCACATAAGAGCGGCATGCTGCCGTCAGTTCCTCGTGCCGCGAAGGTCATCTGTGCCGTACGGGTCGCAGAATATCTGAGAGTGGGAGGCACACACATGTCTGACTATCCCCTGCCAAGTGAGAACATCTTCTTGGTCAAAGAGCTTGAGGGCAACGATGGCGAGCCGCCAAGAACGATTGCTTTCTCTGATGTAGACATCAAACCGCTCGACTTCGAGCAGCTTGTCCAAGCGAGACTGCATGAGAACATCACCATCCCGCTCGAGATGTTCAACGGCAAGGTCATTGACACGAATATCGAGGGCGTCGACAAATCGAAGTATGCACACGTCAGAACGGTGCTGGAGAGCCCCTTCACCTCCACGGTGATAGGGCTTGTTCGCGGGGGCTGGTTGCCCTCTGCTTTGGGCGCGTATCGCGGCCGGACGGTGTCCCTGATAGATCGCAACGTGGTGACGGAAATTGTGAGTCGCTTCGAGGGTGGTGAAAAAAAAGGGCGGGAACCCGATTTCCTCGACATGTTCAGCGATCAGAAGGTGCGTATCAATCCGCTGCTCTACGCCATGGAGGGGAACGCACGGGAAATCCCTGGACCGGAGCTTGCGAAAGCGCAACTCAATGAGGTGATCGCTAAGCTTAAGGCGGCGCTGCCCAAAGCCGATCTGCAGATCGGGCCGGAGAGCCTCAAGGGGATAGTGGGTCTAATAGAGGACACGCGTACCAGCATGGGCCAGCGCCAAGCCTTTCTGCTGCGCTTAGCCCCCAGCCTCAAGGCGCCGATAGCCCGCAAGCATCTCGAACAGCGATGGGATGAGGTGCTCGACGCCGCAGATGCATGCGGCGTGCCACCCAACTCGCTTGTTGTGCTGGCGGCTCTCAGCTGTGTCGCGGTCCCAGGCGGCGCGAGCCCGGCCAAGGCTCTACTCAAGTTCAAAGACGGCTACGACGCCGGGGATGCTTATAATGCATTGGCAGATTTGCGTTCACTCGAAGTTCTAGTCCACATCTTCACGATCTTTCCCGACGAGGATGTTCAACTATGCACAGCGGACAAAAACCTCGCGCTGTTCTGGACGGGTATCCGCGCATCCAACTTCACTCGAAGCGGGCCAAGGGTTTCATTCGACTTGGATCCGGTGGAGCAGATTCTACCTAGCCACATGCAAGACAAGTGGCGCTTGGCAATGGTTTAGATACGAAACTTGATGGCATGCCAGTTCTGCGTCTCCGTGTCTCCAAATGAAAAATCCAGACGCCCGTCCAAAGACGCCGTCATCGCTGCGCCGGGGACAAACGCATCCCATTGCGTCGTCTGTCTGCCGTGTCAAAAAGCTCAGAAAATGGACGTTTTTCCGAGTCGAGCAATAGAAATCGAACGCGCTGCGCCGGGTGAGCCGAGGGGGTGGGCGCTCGAATCTGTCCGGCAAGACAACTGAGACGTTCGCTGCCTCCGAGGAAAGACCCCAAAGGGAGCAGACAAGGGGGCATATCCGCATGAATTCCATTTTATCTAATATTTTCAATGATAAATGGCGGAGGGGATGGGCCTGAAAGACAACCTTCTCCGCCATAAGATACTGAATTACTTATGTTATGAC
>JBNGCX010000056.1:0-25121 GCA_049974865.1 Paracoccaceae bacterium
GATCAGCGCCTCGACCGCTGGGTCGGGGAACACCTCCTCATGCATCTTCTTGCAATAGATGCAGCCGCGCTGCTCGAAGATGACCAGCATGCGCTTGCCCTCTGCATTGGCCTCGGCCAAGTCCTCGGACATGTCCTTGAACGTGTCGCGCAGCCACTCGGGCTTGTGCAGCCCGTCATCGCCCATCGGCGCGCCGAAGGCGGGCAGCCCCAGGCCGATCACGGCGGCCGCCAGGATAGACCTCAGTTTCATGGTTTCCTCTCCCATTTGAAAATACTGCTAAGAAAAGGCCTGGCCGTCCCGCCGGCCGGGCCGCCATCTCACCCGATCGATGCCGACTCGGGGAAGACCTTGATCATGAAATCGGCGATGTAGGACACCGAGTTGGTGGCGATGAGAATCGCGAACACGATCAGCATCACGCCCATCGCCTTCTCCACATGCCCCAGGTATTTGCGGTTGCGCTGCATCCAGTGCAGGAACGGCTTGGCAAACAGGGCCGCCACCACGAACGGGAACGTCATCGACACCCCGTAGACCAGCAGCAGCGCCGCGCCGTGCCAGATGTTGCCCATGCCGCTGGCCACCATCAGGATCGCCGCCAGCGCCGGCCCAACGCAGGGCGTCCAGCCAAAGCCGAAGGCCAGCCCCATCAGGTAGGCGCCGATGATCGTCGTCGGCTCTGCCTTGGCCTCGATCCGCGCCTCGCGATAGAGGAACGGGATGCGCATGATCCCGAGGAAATGCAGCCCGAAGACCAGCAGCATCGCCGCGGCGACATAGGACAGCGGCTCTTTCCAGGCGCGGAAGCCCTGGCCCAGCGCCGTCGCCCCCATGCCCAGGAGCACGAAGATCGAGGTCACTCCCAGCGCGAAGAACACCGCGGACAGGACCAGCCTTTTCTGAGCGCCCGGCGCGATCGTGTTGTCGCCGCGCAGTTCGGACATTGAAATTCCGGCCATATAGCAAAGATAGAACGGAACAATCGGCAGAATGCAGGGCGACAGGAACGACAAAATCCCTGCAACCGCCGCTCCGCCAAAGGAAATATCGAGCACCCTGAACCTCCCTTGCCGTAGATGCAGAAACACATTACGATTTTATGATGTATAAGGACAACCGTCAGATGATAGCAATATACCGCGCCGCCGTTCTGGCCCTTACGGCGGCTTTTCTGTGGGCCCCGGCCGCGCGCGCCGAGCTCAAACTGATGATGTTTGAGCAAAAAGGCTGCGCCTATTGCATCATGTGGCACGACGAAATCGGGCCGATCTACCCCAAGACGCAGGAGGGCCGCACCGCCCCCCTGGTCACGCAGAACCTGCGCGCGGAACTGCCCGAAGGCGTGTCCGTGACGTCACGTCCCCTTTTCACGCCCACCTTCGTGCTGCTGCGCGACGGCCAGGAGATCTGGCGGCTGGAAGGCTATCCCGGCGAAGACTTTTTCTGGGGGCTGCTGAACAAGCGGCTGCAGGAAGAACCGGAATGGGCCTCGACCGCGGCCGGAGGCGGAAGCTGATGCCGTGCGGCGCCCCGACCTCTTCGGCCGGCGCGGCGCGACGGCGCCCCACGCCGGGCGGAAAATGCCAATCTCTGTCTTTTTTTTGACGAACAGGTTAATAAATGTCACAGACACCTGAAAACGGGTCTGAAAAGAAAAAGGACGGGGCCGCAGGCGGCGCCCCGAAGGACGATATGGCAGACGTAGTGCATCCCTACGACCTGCACGCGGATCTGGTCTCGGACGAGTCCGCGCCGGTCGATGCAAGCAGCATGCTCACCAAGGCGGAGTCCGCCTCGAGCTTTCTCAAGGCCCTCTCGCACGAAGGGCGGCTGATGATCCTGTGCCACCTCTCCACCGGAGAGAAGACCGTGACCGAACTGGAGAACCTGCTGTCCTCGCGCCAGGCCGCGGTCAGCCAGCAACTCGCCCGACTGCGGCTGGAGGGGCTGGTCTCGCACCGGCGCGAAGGCAAGGCGATCTACTACTCGCTGGCCGATGACCGCGCCCGGCGGATGATCGAGCTGGTCTACGACATGTTCTGCGGCACCCCGGCCTGAGGGCGCGCGGCCCGCGCAGGGAGGCATCATGGACATCATCCCGGTTGGCGCCATTGCTGCGCTGATTGGCCTGGCGACCGGAATGGTGCTGGGGCTTGCCGCCCGGCTGGGCAATTTCTGCACGCTCGGCGCCATCGAAAGCGCCGTCTACGGTGACGACCAGCGCCGCCTGCGGATGTGGGGCATCGTGCTGGGCACGGCGATTTTCACCACCTACCTGCTGGCCGCCGACGGCCAGGTCGATCTCGGCGCCACGGTCTATCACTCGATCGCCTGGAACCCGCTGGCCAGCATCCTGGGCGGCGCGCTGTTCGGCTACGGCATGGCGCTGGCGGGCAATTGCGGCTTTGGCGCGCTGGCGCGCTTCGGCGGCGGCGACCTGCGCTCGCTGGTGGTGGTCGTGGTCATCGCCATCTTCGGCTTCGTCACCCTGAACGGCCCCCTGGCCGAGCTGCGGGTGCTGCTGTTTCCGCAGGCCATTGCGGAACAGCCGCAGAGCTACGGCCATTTCGTCTCGGCGCAGCTCGGCCTGCCGCCCCTGCTGTTCGCCACGCTTGTCTCTGCCGCGCTGGTGATCTGGGCGCTGTCCCACCAGCCGCTGCGCGAGGCGCCGCGGCAGGTCGCCTGGGCCGTGGCCGCCGGCCTGGCGATCAGCTTCGCGCTGTGGGGCACCTCGGCGCTGCGCGACGCCAGCTTCGGCGGAATCCCGGTCGAGGGCCACACCTTCACCGCCGCGCTCGGGCGCAGCCTGATCTGGCTGATGACCTCGTCCTCCGGCGGGCTCAGCTTCCCGGTGGGGTCGGTGGCCGGCGTGCTGGCCGGCGCCTTCCTGGGCTCGTCGATCCGGGGGCTGTTCCGCTGGGAGGCCTGCGAGGACCCGCGCGAGCTGGGCCGCCAGGTGGGCGGCGCGGCGCTGATGGGAATCGGCGGGGTGATCGCCATGGGCTGCTCGGTCGGCCAGGGCGTCACCGCCTTTGCGACACTGGCCTATTCCGCCCCCGTCACCCTGGCCGCGATCTACCTGGGCGCCGTGTTCGGCCTGCGCCGCCTGATCGAGGGCCTTCAGCCCGACTGATCACCGGGCCGCCCGGGCCGGACTGTTACGTTTGGGACGCAGTTCGAAAAAAATGTTTGCCGAGGGATGAAATCTCGCATCATTCTTGCCAAGGTGGGTCGAAATGGTCGGCCAACTCGGCCCAAAAAAACATTTGGTAGGGACATGCGAGCACTTCTTTTTGCAGCCATTGCCGTCGCCCTGGCGTCGTGCACGAGCGAGTTCTCGTCCTTCAGCGAGGGGCCGGGAGCCACGATGGATACGGCCAACCGCGAGTATTACCCGAACGACGAACTGATCGTTCAGGCCAAGGCCCAGTTCCGGGAGCGGAACTTCGGCAACTCCTATCGCCTGTTCAAGAAGGCCATCGACGTCGGCTCCGACGATCCGCAGGCCTGGCTGGGCTTCGCCGCCTCGGCCGACATGCTGCGCCGCTTCGACAAGTCGGATTTCGCCTATCGCAAGCTGGAGCCGGTGATCGGCGACCGGGTCGAGTTCCTGAACAACTTCGGCTATTCGCACCTTCTGCGGGGCAACCTGCGCACCGCGCGCAGCTATTTCCTGAAAGCCTATGAAATCGATCCCGAGAACGAGATCACCGCGAACAACCTCGAGATGCTCCGGAACTCGGTGAACTACCCGAAACGCGCACGCGGCGATCTGAAAGGCATCTGAGCCCGCCGCTCGCCCGCCGTGCCCGGAGGGAAACGGCATGGCTGTCCTTGCGATCTCGACCCTTGTGATCCTGGTCTACGGCCATGTCGCCTGGACCGATTTCGTCCGCTTCCGCATCCGCAACCAGATGGTCCTGCTGCTGCTTGGGCTCTACCCGCTGTTCGGCCTCGCGCAGGGCTGGGCGGATCTGCGCGGCGACCTGGTGGCCGGACTGGTCCTGTTCGGGATGGGGTTCGGGTTCTGGCTGGCTGGGCTGATGGGCGCGGGCGACGCCAAGCTCGCCCTGCCGGTCGGCTTGTTCTGCGGGATCAAGGGGCTGCTCCCTTACGCGGTGCTGCTGCTGGCCTTCTCCCTTGCCATGCTCGTGCTGTTCCGGCTGGGCCGGCGCCCGGGCCAGCGCCGGTCCCATGTCGGGCGGCGCCTGCGGGAAATGGCCGAGCTCGGCCAGGTGCCCTACGCCATCCCCATGCTCTGCGCCGGCGGCATCATCCTTGCGCTGCGCGCGCTGGCGCATCTTGGCTAGCGAAAGCTTGAAAACCTGCTCGGAGCCTGCTCTCATGGAAACCATACGCGGCATCGTCCGGGTCCGGGGCGGCACGCCCTGCCGTTCCCCCCTGCCCCAGCTGGTCACGCGCATGTCAGCGGCCCCACGCCGCAAGGAGGACGCATGAAACGGTTCGCGCAATCCGAGGACGGCTTCGTCTATGTCATGGTTTTGCTGTTCATCCCCGTGCTTCTCGGGGTCGCGCTGCTGGTAATCGATATCGGCCGCGGCAACAACGCCCATTCCGACCTCTACGCCGCGGCGGACGCGGTGGCGCTGGCGGGGGCGCGCGAACTGGACGGCGGCGTCGACGCCGTCGACCGGGCCAAGGACGCCATGGCCGAAATCAGCAACACCGTCAACATGCTGGCCCCTTCGGGCGAGGACGTGCATATCGACCTGGTCTATTCCGGCAGCAACAACGAGCATTTCCTGGTGGATTTCCTGACCGAGATCCCCAGCGAGGACCACATCCCCATCGACACGGCCTGGCGCGCAGCCCATCAGCCCGCCACCCAGGGCGACGCGCAATTCGTCTGGGTCCACGCCAAATCGGGCGACAACCACCCGCTGGAGCCGCTGTTCCGGGTGTTCCCCATCGTAAAGGAGGTTCCGGTCGCGGCCACCGCCGTCGCCAAGGCCCAGAGCGCGGCCTGCAACGTGACCCCGCTTTACATCTGCAACCCGTTCGAGGGCGATGGAATCACCGACCTCCAGACCGGGTTCTCCAACGGCAACCTGCATGGCCGGCTGTTCAAGCTGCACCCCAAGGGCAACGACACCGAGCGGCCCGGCAATTTCGGCTTCCTGGAGGTCGTGGGCAACCCCGGCGCCGACCCGATCCGGGATATCTTCGCCGGCGAGCCGAACCCGACCTGCTACGAATCCGGCCACGTCACCACCAAGCCCGGCGCCTCCACCTCGATCCGGCAGGGCATCAACGTGCGCTTCGACATCTTCGAGACCGGCAATTACAAGCCGCAGGATTACCGGCCCGCCGTCAATGTCAGGAAAGGCTACGTCCCCAAGAACCTGAACAACCCCAAGGCCTGCGACACCGAGCCCTGGACCGACCCCGACCCCAGCGACGACGTCTTTGCGGGCTTCCCGGAGAACGAAATCATGGTCACGCCCACCCAGGGCGCCCTCGGCGCCACGATCGGCGAGGGCGACTGGGACGCGCAGCGCTACTGGGAGCTCAACCACGGCAGTTCTGTCCTGCCGGCGGACATGTACCAGTCCTTCACCAACACCTCGGGCCCCGGCGCCGTCGGCCCGTCGCGCTACGATGTCTACCGCTACGAGATTGATCATCAGACCGCCGACCAGACGCTGGACGACGAGGGCAACTGGTTCACCTGGGGCACCGGCGAGGGCGAAAGCGGCCACCCGATCTGCAGCGCCTCCAAGCCGGGGTCGCTGGCGCCGACCGACGACCCTGACCGCCGGGTGGTCTTCGCCGCCATCATCGACTGCCTCTCGCAGGCCGGCCAGGGCAAGACGGTCTTCAACGTCAACAGCTATGCCAGCATCTTCCTGGTCTCGCCAATGGCCAGGGACCCCTCCGACCCCTCGGCGGACTCCACCATCGACGTCGAGATCATCGACATCACCGGATACGGCGGCAACGGCACGCTGGAGACCTTCGTGCGCGACGAGGCCGTCCTGGTGCGCTGACCGCACGCGTCCGCGCAGGCCGCGCGGACGAATCTCTTTCGCCCTGGAAAGTGGTGTGGAAAATGTCGCATTTTTGCCACAAAGCTAAACCACGCTTAAGCTTACAGAAACAATCGCGCGCGACACTGGCAATGACCGCATCGGGTAAACAATGAACAAAGCTTTGTTGACTTTGGGAAAAACGTGACGGAACCTTGATTTAGATCATCACTTCTTTTGTGTGATTGAGGCAAAATTTTGACACATAGGCAAGGTCTTGCCGTTGAATTCCGCCCCTGCCGATATCGGCAGACACATTTCTGAGGATTGGGAGAGACAAAATGCTCAGACTGATTACGATGCTTCAGACGTTCAAACGCGACGAGAAGGGCCTCGCGCTGACGGAATACCTCATCCTGCTCGGACTGCTCACCGCAGCCGTGATCGCCGCGGTGACCCTGTTCGGCGAACAGCTCGGCATCCAGTGGGGTACCTGGGCCACCTGGATGAGCAACGCTGATCTCGGCGCGCCGAGCTGAGGCATTTCCTGACAGGACAGCCTTGAAATAACGGGACGGCGGCCACGCGCCGCCGTCCCGCGGGCGAAGGTTTTCGCCCCACGAATTTTCGAGGTTGGTCCGGGGCGCAGGGTTTCCCGCCGAACCGGGACCCAAGGCAAAGACGCCCCCGCCACGAAAAAAAAGAACTGTTCAAGTCGGCGATTTCCACGCAAGATCGACAACAGAACAAGAAGAAGACACCCTTTAGCGGGTACCGAGGAGAGCATCCATGCGGTCAACCACATTGCTCAGCCTGCTGCTTGCGGCCCTCATCGCCGGCGTGGCGGTTTTTGGCGCGCGCACCTGGCTCGACGAGGAACGGCAGCGCCTGTTTTCCGAGGTGCGCCAGAGCAACGCGACCGAACCCGAGGAACGCCGGACCATCGTGATCGCCGACCAGGCGCTGCGGTTCGGCCAGCGGGTCACCCGCGAGAAACTGCGCGAGATCGAATGGGCCAGCGATGTCACCCCCCGCGGTTCCTTCGAGACCATCGACGACGTGGTGATCGGGAGCGCCGAAGAGGATGCCCGTTTCGTGGTCTCCTCGATGGAGCCGGGCGAGCCGCTCCTGGCCTCCAAGATCACCGAGCCGGGCCAGCGCGCCAAGCTGTCCACCTCGGTTTCGCCGGGCTTGAAGGCCGTCTCGATCCGCGTCAACGACGTCCAGGGCGTGGCCGGCTTCGTGCTGCCCGGCGACCGGGTCGATGTTATGCTGACCCGCGCCTCGCGCCGCGAGGGCGAGAAGAGCTATGTCGACGTGCTGCTCCAGGGCGTGAAGGTTCTGGCCATCGACCAGATCGCCGACGACCGCAAGGACCAGCCCAGCGTGGTGCGCACCGTCACCTTCGAGGTCAATACCGAGGAAGCCCAGAAACTGGCCCTCGGCGCCAGCATCGGCACGCTGTCCCTGGCCCTGCGCAACATCGCTTCCAGCGAGGTCGAGGAAATCAAGCGCATCACCCTGGACGATCTGGGCGAGGTCGACGTGGCCGAAGACCTGATCCCGGAACCCGAGCCGGCGCCCGAAGAACCCCAGACCGACGAGGAACTGGAGCGGCTCACCGCGCTGGAGGAGTTGCTAAAAGGATTCACTGCCGGAATTTCTGAACGCATGGACAGCGTCGAGGCAAGCATTCAGAACCAGGAACCTGTAATAATCGAAAAAGAGGTCGTCAAGGAGGTTGAAGTCCCGGTCGAAGTCCCGGCCAAGGTGACGCCGCCCGCTCCCCCGGTGGAGAAAACGGTCGGAGTCATCCGCAACGGGCGCCGCGACGAATACCGGGTCATGTCCGAACCTGAGACCCAACAATAACGCCCTGCCGGCGCGCGGGAAACCCGCCGACCGAATTGGGGCTGTGGCAGCATACCAGCGATCGGAGCCGAGAGAATGAGCTTCTACCAGAACAGACCAGCGCGGGCCCTCTGCACCCTCTTCTCAGCGGCGCTGCTTGCAGGGGGGCTCGCCCTCGGCACCGCCCATGCGCAGACGCGCCAGATCGACATTGCCGACGGGCAGGTCTCGAACCTCACCATCGCCCCGGGGCACACACTGACCATCGAGACCGACCAGCCCTTCGCCAACATCGTGATCGGCAACCCCGGCATCGTCGATGTCTTCCCGCTGACCGAAAGCTCGCTCTACCTGCAGGCCAAGGAAAGCGGCTTCACCAACGTCACCCTCTACGACGAGACGCAGAAGCTGCTGGAAGTGATCGATGTCCGGATCAAGCTCGACTACAGCGAGCTGCAAAGCGCCATCAACCGCGCCGTGCCCAGCGCGCAGGTCGATGTCTCCAACGTCAATGACCGCATCCGCCTCTCCGGCCGGGTGAAGGACAGCGTCGACATGGAGCGCGTGCTGCAGATCGCGAACCAGTATTCGCAGGAGCCGGTGATCAACGCCATCCGCCTGGCCGCGGCACAGCAGGTGCAGCTCGACGTGCGCATCCTGGAGGTCAACCGCAACTCCGGCCGCGAACTGGGCGTCGAGCTGACCGGCACCAAGCAGGCCACGGGGCTGCAGCGCTTCACCACCGGGGCCAACGCGGCGACCGGCGTAGCGCCCTTCGGCACCGCGGTCGGCCATTTGCTGTCGATCTCGGGGACCAGCGTCGACTACGTGATCAACGCGCTCGAGGACAAGGGCCTGGCCCGCCGGCTCGCCAACCCCACGCTGGTCACCACCAGCGGGATCGAGGCCAACTTCGTGGTCGGCGGCGAGATCCCGATCGACAAGACCGTGATCGAGGACGGCGAGGTCGCCACCGAGACCGGCTATCGCGAATACGGCGTGCGGCTGAACTTCCTGCCCACGGTGCTGGATGACAACCTGATCAGCCTGCGCATCAGCCCCGAGGTCAGCGATATCGACACCTCGCTGACCGTCAACGGCCAGCCCGCCTTTATCTCGCGCAAGGCCGAGACGACGGTGTCGCTGCGCGACGGGCAGAGCTTTGCCATCGCCGGCCTGCTGCAGGCCAGCAACGAGCGCAATGTCGAGCAGGTGCCGTGGCTGGGCCAGGTGCCCGTCCTGGGCGCGCTGTTCCGTTCCACCGCCTTCCAGAAGCGCGAGACCGACCTGGTCATCCTCGTCACCCCGCACCTGGTGCGCCCCGCCGCGCCGGACGAGCCGCTGCGCTCGCCGCTGGACGACGCGCGCTCCAGCGACGACATCGAGCTGTTCCTGCTGGGGATGCTGGAAGTCGACCGCCAGCTGCTGCGCCGCTTCGCCGAGGGTGACGGCGTGATCGGCCCCTATGGCCACATGATTGACTTGGAGTTCGAAGATGGTCTCATCGAGAAAAAGTAAGCTGCTGGCCGCCCTCGCAGCGCTCGGCCTTCTGGGCGCCTGCGCGGATTACGGCAACCATTGGGACACCGTGACCTTCCGGGCCGGCAACGCGATGAGCCATAATTCGGGCGTGCAGGAGATTTCTCCCTGGCCGCGCCATGTCGAGGAAACGACGATCGAACACGGCGGGTAAGCCTTTCGGAGGAGGCCGCGTGCGAAACGGACCGCGCGCGGCGAGAATGGGGATGCACAGGAACTCCAGGAGGGACGATCCGGCCCTGAATATTTGAAACCATTTCGGTGTAGGGCAGATGGTCAGCACAGCGAGACGGACATTTTCCGGGGATGAACGCGGCTCCGTTCTGGTCGAAGCCCTGTTGCTGTTGCCCGTTCTGACCATTTTCACGATCGGGGTGCTCGAATTCGGCAATGTCCTGTGGCAGCGCCACCAGGTCCAGACCGGGGTGCGCGATGCCGCACGCTACTGGTCGAGATGCCAGCCGGCGCATCCCTCCGTCAGCCCCCCCTTCAACAGCTGGTGCTCGGTCTCCATCGCCCAGAACATCGCCTTCTACGGCACTCCCGACGGCAGCGGTCCGCCACGGGTGCCCGGCTGGACCGACCCGGCGGACCTGACGATATCCCCCGTGCCCCAGCCCAGCAACCCCGGCCCGACGGACGTCGTCACGGTGACCGGGACGCTGGAGTATAACGGCTCGCCGCTGTTCGGCGTGCTCAACATTTCGATCCTGGAGATCGAATACAGCCATTCGGAGCGCTACCTGGGATGGTAAAACACCGCAATATCCGTGTCTTCCGGCACAGCGAAGACGGCGCGACCCTGGTCGAAGGGCTGCTGGTCTTCCCGATTCTCCTGATGGTGTTCGCGGCGCTGATCGAGTTCGGCTTCGCCGTGTTCCAGTGGAACCAGGCAGTCAAGGCGGTGCAGCTTGGCGCGCGCCTGGCCGCGGTGTCCGACCCGCTGCCCATCGACATGTCGCCGCTGACCGCCGACCACCCCGCCGAACATGGCGGCGCCACGCCCGCGAACATGGTCACGGTCAGCTGCGGCGCCGGAGAGGCCGCCTGCGACAGCGCCCGCCTGAACCGGCTGGTCTATGGCAGCGACGGCGCCTGCGAGCCGAATTACGGCACCTCCCTGCCCGGGATGTGCGATTTCAATCCACGGATCGGGCCGTCCAACGTCCGGGTTTCCTACCACCGCAGCGGGCTCGGCTATGTCGGGCGCCCCTGGGGGCCGGTGGTCACCGTCACGGTCGAGTTGGACGGCGTGACTTTCAACCTACCCTTCATGGGCGCCCTTCTGGGCATCAACAACATGAGCATCCCCGCCCACCCCGTTACAGTGACCAGCGAAGACCTGTGCAGCAGTCTCTCCTGCTGACGTGAGAGCAAAGAGTGCCGAATGACATCATTCAACCTATATAATGTCCTGATCGTCAGCACCGATGGCGACGGCGGCTGGACCATCGAGCAGATGATCTCCAAATCGCCGCATTACCGGGCCACGACCGTCAAGATGGACACCATCGGCACGAAACGCCCGGATATCGAGCCCGACATCATCATCGTCGATGTCGAGCGGGTTGGCGATCAAGAGGTCGATACGCTCAACGAACTGCACGAGACCTTTCACGACATCCCGCTGATCGTCATCTCCGACCCGCTGCCGCAGGAGGACGTGCATCGCCTGATCAAGCTGCGCATCCACGACTGGATGCTGAAGCCCGTCGAACAGGCCAAGCTGCTCAGCGTGCTGCAATCGGCGGTGCGCAGCGCCAAGGCGGCGCAGAACAAGGTCCATGCCGTGATCTCCACCGTGGGCGGCGCCGGGGCGACGACGATCGCGGTGTCGATGGCCGACTTGCTGGCCAACAAGATCTTCAAGAAGAAGCCCAATGTCGCGCTGTTCGACCTGGATTTCTCGATCGGCAACTGCGGCTACGTGCTGAACATGGTGAATTCCTACAACCTGGGGAACGTCGCCTCAAACCCCAGCCGGATCGACGCGGAATTCATCAACCTGATCCAGCAGAAGCATGACCGCGGCTTTTTCGTCTATTCCTTCAAGCGCCCCGACATCAACACCGAGCTCGACGGGTTCGAACTGGTGCTGCGGATGCTGGACGCGGTGTCTCTGCAGCATGACCACACCGTGCTCGACATTCCCTATTACGAGACCGACTGGAAGAACGAGGTTCTGGCCGGGGTGAACACCTGCACACTGGTGACCGAGATGAACCTGCCGGCGCTGAAGCATTGCCTCGACCTGCTGCGCCGCATCCGCGAGATCCGCGGCGAGGATTTCAAGGTCAACGTGGTCGTCAACAAGGAAACGCGCAAGCTGTTCGACAACCGGATCAGCCGCGGCAAGCTGCGCGAGCTGTTTGGCGAAACCCCGCTTTTCTATTTCCCCGAGGAACGGGATATCATCGAGGAAAGCGTCGACCGCGGCGTGCTGCCCAACGAGGTCAGCGCCCGATCGCGCTTCATCCGGGCGCTGAGCGGCTATGTCAAAACCCTGGGGATCGGAGCGGAGAAGTGAGGAGCCGACGTTTCTGCCAGAGAATGCGGGCCGTCCTGGCCGGGGCGCTGTGCCTCGCCGGGGTCGGCCTCGCTGCGGCTGCCGGCGCCGGGCCGCTGGCGGCGCCGCAGCCCGGCACCGGCCTGCATCTGTCGGCGCAGCCCGGTGCCGGCCTCCTCCGCGCCTCCGAGGCCGCGCGCGTCCCGCGCAGCCACGGCCCCGAAACCATGCAGATCGTCCCCTACCCCAGCAATGAGCCGCCGGGAACGATCATCATCTCCAATGACGAGCGGACGCTGCACCGGGTGCTGGGCAACGGCAAGGCCGAGCGCTACAAGATCAGCGTCGGGCGCGACGGCTTCACCTGGACGGGCGTGACCACCGTGGGCCGCAAGACCGAATGGCCGGCCTGGCGCCCGCCCTCGGCCATGCGGGCGCGCCAGCCCTCGCTGCCGGACTACGTGCCGCCGGGGCCTTACAACCCGCTGGGGGCGCGGGCGCTCTACCTCTATCAGGGCGGGCGCGACACCCTGTACAGAATTCACGGAACGAACAATGCCGCCTCCATCGGGGGCTACGAGACTTCCGGCTGTTTTCGCCTGTCCAACGCCGACGTGATCAACCTGTTCAAGAAAGTCAGGACGGGCACCAAGGTAATTGTGAAGTAAGCCATTGACGGAGAGCGCAAGACCATGACCGGACGATTTTTCCACCGCGCCACCGAACCTGCGTCGAAGGACCCGGCCAGGGACGAACCCCTGATCCTGCGCAACGAAACCGACGAGGCGGCACCGGTTGCGGTCAAGCCCCCGGAAAGACCCAGCAACAAGCCCGATTTCGTGTCCGAGAGGGTCAGCCTGCACCGCTACCTGCTGGACAAGATCAATCTCGGCGTCCTCGACACGATCGAGGAAAAGGAATTGCACGACGAATTGCGGCCGCTGGTCCGCGATTACGTGAAAATGAACAACTTCCCGCTCAACGCCAAGGAGCTGGATTCGCTGATCTCGGACATCGCTGACGAGATCCTGGGCCTCGGCCCGATCGAGCCGCTGCTCGACGACGAGACGATCTCGGACATCCTCGTGGTGGGCTACAACAAGGTCTATGTCGAACGCTTCGGCCGGTTGCAGGAAACCGAGGTGCGCTTCAAGGACGAGGATCACCTGATGCGGATCATCAACAAGATCGTGGCCTCGGTCGGCCGCCGCGTCGATGAATCCTCGCCGCTGGTCGACGCCCGCCTCGCCGACGGCTCGCGGGTCAACGTGGCCGTGCGCCCGGTGGCGGTGGACGGGCCGCAGGTCTCGATCCGGAAATTCTCCAAGCGACCCTTCGACCTCGACCGGCTGGTGCAGGGCGACACGCTGGCCAAAGCGATGGCCGATCTTCTGGCCATCGCGGTGGAGGGCAAGGTGTCCATGGTCGTGTCGGGCGGCACGGGCTCGGGCAAGACGACGCTGCTGAACGCGCTTTCGGCCTATATCCCGCACGAGGAACGCCTGGTCACCATCGAGGACGCGGCGGAACTGCAGCTCCAGCAGCCGCATGTGGTGCGGCTGGAGACGCGGCCGCCGACGGTGGACGGCCGCAACGAGATCCTGCAGCGCGACCTTGTGAAGAACGCCCTGCGGATGCGCCCCGACCGCATCATCGTCGGCGAGGTGCGCGGCGCCGAGGCCTTCGACATGCTGCAGGCCATGAACACCGGCCACGAGGGCTCGATGACCACCATCCACTCCAACAGCCCGCGCGACGCGCTGGGGCGGATGGAGCAGATGGTGGGCATGGCCGGCATGCCGATGACCCAGAACGCGATCCGGGTGCAGATCTCCTCGGCCATCGACCTGATCATCCAGCTGTCGCGGATGCGGGACGGCTCGCGCAAGGTCATCTCCATCGCCGAGATCACCGGCATGGAGGGCGACGTGATCCAGACCCAGGAGATCATGGCCTACAAGCGCCTCGGCGTCGATGACGAGGGCAAGGTGCGCGGCGAGTTCCGCGCCACCGGCATCCGCCCCCGCTTCCTCGAGCAGGTCAGTGCGATGGGGCTGAGCATCGACCAGTCGGTCTTCGACCCCACCAAGGTTCTCTGAGGACGGAAATGGAACTGATCGTCATATATGCCGGCATCTTCGTCGCGGCCCTTCTGTTCATCGACACGCTGCTGCGCACCGTGTTCGGCGCCCGCCGCAGCGCGGTCGAGATCAATTCCCGGCTCAGGGCGCTCAAGTCCTCCGGCAACCAGACCGCCTCCTACACCGAGATCCTGAAGGGCCGCGGCCTGTCCTCGGATTGGGACCGAGCCTTCACGCAGCAATGGTTCGCACGGCTCTACTCGCAGTCCGGCCTGCAGATGACGCCCGCGCGCCGGATGATTTACCTGCTCCTGTTCTTCCTGATCGGGTGGATCCTGGCCTTTTCCCTGCTCAACGTTTCGGTGCTTGGCCAGGTGATCCTGGCAGCGGCGTTCTCCGTCGGCGTGGCACTGGCCCTGGTGCTCTACCGGCGCAACAAGCGGATCAAGCATTTCACAACCCAGCTTCCCCCAGCGCTCGACATCATCGTTCGCTCGCTCAATGCGGGCCACCCGCTGAACGCCGCCATCGCGCTGGTGGCCCGCGAGATGCCCGACCCGATCGGCTCGGAATTCGGCATCCTGAGCGACCAGCTCACCTTTGGCGCCGATCTCGAAACCAGCATGATCAACATGTATGAACGCGTCGGCGCAGGGGAACTGAAGCTGCTGGCGGTGACCGTGACCGTGCAGCGCGGCACCGGCGGCAACCTGTCCGAGATCCTGGAAAACCTCGCCGGCATGATCCGCGCCCGGATCATGCTCAAGGCGAAGATCCGCGCGATTTCGGCCGAGGGACGGATCACGGCCATGATCATGGCCGCCTTCCCGTTCTTCCTCTTTGCCATGATCCGCACGCTGGTTCCGACCTATTTCGATCCGCTATGGGAGAGCGGATACGGCATGCAGGTCGTGGTCAGCTGCCTCGTCATCATGTCGTTCGGGATTTTCGTTCTGTATCGGCTGGTCAATTTCGATTTCTAGGAACGCGCAGGTCTGGTCAGGATGAACGAAACTCTCTTTCTTGCCGCGATATTCGCCGCCGCGCTGATCCTCAGCTTCTCGGTGATCAGCTACGTCAACCGGCGCGTGCAGCTCAAGCGGAACCTCGAGACCGCCCAGGCCGCGGGACAGCCCGGCGACAGGACCGCCTCGCGGATCGACAACCTGCTGGGATCCGAGAACGAGTATGTCCGGCACTATTACGACGTCCAGAAAAACGACAAGCCCGACAGCCTGCGGGCGCGCCTGATCCGGGCGGGCTTCTTCAGCAAGCGCGGGCTGCTCTATTTCAACATGATCCGCACTGGCGTGGCGGTGGTCGTGTTCGTCGCCGTGTGGTTCATATCGGGGGTGGTGGACCCGGCGATCGGCAAGGTCGAACAGCTGCTGTTTGCCGCCGTGCTCTCGGGGCTGTCCTTCATCCTGTGCAACTACGTGCTGGAAAAGATGGGCGAGAACCGCCGCATCGCCTATCGCAAGCTGTTCCCGGATTTCATGGATCTGCTGATCGTCTGCGTCGATGCCGGGCTCAGCATCGAGGCCGCGCTGGACCGGGTGACGCGCGAATTCCTTCTCACCAATCCCGATTTCGGCACCCATCTCAGCATCATCGGCATCGAGATCCGCGCCGGGCGCCCCCTCCACCAGGCGCTGTTCAACTTCGCCGAGCGGGTGAAGGTCGATGAGATCCGCTCGCTCGCCATCCTGTTCCGCCAGTCGGTCGAACTGGGCTCCAGCGTCAGCAAGACGCTGCGGGTGTTCAGCAACGAGATGCGCCAGCAGCGCATCATCCGCGCCGAGGAAAAGGCCAATGCCCTGCCCATCAAGATGCTGTTTCCGCTGGGCCTGTTCCTGTTCCCGGTGAACCTGGTGATCGTGCTGGTGCCGATCATGATCGCCATTCTGAAAATGTTCCTCACGCTGGGGCCGGGCGGCTGACAGGTCGGCCCCGCCGCCCCGCGCGGGATCACAGCCCCCAGATGCTGCTCGTCTCCTTGCTGCGCTTGCTGGCCGCCACGTTGTTCCAGGCCAGCTCCAGCAGGTCGCGCGAAAGCTCGGGCTCGCGCCCGAGATAGATGCAGGCGGCAATGATGTGCCGCAGCAGGAAGCCGGGATGCGCGCCCGACGGCACCAGGTTCTTCGCGTCGTATTTGTCCTTGTAGAACTGCGCCAGCACCCCCGCGTCATAGGGGATGTGCTCGTCGTTGCAGGCGCGGCGGAAGATCTCGAGGTAATTCTCCCGGGTCGGGCTGGGCACCCGGACCTTGAAATAGATCCGCCGCAGCGAGGCCTCGTCGGCGATGTCATGCGGCGGGATGTTGGAGGAGAAGATCACCAGCTGGTCGAAGGGCACGCGGAACTTCTTGCCCGTATGCAACGACATGATGTCGAAATTCTTTTCCAGCGGCACGATCCAGCGGTTCAGGAAATCCTGCGGTTTCTGGCGCTGACGGCCGAAATCGTCCAGAACGAAGACCCCGCCCAGCGCCTTCAGGTGCATCGGCGCCTCGTAAAACCGCGAGGTCTGCTCGAACGACAGGTCGAGCATGTCCAGCGTCAGTTCGCCCCCGGCGACCAGAACCGGGCGGCGGCAACGCACCCAGCGCGCATCCAGCGGGCTGACCGCATCTCCGGCGCCCTCCTGCCGCTCGTGCAGGGTCTCGTCGAAGAACTGGATGACCTGGTTGTCAACCTCGATGGCGTGGGGGTAGTAAATCGTGTCGCGGAAGGTCTCGGACAGGGCCTCGGCGATCGAGGTCTTGCCGTTGCCCGGCTCGCCATAAAGCAGGATCGAGCGACCGGAGTTCACCGCCGGGCCGAGCTGGGGCATGATGTCTTCGGGCAGCACGAGATGGCCGAGCGCGCGTTCCAGCGTGTCGCGGCTGATGCGCTCGTTCGCGATCACCTGGCGCAGGATCTGGCGCTCGAAATCCTCCAGCGGCACCGGCGCGGGACCGACATATTGCGAGACCAGCATCGCCTCCAGCGCCCAGCTCTTGCCCCGGTCGGTCAGGGCATAGCGGATGTCGGACTTGATGTCCTGCGAGGTGACCAGGCCGCGGGATTCCACCAGCCGCAGCTTCACCATGTCCTCGACCAGCACGCGCACCACCAGCTTGGGCAGCTTGATGATCTCGGCCACCTGGGCCGGGGTCATCGTGCCCCTGACATTCATGATCTTGGCCACGAGGTTGATCAGGAAATCCCGGCTCAGGCCGGTGTCCTCGGGTGTTCTCGGCGGTGCGGGGTGTTCGAAATCGGTCACGGTAAGGATCTTTGTTTCATACTGGTCTCGGGACGGGGCGCCCGCAGTTCAGACTGCGACGAGAACGTCTATGTGTCCAGCCATCAAGCAACATTCAGTCGGCAGGCAATTGGCGCAACTCCCCGCAGGAATAGAAATGGAACCTGTAGGGGTCGTCATCCGGCACCTGCCTGCGGCGTCCGCCGGTCTCCACCGGCATCGGCGCCGGCGCACGCCACGGCGTGCCGGCCACCCCGTCCACGGGCCGGCGCAGCACGATCAGGTCCAACTCGTGCAACGCCCGGCACACGGCGGCCAACCGCTCGGCGGTCGGCGCCTCCCTGGCCTCGGGCTCCGCGTCTGGACGGCAAAGCCGGTCGCCGTAGGGATCGAAATCGTCCGTGTTCAACTGGCTGACGATTTCGCGCCGCCGCGCGTATTCCAGCGCGGTGCTGCGGTAGAACATGATGCCGGCCCCCTGCAGGCAGGAATAGAAGCTCGGCCTCTTCAGCTTGAACCACAAGAGCTCGGCGCCCTGCTCCCAATAGGTCGCCCGGTCCCCCACGAGAGCGGAGAGGGCCGGATCCGGCGCCGCGCCGTTCTCCACGTATTTCGCCCAATCCGACCTCTGGTCGGCAATCCCCAAGGCCCCGGCGAGCAGAACCAGCGGCGCCAGGGCCGCGAGGACCGGCCGTTTCGCCCTGGCCCGCTCCCACCCCAGGAGAAGGCCCAGCGCGCCCATCGCGAGGACCAGCCGAAGCCCCAGCAACAGCGTTTCGCCCTCCTCCAGCCATCCCTGCCTTGACACCCAGAGCCACAGGACCAGGCCGACCAGCAACAGGGCGGCGGCAAGATCCAGCGCCAGCCGCGGCCCAAGGCCGAGGCGCCGCACCGTGAGGGCCTCGAACGCGAGCGCCACCAGAGCGACCATGCCAAGGCAGGCCGAGAATACGGGCAGGTACCCAATCCAACTCTCGACCAGGTTCACCGCCAAGGCCAGGACGAGGTAAGCGCGGGCGCGCCGGTCCTGGGGCAAGCGAAGCACGGCCTGCACCGCCAGCAGGTTGCCCAACACGGCGAAGATCCACAGCGCCCGCCAAAGCTGCAGGTTCAGCACCAGCACGTTCCACAGGATGTCCCCGCCAAGCCAACTGACAAACACGAACCCGCCCGCGACCAGAACGACGACCCGCGCCAGCCGCCGGTAGAGCGGCGGCCCGGACACCGAGGTCAGAGACAGGACCAGCAAGGGAATTCCGTTGAGCAGGAGGCCCCGCAGGGACCAGTCGGCAACGAAGGCATGCGGAGTGCGGTCCTTGACGATGGCCAGCCATGCATCGTCATAGACCTGCAAGGCGCGTCCGAAGGGCTCCACGCCCGCCAGGGCAAGCGCCGCGGCCGTGCAGAGGGCGGCCGCGGCGCCCAGGACCGTCCATCGGTTGACGGGCAGGCAAAGCGCGAGGATCACCAGCAGCCCGGGCAGCGCCATCAACGGGTGCAGCAGCGCCGCGGCGCAGACCAGCGCTACCCCCATCACCTTTCGGCCGCGCAGGGTGGCAGCAAGCGCCAGCAAGGTCATGGCCTCGGCAAAAAGGCGCGGCGTGACGAAAGGCTCGCCATAGGACATCACGCCCCAGCCGTAGAAACGCGTCATCGCGATGGCCGCCCCCATCGAGGCAAGCCACAGCCAGCCACGCCCGAACAGGCTGAGCGCCAGCGCCCCGAGCGCGGCCAGCCAGAACGCCTGCCCGGCCATGGCGAAGACCAGGTTCGCCGTCCCCGGCCCCCAATGCGCCACCGCCGGGGCGAAAAGCAGCGAAAAGGCCGAGAAACTGTCCTGCGAGCCGTATTTGAAGAACAGGTCGCCCTCCAGCCCGGCCGTGCCCAGCCGGTGGAGCGCCTGCGCGGTGTAAAGCCGCGCGTCATGCACGATGCCGTAATAGGGCCGGACCGTCAGCCAGAGCGCGGCGAGCAGCGCGCCCAGCGCAAGCGCGTCGCGCAGGCCCGGCGCCCCCTTCCCTGCCCCTGGCGGCCCCGCCATCGGCCCCTCACCCGCCGCCGCGGGTTTCGTGGTATTCCTCTTCGGTGTTGATGTCCCAGACCTCCGCGCGCACGTCACGACCTTCCAGGATGCCGTCCACCGACACCATCGCCGTCAGCATCGAGTGATCCTGGTTGTTGTAGCGATGCATCCCGTTGCGCCCGACGCAGAACAGGTTTTCGAAGCCGCTGAGATAGTCGCGCACGGCGTCGAAACGGTCGTAGCTGCCGAAATAGGCCGGGTAGGCCTTTTGCGAGCGGACCACGACACTGTCCTTCACGTCCTCGGGCAGGGCGAAGCCCAGCGTGCCCAGCTCGCGCACCGCGAAGCCGGTCATCTCGGCGTCGGGCAGCGTCCAGAAGTCGTCGCCCTCGTTCACGAAATACTCCAGCCCGATCCAGATGTCGTCGGGGTCGGCCACCAGGTAGGGGCTCCAGTTGTTGAAGATCTGGATGCGGCCGACCTTCACGCCGGGCTCCTGCACGTAGATCCAGTTGTCCGGGATCTTCCGGGCCAGGTTGGCGGCATCGGTGCCGCCGTCCAGCCGCAGCCGCCTCAGCAGCACGCCCACCGTGATGAAATCGCGATAGGGCAGATCGCCCGCGATGCCGGCCACCTCGGCCGGCGCGGCGGGCGTCCAGCCCGCGATCAGGTCCTTCACCGGCATCGAGGAAAAGACATAGTCGCAGTCGATGCTGCGGCGCTGCCCCTCGGCATCCTCGGTGACCACCGAGGTCACCCGCTGGCCGTCATGGTTCAGCGCCACGACGCGGGTGCGGTAGTGCAGTTCGGCGCCCTGCGCGGTCACCAGACCGGCCACGTTTTCCCACAGCTGCCCCGGCCCGTGCTTGGGGTAGAGGAACCGCTCGATCAGGCTGGTCTCCACCTCGCGCTGCGCGATGCCGCCGGTCTCGGGCTTGAGCTTGCGCAGGGCGTTCTTCACCAGCGCGCTGATCGAGACCCCCTTGATCCGCTGCGCCCCCCAGTTGGCCGGGATCTCTTCGCAGGGCACGCCCCAGACCTTTTCGGTGTAGTTCTCGAAAAAGGTCTCGTAGAGTTCTTGGCCGAAGCGGTTGATGATGAAGTCCCGCAGGCTGACCTCGGGCCGGATCGGCCGCAGCCGCGCCCGCGCGTAGCCTGCCATGATCCGCGCCGTCTTGGCCGGGCCCAGCTTGGCTAGCGTGGCAAGGCTGAACTTGATCGGGTAGTCGAAGAATTTCCGGTCGAACAGGATGCGCGACACCCGCGGGCGCACCAGCATCACCTCGTCGGTCGCCTCGGGGTCGGCCCCCGTCCGCGGCGCCGTAATGCTGTGATGGCGGTTGTGATAGGTCAGTTCGATCGCCTCGCCCGCATCGGCCGCCCCGGCCTCCAGCGGCAGGATCTGCGCCCACCAGTCCATCACCCGCTGCGACTTTGAGAAGAAGCGGTGGCCGCCGATGTCGATGCGGTTGCCCTTGTAGTTGACGGTCTTGGAGATACCGCCGACCTGTTCCCCCGCCTCGAAGATGACGGGCTTGATGTCCGAGCGCATGGCCAGTTCATAGGCGGCGGTCAGGCCGGCCGGCCCCGCGCCGATGATCACCGCGGTCTTTTGCCCCATCAGCGCCCCCCTCGCTTCCCGGGCGCTGCGCCGCCCGACCAGGCCCAGGCCGGGCGGAAACTGATGTATCGGTGCGCGAGGAACGAGTAGATCGCCGTCAGGCCGACGGCCAGCACATGCGCCAGCGTTTCCGCCGCCGGCGACACCGGTGCCAGCGCCGCCAGCGACCGCAGGACGCCCGGCGCGTGGAAAAAGAAAAGCTGCGCCAATGTGCTGGTCAGCACCAGCCCGCCCACCGAGACCAGGAAGAAATCCACGATCTCCCGATGCGCCTCGCGCCCCGAAGGGGGAAAGGTGAAGCGCCTGTTCAGCACGAAGCTGACCGCCATGCCGCAAAGAAAGGCCACGGCGACGGAAAACCCGTATCGCCAGCCCTCCGAAAGCCCGAGAACCCCGTAGAGCAGCTGCCCGGCAAGCAGGTTCACAGCCGCGGCACAGCCGGAGAACAAGATAAATCTATGAAGCATTACAATGCCTTACAAGGCCAAGCAGAAGCGTTTACCAAAACGATACATCATTGATCATCCCCCCGTAAAGCGGTCGACCTCGGCGGCGAGCCCCACCAGGGCGTCGGCCACCGTCACCGGGTAGGCCGGGGCGGTGTCGAGGCCGCGCAGCGCCTCGGGCAGGCGCTGCATCTCCTGCGCGGCATGTTCGCGGATCTCGTCCATGCCGGGCGGCGGGGCCAGGCGCTTGCCGCGGCGCATGACGGGGCGGATCAGCGGGTCGCCGGGCTGGATGTCATCCTCGGTGGACAGGATGTCGCCCGCCATGCGCCCCGCGTCGTCATAGCTGCGCCAGACCTGCTTGCGCCCCGGCCATGTCGCCTTGCCCTCGGACCGCTTGCGCCGCGCGCGGCCCGCGTATTCCTGCAGCTTGTAGGCACAATCCAGCGCCGCCGCATCGCTGGAGGTGGTCAGGTTCGTGCCCACCCCGAACCCGTCGATCGGCGCGCCCGCGGCGACAAGCCGGGCGATCACCCGCTCGTCCAGCCCGCCGCTGGCCAGGATGGCCACGTCCTTCAGCCCGCCCGCATCGAGGATCTGCCGCACGCTGACCGCCAGCGCCCCCAGGTCGCCGCTGTCGAGCCGCACCGCGCCGATGGCGATGCCCATCGCCTTCAGCCGCGGGGCGAGGTCCACGACCTTCCGCGCACCGGCCTCGGTGTCATAGGTGTCGATCACGAAGGCCAGCTTGTCCGGCCGGGCGCGGGCGAAGCGGGCAAAGGCCGTCTCCTCGTCGTCGAAGGCCTGGATGAAGGAATGCGCCATGGTCCCGACCGCGGGCACGCCGTAGCGCCGCTCCGCCTCGACATTGGCCGAGCCGTCATAGCCCGCCAGATAGGCCGCCCGCGCCGCCCAAAGCCCGGCCTCGGCCCCGTGCGCGCGGCGCAGGCCGAAATCGACCAGCGTCCGCCCGCCCGCCGCCAGCACCTGCCGCGCGGCCTTGGCCGCGATCAGGCTCTGGAAATGCAGGATGTTGATCAGCCTTGTCTCGACATATTGCGCCTGCGGCAACGGCGCGGTGATGCGCAGGATCGGCTCATCGGGGAAGAACACCGTGCCCTCGGGCATGGCATGCACGTCCCCGGTAAAGCGGAAACCCTCGAGTTCCTGCAGCAGGCTCTCGCCGAAATGGCCGCTCTGGCGCAGCCAGTCCATCTCCTGTTCGGTCACGCTGAGGGTTTCCAGGAACTCCAGCGCCTGTTCCAGCCCCGCCGCGACCAGGAAGTTGCGCCCCTCAGGCAGCTTTCGGACGAAGAACTCGAACACCGCGGTGTCGGTCTCGCCGGCCTCGACATAGGCCTGCATCATGGCCAACTGGTAAAGGTCGGTCAGCAGGAAGCTGGTGCGTTGGCTCATCCGTCACCTTTCGGGGCTGCTCGTCCCTGCAGGATAGGGGCTGGCCTAGACACCGCAAGGGGCCTCGTCGCCCAGCGCCGCGCGCAGCGCCGCGACCACCGTTCCGGGCGGGCCATCGGCGGCGATCGGGACCCAGGTCATCTCGCCCAGGTCGCGGGCAAGCTGCGCCTCCAGCACCTTCAGGTCGGCGTCGGACGGCCCGCCCCGCCGCGCGCCCACGCGCTGGCGCAGGGTGTCGGCATCGGCCTCCAGCCAGAACGCGGCGAAGGGCGCGCCCGACACCGCCGCCTCCAGCGCCGCGCGGCGGTCGGGCCGGTCGAACACGGCGTCCACCAACACGCTGCCCCCCTGCCCCACAAGCGCACAGGCGCGTTCGCTCAGCCGGGCATAGACCCGGTCTGAGACCTCCGGCCGGTAGGCCTCCTGCGGCAGGGGCACGTCGCTTTTCACGCCGAACATCGCCTTGCGGGTGCGGTCGCTTTCCACGATGCGCGCGCCGGGCGGCGCGCCCAGCGCGGGGGCCAGCGCCTCGGCCACGGTGGTCTTGCCGCTGCCCGACAGCCCGCCGATGGCCACGACGCGCGGCGGCGCCTCTGCCAGCAGCGCAAGGGCCAGGTCGTAATAGCGCCGGGCCGCTGCCGCCTCGCGCGCCGCCCGCGCGCCCGCGCCCTGCGCGAAGGTCGCGGTGACATGGGCCCGCACGCTGGCGCGCACCGCCATGAGGAAGGGCAGCAGGCCGAAGCCCTCATCGGTGCCGATCTCGTCGAAATAGCGGTTGGCCACCCGGCCGGCGAGCGCGCCGAGATCGCGGTGCCACAGGTCCATCAGCAGGAAGGCGAGGTCGTATAGCACGTCCACCGTCGCGATCTGGTCGCTGAAATCGATGCAGTCGAACAGCCGCGGCTGCCCCTCGAACAGGCAGATGTTGCGCAGGTGCAGATCGCCGTGGCAGCGCCGGATCATCCCCTGCTCCGCCCGCTGGTCGAGCTCTGCCGCGTGGCGGGCGAGCCTGTCGCGGCAGGCGCGGTCCAGCACGGCGATCTCGTCGGGCGAGAAAACGTCGCTGGTCCGGAAGCCGGCGGCGTTGATGTCCAGCACCGCGCTCATGTTGTCGAATCCGCCCCCCGGCATCACCGGGGCGCGCGCGTGGAAATCGGCGATGGTGGCGGCGAGGCCATCCATCAGCGCCGGCGTCAGTTCCCCGGCCTCGGCCATCCGGTCGAACAGCGCGCGCTGGCGGAAGCGCACCATCTCGACCACCGCGTCGAGCAGCGCGCCCTCGCCGTCGAATTCCAGCCCCCCGCCCGCGGCCCGGGTGATGCGCCGCACCCCGAGATAGAGGCCCGGCGCGGCGGGGGCGTTGAGGTCAAACTCCTTTTGGCAGGTGGCCAGCCGGATCTCGGGGGTGGAGAAATCGGCATAGGGCAGCTTGACCGCGCGTTTCAGCTTGTAGGCGCGGTCGCCGGCGAGGAAGACCTTCGAAATATGGGTTTCGATGACCTCGACCGGGGTGTCGATGCCGTGGGTCTCCGGCGCCGCGAGAAAGGCGATGACCGCGCTCTGATCGTCGGGACTCATGTTCCGGCCTCCAGCTCGCGACGAGTGTAAACGGATTCGCCGCCGAAGCGAGCGGAACCGGGGCGCGGTTCTGCGCCGCAGCACTGGCGCCGGGGCCATCCTGCGCTATGCTGACCGCAAAGGCCCGGCGGAGGCGCAATGACTGGGGAGCTTTCCACATCCGATCACCCGCAGGCCGGCGGCCGCATCTGGTGCGGCGCCGACCAGCCGAAGCTGCGCGCCCTCGGCATCGACCTGATGCGGGTGGGCGCCGAACAGGCCCCGGTCGGCCGCCGCCAGCACCTGGCGACGCCGTTCTGGGTGCTGTCGGAACTGACGCGCCTGGACCGCGCCCCGGCGCAGAAGGTCCTGGTCGTGCCGCCGATCTCGGGGCATTTCACGCCGATGCTGCGCGACGTGATCCTGGGCCTGCTGCCGGATTTCCGGGTCTTCGTGCTGGACTGGGTCAATGTCCGCCACGTGTCGCCGCGGCACGGCACTTTCGGGTTCGACGACAACATCCGCGCGATCCGCGCGGCGATGCGGCAGATGCGGGGCGGCGGCGTTCTGGCACTCTGCCAAGCCGGGGTGCCGGCACTGGCCGCCACCGCGCTGCTCGCCGCCGAGGGCGACGAGACGGCCCCTGCCGCCCTGGCCCTGGTGGGCGCGCCGATCGACGCGCTGGCCAATCCCACCGATGTCGTGCGGCTGCTGCGCGGTCGGCGGCTGTCGTGGTTCCGCACCGTGCCCCTCTGGCCGGTGAGCAGCCGCTATGCCGGCCGCGGGCGCTTGGTCTACCCGGCCAGCATGCACCTCGCCGCGCTGAACACCTATCTGAAACGCCG
>JBNGCX010000057.1:0-24588 GCA_049974865.1 Paracoccaceae bacterium
CACCCGCCCGGGCGGGTGCCGTCATGTGTTGGAGATGGTTCAGTTGGCGGCCTTGACCCGGTCGAGGGCGGCGCCCTCGATCACTTCCAGGCCGGCGGGCACCGGCGGGTACCACTTGATGTTGTCCACCGCTTCGGGCGGGAAGCTGGCCTGGTAGCGCGCCTTCAGATCGGCCGAGACGAACTCATCCGCGCCTTTCGAGGCGGTGAAGTTGCCGGCGGCATCGGTGATCATGGCCGCGATCTCGGGCTGCATGACGAAGTTGATCCACTTGTAGGCGGCGTCCTCGGCCTTGGTTTTCTTGGGAAGGACGAAGGTGTCGATCCAGCCCAGCGCGCCCGAGGCCGGGGCCACGAAGGTGATGTCGGGGTTGTCGGCGTTCAGTTTCCAGCCGCCGGTATCCCAGGCCATCGAGGCCACGACCTCGCCCGAGCGGACCAGGTTCATCAGTTCGTCGCCACCGCCCCAATAGGTCTTCACGCCCGGCTTGCACTCGATCAGCTTGGCCTCGACCTGGTCGATGATCTCCTTGTAGGCGGCCTCGTCGCCATAGGCGGCGAAGGGATCCAGCCCCATCGAGAAGGCAAAGCCGATCAGCGTCGGGCGCTTCAGGCGGTAGGAGACCTTGCCGGCCACCGCGTCGCTGCAGAGATCGGTGTAATCCTTGACCATCGCGGCCTTCTTGGTGTCCAGAACCAGCCCGCTGGTCCCCCAGACATGCGGCACGCCGTAAACCTCGCCACCCACGGTGGTGTTGCCCTTGGTGGCCTCCAGCATGGAGGGGATGAACAGCGAGGCGTCGATCTTGGACAGGTCGATCGGCTTGTAGATGCCGAACTCGGCCTGCGGGCCGGCGATCCGGTCCTGGCTGGGCTGGGCAAGGTCGAAGCCGCCGCCGCCGGTGGCGCGCAGCTTGGCGATCATTTCCTCGTTGTTCGACTTGGTCACCTCGACGGTGATGCCCGTTTCCTTTTCGAACATCTCGACGACGTTCTCGGGGGCATAGCCGCCCCAGGTCAGCAGGCGCAGGGTTTCGGCGCTGGCCATGTCGGTCATCCCCGCCACGGCCGCGACGGCGGCCGACAGCACAAGCGACATTTTCGTTTTGAACAGTTTCATTTTCGCTCCCTATCAATTGGGCCTTTCGGATATTGGCGCTAACTGCCACGGATTAACGACAGTTTTGCGACACTCCGAAAAGGATTTCCCTGTTTCGCGCCATTTTCCTTTTTTTTCGGATATCGACGACGAAGCTTCGAAATTCATCTTTATTGATCAAAAGATAAAACTCCTAAAATCTGACCTGTCAACGACTCAATAGCGGGAGGGCAACACCCGGCAGGGTGACCTTGCGGCATCGACGGGCGTGTACCCTGGTTCAGACGCCGAGATATTTCCCGGCGATCGCGGCATCCAGTTCCGAGAACGCCCCGCTCCAGACCGAACGGCCGCGCTCGAGGATCACGCCCTTGTCGGCGACCTGCGACAGCTCGCGCAGGGACTTGTCGATCACCAGGATCGAGAGGCCGGTTTCGCGCTTGATCCGGGCGATCACCTCCCAGATCGACTGGCGCAGGATGGGCGCGAGGCCCTCGGTCGCCTCGTCGAGGATCAGCAGCCTGGGGTTGGTCATCAAGGCCCGCCCGATAGCCAGCATCTGCTGCTCGCCGCCCGACAGCAGCGCCGCGCGTTGCCCGGCGCGCTCGGCCAGCCGCGGGAAGAGGTCGTGCACGCGTCCCAGCGTCCAGTCGCCCGGGCGCGCCGCGGCGATCAGGTTCTCATGCACGGTGAGGTTGGCGAAACAGCGCCGCCCTTCGGGAACCAGCCCGACGCCCAGCCGCGCCACCTCATGCGCCGGCATCCCCGCCAGAAGCTGGCCGTCGAAGCGCACGATTCCCGCGCATTGCGGCAGCAGCCGGCAGATTACCTTGACCATGGTCGACTTGCCCATGCCGTTGCGCCCCATCAGCGCCAGCACCTCGCCCTCGTCCACCGTCAGGTCGACGCCGAACAGCGCCTGCGTGGCGCCATAGGCCGCTTCCACCCCTTCCACCGCCAGCAGGCTCATGCCTCCGCCTCCTCGCCGAGATAGGCCTCGCGCACGGCCCGGCTGGCGCGGATTTCCTGCGCGGTGCCGGTGGCGATGACCTGGCCGTAGACCAGCACGCTGATGCGGTCGGCCAGGGCAAAGACCGCGTCCATGTCGTGTTCGACCAGCAGGATCGGCGCCTCGTCGCGCAGCCCGTCGAGGAACTCGGTCAGCTGCTTGGACCCCTCGCCGCCCAGCCCGGCCATCGGCTCGTCCATCAGGAAGACCCTGGGCTTCAGCGCCAGCGCGACGGCGACCTCGAGCTGCCGGCGCTGGCCATGGCTCAGTTCGGCGGTGCGCATCGCGCCAAGCTCGGACAGGCCGACGCGGCCCAGCGCCTCCTCGGCGGCCTCCAGCAGCGCGCCGTCCTGCAGCACGGGCCGCCAGAACCGCATCGCGCGCCCGCGCGCGCCCAGCGCGCCCAGCACCACGTTCTGCAGCACCGTGTGCTCCATCGCCAGCGCCGAGATCTGGAAGGTCCGCCCCAGCCCCAGCCGCGCCCGCGCACCCGTGGGCAGCCCGATCACGTCGCGCCCGGCAAAACGGACCTCACCCCTGTCGGGCCGGATATTCCCGGCGATCTGGCCGATCAGCGTCGATTTCCCCGCCCCGTTCGGCCCGATCAGCGCGTGGATTTCGCCGGGACGCAGGTCCAGCGACACGCGGTCGGTGGCCTTCAGCGCGCCGAAGGATTTCTCGAGGTTTCGGACGGAGAGGACGGGCTCAGTCATGCGCCGCCTCCTTGGCCGCGACCTGGCCGATCAGACCGCCCCGGGCGAACAGCACCACGATCAGCAGCAGCGCGCCCAGGTAGATGTGCCAGAACTCCGACAGCGCGCCCAGCCAGTGCTCCAGCAGGATGAACAGGGCCGCGCCGGCCACCGGGCCGCACAGCCGCGCCACGCCGCCGAGGATGACGAAGACCATGATCTCGCCGCTGGTCTGCCAGCTGAACATGACCGGGCTGACGAAGCGGTTGAGGTCGGCGAACAGCGCGCCCGCCAGCCCCGTGATCGCCCCCGACAGGACGAAGGCCGCCAGTTGCAGCCGGTAGGGCGACAGGCCCACCGCCTCGACCCGCGCGGGCACCTGCCGCGCCGCCGTCAGCGCCAGCCCGAAGGGCGCGCGACCAAGGCGCGCGACGAACAGCAGCACAAGGCAGAGAAGGACGAAGCACAGGCCGAAGAACTGGATCGGGTCCAGCGTGTTCAGCCCCGGAAAACCGTTGCGCACATAGATCGACAACCCGTCCTCGCCGCCATAGGCGGGCCAGGAGATGGCGAAATAGTAGAGCATCTGGCCGAAGGCCAGCGTGACCATGATGAAATAGGCCCCCGTGGTGCGCAGTGACAGCGCGCCGATCACCAGCGCGGCAAGGGCACTGCTGACGATGGCCACCAGCCAGATCACGGGCATGGACTTGGTGCCCTCGATCAGGAAAGGCGCCTCCATCAGCGGCGTGTAGCTCTGGGCGTGGCTGGCGAGGATGCCCATGGCATAGCCGCCGATCCCGAAGAACGCCGCGTGGCCGAGGCTGATCATGCCGCCCAGGCCCAGCGTGATGTTCAGCCCGACGCCCGCCAGCGCCAGGATCGCCACCTTGGTCGCCAGCGTGATGGTGAAGGGCTGGTCCAGCCCCCAGGCCGCCAGCGCGGTCCCCAGCAGCCCGGCCAGCAGAATTGCGTTGATATGCCGTTCCCGCATCTAGGCCACCCCGAACAGGCCCTTGGGGCGAAACAGCAACACCCCGGCCATGAGAATATAGATCGCCATCGAGGCCAGCGCCGAGCCGACGGTGGTGGCCGCCGAAGGCTCCATGAACAATCCGAACAGCCCGGGCAGGAAGCTGCGCCCCAGCGTATCCGTCAGCCCCACCAGAAGCGCCCCGATGAAGGCGCCCTTCACCGATCCGATGCCGCCGATGACGATCACCACGAAGGCCAGGATCAGCACCGGCTCTCCCATGCCGACCTGCACCGACTGGATCGCGCCCACCAGCGCGCCGGCCAGCCCCGCCAGCGCCGCGCCCAGCGCAAAGACCAGCGTGTATAGACGGGTGATGTCGATCCCCAGCGCCGCGATCATCTCGCGGTCGGCCTCGCCCGCGCGGATCTGGATGCCGATCCGGGTGCGGCCGATCAGCAGGAACAGCCCCGCCGCGATCACCAGCCCCGCCAGGATGATCACCAGCCGGTAAAGCGGATACTGGATGCCGCCGGGCAGCATGACCGGCCCCGACAGGTAGTCCGGCACGTCGAGGAACAGCGGGAAGGAACCGAAGATCCACCGCGTCCCTTCGGAAAAGATCAGGATCAGGGCAAAGGTGGCCAGCACCTGGTCGAGATGGTCGCGGTCATAGAGCCGTCGGATCACCCCCACCTCGATCACCGCGCCCGCGGCCGCCGCCGCCGCCAGGCTCGCCGCCAGCGCCAGCAGGAACGACCCCGTGGCCCCCGCCACCGCGGCCGCCGCGAAAGCGCCGACCATGTAGAGCGAGCCATGCGCGAGGTTGATCAGCCCCATCACCCCGAAGATCAGGGTCAGCCCCGCCGCCATCAGAAACAGCATGACGCCGAACTGCAGGCCGTTCAGCACCTGTTCGATGAAAAGCAGTGTGGACATCCGCCTATCCCGTCAGGAGGCCGGGCGGCATGCCACCGCCCGGCCCCTGCGTCTTACATCTTGCACTCGTCCACGTAGGCGTTCGAGCGGTCTTCGATCGCCACGCCGACGATCTTGTTGGTGATCACGTCGCCCTCCTTGATCACCTCGCGGACATAAATGTCCTGAATGGGATGGTTGTTCGGCGCGAAGGAGAAATCGCCCCGGACCGACTCGAAATCGGCCGCCTTCAGCGCGGCGCGGAAGGCGTCGGCGTCCGAGATATCCGCCTTGGCCAGGGCCGAGATCAGCAGGTTGGCGGTGTCAAAGCCCTGCGCGGCATAGAGCGACGGCAGGCGGCCGTACTCGGCCTGGAAGCTTTCGACGAAGGCCTTGTTGGCGGCGTTGTCGATGTCCTTGCTCCACTGCGAGGTGTTCTTCACGCCCAGCGCGGCCTCGCCCACGGCGCCCAGGATCCCCTGGTCGAAGCTGAAGGCCGGGCCCACGACCGGCAGGTCCACGCCGCTGTCGGCATATTGCTTCATGAAGGAAATCCCCATGCCGCCGGGCAGGAAGAAGAACACGCTGTCGGCTCCGCTCGCCCGGATCTGCGCGATCTCGGCGGCATAGTCGGTCTGGCCCAGCTTGGTATAGACCTCACCGGCCAGTTCGCCGGTGTAGAACCGCTTGAATCCGGTCAGGCTGTCCTTGCCCGCCGGGTAGTTGGGCGCGAGGATGAAGGGTTTCTTGTAGCCGGCATTGGCCAGGTAGGCGCCGGCGGCCTCGTGCAGGTTGTCGTTCTGGTAGGCCACCGAGAAATAGTTGGGGTTGCAGCCCTTGCCCGCCAGCGCCGAGGGCGCCGCGTTGACCGACAGGTAGAACTTGCCCTGCGCCACGGCCGCGGGCACCACCGCCATGGCCAGGTTCGACCAGATGATGCCGGTCAACACATCCACCTTGTCCGACTGGATCATCTTGTCGGCCAGCTGCACCGCGATGTCGGGCTTGCGCTGGTCATCCTCGATGATGACCTCGATCTCCGAGCCCTCGGCCTGCTTCACGGCCAGCATGAAGCCGTCGCGCGCATCGATGCCCAGCCCCGCGCCACCGCCCGACAGCGTGGTGATCATGCCGACCTTGACGCCCTCGGCCTGGGCCGAAGCCGCGCCCAGCGCCAGGGCGGCGGCAACCGCGGCGGTCGAGATGGATTTAACGATTTTCATTTCTCTCTCCTGTTGGTGAAGATTTGGCCCCGTTGACCGGGGCCGATTGTCAGTTGTGTTCGGAAACGGGCGTTGTGCCGGCCATGCGGCCTCAGAACGCCTTGAAGGTCAGGGTGGTGTAGGTGCGCTCGATCCCGTCGATATCCAGCAGGTTGTCGTTGATGTATTTCCCGACATCCTCGCCCTCGGGCACATACATCTTCATCAGCAGGTCATACTGGCCGCTGACCGAGTAGAGCTCGGAATGGATCTCGCGCAGGGCGATCGCATCGGCCACGTCATAGGTGGAGCCGGGGCGGCACTGGATCTGGATGAACAGGCAGGTCATGGCAGTCCTTTCTTGGTGGCATGCGGTCAGGTGACGCGCGATACGGTCTGGTATTTCGCGTCCTGCCACAGCTCGTTCGTTATCACATCCTCAATGGTTTCGGCGGCGCTGACAATATCCCCCTCGTCGAGATAGAGCGGGGTGAAGCCGAAGCGCATGATGTTCGGGGCCCGGAAATCGCCGATCACGCCGCGGTCGATCAGGGCCTGCATGGCGGCATAGCCGTGCTCGAAGGCAAAGGAAACCTGCGAGCCGCGCGCCTGCGCGTCGCGCGGCGAGGCCAGCACCAGTTGCGGGCAGCGCGCCTCGACCTCGGCGATGAAGCGTTCGGACAGGGCGATGGAGGCGGCGCGGATATCGCCCATCTCCACCCCGTCCCAGACGCTCAGCGCCTGTTGCAGGATCGAAAGCTGGACGATGGGCGGTGTGCCCACCCGCAGCCGCTCGGTCGACATGGCGGGGCGATAGCCCAGTTCCATCGCGAAGGGTGCGTCATGGCCCATCCAGCCGGCCAGCGCCGGCTGGACATCGCTCACGACATCCGGGCGGGCATAGATGAAGGCGGGCGCACCGGGGCCGCCGTTGAGGTATTTGTAGCTGCAGCCCACCGCGAACTCGGCGTGGCTCGCCGCCAGGTCCACCGGCACCGCGCCGGCGCTATGCGCCAGGTCCCAGATCATCACCGCGCCGGCCTCATGCGCACGGGCCGTGATCGCGTCCATGTCGTGCATCCGGCCCGAGCGGTAATCGACATGGGTCAGCATGACCACGGCCACCTCGTCGGTGATGGCCTCGGCCACATCTTCCGGCGCGGGGGTGCGCAGCTCGTACCCCTTGCCGATGGTATCGATCAGCCCCTGCGCCATGTAGAGGTCGGTGGGGAAATTGCCGCGGTCCGAGAGGATCACCCTGCGCCCTGGGCGCATCCGCAGCGCGGCCGCCAGCGCCTGGTAGACCTTGATCGACAGCGTGTCGCCCGTGGCGACCGAACCCTCGGGCGCACCGATCAGCCCGGCGATCCGGTCGCCCACCCGCTTGGGCAGCGAGATCCAGTCGGCGCTGTTCCACGCCTTGATCAACTCGCCGCCCCATTCGTCGCGGATCACGCCCAGGGCCCGCTCGGCCGCGCCCCTGGGCAGCGGGCCCAGCGAGTTGCCATCGAGGTAGATCACCCCCTCGGGCAGGTCGAACAAGTCTTTGCGCGGAAGTGCCGTGCCGCCCATGTCTCCCCCCTGGTCCTGTCCCGCCTGCCGCCCGGCGCGGGCCTCGTTTCGTCCTCTTGCCCGGCGATGATTACCAGATCGGGCGGGAAATGCACCGCGCCTTTTCGCTCGGCCCTCGCGCGCGCGGCATGACGGCCACAGCCCTGCCCCGGGCACCTGCCGGAAGACGCGCAACTATCATTTGTCAATTTAATTTGACAAATGTATTTTCCGAGTCAAATTACCGGCACACGCGGAACATGGAGCGGGGACGAGCCTTGCAGAACGAGAAATCCACCGAAGAGGTCGCGCTTGGCATCCGGCGGCGGGTGTTCGAGCACTCGATGCGGAACAACGGCGGCTATCTCAGCCAGGCCTGCTCGGCCGCCGAGCAGCTTGCCTTCCTCTACAACGAGGCGCTGAATCTCGGTCAGCCGACGCTGCCGATGATCCCCCGCCCCTTCTCGGGCGTGCCCTCGGCCGACAATCCCGATTACGTGACCGGCGCGGGCTATAACGGCCCTTTCGAGGCGCATTACGACCGCCTGTTCATCGCCCCCGCCCATTACGCGCTGGTCGCCTATGCCACGTTGATCGAGGTCGGCCGGATGGCCCCCGAGGGGCTGGAGATGTTCAACAAGGACGGCTCCTCGGTCGAGATGATCGGGGCCGAGCACAGCCCCGGCATGGAGGTGCATAACGGCACGCTGGGGATCGGGCTGTCGACCGCGGCGGGGCTGGCCTGGGGCCGCAAGCGGCTGGGCGAGACCGGCGAGGTCTGCGTGTTCATGTCCGACGGCGAGGTGCAGGAGGGCCAGACCTGGGAGGCCGTGCAGGCCGCCACCCATCACGGGATCGACAACCTCTGGGCCATCATGGACGTCAACAACCAGCAATGCGACGGCGCGATGGACAGCGTGATGGAGGTCGGCGACATCGCCACCAAGCTGCGCGATTTCGGCGCCGTTGTGGCCGAGATCGACGCCCATGACATCGACGCCATGCGCCAGGCCAGGGCCGAGCCGCACGAGGGCCGCCCGCTGATCATCCTCGCCCATTCCTCGCCCACGCAGGGCATGGAGTTCCTCCGCCGCCGCTTCCCGCGCCTGCATTACGTGCGGTTCAAATCCGAAGAGGAGCGCGCCGAGATGAACCACGCAATCGCCGCCGAATTGGGCATCGACCCGATCGACTACGGCCAGTGAGGAGAGACGCGATGGTCGAAATGGTCAACCGCCCCTATGCCGGCGCCTTCGAGAGCTACGCGGTGCAGCACCCCGAGGTTCTGTGCCTGTCCGCCGACCTCACCTCGAGCTGCGAGATCGACGGCTTCCGCGACCGCCACCCCGGGCAGTTCCTGTCCATGGGCATGGCCGAACAGAACATGCTGTCCTTCGCCGGCGGGCTGGGGCTGGCGGGCTTCCGGCCCTTCATCCACACCTTCGGCGTGTTCCTATACCGCCGGCCCTATGACCAGCTGATGGCCTCGGTCGCCTATCCGCGGCGCAAGGTGCGGCTGATGGGTTTCCTGCCCGGCGTGACCACGCCCGGCGGCATGACCCACCAGGCGATCGAGGATATCTCGATCATGCGCACCATCCCGAACATGACCGTGCTGGAAACCGGCGACGCGACCGAGGTGGAGGGCATCGTCGAGGCCGCCGACAGCATCGACGGCCCGGTCTATTGCCGCGTCCTGCGCGGATCGGTCCCGCGGCTGTTCGACAGCCCGCTGAAGGTGGGCCAGATGCGCGTGCTGTCCGAGGGCACCGACGTTCTGGTCATCACCGCCGGCATCACCACCGAAGAGGCGATCCGCGCCCGCGGCGCGCTGGACAAGGCGGGCGTCTCGGTGCGCCACCTGCACCTGAACACGCTGAAGCCCTTTGACGCGGCGACGATCCGCGACCACGCGGCCAGCGTGAAACACGGCGTCATCACGCTGGAAAACCACCTGGTCGCAGGCGGCATCGGCTCGATGACCGCCGAGGCGCTGGCCGAGGCGGGACTGGCCAGGCGGCTGATCCGGCTGGGCCTGCAGGACACCTACGCCCATGGCGGCTCGCGCCCCTACCTGATGCGTCATTACGGGCTGGACGCGATGGCCCTGGTGCGCGCCATTGAAAAGCTGACCGGCCAGCAGACCGGCATCGACGAAGAGGCGCTGGAGGCGGTGCGCGTGGACGCGGTGCATTCGGCGGCCAAGGCCGAGGCGCTGTGATGCGCTTCGGCGTCACCTATCGAATCTTCGCGCCCGATCTGGCCGGCGCGCGCGCCCGTGCCGAGGGGATCGCGCTGGAACAGACGGTCGAAATCCCGCGCGACGTGGTGCCCGCGGGATTTGTCGAGGACGAGATCCTCGGCCGGGTCGAGGAGATCGGGGCCGAGGGCGACGGGGTTTTCCGCGCCACGATTTCCTACAGCCCCGCAAGCGCGGGGTTCGAACTAACCCAGTTCCTCAACGTGATCTTCGGCAATTCCTCGATCCAGCGGGGGCTGCGGGTGGTCGGCATCGACCCCGGCGCGGAAATGGCGCGCCGCCATCCCGGGCCGCGCTTCGGCATCGCGGGCATCCGCGCGCTCTGCGGCCGGGCCGAGGGCGGCATGATCGCCCCGGTGCTGAAGCCGCAGGGGCTGAGCGCCGACGACCTGGCGCAGATCGGCTATCTCTGCGCCCGCGGCGGCGCGGATATCGTCAAGGAAGACCACGGCATCACGGACCAGCCCATGGCCCCCTTCCGCGAGCGGGTGGAGAAGACCGCCGCCGCCGTGGCCCGCGCCAATGCCGAGACCGGGCGGAGGGCCCTCTATTTCCCCTCGCTCGCCGGGCAGGCCGACGAGATCGAGGCCAATGTCCGTTTCGCCAAGGAGGCCGGCGCGGACGGGCTGCTGATCATGCCCGGCCTGCTGGGCTTCGGCGTGGTCTCGCGCATCGCTTGCGACGCGGAACTGGACATGCCGGTGATGACGCATCCGAGCTTCCTGGGGCCATACGTCCTGTCGCCCGACACCGGGCTCGACCACGGCGTCATGTTCGGCACGCTGCAGCGCCTCGCGGGGGCGGACATCTCGGTCTTCCCGAATGTGGGCGGTCGCTTCGGCTTCAGCCGCGCGGAGTGCCTGCAGATCGCCGCGGCCTGCCGCGACACAGCGGGGCCCGGCAAGCCGATGCTGCCCAGCCCCGGCGGCGGCATGAGCGTGGAGCGCGCCGCGGACATGGCCGGGATGTATGGCGAGGACGTGGTCTACCTGCTGGGCGGAAGCCTGCTGCGCCACGGCGACAGGATCGGCGAAGGAATTGCCGCGATGCGCGCGGCACTGGATGCAGCTCGGGCTGGAGAAGCCTGAGGCGTAGACCTCCCTTTGGTCCACTGAACCGGCCCCTTGCGGGCCGGTTTTCTTTTACAGGATCACCCCCTTGCGCAGGATGAAGCAGCCGTAGGCCCGGGTCTCGGTGCAGCGCAGAACCGCATGGGCGCGCGCCGCGCGGTCGTAGAAGGCGCTGCGCGGGATGCTGCCGATTTCGCAGCCTTCGGTCGCGCCCCTTTCCATCACTTCGATGGCCTCGCGGTGCACCTGCCCGGGTTCCGGTCCCTGCCCGTCAACCTCCATCCACAAGGCGGCGTGCGGCGCGAAGCCGTCCAGCGGCATCAGCGCCGTGACCATTCCGATCGCCTCGGGCGCGCTGAACCCCGGCAGCTCGATCACCCGTCCGCTGGCGGTGCGCGCAGCGGTGCTGTGGGCGGGAAAGTTGCAGTCCACCACCGCCAGCTCGTCGCCATGCCCCATCCGCATCAGCGTATCGAGCAGGTCGGCGGGCATGCGGGGGTCGATTCCCTTGAGCATCTGTTTTCCTCCTTGAACGGAAACGGGGCCGAGGGCATCGCCCCGACCCCGCAGATCCGTGAGTGGTCGGCCTGCCCGCGGTTACCGGGCGGGCAGCGGCATCCAGTCGGGAACAGCGACATCGGCATGGGCAAAGGCGGGAACCTTGCTGCCCAGCTCTTCCATGCTCTTGATGTCGAGATCGTTCAGCATGGCCTGGGTGATCAGGGTCGGCGGCACGATGACGTTGTGGCCCGGATCCTCGCCGGCCAGCAGCATCGCCAGCGACCGTACCGAAACCTCGCCGACGACCGCCGGGTTGGTGGCGGCGGTCGCCTTCCAGGCCGAGCCCGACTCGCGCATGGCGGCGATGTCGGCGGTGGAGACGTCGGCCGAGTAGATCGACACCTGGCCGGACATGCCGGCCTCGTCCACGGCGATCTTCACGCCCTTGGCGAATTCGTCATAGGGGGCGAACATCACGGTGATGTTGGGATTGGCCGACAGGACCGAGCGCGCCTGGTTGGCCACCGAGTTGGCAATCGGGTTGTCCAGCGTGCCGAATTCGGCGACCTGCTTGATGCCGGGATTGTCGGCCTTGACCTTTTTCCAGGTCTCGTCGCGACGGTCGAGCGGCGCGATACCCGGCACGTAGACGTAGCCGGCAACGAACTCGTTGCCGTTGTCCTCGACGGCCTGCTCCAGCGCGAGGCGGGCGAGGTCGCGATCGGACTGCTCGACCTGCGGGATGGCGTCATTCTCGACGTTCACGTCGAAGGCCACGACCTTGATCCCCGCGTCCACCGCACGCTGCGCGGCCTCCTGCATCGACTCGGTCAGCCCGTGCTGGATGATGATGCCGTCGACGCCCAGCGCGATCGCCTGGTCCACCATGTCGGCCTGGACCGCGGCGTCCTGGCGGCTGTCGAAGACGCGCAGGTCGACACCGATGGCCTCGGCCTGTTTCTCCACGCCCGACAGGTAGGCCTGGAAGAAGTCGCCGGTGGACAGATAGCGCACCAGCGCGATCTTCACCTCGCCGGGGTTGTCGAAGGGCGCCGGCATATCCGCCGCGAAGCCCAGCCCCGGCAGCATCGCCGCGGCCCCGATCAGCCCTGTGAACAGTCGTCTGGAGATCATGGTTTCCTCCCTTTACTCCGTTGTTTCTTTGTTTCGTTGGGTCAGCCGCGCCCCCGGCCTCCTCTGCCGGAGAGCGCGAAAGTGAAGACAAGCGCGACGACAAGGACGCCACCCTTGATGAAATCCTGGGTGTAGTAAGGGGCGTTCATCATGGTCAGGCCCTGCAGCAGGATCCCCACGAACAGCGCCCCGATGGCCGTGCCGAAGGCGTTGGGTTTCGACGCCCCCAGCACCGCGAAGCCGATCAGCGCGGCGGCGACCGAGTCGAGCAGCAGGTTGTTGCCCGAGGCCACGTCGCCCCGCCCCAGCCGTGCCGCCAGCAGGATGCCCCCTACCGAGGCCAGCGTGCCCGAGATCATGTAGGCCAGGATCTTGTAGCGGTTGACATTGGCCCCCGCGAGGCTGGCCGCCTGCGCGTTCGACCCGATCGCATACATCAGCCGGCCGTGGCGAGTGAGCTCAAGGAACACCCAGACGGCGATGGCGATGACGATCAGGAACACCACCGAAAGCGGCAGCAGGTTGGGCACGATCAGGTCCAGCCGGTGGCGGCCCAGCATCAGGAAGCCCTCGGAAAAGGTGCCGGTGGCGGTGCTGCCGTCGGGCAGCGCCATGCCGGTGGAAATCGAGCGCCCCTCGGTCGGGATGCGCTGCAGGCCCACGAGCAGGAACATCATGCCCAAGGTGGCCAGCAGGTCCGGCACCTTCATCTTGACCACCAACAGCCCGTTGATCAGCCCCACGACCGCGCCCATCAGCAGGCACAGCACAACGGCCGACGCCGCGCTCATCTCCCACACCACCATCACGTAGGCCGACAGCATCAGCGCCGAGGTCGCGGTGGCCCCGATGGACAGGTCGAACCCGCCCACGACCAGGGTCGCGGTCACCCCCAGCGCCAGGATGCCGGTGATGGCCACCGATTGCAGGATGAACACCGCGCTGAAGGGCGACAGGAAGCCCTCGGCCATGGCGCCGAAAAAGGCAATGAGCCCGGCCATCAGCACGAGGAAGCCGTATTTGATGGCGATGTCGATCAGGTTCACGGAATTCTGCATCTTTTCTTATTTTCCTGCTGCGCGCGCCGTCGCGGCATGGACCACCTGGGCCATGATCGCGGACACGTCGACTTTTTCGTTGCGGTGTTCGCCGACGATGGAATGCTCGCTCATCACGAGGATGCGGTCGGCGATCTCAAGCGCCTCGTCCAGCTCGGCCACGAAGACGATCGTGGCCCGGTCGCCCGCGGTCTCGCGGATCTTGTGACCGATGTCGCGGCGGGCCTGGATGTCCACGCCCTGGAACGGCTCGTCGAGGATCAGAAGGCGCGAGGCCTCGGCCATCCAGCGCGCGACCATCACCTTCTGCTGATTCCCCCCCCGAAAGCGTCAGGATGCCGTCCGTAGGGCTCTGGCACACGACGCCCATCTCGCCCACCATGCGCTCGGCCGTCGCCCGCTCGGAGCCAGTGGAGACGAAGCTCAGCCGGCTGTGGCGTGGCAGGAAGGGCAGCGTCAGGTTGCGCGTGATGTCGAGGTCGGCCACCACCGCGTTGACCAGCCGGTCCTTGGGGCACAGGAAGACGCCCGCGTTGATCGCCTCCCGCGCGGAGCCCGGCGCATGGGGCCGGCCGTCCAGCGCGATATCGCCCGACACGGCCTCGTCCAGCCCGAACAGGACGCTGGCGAAATCCGACTTGCCGCTGCCCACCAGGCCGGTGACGGCGATCACCTCGTTCTCATGCGCGGTCATCGAGAAGGGCGCGGCGCCCTCGCGCAGAACGAGGTCGCGCACCTCCAGCACCGGCCGGCCGGCGGGCGGGACCGTGAAATCCACCTCGGTGATCGCGTGGCCCAGCATGGCCTGGACCGAGCCGGAGTAATCCAGCGGCTGCTCCTCGAACACGCCCGAGATCGTGCCGTCGCGCATTGAGACGATCCGGTCCGCGAGGCGGCGGATGTCGGACATGCGGTGCGAGATGTAGAGGATCGCCACGCCGCGGTCGCGCAGGGTCTCGATCAGGTCGAACAGGCGATCGGCCTCCACCGCCGAGAGCGACGAGGTCGGCTCGTCCAGGATCATGAGCCGCGGCTCATGCGCCATGGCGCGGGCGATGGAGACCAACTGCCGGTCGGCGAGCGACAGATCCGCCACCTGGCGGTTCACGTCGATCTCCAGCCCCACGGCGGCGGCGATTTCGCGGGCGCGGGCGCGCATCTTGCGGCGCCTGAGAAAGACCCCGGCGCCGTCGGCCAGGGTGTCCAGCAGCAGGTTCGAGGCGACGTCCAGATCGGGCACGACGCCGTCATTGATGTTCTGGTGCACCGTGACGACGCCCGCGCGCAGCGCCGCCGAGGGCGTCTCGGGCGCGAAGGGCGTGCCGGCCAGCGTGACCTCGCCGCCATCGGCGGCATGCACGCCGCACAGGATCTTGACCAGGGTGGATTTGCCCGCCCCGTTGGCCCCCATCAGAACCGTCACCTGGCCCGCGGGAATCTCAAGATCGATTCCGCGCAAAACCTGGTTGCGGCCGAACGCTTTGCGCACACCGGACAGCCGGATCGCGTGATCGTTCAATGCTCTGTCCTCCTCCGTTGCGGCAGAGGCTACGCCCTGAAACTTTCAAATGTCAATATAATTTGACAATTGCAGATAAACCCGGAATTCTGCGCGGCGAGCGACCCGGAAATGGGCGCAAAATGCCTTGCTGCGCGAGGGGAGGAGACCTGTGACGACTCAGCAATATGAGCCATTGAGCCATGAAACCCTGGCCGAACGGTTGGGACCTATTGACGCGATCCGCGACCGGTTGGGCGATCCCACGGATTGGACCATGCGCGAGGTAGGGGACGGCAACCTGAACCTGGTGTTCATCATCGACGGGCCCGAGGGCAGCGTCATCGTGAAACAGGCGCTGCCCTACGTGCGGCTGGTCGGCGAAAGCTGGCCCCTGCCCCTGCGCCGGGCCTTTTTCGAATACAACGCCCTGGTCCGCCAGGCCGAGCGCGACCCGAGCGCCGTGCCCGAGGTCTATTACTTCGACGAGGACCAGGCGATTATCGCCATGGAGTTCCTCTCGCCCCACGTGATCCTGCGCAAGAGCCTGATGGAGGGTACGCGCCACGACGGGCTGGGCGAGATGCTGGGCCGGTTCTGTGCCCGTACCCTGTTCCGCGGCTCGGACCTGTCCATGCTCACCGCGCGGCGCAAGGCCGACCTGGCGCTCTTCGCCGGCAATGTGGAGCTGTGCGACATCACGGAGAACCTGGTGTTCTCGGACCCCTATTTCGCCGCCGAGATGAACCGCCACACGCCGCAGCTCGACCCGATCGTCGCCGCCCTGCGCGCCGATATCGACCTCAAGGTCGCGGCGCAGCACCTGAAGATGGCCTTCGCCAACAACGCCGAGACCATGCTGCATGGCGACCTGCACACCGGCTCGGTCATGGTGGACGGCGCGGACGCCCGCGTGATCGACCCCGAGTTCGCCACCTACGGCCCCATGGGCTTCGACATCGGGATGCTGATCGCGAACTTCCTGATGGCCTATTACGCCCAGCCCGGCCATGCCGGGGCCGAGGGCGCGCGGGCCGATTACCAGGAATGGATCCTGTCCGTGGTGAGTGACGTCTGGTCGGCCTTCAGCGCCGAGTTCACCCGCCTGTGGCGGACCGAGCGGACCGGCATCCTCTACCAGGCCAGCCTGTTCGAGGATCAGGGCCACGGCCTGGGCGCCGAGCAGGCCCGGATCGAGCGGCTGTCGGCCATCTGGCGCGACACGCTGGGCTTCTGCGGGATCGAGATGCACCGGCGCACGCTGGGGCTGGCTCATATCGCCGAATATGACGAGATCGCCGACGACGCCACCCGCGCCAAATGCGAGGCGCGCGGCCTGATGCTGGGCCGGGCGCTGGCCGTCGGGCGCGGAGAAATCAATGGCATGGCCGAGGTGCTCGATCTCGCGCGCCGGATCAACCAAGAGGACTACCTATGAAAATCGACGGCAAGCACTTCCGCTCCATCTGGCGGGAGCCCTCGGGCGAGGTGCGCATCATCGACCAGCGCTGGCTGCCGCATGAGCTGCGAATCGTGCCACTGAACACGCGTCAGGACTTCGCCGACGCGATCCGCGACATGTGGGTGCGCGGCGCGCCGCTGATCGGGGCCACGGCCGCCTACGGCGTGGCCGTGCAGATGGCCGCCGACCCCTCGGATGCCTCGCTCCATGAGACCTACGAGGTGCTGCACGAGACCCGTCCCACGGCGATCAACCTGAAATGGGCGCTGGACGAGATGAACAAGGTGCTGAAACCACTCGCCCCCGAGGCGCGCGCCGACGCCGCCTTTGCCCGGGCCGCCGAGATCTGCGACGAGGACGTGGAAACCAACCGCCAGATCGGCCTGCACGGGCTTGAGATCATCCGCGAGATCGCCCGCAAGAAGGGCGGCGGGCGCGTCAACGTCCTGACCCATTGCAACGCCGGCTGGCCCGCCACCGTCGACTGGGGCACCGCCACCTCGCCGATCTACCACGCGATGGAGGAAGGGATCGACATCCACGTCTTCGTGGACGAGACCCGTCCCCGCAACCAGGGCGCGCAGCTGACCAGCTGGGAACTGAACAGCCACGGCGTGAGCCACGACCTGATCTGCGACAATGCCGGCGGCCACCTGATGCAGCATGGCGAGATCGACCTGGTGGTCGTGGGCACCGACCGCACCACCGCGCGTGGCGACGTCTGCAACAAGATCGGCACCTATCTGAAGGCGCTGGCGGCCAAGGCCAACGGCGTGCCCTTCTACGTCGCCCTGCCCTCGCCCACCATCGACTGGAGGGTGGTTGACGGGGTCAAGGAAATCCCCATCGAGGAGCGCACCGGCGAGGAGGTCACCCATGTCCAGGGGCGCGACCCCGAGGGGCGCATCGTCTCGGTCCAGATCTCGCCCGACGGCACGCCCGCCCGCAACCCGGCCTTCGACGTGACCCCTGCGGAACTGGTGACCGGGCTGATCACCGAACGCGGCGTCTGCCCTGCCACGGCCGAGGACCTGGCCGCGATGTTCCCCGATCTCGCCGGGCAGTGACCCCCTCCGAAGGACGAAGCGAAAGACCCGGCCTCCTGCCGGGTCTTTTCCTTTTGGGGATGCCAGCGAAGCCAAGGCGGTCCGCTCTGCGGGACCCGGCCGAATTCGGCAAAACGGGATAAACCGGCCTTCTTACGGGGCCGCTCTCGTGTTGCTGAGGGCAGCCTCATCTGAAACAGCTTTCTGCCTCGATCTGCCCTTCCAGGGCCGCGCGAAGACGGATGACTTCGCCTTCCAGATCGGCGATTTCCGCCGCCATGTCTGCCAGCAAGGAAGAGGCGTCGGCGGCCGCCACTCCGTACCGGGCCAGGATCTTCCGGGGTTCCGGCTCAGGGTCCTCCACCGGCAGTTTTTCGCAGAACTCTGCCACCATGCGGTCGAGCGGCCCTCGATCCTCGCGAAGCAGCAGCCAGAGCGTGCCGCCTTCCAGCAAACAGAGCGCCTCCTGTGCGAGCCTTTCGGCATGCGCCTGCCCAAGAGCATCGACCGCCAACTGCACCAGCGACTGCTCCAGTTCGGCGAAGAACAGCTCAAGCTCAGCCCGCACCTCTGGCTCCACGGTGGCATCGTATAAGAGGTGCAGGCCGATACAGCGCCGCGCCTCGGCCAGGCGATCGGCGAGGTAGCGCATCGCCCCGGCATAGGCCTGCCGCCAATCCTCCGGCAGCCCCTCGGGCAGAGCGAGTTCCGCCCTGGTGAGGGCGATCGCCGCGCGTGCCAGGTGCGCCTTGCTCTCGATCCGGCTGTAGAGACTGGCTTTGCGCAGACCGAGCGCCGCGGCAATGTCACCGATGGATGCGCCGGCATAGCCGCGGTCGCGAAACATGTCCCGCGCCAGCGACACGAGCTGTTCTTGGGTAACTTTCGTCATGGCTTTTATTTCCTACCGACCGGTCGTATATTCTCTCGAAGCACACGTTTCGTCAAGAATGGAAAGAAGATGCCACAAGATTCTCTTCCGCCCGATTCTCCGCTGGGACATCGGGGAGAACTGGAGCTGCGATCAGAGCTTCCCTCGCGCTATCATTGGGATGAGCGCAATCTGCCGCTGATGATGCGGCCGGATCTGTCGGCAGCTTTCATCCGCTTTATAGAAGCTCAGCCCTTCTTCTTCATCGCGACCTCTGATGCCGAGGGCCATTGTGATGCGAGTTTCCGGGGGCGCGACTACATCGCCTCAGGCCCCTTGCCCGCGCTCAAGGTACTGGATCCGAAAACGGTGATATTCCCGGATTTTCCCGGCAACGGCCTTTATAATTCGCTCGGAAACATCCGGGTGAATCCGCATGTCGGCATGCTTTTCATGGATTTCGAGAGGCAACGGCGGGTGCGGGTGAACGGCCGGGCGAGCATGCGAAGGCCACGCCACGAAGAGCGGACGCTCTGGCCGGCCGCGCAGGCGCTCATCGAGGTGCAAGTCGAACAGGCCTACGGGAACTGCAGCGCGCGCATTCCCAGAATGAGAATGATCGACGAAAGCGATGCTCCGTTCCTGTAACCGGCTGCAGGACGAATGCTGACCAGGGCGACCGCGCCCCGGCTTTCGCACACAGCGGCTCAAGACTGAGCGTCGGCTACGGAAATGACCTTTTGGGCTCGGGGCTTGCCGCGCGAACTCAGGACGTCCCCTTTCCCGGTCACCTTCGCGCACTGGCGCCCGCTACGATCAGCCCTCGGCCAGCAGCGCCTCGGCCACGCCGAGGCTGGTCACCATATGGGTGACATAGCCGCCGCGGATCGCCGCCAGCGAGGCCTCGATCTTGTCCGCCCCCGGCGTCACCAGAAGCCCCGTCTCCAGACCCACCAGACGGTCCAGCGGGATGCCGATCATCCGGTCGTCCAGCGGCCCGGGGATCGCATGCCCCTCGGCATCGATGAACCGGCCGCACAGCACCGCGGTCGCCCCGCGCGCCACGTACCATTCCAGGTCTTCCAGCGTGGCCAGGCCGCTGCCCACGACATGGCTCGTGGGCAGGCAGGTGCCCACCGAGAACAAGAATTTGTTGCAGGTCTCCAGCCGGGCCAGCTGATCGTGGATGATCGGCTCTTCCCTGAGGGCCGCGGCCAGCTCGGCGCTGGATAGGATAGCGGGCGCATGCAGGTTGTGGCAACGCGCGCCCAGCCGCTGCGCCAGCCGCGTCGAGCACGCCTCGGCCGTGAAGCCGTAGGGCGTGGCCATCGAGCCCACCAGCTGCAGCACGGTCAGATCCTCGATCCGGGTATCCTCGCTGATCTGGGCCAGTTCGTAGATCGTCCGCCCCCAGGCCACGCCCAGCCGGTCGCCGCTGTCCAGCAGCTCGGGCAGCCATTCAGCCGCGCCGCGCACGACGCGGTAGAAGGCGGTCTCGATATCGGCCCCCTCGTCGGGGATCACGTAGGCCGCCTTCAGGCCGAACTTGCCGCACAGTTCGACGGCAAGGCGATGCGTGGTGAAGGCCTTGGAATCCAGCGATATGCGGATGAAGCCGCGCTCGCGCGCCTCCTGCAGATAGTTCACCACCGTGGCGCGGGATATCCCCAGACGGTCGGCGATCTCCTTCTGGTTCAGCCCCTCGTGGTAATACATCCAGGCGACTTCGATCACGACATTCTCGCCGCTGATCTGGCCTGTCGTCCTGCGTTTTGTTCCCGCCATCCCGTGGCCTCATTTTATTTATGACAAAGCTATCTGACTTTTGTATAAAAGCCGCGAAAAATCAAGGCATGGCCGTCACCCATGCCGTCCCAGTCCAGACAGGAGCTTTGATATGATAACAAACCGGTGGCAAGACAGCGACGCCGCATCGATGCAGGACAGGGCCGGAACCGACCCCGCCGCGCGCGAGTTGGCCTTGCGGGTCTACACTTCGCGGCTGATCGGCTCGGACCCGGACCTGGTGATGCATGGCGGGGGAAACACCTCGGTGAAACTGACCGCGCGCGACATCTACGGTGACGAGGTCGAGGTCATCCATATCAAGGGATCGGGCTGGGACCTGGAGACGATCGAGGCCGCCGGCCTGCCTGCGGTGCGGCTGGAGCCGCTGATGCGGCTGCGCGCCCTGACCGCCCTTTCTGACGAGGACATGGTGAACCTGCAGCGCTCGAACCTGCTGGATTCGACCGCGCCGAACCCCTCGGTCGAGACGCTGCTGCACGCCTACCTGCCGCACAGGTTCGTCGACCACACCCATGCCACGGCGTTCCTTGCGCTGGCCAACCTGCCGGAGGTCGAAGAGGCCACGCGCGAGATCTTCGGCGGCAAGCTGGCGCTGGTACCCTACGTGATGCCGGGCTTCGCGCTGGCGAAGCTGGCCGCCGAGACCTACGAGGCCAACCCGGGCATCGAGGGGCTGCTGCTGGTCAACCACGGGCATTTCACCTGGGGCCCAACGGCCAAGGACTCCTATGACCGGATCGTCGAGCATACCAATATGGTGGAGGCCTGGCTGGCCGACCGCCGCCCCGCGCCGCTGCGCCCCGCCGTGGCGCTGCCCGCGGATCGCAAGGCCGAGGTGCTGACCAAACTGCGCGGCGCCATCGGCGCACATCTGGGCGAGGACGCGGCGATGCCCGTCTTCGACATCCGCGCGGGCGACGATGTGCTGGGCTTCCTCGCGCGCGACGACCTGGGCGAACTGGCCACCCGCGGTGTCGCCACCCCCGACCACGTGATCCGCACCAAGGGCCACCCGCTGCTGCTGAACCGGGACGATGTCTCCGGCGGCGCCGAGGCGATCCAGGCCCGCGTCGACCGTTTCGTGGCGGACTACACGGCCTATTTCGACCGCCAGGCGCCGCGCTTCGGCGGGGCCAAGACCATGCTGACGCCGGTGCCGAACCTGGCCTGGGTGGCCGGGCTGGGGCTGATCGGCATGGGCGCCGACGCCAAATCCGCACGCATCGCCGCCGACCTCGGCCAGCAGACGCTGCGCGTGATGCGCGACGGCGAGGCCTGCGGCGGGTACCACCCGATCGGCGAGGCCGACATGTTCGACATGGAATACTGGTCGCTGGAGCAGGCCAAGCTGGGCAAGGGCAAGCGCCCGGCGATGCAGGGGCGCGTGGTGCTGGTCACCGGCGGCGCGGGCGCCATCGGCCTGGCCACGGCGCAGGCCTTTGCAGCCCAGGGCGCCACGATCTTCCTCGTTGACCGCGACGCGGCGGCGCTTGACGAGGCCATCGCCACGCTGGGCGGCGATCACGGCGGCATCGCGCTGGACATCACCCGCGCCGGCGGCCCCGCCGAGGCGGTCGAGGCCTGCGTGAACCGCTTTGGCGGGCTGGACATCCTGGTGTCGAACGCGGGCGCGGCCATGACCGGCGATGTCGCCACCCTGCCAGACGAGACGCTGCGGGCGAGTTTCGAACTGAACTTCTTCGCCCACCAGGCCTTCGCGCAGGCGGCCATCGCCGTGTTCCGCGCGCAGGGCCGCGGCGGGCAGATCCTGTTCAACGTCTCGAAACAGGCGGTCAACCCGGGCAAGGGCTTTGCCGCCTACGGCCTGCCCAAGGCCACGACCTTCTTCCTGCTGCGCCAGCTGGCGCTGGAACTGGGGGCCGAGGGCATCCGGGTGAACGGCATCAATGCCGACCGCATCCGCTCGGGGCTGCTGACGCCCGAGATGATCGCGGCGCGCGCGGCCGCCCGCAAGGTGGACGAGGCCACCTATCTGGGCGGCAATCTGCTGAAGCGCGAGGTCGAGGCGCGCCATGTCGGAGACGCCTTCGTCGCCCTGGCCGGCGCCGAGCGCACCACGGCGCATGTGATGACCGTCGACGGCGGCAATATCGAGGCCGCGCTGCGCTGAACCGGCAAGGCCCGCGGAATGCTCCGCGGGCCCGTCCGCCCGGGCGGCGCCCCCGTCACCCCCGGACCGGACGGAACAGGCACGCCGTTCCAGGCCGGAGGTCCCGGCCGGGAAAAAATGCTGAACAGACAACTTGTGCGAGCGCGAAAATATGCGATTCTGTTGAAAGAACAGAAAAATAGTTGGGGAGAGCAGGCCGTGCAGGAAAACCAAAGGCTGCAGGGAGAAGACAAGACGCGGGTGCGGGTTGACGCGGAAGCACCCGGAGCGGAACAGGCAGAGACACCGGCGACAATCGCCGCGGATGCGCAACAGCACGACGCGGTAGAGGTCGCGCTCCTGAGCCTCGGCGTCCTGTCCGGGGCCGACCGCGTCTCTCTCTATCGTTTCACCGGAGAGACAAAGGCCGAAAGCGCCGGACGCTGGACACGGGAGGGCTGCGCCGGCGACGACGATGCCTGGCAGCAGCTTTCCGACACCGCGCGCAAGCGATGGCTTTCCACCCTGAGGGCCGGCGACACCATCCAGGACGCGGACAGCAAGGCGGCCCGGCCGAAAAAGGGGAAGGCCAGCCGGAAAAATGACGCGCGCCCGGATTTCTTCGCCGTTCCGATCGCCTCGGATGACGGCCCGCTCGGCTTCACGCTGGTCGAGACCCTGGACGCCGCGACCACCTTCCCGAAATGCGCGCCGGAGGACCTGACCCCGATCCTGGCAACGCTTTCGCGCGTTCTGAAACGGCAGGAGCCGCCCCGCCTGACCAAGGCAGACGTCTGCGCACTGGAACATGACCGCGCGCGCCTGCTCGCGACGCTCAAGGCGATCCCGGACATGGTGTTCGAAATCTCCGAGGAAGGCCGCTTCGTCTACGCGCATACCGGCTCCGAAGAGCTGCTCTACGGGCGGCCGGAAGATTTCCTCGGCCAGACGCTGGAGGAAAGCCTGCCGCCGGACGTGGCGGAGCTCGCGCGGCGGGCCATTGAGGAGGTGCGCCAGCAGGGGCGTTCCGAGCCCACAACCTTCCCGCTGACCGTTCGGGGCAATCCGAGATGGTTCAGGGCGACGGCGAGCTATCGGGCGCCCTGCAGCAGCGAGCGCGCGCCGGCCTTCATTTTCGTCGTGCAGGACGTGACCACCCAGCACCGCAACAAGCGCGTGCTCGACCGGCTCGGGGACATGGCGCTGCGCACCGCCAACCTGGTGGTTCTCACCGATGCGAAGCGCCGCATTACCTGGTGCAACGAGGCCTTCGAGAAACGCAGCGGCTACACGCTGGACGAGGCGCTTGGGAAGACCCCCGCCGAGCTGGTGCATCACGAGGACACCGATCCCGGCGCCAAGGCGCGCATCAGCGCCGCGCTGGGCGCGGGAGAGCCGGTCGAGGCCGAACTCCTCAACCGCAGCAAGGACGGCGAGGATTACTGGGTCGCCCTGCGCATCCAGCCCGAACATGACCCGGATGGCACCTTGGTGGGCTTCACCGGGGTGATGACCGACATCACCGCGATCAAGCAGCACGAGTCCGAACTCCGAGACCGCGCCGCCGAGGCAGAGGCCGCGCGCGAGCGCCTTATCGAGGCGGCCGAGACGATGGAGGACGCCTTCGCGCTGTTCGACGCCGACGACGTGCTGATCGCCTGCAACCACCGCTACCGCGAGTTCTATTCCGACACGGCGCCGGTCCTGGTCCCCGGCACCAGCTTCGAGACCATCGAGCGATACGCGCTCAGCCACGGCCAGCTGCCCGAGGCCGAGGGCCGAGAGGAGGACTGGCTGAAAGAACGCCTCGAAGGACGCCGCCAGGGGGGGACCACGCTGATCCAGAGATTGCCCGACGGTCGCATTGTGCGGGTGATCGAACGGCGCACGCGCTCGGGCGCCCTGATCGCGATCCACTCCGACGTGACCGAGCTCGAAGAGGAAAAGCGTCGCCTGGACAACATCATCACCGGCGCCGATATCGGCACCTGGGAATGGTCGATCGTCAGCGGCGTGAACATCGTGAACGATCGCTGGCTGGACATGATCGGCTATGCCCGCGAAGAGCTTGAGCCGATCACCTACGAAACATGGGCCAACCTCGTTCACCCCGATGACCTGGCCGTGGTGGCGCCGCGCATCCAGGCCACGCTCTCGGGCGAAACGGAATCCTTCGAGGGCGCGTTCCGGATGCGCCACAAGAACGGCGACTGGGTCTGGATCCAGGCCCGCGGCCGGGTCTTCCGCCGGGCCCAGGACGGCAGCCCCGAGGTGATGTCGGGCGTCCATATCGACGTCACCAGCCAGAAGCGGGACGAGGAACGGC
>JBNGCX010000058.1:0-24134 GCA_049974865.1 Paracoccaceae bacterium
TTTCATCCTCGAATTGTCCGGCGTCAGCCTTCCTCGGCGAATTCCATCTGCGGCTCGGGCCGCGGTTCGCGCGGAGGGCGGCCGATAACCTCTTTCAACTCGTCGAGCTCGATGAAGTTGTCGGCCTGGCGGCGCAACTCGTCCGCGATCATCGGCGGCTGGCTGCGGATGGTCGAAACCACCGAGACGCGCACGCCCTGGCGCTGCAGGCTTTCCACCAGCGGGCGGAAGTCACCGTCGCCCGAGAAAAGGACGATGTGATCGACCTTGGGGGCCAGTTCCATGGCATCAACCGTCAGTTCGATATCCATGTTGCCCTTCACCTTGCGGCGGCCTTGGCTGTCGACATATTCCTTGGCCGGCTTGGTCACCATCGAGAAGCCGTTGTAGTGCAGCCAGTCGACCAGCGGCCGGATCGGCGAATAGTCGTCGTTTTCCAGCAGGGCGGTGTAGTAGAACGCGCGCAGCAGCTTGCCGCGGCGCATGAACTCCTGCCGAAGGAGCTTGTAGTCGATGTCGAAACCCAGCGCCTTGGCGGCTGCGTAGAGGTTCGAACCGTCAATGAACAGCGCAAGCCGTTCGTCACGATAGAACATGAAAATATCCTTCCGAAATGTCGTTCCGCGGTCGTGCTTCGTGAGTGGTTTGTCGTAGGGTTGCGAAACGAGCTTTGAAAATAAGGACTAAATCGCGTGCCGCAACACTTTCTTTGTCAAGAAACTGATACAAAAGTACTGGTTGCGCTGGGAGGAAACGTCGCATCGGCCGCCGGAGGGCCGGCAGAGACGGTCCGGGCCGGTCTTCGCGCGGTGGAAAACGAATCAGTCCATCTGCTCCGGGCGAGCCGATTGTTCGCCACGCCATGCGTTCCGGCCGGGGCCGGTCCCGACTTCGTGAATGCGGTCGCGCTCTATGCCACGTCGCTGGGGCCCGAAGCATTCCTCGCGCATCTGCACGCAGTCGAGCGCAGCCTGGGCCGGGTCCGCCAGGTGCGCTGGGGCGCGCGCACGCTGGATCTGGACCTGCTGGATTACGGCGGGCAGGTGCGGCCCGACGCCGACACCCTGCGCCGCTGGATCGATCTGCCGCTGGAGGCGCAGAAGACCACCGCGCCGGAGGAACTGATCCTGCCGCATCCGCGCCTGCAGGACCGTGCCTTCGTGCTGGTGCCTCTGGCCGACATATCCCCCGATTGGCTGCACCCGCTGCTGGGACGGACGGTGGAACAGATGCTCGCGGCGCTGCCGGAGGCGGAGAAAGCCGAAATCAGGCCCCTTTGACGCGGATTCCGCCCTTGTCAAGGGCCTTGTAACGCAATAGGTATAGCTCTCCGAATTTTACGACGAACTGGAGTGTTTCATGGCCCGCGTGACCGTTGAAGATTGCGTCGACAAGGTTCCGAACCGGTTTGAGCTGGTGATGTTGGCCGCCCACCGGGCGCGCGAGATCTCGGCCGGCGGTCAGCTGACCGTGGACCGCGACAACGACAAGAACCCGGTCGTCGCCCTGCGCGAGATCGCGGACGAGACCCAACTGGCCGACGACCTGCGCGAGCGCATGATCGAAAGCCAGCAGACCCAGATCGAGGTCGACGAGCCCGAAGAGGACTCGATGGCGCTCTTGATGGGCGAGCGCACCGAGGCCGACAAGCCCGCCGAGGACGACATGTCGGAAGAGAAGCTGCTGCGCGCCCTGATGGAAGCGCAGGGGCAAGGCTGAGGGGCACCGCCAGGGCCCCGGGGAAAGTTGCGGATAACATGCCGAAGATCGACGTCGAAGACCTGATCTCGCTGGTCCGCAACTACAATCCCAAGACCAACGAAGACCTGATCCGCCGGGCCTATGCCTATGGCGAGAAGATGCACGAGGGGCAGTTCCGCCGCTCGGGCGAGCCGTATTTCACGCATCCCGTGGCCGTGGCCGCGATCCTGACCGAGCAGCAGCTCGACGATGCCACCATCGTTACCGCGCTGCTGCACGACACGATCGAGGACACCAAGTCCACCTATACCGAGGTGGCCGAGAATTTCGGCACCGAGATCGCCGAGCTGGTCGATGGCGTGACCAAGCTGACCAACCTTCAGCTCTCCAGTTCGGAAACCAAGCAGGCCGAGAACTTCCGCAAGCTGTTCATGGCCATGTCCAAGGATCTGCGCGTGATCCTGGTCAAGCTGGCCGACCGGCTGCACAACATGCGCACCATCAAGTCGATGAGCCCGGAAAAGCAGGTTCAGAAGGCGCGCGAGACGATGGACATCTTCGCGCCGCTGGCGGGCCGCATGGGCATGCAGTGGATGCGCGAGGAGCTGGAGGACCTGGCCTTCCGCGTCCTCAACCCCGAGGCGCGCAGCTCGATCATGCGGCGCTTCATCACCCTGCAGCGCGAGACCGGCGACGTGGTGCGCCAGATCACCGACGACATCCGGGTCGAACTGGACAAGGCGGGCATCGAGGCCGACGTGTTCGGCCGCGCCAAGAAGCCCTACGGCATCTGGCGCAAGATGCAGGAAAAGGACCAGGGCTTCTCGCGGCTCTCCGACATCTGCGGTTTCCGCATCATCACCCGCAACGAGGCCGACTGCTACCGCGCGCTGGGCGCCATCCACCAGCGCTGGCGCGCCGTGCCGGGGCGGTTCAAGGATTATATCAGCCAGCCGAAATCGAATGGCTACCGCTCGATCCACACCACGGTGTCAGGGCGCGACGGCAAGCGGGTAGAGGTGCAGATCCGCACCCGCCAGATGCACGAGGTGGCCGAGGCGGGCGTCGCCGCCCACTGGGCCTATCGCGACGGCGTGCGGGCCGAGAACCCCTTTGCCGTGGACCCGGCCAAGTGGCTGGCCGCGCTGACCGAACGCTTCGAAAGCGCCGAGGATCACGACGAGTTCCTCGAGCATGTGAAGCTCGAGATGTATTCCGACCAGGTGTTCTGCTTCACGCCTAAGGGCGACGTGGTGAAGCTGCCCCGGGGCGCAACGCCGCTGGATTTCGCCTATGCGATCCACACCCGGATCGGCGACAGCTGCGTCGGCGCCAAGGTCGACCATATCCGCGTGCCGCTCTGGACCCGGCTGAAGAACGGCCAGTCGGTCGAGATCATCACCGCCGAGGGCCAGCGCCCGCAGGCCACCTGGATCGACATCGTGGTGACCGGCCGCGCCAAGGCGGCGATCCGCAAGAGCTTGCGCGAGGAAGACCGCGAGCGCTTCATCAAGCTGGGCCGCGAGCTGGCCCGCGTCGCGTTCGAGCATATCGGCAAGAAATCCACCGAGAAGGCGCTCAAGACCGCGGCCAAGACCCTAGGCCTGGAGGACGGCGAAGAGGTGCTGGCCCGCCTCGGCAGCGCCGAGCTGCGCGCGCAGGAAGTGATCGAGGCGCTCTACCCCGAACTGGCCATGGCCACCGATGACGAGATCGACGCCGCGCGCGCCGTTGTGGGCCTGGCCGAGGGGCAGAGCTTCACCCGCGCGCCCTGCTGCCAGCCGGTGCCGGGCGAGCGCATCGTCGGCATCACCTATCGCGGCCGCGGCGTGGTGGTGCATGCCATCGACTGCCCCAACCTGGCCGAGGTCGAGGATGAGCCCGAGCGCTGGATCGACCTGCACTGGCATTCGGGCCGGCATCCGGCGGTGCACACGGTGACGCTGAACGCCACCATCCAGAACGACGCCGGGGTGTTGGGGCGCGTGTGCACTTTGATCGGCGAGCAGAAGGCGAATATCAGCGATATGCATTTCGCCGACAAAAAGCCCGATTTCTATCGTCTCCTCATTGACGTGGAAATTCGCGACGCCGAGCATCTTCACACGGTCATGACCGCCCTTGAAGCGGAGAACGAGGTGGCCGAGATTTCAAGGTACCGGGATCCGGACCGCAAACAGGTATAGATTGCCGAAGGGAGCAGGGATTGGTTTTCAAGCGCCGCGATAAACGCTCTGTGCTGCAGATCGTGGCCGATGGCATCTATCCCAAGGGGGGGTGGGCGCGGGCGTTCCACTACGTCAAGCACCGCGTGCGCCGCCTGCCCGACAGTCCCGAAAAGATCGCACGCGGCATCTTCGTCGGCCTGTTCACCACCTTCACCCCCTTCTACGGGCTGCATTTCGTGATCGCGGCGCTGCTGGCCCGGCTGGTGAACGGCAACATCCTGGCCGCGTTGATGGCCACCTTCTTCGGCAACCCGCTGACCTATCTGCCGATCGGGGTCATCGCCCTTAAGACCGGCCATTTCATCCTGGGCACCGAGTTCGACCAGGAGGTGGACCATTCGCTGATCCACAAGTTCACCGGCGCCGGCGAGGACCTGCTCAACAATCTCTGGGCGCTGTTCACCGAGACCGACGCGCAATGGACCCGGCTTGCGGATTTCTACGACGAGGTGTTCTTCCCCTACATGATCGGCGGCATCCTGCCCGGCCTCCTGGCCGGGATCGTCGGGTATTACCTCAGCGCGCCCCTCATCGCCGCCTACCAGAAGCGCCGACGCGGCAAGCTGAAAAAGAAACTGGCCGAGATGCAGGCGAAAGCGGCGGCCAAGGCTGACGAGACGGCCTGACACCTCTAAGGTGCGGCCACGGAGAATACAGGAAGGGCAGAGGCCATGACCGAAGATGCGGGCAAGCTGCGGCTTGGGGTGAATATCGACCATGTGGCGACCGTGCGGAACGCGCGCGGCGGGACCTACCCGGACCCGCTGCGCGCCGCCAAGCTGGCCGAGGAGGCCGGCGCGGACGGCATCACCGCTCACCTGCGCGAGGATCGCCGCCATATCTCGGATTCCGATATCGACGGGCTGATGGCGCATCTCACCGTGCCGCTGAACCTGGAGATGGCTGCGACCGACGAGATGCAGGCCATCGCCCTGCGTCACAAGCCCCACGCCGTGTGCATCGTTCCCGAGAAGCGCGAGGAGCGCACCACCGAGGGCGGGCTCGAGGTCGCGCAGGACGAGAACCGGCTGGCCCATTTCATCGCGCCGCTGCGCGAGGCGGGCTGCCGCGTGTCGATCTTCATCGCGGCCGACGCCAGGCAGATCGACGCCGCGCACCGCATCGGCGCGCCGGTGATCGAACTGCACACCGGCGCCTATTGCGACGCCGATGCCGAGGGCCGGTTCGGCGACCGTGACGCCGAACTGGACCGCCTGCGCGAGATGGCCGCCTATGCGAACGGCCTGGGGCTGGAGGTGCATGCCGGCCACGGGCTGACCTACGACACGGTCAAGCCGATCGCGGCCTTCCCCGAGGTGCGGGAACTGAACATCGGCCATTTCCTGATCGGCGAGGCGATCTTCCGCGGCCTCGGCCCTGCCATTGCCGAGATGCGCCGCCTGATGGACGAGGCCCGCGCGTGACGCCGGAGCGCGCCAGGGCTTTGCAGAAAGGTCTTGGTGGAAATCTTCGCGGGGCTTGTGCCGGCGACCGGGAAGAGAAGGGGGCTGCGCGATGATCCTCGGGATCGGGACCGACCTGGCCAATATCGAGCGAATCCAGCGCACCCTGGACCGTTTCGGAGACCGGTTCCGCGACCGCGTTTTCACCGAGGTGGAAAAGGCCAAGGCCGAGCGCCGCGCCGACACCGCCGGCACCTATGCCAAGCGCTGGGCGGCGAAGGAGGCGTGCTCCAAGGCGCTGGGCACCGGCCTGCGCATGGGCATCGCCTGGAGGGACATGGCCGTGTCGAACATCGAAACCGGGCAACCGGTGATGCAGGTCACCGGCTGGGCCGCCGAGCGGCTGGCCGAGATGACCCCGCCGGGCCACGAGGCGATTATCCACGTCACCCTGACCGACGATCACCCCTGGGCGCAGGCCTTCGTGGTGATCGAAGCGCGGCCGCTGCCTTGACTCCCCATTCGCGCCCCATCATGTAGCGGGCACAACCGCAAGAACGGCAGGATCCTGAGCAATGGCGAAAGCGAAGAAAGAAGACGGCGGCCTCGCCGAAACGGTCAAGACAGTGGTCTATGCGCTGCTGATCGCGGGGGTGTTCCGCACGCTGTTCTTCCAGCCCTTCTGGATCCCGTCCGGCTCGATGAAGGACACGCTGCTGGTCGGTGATTTCCTTTTCGTGAACAAGATGGCCTATGGCTATTCGAAATATTCCTGCCCCTTCGGTCTCTGCCCCTTCGAGGGCCGTATCCTGGAGTCCGAGCCCGAACGCGGCGACGTGGTGGTCTTCCGTCACCCGGTGAACGGCACGGATTTCATCAAGCGGTTGATCGGCCTGCCGGGCGACACGATCCAGATGAAGGGCGGCGTGCTGCATATCAACGGCAAACCGGTCACGCTGGAGGATGGCGGCCAGTTCTCCGAGCCGTTCCAGAAACAGGGGCCCATGGGCTACTACCCGCGCTGCGAAAACGCGCCGGTGGGAGAGGGCGGCACCTGCACCAAGTCGCGCCAGATCGAGACCCTGCCGAACGGCGTGAGCCATCACGTGCTGAACGTGGGCGACGGTTTCTTCTCGGACGACACCAAGGCCTTCACCGTGCCCGAGGACCACTACTTCTTCATGGGCGACAACCGCGACAACAGCCAGGACAGCCGCTACAGCCAGCTCAACGGCGGGGTGGGCTACGTGCACAAGGACTACCTGATCGGGCGGGCCGACCGGGTGATCTTTTCGTCGGCCGGCCGGTCGCTGTTCTTCGTCTGGACCTGGCGTCCCGACCGCTTCTTTAAGGCGATCGAGTGAAGCTCTCGGCGGACCTGATATCCTTCTCGCACCGGCTGGGACATGAGTTCTCCCGGCCGGAGCTTTTGCTGCGCGCGGTCACCCATTCCTCGATCTCCTCGCCGACGCGTCCCGACAACCAGCGGCTGGAATTCCTGGGCGACCGGGTACTGGGGCTGGTGATGGCCGAGGCGCTCCTGGCCGCGGACAAGGCGGCGGCGGAAGGGCAGCTCGCGCCGCGCTTCAACGCGCTGGTGCGCAAAGAGACCTGCGCCGATGTCGCCCGCCAGATCGACCTCGGCGCGGTGCTGAAGCTGGGCCGGTCCGAGATGATGTCGGGCGGGCGGCGCAAGCAGGCGCTGCTGGGCGACGCCATGGAGGCGGTGATCGCGGCGGTCTATCTCGATGCCGGGTTCGAGGCGGCGCGCGAGGTGGTGCTGCGGCTGTGGGGCGAGCGCATCCACACGGTCGAGCAGGACGCCCGCGACGCCAAGACCGCGTTGCAGGAATGGGCACAGGCCCGCGGCGCGCCTCCGCCGCGCTATATCGAGATCGCACGCAGTGGCCCCGACCACGCGCCGGTCTTCACCATCGCCGCGCGGTTGCAGAGCGGCGAAGAGGAACGCGCCAGCGCCGGGTCGAAACGCGCCGCCGAACAGGCCGCGGCCAAGGCGCTGCTGGACAGATTGGAGGCCGGGAATGGCTGAGACACGCGCGGGCTTCGTGGCCCTGATCGGCGAGCCGAACGCGGGCAAATCGACGCTGCTGAACCGGATGGTGGGGGCCAAGGTCTCCATCGTCACCCACAAGGTGCAGACCACGCGCACCCGCATCCGCGGGGTGGCGATCGAGGGCGAGAGCCAGATCGTTTTCGTCGACACGCCGGGCCTGTTCCGCCCGCGCCGGCGGCTGGACCGGGCTATGGTGGCCGCGGCTTGGGGCGGGGCGGCGGATGCCGATATCGTGGTGCTGCTGGTCGAGGCCCATCGCGGGCTGACCGACGGGGTGGAAAAGATCCTGGAGGCCCTTCGCGAGCGGGCGACGCCGCAGCAGAAAGTGGCGCTGGCCATCAACAAGATCGACCGGGTGAAATCCGAGGCGCTGCTGGCCCTGTCGGCGCGGCTGAACGAGGCCTATCCGTTTGCCCAGACCTTCATGATCTCGGCCGAGAAGGGCTATGGCGTGGACGACCTGCGCACCTGGCTGGCCGAGAAACTGCCGGAGGGGCCGTGGCTCTACCCCGAGGACCAGATCGCCGATCTGCCTCTGCGGATGATCGCGGCCGAGATGACGCGCGAAAAGCTGACCCTGCGGCTGCACCAGGAACTACCCTACCAGTTGACGGTCGAAACCGAGAACTGGGAGGAGCGCAAGGACGGCTCGACCCGGATCGATCAGGTGATCTATGTCGCGCGCGACGGGCACAAGGGGATCGTGCTGGGCCATAAGGGCGAGACCATCAAGGCCATCTCCAAGGCCGCGCGCGAGGAGCTCGAGGAGTTCCTGGGCCGCAAGGTGCATCTGTTCCTGCAGGTCAAGGTGCGGCCCGGATGGCTGGAGGAAGCGGAGCGGTATGGCGAAATGGGCCTCGATTTCCGCGACGGCGACTGAGCTGGCCGCGCGCCTGCGGCGCGTTCCTTTTCGCCGTATGAGGGGCGTTGCCCCTCAAACTCCCCGGGATATTTTCTAACAGAAGAAGGGGACCGGGCATTGGCGCGGCTGACATCGCACATCTGGGTTTCGGCCTATCTGGCGCGGCTGCGTCTGGCGGATATTCCGGCCTTCGTGGTGGCGAAGGGCGATGCGACGGCGGGGGCCGTTCTGGTGAAGCTGAACACGCTGGACGGGGCGGCCAAGGCGTTCCAGCGCAGTTTCGACCTGATGACCGGCGAGCGGGTCTGGATGGTGCTGGCCGAGGGGCCGGAGGCGGAGGTGGACGAGGCCATCGCGCGGCAGCGCGGCTTCGACCCCGATCTCTGGGTGATCGAGGTCGAGGACCAGCAGGGGCGTCATTTGCTGGACGAGCCGGGGCTTTCGTGACTTTCTTGCCTCCGGCGGGGGTGTTTCCGCCAAGAAGGAGGCGCGATGGAGTGGCGTGATCAGGGTGCGGTCTTGGCCGTGCGGCGGCATGGGGAGAGCTCGGCGATCGTCGAGCTGTTCACCGCCGCGCATGGCCGCCATGCCGGCGTTGTGCGCGGGGGCGCGGGACGCCGGATGGCGCCGCTGTTGCAGCCCGGCGCGCAGCTCGAGGTCACCTGGCGGGCGCGGCTGGAGGATCATCTGGGCGCCTATACCGTGGAGCCGCTGAAATCCCGCGCCGAACTGATGGCGGACCGCGCGGCACTGGCCGGGCTGAACGCGGTGACGGCGCTGCTGCATTTCGCGCTGCCCGAGCGTGAGCCGCATCCGGTGCTCTATCAGCGGACCATGAGCGTGCTGGATATGCTGGGCGCATCCGAGCTGTGGCCGCTGGCCTATCTGCGCTGGGAGATGGCGCTGCTGGAGGAGCTGGGCTTCGGTCTGGACCTGTCGGCCTGCGCGGCGACCGGGGCGCGCGACGACCTGGCCTATGTCTCGCCCAAATCGGGGCGTGCGGTGAGTGCCGAGGGCGCGGGGGAGTGGGCCGATCGCCTGTTGCCCCTGCCGCCCGAGATGCTGGGCGCGGGCGACGGCGCGCGCGAGAACGTCCTTGAGGGGCTTCGGACCACGGGGCATTTCCTGGGCCGGTGGCTGGCCCCGGCGCTGGGCGACCGGCCCTTGCCGGAGGCGCGCGCGCGGCTGATCGAGAGGCTGGCGCGGGGCTGAAGGGCACGGGAAAGTTACACGCCCCTGCGAAGGAGGGCGGAACGACGCATGGAGGCGAGAGCATGACGATCACCCTGACGATCACCGTTCCTACGCCCGGCCATGACCGTCTGGTCGCGCCGGTGGGGTTGGCCACGCCGCATCTAAGCCCTGCGGATTTCGCGGTCAGGGGCGGCCGCCTGGCGCTGACGGCTGAGGCGCAGACCGGTCAGTGGGTGGCGGTGATCCGGCCGGACGGCGGCCCGGTGCGCCTGACCACGCGTTTTCATACGGGTGGTCTGCCCTATCCGGACAGTCTGTTCGCGCACCGCCCCAATCGGTTCACCCGTGCAGCCGGTGCTCTGGCGCAGGGCGCGCAGGATGTCGCGGCAAGGGCCGGCGGCGGTGCGGCGGGGCTCCAGGCCATCGTCAGCGATGTCTGTGCCCGGTTCACCTATGGCCATCCCGAGAAGCGGTTCTACGAGGGGGCCGAGGAGATGCCCCAGCTTTGCGGACTCACCGAGGGCTCCTGCGTCGACATCAACGCTTATCTGATCGCGTCGTTGCGCGCTGCCGGATACGAAGCGGGCTATGTCACCGGCTATTTCTTCCCTGCGGAGAAACGCAGCCATTGCGACGACATGCATTGCTGGGTGGTGACCCGTCACGGGGGCCAGGTGCAGGAATGGGACATTGCTCATCACCTGAAGATGGGCCTGCGCGATATCCGGCCCGGGTTGAACCCGAAGCCCGGCGTGCGCCTGCCCATGTTCCATTCCATGGGACTGGACCTGCCCGAGTTGGGGGTCTCCGGGTTGAAGCTGCTGGGTCAACCGATGGTGCTGGGGGAAAACGGGCCCGCTTGGCCCGAGGTGCGGATCGCGCTGGAGGGATACGAGGACCTTGAGGCGCAGGGCGGCCGGTAGGGCCGACCGCCCGGAACCGTTCAGCCCAGCAAGCGGCGGGCGATGACCTGGGCCTGGATCTCGGCCGCGCCCTCGAAGATGTTGAGGATGCGCGCATCGCACAGGATCCGGCTGATCGCGTATTCCAGAGCGAAACCGTTGCCGCCGTGGATCTGTAGCCCGTTGTCGGCGGCCGCCCAGGCGACGCGCGCGCCCAGCAGCTTGGCCATGCCGGCCTCGAGGTCGCAGCGGCGGTCGTGGTCTTTCTCCCAGGCCGAGAAATAGGTGAGCTGGCGCGCCACCATGATCTCGGCCGCCATCATGGCCAGCTTGCCGGCGACGCGCGGAAACTCGATCAGCGATTTGCCGAACTGCTTGCGGTCCTCGGCGTATTGCATGGCGACCTCGAGCGCCGACTGCGCCACGCCCACGGCGCGGGCGGCGGTCTGGATGCGGGCGGATTCGAAGGTCTGCATGAGTTGCTTGAAGCCCTGGCCCTCGACCCCGCCGAGCAGGTTCTCACCCTTCACCCTGAAACCGTCGAAGCCCAGCTCGTACTCCTTCATGCCGCGGTAGCCCAGCACCTCGATCTCGCCGCCGGTCATGCCGGGGGTGGGGAAGGGATCGTCATCGGTGCCCGGCGTCTTTTCGGCAAGGAACATGGACAGGCCCTTGTAGTCGGTGGTGTCCGGATCGGTGCGGGCCAGAAGCGTCATCACATGGGTGCGCGCGGCGTGGGTGATCCAGGTCTTGTTGCCGGTCACGACGTAATCGTCGCCCTCCTTGACCGCCCGTGTCCGCAGGCTGCCGAGGTCGGAGCCGGTGTTCGGTTCGGTGAAAACGGCGGTGGGCAGGATCTCGCCGCTGGCGATCTTGGGCAGCCAGTGGGACTTCTGCTCGTCCGTGCCGCCGCAGAGGATCAGCTCCGCCGCGATCTCGGAGCGGGTGCCGAGGCTGCCTACGCCGATATAGCCGCGGCTCAGCTCCTCGGAGACGACGACCATCGACGCCTTGGACAGGCCGAGGCCGCCGAGGTTTTCCGGGATGGTCAGGCCGAAAACGCCCATCTCGGCCAGTTCCCCGATAAGTTCCATCGGGATCAGCTCGTCCTTGAGATGCCAGTCATGGGCGTAGGGCACGACCTTTTCGTCGGAGAAACGGCGGAACTGTTCGCGGATCATCTCCAGCTCTTCGTCGAGCCCGGTGGCGCCAAAGGTGGCGTGGCCCGCGTTGTCGCGCATGAGGTGAACCAAGCGGGTGCGGGCGGCGGCGCTGTTGCCGCGGGTCATCAGCGTTGCGCAAGCCTCATGCGCGGGCAGGTCGGGCAGGATGCCGAGATCGGGCAGCCGGGCGATCTCGCCCTGGCTCATAGGGATACCGCCCTGGATCTGGTTGAGATACTCACCGAAGGCGATCTGGTGGATCAGCGCCTCCATCTCGCCGAACCGGCCTTCGCCGTCGAGCCGGGTGGCCCAGGCCTGCATCTGGCGCAGCGATTCCACATAGGTCGCCAGCCAGGCCAGCGCATGGGCGGCATGCTGGTTTTCCTCGATCCGGGCGCCCGAGACGCGGCCGTCGACGGTGACGGCCGCGCGCAGCGTGGACTTGGCCTGTTCCAGCAGCGCCTCGGCCGGGCCGACCGCGGCGCCGGTCAGCGCCAGGAGGTCGTCCAGGCGGGCGTTTTCGGGGGCGTTGCGGGGCAGGTCTTGTCCATCATGCGGCATGAGTCGGCTCCTTCCTAGTCGGTTCAGAATGGCATAGGGTCTTCGCAGGTGCAGCGCAACAAAAATTCAATGAAACATGTGTTTTTGAACGAAAGTGTCGCATGGTTTTTGCGGTGCGGCGGGCGCCCAACCGCGTTATAGCGGTGGTAAAAGAGGTTTCCATGCTGACAGAGATTTTCGGGCTGCCTTTCGCCCTTTTCGTCGCGGCCTTTTCCGTCACGCTTTTCGCAGGGTTCGTGAAGGGGGCGGTCGGCTTCGCCATGCCGATGATCATGATTTCGGGGCTGAGCAGCTTTCTACCTGCCCCGATCGCCCTGGCCGCGCTGATCATCCCGACGGTCCTCACCAACATCGCCCAGGCTTTCCGGGGCGGTGTGGCGGCGGCGGCGGATTCGCTGATGACCTACAAGCGGCTGGTCGGTTCGGTGATCCTGCTCATCTTTCTCAGCGCGCCGCTTGTGGCGGTGTTGCCGGCCTCGGCGCTCTATCTGCTCCTGGGCGGTCCGATCCTGCTGTTCACGGTCAGCCAACTTCTGGGAAAGCAGCTCATCCTGCCGCCGCATCACCGGCACCGGGCCGAGGTGATGATGGGGGCGCTGGGCGGCTTCTTCGGCGGGATTTCGGGCGTGTGGGGGCCGCCGGTGATCGCCTATCTCCTGAGCTTCAACACCGAGAAATCCGAGGCCTTGCGCGTGCAGGGCGTGGTCTTTCTGATCGGGGCCGTCGTGCTGTTCGTTTCACACCTGAACTCGGGGGTGCTCAATGCACAGACGCTGCCGCTGTCGGCGGCCATGGTGGTGCCCGCGGGGCTGGGCATGTGGCTGGGTTTCAAGGTGCAGGACCGGCTGGACCCGGCACGTTTCCGCAAGGCCACGCTGGTGATCCTGTCGCTGGCGGCGATGAACCTGATCCGAAAGGGGCTGACGGGGTGACGGCGGGATTCCGCGGGACAGTGCACAGGCCGAGGCCGGGCATATTGTTCGCGGGATTTCGGGAACAGAGGCAAAGCCTGGTTGACTTATTGCTCCGAAAGGCCCATCTCCAGCCGAGCTCGGTCTTCTGAAGCGTGAGCAGGCTTGGCAAGACAGTCTGGGCAAGACGGACCGAACGGATACAGGATCCCATTTCACGCAGGGTTCCGGCGTTTTGACGGCTCAGAGGCAATCCGGCCCAGGGCCAGAGCAAGGCGCGAAACCCTTGCGACCGCGACTTCAATGAAAATGCGGTTCAGCAGTTTGTGCGGACGCCCCTTGGCCCGCACCAAGAAGGATATTTCCCCAGTGGAATTCAACATGATGGGGCTTTCGCCCCGCCTCGTGGCCAAGCTGGCCGAACAAGGGATCACCGATCCCACCCCGATCCAGGAAAAGGCCATCCCGCAGGCCATGAACGGCCGCGACGTGATGGGCATTGCCCAGACCGGCACCGGCAAGACGGCGGCCTTTGGCCTGCCGCTCATCCACAGCCTGACCAAGATGGGCAACAAGCCCGAGCCCCGGAGCGTCCGGGGTCTCATCCTTGCGCCCACGCGTGAACTGGCCAAGCAGATCCTGGACAACCTCCGGGCCTATTCCGACGGCACGCATCTGAAGATCGGACTGGTCGTCGGCGGCGTCTCGATCAATGGCCAGATCAACCGGCTGCAAAAGGGCACTGACCTTCTTGTGGCCACGCCGGGCCGGCTGATCGACCTGCTCGACCGAAAGGCCGTCAGGCTCGACCAGACGCGGTTCCTGGTGCTCGACGAGGCCGACCAGATGCTCGATCTCGGGTTCATTCACGCGCTGCGGCGCATCGCGCCGCTGCTGCCGAAGGAGCGTCAGACGATGCTGTTCTCGGCCACCATGCCCAAACAGATGACCGAGATCTCCAAGGCCTATCTGACCGATCCGGTGCGCGTCGAGATCGCGCCGCCGGGCAAGCCGGCCGAGAAAATCGACCAGAGCGTGTATTTCGTGGAGCAGGCCGGGAAGGCGAAGCTGCTGATCGAGTTCCTCGACACGCACCGGGACGAACTGGCGCTGGTGTTCGCGCGTACCAAGCACGGCGCCGAACGGCTGATGAAGACGATCGAAAAGGCCGGTTTCTCGGCTGGCTCGATCCATGGCAACAAGTCGCAGGGCCAGCGCCAACGCGCCCTGAACGCCTTCCGCGAAGGGGCGCTCCGGGTTCTCGTGGCGACGGATGTCGCGGCGCGCGGGCTCGACATCCCCGACGTGCGCCACGTCTACAATTTCGACCTGCCCAATGTCCCGGACAACTATGTCCACCGCATTGGCCGGACCGCCCGCGCCGGGCGTGACGGACGGGCGGTTGCGTTCTGTGCGCCGCCTGAAATGTCCGAGCTTCGGTCGATCGAGAAGACCATGGGGCGCGAGATCCCGGTTGCCGGCGGGGAGTGCTGGGAGCCGAAGCGCGGGCAGGCGCCGAAGGCACCCGCCAAGCGCAGACGCCGCTCGCGCCGCCCGGCGAAAAGAATGGCCGCCTGATCAAGGGCTGCCCACAGGGCGTCCGCAAGACAGAGCATCCGCAAAAAGAGACCCCGGCGCAGGCCGGGGTTTCCTTGTTCAGAAAGGGCGGGCGCCTCAGCCGATGGCGGCGGCCTTCACGTCCTCGTCGATAAACGGTACGTATTGCGCGAAGTTGTCGGCGAACATGGCCACCAGCTTCTTGGCCTGTTCATCGTATTCCTCGTTCACGCTCCAGGTCTGGCGCGGGTCGAGCAGAACGTTGGCCACGCCTTCCACATGCACCGGCACCTCGAAGCCGAAGTTCGGGTCCTTGCGGAACTCGGCATCGTTGAGCGAGCCGTCCAGCGCGGCCGTCAGAAGCAGCCGGGTGTCGCGGATCGGCATGCGCGAACCCACGCCGTAGGCCCCGCCGGTCCAGCCGGTGTTGACCAGCCAGCAGGTGGCGCCGTGCTTGGCGATCTTTTCGCGCAGCAGGTTGCCGTAGGCCTCGGGGCGGCGCGGCATGAAGGGCGCGCCGAAGCAGGTCGAGAAGGTAGGCTCAGGCTCGGTCACGCCTTTCTCGGTGCCGGCCACCTTGGAGGTGAAGCCCGACAGGAAGTGATACATCGCCTGCGCGGGCGTCAGCCGCGCGATCGGCGGCAGCACGCCGAAGGCGTCGCAGGTCAGCATGATGATGTTCTTCGGATGGCCGCCCAGCGAGGTCTCGGACGCGTTCGAGATGTAGTCCAGCGGATAGGCGCAACGCATGTTGGCCGTCAGGCTGTCATCCTCGAAGTCCAGTTCCTTGGTCTCCTCGTCAAAGACCATGTTCTCGATCACGGTCGCGAACTTCGTCGTGGTGGCGAAGATCTCCGGCTCGGCCTCGGCGCTCAGATTGATCGTCTTGGCATAGCAGCCGCCTTCGAAGTTGAAGGTGCCGGTGTCGGACCAGCCGTGCTCATCATCGCCGATCAGCACGCGCGACGGGTCGGCCGAGAGCGTGGTCTTGCCGGTGCCGCTGAGGCCGAAGAACACGGCGGTGTCCACCGGGTTGTCGGGCGCGTGGTTGGCCGAGCAGTGCATCGGCATGATGCCTTTTTCCGGCAGGATGTAGTTGAGCAGCGTGAAGACCGATTTCTTGATCTCGCCGGCATATTCGGTGTCGGCGATCAGGATCATCTTCTTGTCGAAGTTCAGCGCGACGACGGTCTTGCTGCGGCAGCCGTGACGCTCTGGATCGGCCTTGAACGAGGGGCAGTTGATAATCGTGAACTCGGGCAGGTAGCTGTCGAGCTCTTCACGGGCCGGACGGCGCAGCAGGTGGCGGGCGAACAGGCCGTGCCAGGCCATCTCGGTGATCACCCGGACGTCGAGGCGCTGCGCGGGATCGGCGCCGCCATAGAGATCCTGCACGTAGTAGTCACGGCCCTTCATGTGCTCCAGCATGTCGGCATGCAGGCGGTCGAAGGCCTCGGGATCCATGGGCTTGTTGTTTTCCCACCAGATGCTGTCCTCGACCGAAGCCGTGCGGACAACGAACTTGTCCTTGGGCGAGCGCCCGGTGTGCTCGCCGGTCGAGACCAGCAGCGCACCACCATTGCCCAGGGTACCCTCGCCGCGCGTCAGCGCCGCTTCGACCAAGGCCGGCTCCATGAGGTTGTAATAGACGTTCCCCAGCCCCGAGATACCCTGATCTTCCAAGCGCTGCGAAGGGTTGACCCGTCCGTTCATCTGCATGCTCCTGACACCGTCCGCGCAACCGCGGACCAAGAAAATTCCATCACCGGCGCGAGGCGTCTCAAGCGCCGTAGACCTCGGCCTGAGGGAGGGCCGGTGGCGCCCCTATAACATGACGTTTCTGCGAAGGAACAGGGCGGTTTCCACAGTTAGCGCAACCACTTGGGCGTTAGCGCAACCAGGTGTCCGGGGCGGGCGAAGCCTTGCCGAAATCGCACCTGCCGAGGGTCAAGGTGATGCAAATCGGCCATGTGCCGGCCTTTTCCTCGGCAAAACCGGCCGGGGGCAGGGGTGATTCGCGGATATCGCTTGATTCTATAAGGGGAAAAAGGAAAAATGAGGCAAAAAACAGGCATTGAGCAGAACAAAAAGGGAAGTTTCCATGTCCAGGATCGCGCTTGTTGACGACGACAGGAATATCCTGACCTCGGTTTCCATGACTCTTGAGGCAGAAGGGTTCGAGGTCGAGACCTATAATGACGGCCAGACGGCGCTGGACGCTTTCAACAAGCGCCTGCCGGACATGGGCGTCTTCGATATCAAGATGCCCCGGATGGACGGCATGGACCTGCTGCAGCGGGTCCGCCAGAAAACCAACATGCCGGTGATTTTCCTCACCTCGAAGGACGACGAGATCGACGAGGTGCTGGGCCTGCGCATGGGGGCCGACGACTACGTGAAAAAGCCATTCTCGCAGCGCCTGCTGGTCGAACGCATCCGCGCCCTGCTGCGCCGGCAGGAGGCGCTGGAGTCCGACAGCGGCCCCTCGCCCGAGGAAAGCAAGGTCATGGAGCGCGGCCACCTGCGGATGGACCCGCTGCGCCACTCCGTGACCTGGAAGGGCAAGGATGTCTCGCTCACCGTGACCGAGTTCCTGCTGTTGCAGGCGCTGGCCCAGCGGCCCGGTTTCGTGAAGAGCCGCGACCAACTCATGGACGTCGCTTATGATGACCAGGTCTATGTCGACGACCGCACCATCGACAGCCACATCAAGCGGCTGCGCAAAAAAATGCGCCAGTCCGACCCCGAGTTTGCCGCGATCGAGACCCTGTATGGCATCGGTTACCGTTACAATGAAGAGTGACACCCAGTTTGGGGAAGGCCTTGCGCGACACAAGACCCTTGCATGATGCGGATGTGCTGCTCGGTGAAGACTGGGTGGCCCCGCAAGTCACGGTCGACAAAGAGGTTCGGCGGCGACGTGCCAGGCGGGGCGTGATCACGCTCAACCGCTCGCCGTTGGCGCGCAAGATAATCACCTTCAACCTGCTGGCGCTGCTGGTTCTGGTGGCGGGCGTCCTCTATCTCAGCCCCGGCCGCGACAGCCTCGTCAAGCAGCGCGAGGCCGCGCTCATCGCACAGGCGGAGCTGATTGCCGACGTGTTCGAGGCCGGCGTGCCCGCGCTGGGCCCGGTCAGCCTGACCGCCGGCGACGGCATCGACGCGCCGGCCACACTGTCCGCGCTGGACCTGGCCAGCGGCATCGACGTGTTCCTCTTCGGCGGTGCGCAGCAACTGATCGCCTCTTCCGAGGGATTGCCGCGCCGGGCCTCCGTCCCGGAGCCGCCCGAGCATCGCTCGACCATGATCACCGATTTCCTGAATTCGGTGTGGGAGAACCTTGCCGGGGTCTTCAGCCAGCCCGACGCGCCCGAGGTGCCGCATGACGTTCTGGCGCAGGCGCAGGCCCTGTCGCAGCGCGCGCAGCAGGGCGGGACCGCGGTCGAAACCGGCGTCGACGCGGCCGGCCGCACCTTTTTCACGGTCGCCACGCCGATCCAGCGCGGCAACGAGGTGCTGGGCGTGGTTGCGCTGGCCAGTGCCGCGGGCGAAATCGACATGCTGGTGCGCACCGAGCGCGAGCAGGTGCTGCAGATGTTCGTGATCGCGATTCTGGTGTCCATCGGCCTGAGCCTGGTTCTGGCCTCGACCATCGCCAACCCGCTATCCGATCTGGCCGCCGCCGCCGAGATCGGCCGCGACAAGAACGCTCGCAAGATGAGCCCCTCGCGCGTGCGCATCCCCGACCTGACCGCGCGCCCCGACGAGATCGGCCGTCTGTCGGGCGCGCTGCGCGGCATGGTGACCGCGCTCTACGACCGGATCGACGCCAACGAGCAATTCGCGGCGGACGTGGCGCACGAGATCAAGAACCCGCTGGCTTCGCTGCGCTCGGCGGTGGGCACGCTGCGGGTGGCCAAGCGGCCCGACCAGCGCGACAAGCTGCTCGACGTCATCGAGCATGACGTGCGGCGACTGGACCGCTTGGTCAGCGACATCTCCAACGCCTCGCGGCTGGACAGTGAGCTGGTCAAAGAAGAGGACGAGAGCTTCAACCTCGTGCAGCTTCTTCAGAACCTGTCGGGCTATCTGGGCGACGAGGCGAAATCCAAGGGTGTCGATTTCATTTCGGACCTGCCGGCCGAGCCGGTGAACATCAACGGGCTGGAGGCGCGGCTCGCGCAGGTTTTCGTGAACCTCATCACCAACGCGATTTCCTTCTGCGAGGAGGGAGACGCCGTGCGGATCTGGGCCCGCAAGCGTCAAAACCGCGTGCTGGTGGTGGTCGAGGATACCGGCCCCGGCATCCCGGAAGAGGCGCTGACCAAGATCTTCAACCGGTTCTATTCGGAACGTCCCGCCGGGCAGTTCGGCGACCACTCCGGCCTCGGGCTGGCGATCTCCAAGCAGATCGTCGAGGCGCATGGCGGCGTGATCTGGGCCGAGAACATCCGCCCGACCGACGCCGATGTCACCTCTGAGCCGCTGGGCGCGCGTTTCGTCGTGGGCCTTCCGGTCTGACCGGGCCCGATGCCCGGCCCCGATCCCATCCATGCCAGCTGCGTGGCTCTCGCCGGCCGCGGTGTCCTGATCCTAGGCGCCGCCGGGTCTGGAAAATCGGCGCTGGCGCTGGAATTGATGGCCTATGGGGCGGCGCTGGTGGCCGATGACCGCACCTGCCTGCGGACGACCCCCGATGCGCTGATCGCCTCGACCCCTGCCAGCATCGCCGGGCTGATCGAGGCGCGCGGCGTGGGCATTTTGCACGCGGATGCCGTTCCCGAGGCCGAGGTCGTGCTGGCCGTTGATATGGAACGGGTGGAAACCGAACGGCTGCCGCCCCGGCGCGAGATTTCCCTGCTGGGCCGAAAAGTGAGCTTGCTTCACAAGGTCGAAAATGCCCATTTCCCCGCAGCGATCCTGCAATATCTAAAGCGGGGAAGGAGTGCATGATGCCGCCTGACGCCAAGATCGCCGATTCCACCGACCGCCCGGCCAGCCACCGTCTGGTGCTGGTCACCGGGCCCTCCGGCGCGGGGCGCTCGACGGCGCTGAACGCGCTTGAGGACCTCGGTTTCGAGGTGATCGACAACCTGCCGCTGACGCTGGTGCCCCGGTTGCTGGACGGGCCGCCGCTGGCCCAGCCGCTGGCGCTGGGCCTCGACCCGCGCAACCGGGATTTCAGCGTGGCCGCCCTCAATGATCTCGCGGCGCAACTGCGTGCCGCGCCCGCAGTCGATGTCGAGATCGTCTATCTCGACTGCCACGGCGACGTGCTGCTGCGCCGGTTTTCGGAAACCCGTCGCCGCCACCCGCTGGCGCCGGCCGAGGGCCCGGCCGAGGGCATCGCGCGCGAGCTGGACCTGCTGGGCCCGGTACGGGCCCTGGCCGACATGCTGATCGACACGTCCGATCTGACCCCGCATGACCTGCGGGCCGAGGTGGCGCGCTGGTTCGGCTCCTCCGGCGGGGTGCCGAGGCTGGCCGTGTCGATCCATTCCTTTTCCTACAAGCGCGGCGTGCCGCGCAGCGCGGACATGGTGTTCGACTGCCGCTTCCTGCGAAACCCTTACTGGGAGCCGGCCTTGCGCGGGCTGGACGGACAGGCCGAAGCGGTCGCGGCCTATGTGGCAAAGGATGCCCGCTTCCGGCCGTTCTTCGACAAGGTGCTGGACCTTGCTCTTCTTCTGCTGCCGGCCTATCGGGACGAAGGGAAGTCCCACCTCTCGATCGCCTTCGGCTGCACGGGCGGCCAGCACAGGTCGGTCATGGTGGCAGAAAAACTGACCAATGCGCTTGCGGATGCCGGTTGGCGGGTGTCTAAGAGACATCGGGAATTGGAACGGCGGGGGCGTGCCGCTCCCGGAACTGGATCGGGGACGACCGGGTGATCGGTATCGTGATCGTTGCACACGGGGGGCTGGCCAAGGAGTATCTGGCCGCGGTCGAGCATGTGGTCGGCCAGCAGCCCGGCATCCTTGCCATCTCCATTGAGCCCGACCACGACCGCGCCCTGAAACAGGCCGAGATCAAGACCGCCGCGGATTCCGTCGATACCGGTGACGGCGTGGTGGTGGTGACCGACATGTTCGGCGGGTCGCCCTCCAACCTTTCGCTGCGCGCCTGCGACCCCGAGGACCGGGTGATTCTCTACGGCGCCAATCTTCCGATGCTGATCAAACTGGCGAAATCCCGCCGGATGGGGCTGGACGATGCCGTGGAGGGTGCGCTGGCCGCCGGGCGCAAGTATATCGACGCCTTTGACGGGCCAGCAGGAAAACGGCACTGAATGAGCAAGATCATCACCCGCACCCTGAACATCGTGAACGAGAAGGGCCTGCATGCGCGGGCCTCTGCGAAATTCGTGGAAACGGTCGAGTCCCATGACGCCCGCGCCGAGGTCCGCCGCGACGGGCTTAGCGCCTCGGGCGATTCCATCATGGGGCTTTTGATGTTGGCAGCTTCGAAAGGAACCTCTATTGAGGTTCAGACCAGCGGGCGCGAGGCGGGCGCGCTGGCGGATGCGCTGGAAGCGCTGGTCGCCGACCGGTTCGGCGAGGAGATGTAAGGGCGGAAGGCAAGGAGCAGCGGCGGATTGGTGGACGGTTCCCAGCACAGGCCCGCACTCGTGCACCGCAAGCCCGGCTCCCTGGTGGGGCAGGGCGACGGCCGGAATCTCGCCGATCAGCCCTATGACCGCCGGCGGCTGTCCTATGCCCACACCTTCGACAACCCGTTTCAGGTGGCGACCATCCAGGCGATGGAATTCCTGACCGGCAAGATGCGGCTGCTGCGCCTGATCCGCAAGTTCGAGGCGATGGGCGTGCCGCAGGGGCAGGCCTTCTGGAAACAGGCGCTCGAGGTGATGGGGATCGACCTGCAGACCCCGGCCGAACAGATTGCCAACATTCCCCAGGACGGTCCGCTCGTGATCGTGGCCAACCACCCGCATGGACTGGTCGACGGCATGGTGCTGGGCGAGCTGGTCGGGCGGGTGCGCACCGATTACAAGATCCTCACCCGGTCGCTGCTGACCGGCGTGGGCGAGATCGAGCAATTCATGATCCCGGTTCCCTTCGCCCATGAAGAGGACGCGCTGCAGCAGAACCTGGAAATGCGCCGGCGTGCCATGGATCACCTGAAGGGCGGCGGCGCGATCGTGCTGTTCCCCTCGGGCGTCGTGGCCTCCTCGGACACCATGTTCGGCCAGGTGATCGAGCGCGACTGGAATCCGTTCACCGCCAAGATGATCCAACGCTCCAGGGCGCGCGTTCTGCCGATTTTTTTTCCGGGTCAGAATTCACGCTGGTACCAGGTCGCCAACCGGATCTCGCCGACCCTGCGGCAGGGGCTTCTGCTCTACGAGGTGGTGCATGCGCTGAACAAGCCGCAGGCGCCCGTGGTGGGCCGGGCCATCGGCCGGCCCGAGATCGAAAGCTGGGCCAGCAATCCGCGCGGTTTCGTCGCCTGGCTGCGCGATCACACGCTGGCGCTGAAGCCCTGAGCGACGGCAATTTTTCTGCGAAAAATTGGCGCGATTTTTCGCAGAAAAATCGGAATCAACGCGTGGGAACAGGCTCCTCGCCGCGGTAGTCGTAGAAGCCGCGCCCGGTCTTGCGGCCCAGCCACCCGGCCTCGACATATTTCGTCAGCAGCGGGCAGGGGCGGTACTTGGTGTCGGCCAGCCCGTCATGCAGCACGTTCATGATCGCCAGGCAGGTATCCAGCCCGATGAAATCCGCCAGCTCCAGCGGCCCCATCGGGTGGTTGGCGCCCAGCTTCATCGACTCGTCGATCGATTTGACCGATCCGACCCCCTCGTAGAGCGTGTAGACCGCCTCGTTGATCATCGGCATCAGGATGCGGTTGACGATGAAGGCGGGGAAATCTTCGGCGCTGGCCGCCGTCTTGCCCAGACTCTCCACCACTTTCAGAAGTGCCTGGTAGGTCTCGTCATCGGTGGCGATGCCGCGGATCAGTTCGACAAGCTGCATCACTGGCACCGGGTTCATGAAATGGAAGCCCATGAATTTTTCCGGCCGGTCGGTGCGGCTCGCCAGCCGGGTGATCGAGATTGACGAAGTGTTCGAGGTCAGGATCGTCTCGGACTTCAAATGCGGCAGCAGATCCTCGAAGATCGCCTGTTTCACGGTCTCCCGCTCGGTGGCGGCCTCGATGATCAGGTCGCTGGGGCCCAGGTCGGTCAGGGTCAGCGTGGTGGATATCCTGGCCAGCGCCGCGGCCTTGTCGTCGGCGCTTATCTTGCCGCGGCTGAGCTGTCGGTCGAGGTTGCGGTCGATCACCGCGAGCGCCTTGTCGAGGTTGTCCTGCGAGATGTCGTTCAGCAGCACGTCATAGCCCGCCACCGCGAACACATGGGCGATCCCGTTGCCCATCTGCCCCGCGCCGACGATCCCGACCTTCTTGATGTCCATGGTGTGCCCCTTCTGATGTCGGGCCGACCATAGGCGGGCGCGCCGCCCGCGTGCAAGTCCGAAGGGCCGCTCGCATTCGTTTCAAATTGCGGCTTTAGCCATTTGGAAAGCCCGGTCGTTCAATCTGGCCCATGGGTGAGTCGTGAAGACAGACTGGGGGCAATCATGTATGACCATCACGGCGCGGTCGCGCTGGACTATTCCCCGTGCCGCTACGGCGGGTCGCGCATCCAGTTCCGCGGGCCGGAGCGTCCGCTGGACGGTGCCTATTGTGCCATGCTGGGCGGGACGGAAACCTATGGAAAATTCATAGAGCGGCCATTCCCGCAACTCGTCGAGGACCAGATCGGGCGCACCGTCGTGAATCTCGGACAGGTGAATGCCGGGATCGACGTTTTCTCCGCGGAGGATTCGGTGGGAAGGGTCTGTAACCATGCAAGGGTGAACGTGGTGCAGGTGCTGGGCGCCCAGAACATGTCGAACCGGTTCTATACCGTGCACCCGCGCCGCAACGATCGCTTTCTCAGGGCCTCGGCCATGCTGAAGGCGGTCTATCGCGAGGTCGATTTCACCGAGTTCCACTTCACCCGTCACATGCTGGGGGCCTTGCGGGCCGTCTCGGCGGAGCGTTTCGCGCTGCTGGTCGATGAACTCAAGGCCACCTGGCTGGCGCGGATGCGCAACTTGGCGGGGCAGTTGCCGGGGCCCACGGTGCTGCTGTGGCTGTCCGACCGCCCGCCCCGAGACCAGCGGCACGATTCCGGGCTCGGGCGGGATCCGCTTTTCGTCGACCGGGCGATGGTCGAGGCGGTGCGCCCACTTTTCACCGAATATGTCGAAGTGGTGGCCAGCCGCGACGCCTATGCCAAGGGGCTCGACGGCATGGTCTTTCCACCCTTCGAGCAATCTGCGGCGGCGAAGATGCCGGGCCCGGCGGTGCATGACGAAGCGGCCGAGGCGCTGGCACCCGTGGTGGCGCGGCTGATGGCCTGAATGCAGAACGGCCCGCCGAAGGGCGGGCCGTTTGCTGTGCTCGTCGTACCGCTCAGCCGAGCTTTTCTGTTAGCTCGGGGACGGCGTCGAAGAGGTCGGCGACCAGGCCGTAATCGGCGACCTGGAAGATCGGGGCCTCCTCGTCCTTGT
>JBNGCX010000059.1:0-22947 GCA_049974865.1 Paracoccaceae bacterium
TTCGGCGGCCGCGGCCGCCTCGGCGGCACGGCGGGTCAGCATTTCATGGGCCGAGTCGCGGTCGAGCCGCGCCTCGTATTTTCCGGCCAGCGGCGAGGCCGCGATCAGCTGCGCGCGCAGGCCGGGATCGAGCGGGCCGAGCTGGCTGGAGGGCGGGCGGATCAGCGTGCGCTCGGCCATGCCGGGCATGCCCTTGCGCTCCAGCAGCGAGGTCACCGCCTCGCCCACGCCGACCTCGCGTATCGCGGTTTCGATGTCGAAGCGGGGATTATCGCGATAGGTCTCGGCGGCCTGGCGCAGCGCCCTGCGGTCGCGCGCGGTGAAGGCCCGCAGCGCGTGCTGGACCCGGTTGCCAAGCTGGCCGAGGATGTCCTCGGGCACGTCGGCTGGGTTCTGGGTAACGAAAAAGACGCCCACCCCCTTGGAGCGAATCAGCCGGGCCACCTGCTCCACCTTGTCGACCAGTGCCTTTGGCGCGTCATCGAACAGCAAATGCGCCTCGTCGAAGAAGAAGACCAGTTTCGGTCGGTCCGGGTCGCCTACCTCGGGCAGTTCCTCGAACAGTTCGGACAGCAGCCACAGCAGGAAGGTGGCGTAGAGCCGGGGCGCGGCCATCAGCCTGTCGGCGGCCAGGATATTCACCCGCCCCCGCCCGTCGGCATCGCGCAGCATCAGGTCCGACAGCGCCAGCGCCGGTTCCCCGAACAGCTGCGCGCCGCCCTGGTTCTCGAGCACCAGCAGCCGGCGCTGGATCGCGCCGATGGAGGCGGTCGAGACGTTGCCGTAGCGAAGGCTCAGCTCGCCGCGGTTCTCGCCCACCCAGACCAGCAGCGATTGCAGGTCCTTCAGGTCGAGCAGCGGCAGGCCCTGCTCGTCGGCGACGCGGAAGGCGATGTTCAGGATGCCCTCCTGCGGCTCGCTCAACTCCAGCAGGCGCGAGATCAGGAGCGGCCCCATCTCGGCCACGGTGGTGCGGATCGGGTGGCCCTGTTCGCCGAACAGATCCCAGAAGGTAACCGGCGCGGCCCCGTAGGCCAGGTCGAGGCCGATGGTCTGCGCGCGCTTCATGAAGGCGTCGTGGAGCTTGAATCCGGCCGAACCGGCCGCTCCCAGCCCGGAGAGATCGCCCTTCACGTCCGACAGGAAGACCGGCACGCCCGCCGCCGAGAACCCCTCGGCCAGGATCTGCAGCGTCACGGTCTTGCCGGTGCCCGTCGCCCCGGCAATCAGCCCGTGCCGGTTGGCATATTCGAAGAGAAGATGCTGCGGGATGGCATAGCCCTCGCCGCCGCCGCCGATGAAGAGACCGTTGTCCATGCTGCCCCGCTGCTGCCCGTCCGGTTGCGTCCGCATCAACCATACATTCTTAACCCTGCCGTGCCAGAGTCCATGCATCGACCGCGGCCCATCCATTGCCGGGGTCGTGTTCCTCCCTGTCGGACTTGGCCGCGCCGCCGGACGGCGCGGCCTTTTTTTCTTGCGAAAACATTGGGCTGACAGCCCAAATTTTCCCTGTTGACGGGTCGTCGCAAAGGCCGTAGCGTCACGATCAATGATGAAGTCGGCCAGTCCGACGGGGAGAAAAACATATACGGAGAAAGGGCCGTTCCGCGGCCCTTTTTTTCACGTTACTCCACGTCATCCGGCGTAAAACCGCCGTGATCGCCCCCGCAGCCCGGGATTTCGGCCTGACACTCTGAGGGTGGCATGTTACATCGGCCCCGATGAAATTTCTCAGAAGGCCAAGATGACATGCGTGATCTTTTCAAGACCCTGACCTGCGTTCTGGCGCTTGGCGCCGCGGCTCCGGCACTGGCCCAGGACACGGCAGCGCCGCAGAGCGATCCGACCCTGTCGATGGGCCAGGACGAGCCCGAGAACAAGGTCGGCAGCACCTATGTCAAGGAAGAGCACGGCGCTTGGGAGATGCGCTGCGTGCACGCCCCCGAGGGCCAGGCCGATCCGTGCCAGCTCTATCAGCTGCTGTCGGATGACGGCGCCAACCCCACCGCCGAGATCAGCGTCTTCGCGATCCAGAACGAGCAGGGCGCGGTCGCCGGCGCGACCATCGCCACGCCGCTGGAGACGCTGCTGACCCAGCAGCTCCGCCTGTCCGTGGATGGCAGCAAGGCCAAGGTCTACCCCTTCACCTGGTGCAGCCAGGCCGGCTGCTTTGCCCGCGTCGGCTTTACCGCCGCCGATATCGAGGCCTTCAAGGCCGGGGCGGAGGCCACGCTGACCATCGTGCCGATGGCGGCGCCCGACCAGACCGTGGACCTGAAAATCTCGCTGAACGGCTTCACCGCCGGGTTCGAGGCGATCCAGGCGGCCAGCGCCGCGGCGAACTGAGCCGCCGCCCCCAGAACGCGAAACGCCGCCCCGAGGGGCGGCGTTTTTCATGGGTTCAGCCTCTGCCGGGGGCGGCTCAGGCCTTGCGCAGCACCAGCACCGCGTTCAGCCCGCCAAAGGCGAAGGCGTTGGACAGCACGACGTCCACATCGGCCTCGCGTGCCTCGTTCGGGACCACGTCGAGCGTGCATTCCGGATCGGGCTCCTCGTAGCCGATGGTCGGGGCGATCACGCCGTCGCGCAGGGCCATGATGCAGGCCAGCAGTTCAACCGCGCCGGTGCCGCCGATCAGGTGGCCGTGCATCGACTTGGTGGACGAGATCATCAGCCGGTCGGCATGCGCGCCGAACACGTCGACCACGGCGGCGCATTCGGTCTTGTCATTGGCCGCGGTGCCGGTGCCGTGGGCGTTGATATAGCCCACCGCCTCGGGCGAGAGACCGGCGTCGCGGATGGCGCCCGAGATGGCGCGCGCCGCGCCCTGCTTGCTGGGCATCACGATATCCGAGGCGTCCGAGGTCATGGCAAAGCCCACCACCTCGGCCAGGATGTCGGCGCCGCGGGCCTTGGCATGCTCGTATTCCTCGAACACGAAGACCGCGGCCCCCTCGCCTTGCACCATGCCGTTGCGGTTGGCGCTGAAGGGGCGGCAGGCGTCCTTGGACATCACGCGCAGACCCTCCCAGGCCTTCACGCCGCCGAAGCACAGCATGGACTCCGAGCCGCCGGTGATCATCACCGGCGCCGCGCCGCTGCGAATCAACTGGAAGGCCTGCCCCATCGCGTGGTTCGACGAGGCGCAGGCCGTGGCCACGGTGAAGCTCGGGCCGCGCAGGTTGAACTCCATCGACACGTGGCTGGCCGCGGCGTTGTTCATCAGCTTGGGCACGACGAAGGGGTGGACGCGGTTCTTCCCCTCCTCGTAGACCGAGCGGTAATTCTCGTCGAGCGTGTTCATGCCGCCGCCCGAGGTGCCCAGCACCACGCCCGACCGGTCCGACAGCTCGGCGTTGAAGGTCAGGCCGGATTGCGAGATCGCCTGACGCGCCGCCAGCAGCGTGAACTGCGTGAAGCGATCAAACAGTGCGATCTGCTGGCGGTTGAAGTGATCCTCGGGGATGTAGCCGCGGACCTGCCCGCCGATGCGGATGGCCAGGCGGTCCACGTCGCGGATATCCAGCTCACCGATACCGCAACGCCCCTCGCGCATGGCCTCGAGCGTGGCGGGCACGCTGTGGCCGAGGGCATTGATCGTGCCCTGGCCCGTGATGACGACGCGCTTCATGAGTTCTGCGCTGCCACCAGCCCCTCGACCGCATCCACGATGCTGGCCACCGACGAGATGTCGAACTCGCTGGACGCGGGGTCGTTGGCGTTGAAGGGCACCTGGATGTCGAAGGCCTCCTCGATGGCGAAGATCGATTCAACCAGCCCGAGGCTGTCGATTCCCAGTTCCTCGAGCGTGCTGTCCATGGAGACATCCGCCACATCGAGCACCGCCTGTTCGGCGATGATCTCGATCACCTTGTCCTTGACGCTTTCCGACATGGCTTCCCCTCTGCCCTTGTTACGGCGATGATTTAGTCGCTCTCGCCGCTCTTTGAAACTGCTTTTTGCAACGCGGCGACCTGCGCGAAGAGCCGCGGCAGCCGCCGGAGACCCTTGTAGATCTCCACATGGGTTTCCATTTTCATCGCCGGATAGCCCAGCATGGCCCGGCCCGCAGGGACGTTGGACAGGATCTTGGTGCCGCCCCCGGCCACCACGTCGCTGCCGATGGTCACGTTGTCGGCCACCCCGACCTGCCCGCCGAAGACCACGCGATCCCCGATCCGGGTCGAGCCCGCCACGCCCACCAGCGCCGCGAACAGGCAGTCGCGCCCCGTCACCACGTTATGGGCGAGATGGACCAGGTTGTCGATCTTTGTGCCCGAGCCCACCTCGGTGTCGCGGATGGTGCCCCGGTCGATGGCCGCATTGGCGCCGATCTCCACGTCGTCGCCGATCCGGACCGAGCCCAGCGAATGGATGCGCGTCCAGCTCTGCCGCGCGGCGTCCTCGATCTGGCCCAAGGACTCGCGCACCTGCTCGACGGTCGATTTCTCGGGCGTGACAAAGGACAGGCCATCGGCGCCGATCACCGCGCCCGGCTGGGCGATGAAGCGGTCGCCGATCACCACCCGCGCGCCGATCCGCACCCCGGCGGACAGCAGCGCGTCGTCGCCGATCCGCGCCTCTTCGGCGATCGCGACATGCGGGGCGATCCGCGCCCGCGCGCCGATCTTGGCGCCGCGCCCGACCACCACGAAGGGGCCGATCGCCGCGCCCGCGCCGACTTCGGCCTCGGGGTCGATCACCGCGGTGGGATGGATGCCCGGCGCGATCTCGGGGCCCGGGTCCATCATCCGGGTGATGCCGGCCATGGCGTAGCGCGGGCGCGGCACCAGGATGGCGGCCTCCAGCCCCAGCGCCTGCCAGTCGGCCCCGGGCCACAGGACCGCCGCGCGGGCCCGTCCCCGGGCCAGCCCGTCGGCATAGTTCGGGTCCATCGCCAGCGCCAGATCGTCGGGGCCGGCCCCCGCCGGCTCGGCGGCACCGCTGACGCGCAGCGCCGTATTTCCCACGGCCTCGGCCCCGAGGGCCTCGGCGATTTCCGCGATGCTATAGGCCATTATGCCCCCTGTGCATGTCGGGCCCGACCGGGCGGGCCCGTCTGTCTCGTGGGGCTGAGGTTTAGCTCTGAACCGCGCGGAGCACCACCCCGGCCGCGCTCAGCGCGTCGAAAATCCGGGCGTCCCGGCCATAGACGTCGCGGCGGTACTCCATCCGCCCCTTGGGCGAGCTCAGCGCCGTGCGGTAGATGATGTGGACCGGCAGCGGGTATTTCAGGTCGACCCTGGTCTCGACCCCCGTATCCAGCTTGGCCTTGAAGAAAGCGACCGGGTCGCTGACCTGGTTGCCCAGCAGTTGATAGGCGAAGTCGAACGGGTCGTTGAGCCGGATGCAGCCGTGGCTGTAGGCCCGCACCTCGCGCGCGAAGAGATGCTTCGCCGGCGTGTCGTGCAGGTAGATGTTGTGGCGGTTCGGGAACATGAACTTCACCCGCCCCAGCGCATTCCCGCGCGAGGGCGGCTGCTTCATGTCGAAGGGGAAGTTGCGCGCGTCGTATTGCGTGAAATCCATTCCGTCGCGACGGACAATTCGCCCGCGCGCGTCGATCAGGCGCAGGTGACTGACGGCATTGGGATTCTTCTGCAGTTCCGGCAGGTATTCCTTCACCGCGATCGAGCGCGGCACGTTCCAGGTGGGGTTGATGACCATGTGGTCCATCTCGTCGGAGAATTCCGGCGTGCGCCGGTCATGCACGTTCATCCCCACCACCGAGCGCGTCTTGAACACGACCTTGCCGTTCTCGACAAGGCGGGCGTGAAAATCGGTGATGTTCACCAGCACGTGCCGCTTGCCCCGGTCCGGGCCCAGCCAGCGCTCGCGCTCCATGGCGACGATGACCTGCTCCAGCCGCTTTTCGACGGGGATGTTGATCTGCTCCAGCGTCGCCGGGCCGGCCACGCCGTCGGTGTTCAGCCCGTGCTCGCTCTGGAAGACCTGCACGGCCTTCTGCATCTCCGCGTCGTAGCTCTGCGCGGCCGAGCGCTTCATGTAACCCATGGTGATCAGCCGGTTGCGCAGCGCCACCACGCGCGGGCCGCTGTCGCCGGGCTCGAGCTTGCCGCCCGGCACCTCGGGCCCCCAGCCGCCGCGGCCCAGCAGCCGCTCCAGGCGCATCTTTTCGGCCATCAGGCGGGTGTATTCCGGCGACGACGGCACCAGGCTCTTGAGGTAGGCCCTGGGCGAACTCTTGGCGAAGGCCTCGAGCTGGGCCAGACGGTCGCGCCGCGGCGGGCGGCGCTTGATCCCGTCATCGACGGAGGCCGGGCTCAGGACGCCCGACTGGATGTCCTGCGCGTATCGCAGGAACAGCCGGCTGGCCTCGACCTCGACCCGGCCGATATCGCGCTGGCTGCGCGCGTCGCGGAACAGCCCGGCCAGGTAGTCCTTGTCGTAGCGGTCGGTCGGCAGCCCGTGATCGCCGGCCTTGTCCAGCGCCTGCAGGAAGGCGCGCCGCCGCGCCGAGTCGGAGCGCGACGTCCAGATCGGCGCGTAGTCGCGCCGCTTGTAGAATTCCGACAGCGCCTTGTCGCGCGACGCCGATTCCGCCACCGCCTGCTTGAAGGCGGTCACCGTGGTCGTGGCGGCGGCCGGCGCCGCGGCAAGGCCGAGGGCCAGCGTCAGCGCGGTCAGGAAGGTCAGAACCGAAATGCGGAACCGGGTAAGCGTCATCGAAACCTCAGGAATTTGAATTCTATCACGGCGCGGCAGTGATCTTCGGCCATAGGAAATGCCCTGTCCACTCACATTTCCGCAGGTTTTGAGCATCTTTTCGGGGTGTTGCACGCAGCCCGCAATCAACGTCTGACCGGCGCGGCCGGGCGGGTTGATGACAATTTGGGCAAAAACCCGCCGATTACACGCGAAATGCCTTTTTCGCCTCCTCTCCCTCTTGGGCCGTGGCCCGGTCTGTGCCATAAAAAAGACGCACTTGGGGAAGTGGACCAATCAAAGAGCCGCGGAACGCGGCGAGCAGAGCGACAGGACAGGCGCAACCAAATATGACAGGACAGATTTCCGGCATGACCCGGCGAGGCCTTCTTGGGGCGTTCGCGGCCACCGCCGTAACAGCCGCGCCCTACAGCAAGGCATTCGCGTTCAACCGAGGCGCCGGCGACATCCGCCGCATCCAAATGTATTCGGGCCGCACCGGCGAAAGCATCGATACCGTCTACTGGATCGAGGGCGAATACATCAAGGAAGCGATCGACGAGATCACCTATTTCATGCGCGACTGGCGCAACGGCAAGATAATGTCGATCGACCCCCGCACCATCGACATCATGACCGCCGCGCACCGGCTGATGGAAACCGACGAGCCCTATATGCTGCTCTCGGGCTACCGCTCGCCCGAGACCAACGCCATGCTGCGTGCCCGGTCGCGCGGGGTGGCCAAGAATTCGCGCCACATGAAGGGCGAGGCCGCCGACCTGCGGCTGAAGTCGCGCTCGGTGAGCCAGATGTACCGCGCGGCCACGGCCTGCAGCGCGGGCGGCGTGGGCAAATACTCGCGCTCGAACTTCGTGCACATGGATTGCGGCCCGATCCGCACCTGGGGCAGCTGACCCTTCCACCCTGCCCGGCCCGCCGGGCAAGGACATGAAAAAGCACCGCCGGATTGGTCCGGCGGTGCTTTTCTTTTTCGGGTGGGGCCTTGCCCCCTTTTTCGCGCCGCATCGCGTCAAGGGCAGCGGCGGCCCGTGGTGGGCGCGAAAGCGCCCGCTTGGGGGGCGGGCGCTGCCCGGCGGTTCCCGCCGGGCGGAAGGTGTCATCGCCGCGACCTAGGATTTCTCGGGCTTCAGCCGCCCGGGCTCGTCCTGTTCCAGGTAGGCCTCTTCCTCGGGCGTCAGGGCCACCGTGTCGAAGCCGGTGATCATCGGACGCACATGCTCGCGGAAGGAATGCCCGACCGTCAGCAGGTAGACATGCGCCACCACGAAGGCCGCGATGGCATAGGCCACCAGGATGTGGATATTGGCCACCACCTGGAGCCAGAACGAGGCGTCCGGCGCCCCCTCCCAGAGGTTGTAACCCAGGTAGACCAGCCCGGTGACCCAGATCGCCGGGAACAGGATCAGCTTCAGGGCCAGGTAGGTCAGCGCCTGCAGCGGGTTGTGCTTGCGCCAATAGGCCTTGCGATAGGGGTGATGCTCGCCCTTGAAGATGCCGTAGGCGTAGAAGCGCGCCACCTTGAACAGCCCCTCGGTGGTGGGCATGTAATGCACCCAGGTCCCGGTGGTCAGGTGCCAGAAGATGGCAAAGACCCACAGCAGGATCAGCACCAGCGCGGCGAGGGTGTGGATCATCACCGCCGGCCCGAAGGGGATCAGCCCGTGCAGCCCGTTCAGCCCCAGCCCGGTGAAGAGCAGGACGAAGATCAGGGTCATCTGGCTCCAGTGCCAGAAGCGTTCGAACCGCGGATAGACCTTGACCTGGCGTTCGTGCAGATCACTCATGAGAGCCTCCTTTGCCACGGGTGATCAGGCGGATGGCGGCGTGGCCGGCGACGCCCAGCACGGTGGCGGCCAGGATCAGCAGGCCCAGCATGCCCCCCGGCCCCATCGCGTCGCGGCCCGGCATGTAGAAGCCCGCCAGGTTGGCCAGCCGACCGTCCTTGGCATGGCATTCGGCGCAGTCCAGCGCGTCCTCGGCCGGGGCCACCATGTGGGTGATCGGCCAGTACATATAGGTGTCGACGAAGCCGAACTTGCCCGAATACTCGGCCCCCGCGGCCTTCATCCCGGCCTCGATCGCCTTGCCCCAGTCGAAATTGCTCCAGAAGGCGGTGTCGGTGTCCGGCCCCCAGACATGGGTGTAGACCAAGTGGTTGAGTTCCGAGTCATAGGCCTGCCGCCCCTCCATCCGCTTGAAGGGCCAGATGCGGGACACGCCGTCGCCGGCCTCGCCGCTGATCCGGTTGACCTCGACCACCTGCGACGGGTCGATGGTGCGGTCGGCGGTGGTATATTCGACCTGGCCGTCGAACCAGGCGTAATAGGGTTCCACCTCTTCGCCCCATTCGAAATCGCCCTTGGTCGAGAGGTAGGTGTGCAGGTGCTTGCCGTTCGACTGCACGAACTCCTCTTCGCTGATCGGCTTGCCGTCCTCGTCCAGCTTGCCGGCGGTGGACCAGTCCCAGAAGGTCTTGGTCGCCACCCCGCCCCGCGCGAAGGAGGGGATGTGGCAGGTCTGGCAGGCCACCTTGTCGGTGTGGTCGTTCAGCTTGACGCCCTTGATGTTGACCGGGTGCGGGCTGTCGCCGTGGCAGCTTTCGCAGGTGGCCACGTCGCGGCGCATCCCCGGCAGGCCGGTGCCGCCGGTGTCGTGGGCGGCGACGTTGTAGCGGCTGCCGGCAAAGACATGCTCGTCGCTGACATGGCAGGTGGAACAGGCGAAGTTCAGCCCGTCGGCCGCCATGTGGACATCGACATCCTCGCTCGGATCGTAGAGCGCCGAGGACAGGTCGCCGTGTTTCACGTTGTCGCCGCCGCCGCCGTAGAAATGGCAGCCGCCGCAATTCTCGCGCCCCGGCAGGGCCACGCTCTGCGCGGCCTTTTTCAGGTCCACCGCCCAGGCATCGGCGCCGGTGATGGTCTTGCCCTTGGCCTCCAGCGGCGGATGGCCCGCGCCGGTGGCCAGCTTGGTATATTGCCCGGAATTGTCGTGGCAGACGAGGCAATCGACCGCGCTGGACTGCTGCGGCGGGGGCGACGACATGTCCTCCCAGCCATAGCCGGTGTGGCAGCTGGTGCAGCGCGCCTCGTTGCCCACCACGTTGCCGCAGAAGGCGTTGATGACGTGGCGCTTGCCCAGGGTCTGCCCGGTCTCGGGATTGTCGAATTCCCATTTCCAGTGGATCGAGTGCTTCACCTGGTCGGCGGCCTCGGTATGGCAGCTCAGGCAGGCCTCGGTCACCTCGGGGCCGGAGGTGAATTCCTTCTGCAGGATCTCGAATTTCGAATGGTCCGCGGTGCTTTTCCCGCCCGCGGCCTCCTGCGCCATCCCCGGCGCGGCGCAGGCCAACAGTGCCGAAAAGCAGGCCCCTGCAAGCCGGGATAGACGTAATGGCATATGGCTATCTCCCGAAAATGTGATCGGTCGTGAATACCTTAATTGCAAATGCGACTTTTTACCAAGCCCCTTTTCCGACCCTCTATCCGGGACAAGGCGTCACAGGCAGGGCCCCCGCGCGGCGGGACCCGGCGACACTCCGCTGACCCCAATCTGACACAAAACTTTCAAATGACTTTGACTTGCGTCAACCTTATCGGGGACAAAACCGGGGCGCCCAGTCCCAGCGGTACCGGAAAGGAGATTTCGATGAAGATTGCGGTTCTTGGCGGTGACGGCTTCTGCGGCTGGCCGACCTCGCTCCACCTGTCCAACCTCGGCCACGAGGTGCATATCGTCGACAACCTTTCACGGCGCTGGATCGACACCGAACTGGGGGTGCAGTCGCTCACCCCCATGGATTCGATCCAGGAACGCTGCCGGATCTGGAAACAGGAGACCGGCAACGAGATCCAGTTCCACCTGCTGGACCTGGCCAAGGAATACGAACTGGTCCGCAAGTGGCTGGCCGATCACCGCCCCGACGCGATCATCCATTTCGCCGAGCAGCGCGCCGCGCCCTACTCGATGAAATCCGACCGCCACAAGGTCTACACCGTCAACAACAACGTCAGCGCCACGCACAACCTGCTGACCGCGCTGGCGGAAACCGGCATCGACGCGCACCTGGTGCACCTGGGCACGATGGGCGTCTACGGCTATTCCTCGGTCGGCGCCGCCATCCCCGAGGGCTATCTCGACGTCGAGATCGAGAACCTCGAGGGCGACAAAAAGGGGCTGGAGATCCTCTATCCCACCAAGCCCGGCTCGGTCTATCACATGACCAAGAGCCTCGATCAGATCCTGTTCCAGTTCTACGCCCAGAACGATGGGCTGCGGATCACCGACCTGCACCAGGGTATCGTCTGGGGGACGCACACCGACCAGACGCGGCGCCACCCCCAGCTGATCAATCGTTTCGACTATGACGGCGATTACGGCACCGTGCTCAACCGCTTCCTGATCCAGGCGGCGATCGACTACCCGCTGACGGTGCATGGCACGGGCGGGCAGACCCGCGCCTTCATCCACCTGCAGGACTCGGTGCGCTGCATCGAGCTGGCGCTGAACGACGCGCCGAAATCCGGCGACCGGGTCAAGATCTTCAACCAGATGACTGAGACCCACCGCGTCCGCGACCTGGCCGAGTTGGTGGCCCGGATGACAGGCGCCAAGGTCGCCTACCTGCCCAACCCCCGCAAGGAGGCGGCCGAGAACGACCTGATCGTCAAGAACGACCAGTTCCTCTGCCTCGGCCTGAACCCGATCACGCTGCAAGAGGGCCTGCTGAGCGAGGTCGTCGACGTGGCCAGGAAATTCGCCCACCGCATCGACCGCAAGCACGTGCCGGCGGTGTCGGCCTGGACCAAGGACCTCGCCAAGCGCGTGGTCACCGACCCCGAGGCGCCGCATCTGAAATCGGTGTCATGAGCCGCAACGCCTATGTCACCCTGGTGACCAATGCCGATTTCGCGCTGGGGGCGCGGGCGCTGGTGCGCTCGCTGGCCCTGACGGGCACCGGGGCCGATATCGTGGTGATGCATACCGGCGGCGTGGGGGACGAGGCCCTCGCGCCGCTCGCCGCGCGGGGGGCGCGGCTGGTCGAGGTCGGCCTGCTGCCCACCTCCGACGATTTCAACCAGCGCCACGCGCGCCAGAACCTGCACGCCGCCGCCCCCTTCACCAAGGGCACCAAGCCCGCCTTCCACACCCCGCTCGACAATTTCGCCAAGCTGCGGCTGTGGCAACTCGACTATGACGCGGTGGTGTTCCTCGATGCCGATACGCTGGTGCTGCGCAATATCGACAAGCTGTTCGGCTATCCGGAGTTCTGCGCCGCCCCCAATGTCTATGAAAGCGTCGCCGATTTTCACCGCATGAATTCCGGCGTCTTCACCGCCCGGCCCGATCCGGCCACCTTCGACGCCATGCTGGCGCGGCTCGACCAGCCCGGCGCCTTCTGGCGGCGCACCGACCAGACCTTCCTGCAGGAGTTCTTCCCCGACTGGCACGGGCTGCCGGTCTTTGCCAACATGCTGCAATATGTCTGGTTAAACCTGCCCGAGCTGTGGCGCTGGGACGACATCCGGGTGCTGCATTTCCAGTACGAAAAACCCTGGCAGGACCACGACAAGGCCGACCGCCTGCGCCCCCTGATCGACCTCTGGCGCGCCTATGCGGGCGACGGCCCCGTGCCCGCGCTGTCAGACCTGCCGGAACCGCCGCGATGAGGCTCGCCGTCACCGGGGGCACCGGCCTCGTCGGCCGCTTCCTGGTCGAAGGGGCGCTGGCGGCGGGCGATGCGGTCACCGTGCTGACCCGCAGCGCGCCGCCGGCCGGCTTCTTCTCCGCCCCGGTGGCCCACCTGCCCTATGCCCTGGGCGACGCGCCCCCGCTCGACGGGGTCGACGCGCTGGTCCACTGCGCCTTCCTGCATGCGCCGGGCCGCTACCGCGGCGGCGAGGGCGACGACCCCACCGGCTTCATCCGCGCCAATCTCGACGGCTCCATCCGGCTCTTCGAGGCGGCGAAATCCGCGGGGGTCTCCCGCGTCCTGTTCCTGTCCACCCGCGCGGTCTACGGCGGCTACCCGCCCGGCACTTCGCTCTCCGAGGACATGGAGCCGCGCCCCGACACCCTGTATGGCGAGGTCAAATGGCAGGCCGAACAGGCACTGGACGCCCTCGCCGCGCCCGGCTTCGCCACGGCCAGCCTGCGCGCCACGGGCGTCTACGGCCCGGCCGGCCCCGGCGAGCGCCACAAATGGGCCGACCTCTTCGATGACTTCCTCGCCGGCCGCGCCATCGCGCCCCGCCGCGGGACCGAGCTGCACGGCCAGGACCTCGCCGCCGCCGCGCGCCTGTTGCTGCGATCCGGCGAAACCGGCCCCTTCAACGCCTCCGACCTGCTGCTTGACCGGCACGACCTGCTGGCGCGCGTGGCGGCACTGACCGGTTGCCCGCATCCCCTGCCCGCCCGCGCCGACACGCCGGTCAGCGCCATGAGCACCGACCGGCTGCACGCCCTGGGCTGGCGCCCCGGCGGAATGCAAAGGCTGATCGACAGCCTGCCCGCGATGCTCTGACCCCCTTCTTCTTGGCAAAAATACTCGAATCCATCCGGCACCGCCCGCGAACCGGCGGGCAAGGGCGCGCCGTCGGCCGCCGCCCGCCCGCGCTCACCCGCGCGCCGTCAGCCGCCGCCCGCCGCGCGATCCCTCCGCCATCTTGCCCGCCACGTCCAGCAGCGCCTTCAACACCGGCGTGTGCGGCTCCTGGTAGGGGGCGACCAGCCCCACCGCGTGGCCCGCGCCGCCCTGCCGGATGGGGATCATCCGCAACGCCTTGCCCTCGGTCAGGAAGCGCGCGATGTCCTCGGGCAGCACGGTCACCATGTCGCCCTGCTCGACCTGCGAGACCAGCACCACGGTAGAGTTCGATTCCAGCCGCGCCTCGGCCGCCAACCCCGCCTCCATGAAGCTCTTGTTGATGATGCGCCGGTTCTGCATGTCGGGCGTCAGAAGGCCCAGCCGCGCGCCGGCCAGGTCGGACCAGCGCACCTCCTCCCGCCCGGCCAGCGGGTGCGTGGGCGCGCAGACCAGCGTGTAGGTCTCGCGATACAGCAGCGCCGTCGAGACCCGGCCCAGCGGCTCGTTGTCGAGATAGGAGATGCCCGCGTCGATATCGAGATTTTCCAGCATGCTCAGGATTTCGCCGGAATTGCGCGACAGGATGGAGAACCCGACATTGGGATGCTCGGCATTGAACGCCGCGGCCAGGCGCGAGGCCGTGGTCAGAGCGGTCGGGATCACGGCGATGCGCAGATGACCCGACAACCCCTCGCGCGTGAAGCGCATCTCCTCGCGCAGGCGCCGGGCGTCCCCCACGATCTGGCGCGCCCAGACCAGCGCGCGTTGCCCCTCCGGCGTCAGCCCGCCATAGCGCGAGCCGCGCAGCACCAGCTTCACGCCGAGCTGGTCCTCGAGTTGGCGAATCCCGGTGGAAAGCGTCGGCTGGGTGATTCCGAGGCTCGCGGCGGCCCGGCCGAAATGCTGTTCCTTGGCCAGCGCGATGAGCATTTCCAGTTTCGCGATCATGAATTCAGACTGACACAGAACGCGGCGATAGAGAAACCCTATCCACCAGCGCCCTGCCCGATACGGGCGTCCCAACACCGAAACAACCGGGATATCAGAGGGAAATGGCGCACCTGATAGGATTCGAACCTATGGCCTCTGCCTTCGGAGGGCAGCGCTCTATCCAGCTGAGCTACAGGTGCCTGAGCGCCGATATAGGCGAAACCGGCGGGCGCTGCAAACCCTTTTGCGCCCCGCGGCCTAGCCGGGTTTCACGCCCTGCGCCAGCATCGTCATCTCGGGGATCAGGGGCCTGATATCGACCCCGGCGAACCCGGCGTCCTTCAGCGCGCCCAGCACCCAGTCCTCGTCCAGCGAACGCGCCTTGGGCGTGAACGCCGTATGCTGCAACTGCCACAGCGCGGCCAGCTTCGGCCCCGTCCTGTCGCCGTGGACGACGAAATCGTGCAGCAGGAACCGCGCTCCCGGCACCAGCCCGTCAAAGGCGCGGCGCAGCAGCCCGTCGTGGGTTTCGCCCGGCACGCCCGAGAACAGGTAGGACATCAGGATCACGTCCTGTTCGCCGGGCCAATCGGTCTCCAGCGCGTTGCCCTCGATATAGCGGATGCGATCCGACAGGCCGGCCTTGTCCACATAGCTCCGCCCCAGCGCCGCGACATTGGGGAAATCGACGATGGTCGCCGTCAGTTCGGGGAAGGCCCGGCAAAGGGTGATGGCGAAGGCCCCGGTGCCGCCGCCCACGTCCAGCAGATGCCGCGCGCCGGACAGGTCGATCTGCTTGGCCAGCTGCCGCGCGGGGCCGAGGGAACCGGCATGCTGAGAGGCGGAGTAGAGCCGCGCCTCCTCGGGGTCGGAAAACCAGTCGGCGTAGGACGCCGTGGCCTCCTCCGGCAGGCGGTTTTCCAGCGCCGCCTCGATCTGATCCAGCAGGCCGTACATCTGCTGGCCGACCTGCAGCCGCAGGTAATCTCCGAAATCGTATTTCGCGCCCTTCACCAGGAAGGCCTCGGCCGCCGGGGAATTGGCGAAGCGCCCGTCCTCGGCCGAAACCAGCCCCAGCCCCGCCAGCGCCGTCAGCAGCGTCTCGGCCCGTTCGCCGTCCAGCGCGCAGCGGCCGGCCAGTTCGGCCGCCGTTAGCGGCCCCTCGGCCAGGTGCGTGAACACCCCCGCCTCCAGCGCCGCGAACAGCGCCTTGGACCCCATGAACCCGAATGCGATTTCCGAAATCTCGTCGGCTTCGGTCAGAACGGACATGCCACCCCCTGCGTTGTTTGCACTTGCGGCGAACCTAGCAGGGGGAACCCGGATTGAACAGAAGCGACACCAGGGCGTCGCATTCCGACATCAGCCGAAGAGGTCGTGCGCCAGTTCCAGCGCCTCGACCAGGGCGTCCACCTCGGCCTCGGTGTTGTAGAGCCCGAAAGAGGCCCGGCAGGTGGCGGTAATGCCGAGGTGATCCATCAAGGGCCCCGCGCAATGGTGCCCGGCGCGCACCGCGACCCCCTTCTTGTCGAGGATGGTCGAGATGTCGTGGGCATGGGCCGCGCCGCTCATGGTGAAGGAGAAGATCGCGCCCTTCGACGCCGCATTCCCCTGCACGTTCAGCCAGTTCAGCCCGTCCAGGCGCTGGCGGGCATAGGCGGTCAGCCGCGCCTCGTGGGCGGCGATGTCCTCCATCCCCAGCCCCATCATGTAGTCCAGCGCCACGCCCAGCCCGATCTGCTGCACGATGCCCGGCGTGCCGGCCTCGAACTTCATCGGCGGCTCGGCATAGGTGACGGCCTCCTTGTGCACCTCGCGGATCATGTCGCCGCCGCCCAGGAAGGGGCGCATCTCGGCCAGCCGTTCCTTGCGGATATGGATCGCGCCCGAGCCCGAGGGGCCATACAGCTTGTGCCCCGTGATGGCGTAGAAATCGGCGCCGATCTCGTCTACATTGACCGGCTTGTGCACGACGGCCTGGCTGCCGTCCACCAGCACCGCCACGCCGCGTTCATGCGCGGCCTCGACGATCGGCTTCACGTCCACCACCGTGCCCAGCACGTTGGACATGTGGGTTACGGCGACCAGTTTCGTCTTCGGCCCGATGGCGTCGATCACCGCCTGCGGGTCGAGGTCGCCATCGGCGTCCACGTCCACCCATTTCAGCACCGCGCCCTGCCGTTCGCGCAGGAAATGCCAGGGCACGATATTGGCGTGATGCTCCATCACGCTCAGCACGATCTCGTCGCCGGGCTGGAACCGCGGCGCGGCCCAGGCGTAGGAAACCAGGTTGATCCCCTGCGTGGTGCCGGAGGTGAAGACGATCTCGTCCTCGTCCGCCGCACCCAGGAAGCGGGCGACGGTGCCGCGGACCGCCTCGTATTTCTCGGTGGCGAGGTTCGACAGGTAATGCAGCCCCCGGTGCACGTTGGCATATTCCTGCGAATAGGCCTGCGTGATCGCGTCGATCACCACCCGCGGCTTCTGCGCCGAGGCGCCGTTGTCGAGATAGACCAGCGGCTTGCCGTTGACCTCGCGCGACAGGATCGGGAAATCGCGGCGGATGGCGTCGACATCATACATGGGACATCTCCGTGGGCAGGCTGACGCCGAACAGCGCCAGGAGGAAGATCAGCACGAAGCTGAGCGCGAATGTCGTGGCCAGGATCATCATGAACACCGCCACGAGCGAGCGGAACCCGTGCAGCACGGCGATGAAATTGGTCAGCAGCCACAGCATCAGCACGATGGACAGCAGGCCGATCAGGCCCGCGACGCCGGGCAGGACCAGCAGGAACACCGCCTGGGCGACCTGCAGCAGCAGCATGATGAATTGCAGCCAGGCGGTCAGGCGCACCGCGCCCTCCAGCGTGCCGGTGCCGCCCATCATGCGCCCCACGCCGTGGATGGCGCCGATCATGACCAGCAGCGACCCGCCCTGGATCACCGCCGCCAGCAACGGCGAGGGCGCAAGCCCCGGCAGCAGCGGATCGGCCGGCGCGCCCAGCAGCATGGTGGTCAGGTATCCCAGGATCAGGCTGAGCACCAGCACCAGTGCCAGCCCGTCCCAGGCCGCGCGCGGCGGCAGGGGCAGCGACAGCACCCGGCGCGCGCCCGCCTTCGGGTCGCGCACCGTGTCGCGCGCCAGAATCAGAAATGAGGTCAGCGTGTTGTCGCCCATTTATCCCGTCTTTCGCTTGGCCCGGCCCAGCCCCTCGGCCTCGGCCAGGCTCAGCCCCCAATGCGCCAGGAAGGCCCCCAGCAGCACCAGCCCTGTCGCCGTCTGCGCCGCCCCCGCACCGAGGAAGCCCGCCACCAGACCGTAAAGCAGCCAAAGTGGAGAGACCACCAGCAACGTCCAGAACAGCGCCAGCCGGGCCGAGAACCAGTTCCCCTGCCCGCCCAGCAGCCGCGCCAGCAGGTGTCCGAGCGCGGCCAGCGCGTAGAAGATCAGCGGCGCCATGAACAGCCAGCCCAGCAGCGCCGCGCCGACGCGCGCGTCCAGCGGCACCGAGGGGTCGAGATGCGCCTCGCGCGCCAGCCGCGGCCATTGCGCGACGAAGATCAGCAGGCAGGCCACCACCAGATAGGCCAGCGCGCGGTCCTCGCCCACGCCACCGTCAAGCTGGCGGCGCAGCGCGGCCCGCGGCGCGCGCCAGCTGCGGGCGATCTCGGCCGTGACCGCCATCTCAGCCGTGCCGCCGGTCGAGCCAGCCCTGCAGGCGGGCCAGGATCTCGTCGGCGATGGTCTGGTCCTCGATCTCCTGGATGGCCTCGGCCAGGAAGGCCAGAACCAGCATGTCCTGCGCCTTGGCCTGCGGCACCCCGCGCGAGCGCAGGTAGAACAGCGCCTCCTCGTCGATCGCGCCGGTGGTCGAGCCGTGCGAGCAGGCCACGTCGTCGGCGTAGATCTCCAGCTCGGGCTTGGCGTAGAACTGGCTGTCGTCGTCCAAGAGCAGCGACTGGCTGATCTGGTAGCCGTCCGTCTTCTGCGCGCCTTCCTTGACCAGGATCTTGCCCTGGAAGACGCCGGTCGCGCCGTTCCGCAGCACCTTCTTGAAGACCTGTCGGCTTTCGCAGTTCACCGCGTCATGGGTGATGAACACCGTGTCGTCATGGTGGAAATCGCCGTCGCCCATGGCCGCGCCCGCGATATGCGCGCTGGCGTCATCCCCCAGCAGCTCGATCACCGCCTCGTTCCGGGTCATCACCCCGTTGGCCGTCATGGTGAAGCTCTTGAACAGGCTCTCGGTGCCAAGACGCGCGAAGACATGGGTCACCGCCCGGCGCTCGTGATCGCGGCCCTGCGCCCGGATATGGTGGAAGGCGCCGCCATCGGCCACCTCGACCTCCATCACCTTGTTGAACCGCGCGGCGGCCGGGCCGTTTTCCAGAACCGTCAGCTCCGCGCCCGCCTCGACCTTCACAACATGGTGAAGGATCGCATCGGAAGCATCGGATTTATGGAGGTAAATCAGGCTAACCGGCTTGGCCGCCTTCGCCGTGGCGCGGATCACCACGCCATCGGTCGCGCAGGCGGTGTTCAGCGTGGCCAGCGGCCGCTCCACCGGTTTCTGACCGCGGGTTTCGAGTACGCCGTAGACGTCCTTGGCCCAGTGGATATCGGCCTGCATGGCCGTCTCCAGCCGCTCGATCTCGATCCCGGCCATTTCCAGGTCGTCCGAGGCCTCGGCGTCGAAGACACCGTCCACGAAGACGATCTTCAGCCGGTCGATCTCGCCGAAGACGGGCGTCTCGCCGGGATCGCTGAAGACGGCCGCGCGCGGCGTCTCCGGCGCGGTCAGGCTGCTCGGGTCGGTGTATTTCCAGTATTCGTCGCGGCGGCCGGGCAGGCCCATGGCGCGCAGACGCGCCAGCGCATCCGCGCGCGCCGCCTGCGCCCAGCCGGTGCTTTCCGGCACGCTCAGCGCCGCCAGCCGGGCCTCGGCCGCGTCGATCTTCGCCTGTGCCAGCGCCATTACGCCACCTCCGCCAGGATGTCGGCATAGCCGTTCTTCTCGACCTCCAGCGCCAGTTCGGGGCCGCCGGTCTTCACGATGCGGCCATCGGCCATGATGTGCACCACGTCGGGCACGATGTGGTTCAGCAGGCGCTGGTAGTGGGTGATGACCAGGAAGCCGCGGTTGGCGTCGCGCAGCGCGTTCACGCCGTCGGCCACCAGCTTCATCGCGTCCACGTCGAGGCCGGAGTCGGTCTCGTCGAGGATGCAGAGCTTGGGCTCCAGCATGGCCATCTGCAGGATCTCGTTGCGCTTCTTCTCGCCGCCCGAGAAGCCGGTGTTGACCGGGCGCTTCAGCATGTCGGCGTCGATCTTCAGTTCCTTGGCCTTGGCGCGGATCAGCTTGAGGAAGTCGGCGGCGCTGATCTCGTCCTGCCCGCGCGCCTTACGCTGCGCGTTCACCGCGGTGCGCAGGAAGGTCATGTTGCCCACGCCGGGAATTTCCACCGGGTACTGGAAGGCCAGGAAGACGCCGGCGGCGGCGCGTTCCTCGGGCTCCATCTCCAGCAGGTCCTCGCCGTTCAGCGTGGCCGATCCCTCGGTCACCTCGTAGCCGTCCCGGCCCGACAGGACATAGGACAGCGTCGACTTGCCCGAGCCGTTCGGCCCCATGATCGCGTGCACCTTGCCGGCCTCGACCGTCAGGTTCACGCCCTTGAGAATCTTCTTATCCTCTTCTTCAAGTTTGACGTGCAGGTTCTTGATTTCCAGCATTTCCTTATCCTTACCCAAGGCTAACGGCAGTGCCGGATACCGACACCATCAGCATGTTGTTCACAACTTCGTAATCCAGGTCGACGCCGACCACGGCATCGGCCCCGAGCGCGGCTGCGCGCTCTTCCAACTCCTGAAACGCGGTGGCCCGCGCCTCGCCCAGCGATCTCTCATAGGCGCCCGAGCGGCCACCGATGATGTCGGTGATGCTGGCGAACACATCCCGGAACACATTGGCCCCCAGGATGGCCTCGCCCACGACGACGCCCCTGTAATCGGTGATCTTGCGCCCCTCGACCGAGGGGGTGGTGGTGACGATCATTTCAACTCTCCCGAACCAGTGTCGGCGGTGGGCCGGCGTCCCTTAGCCCACCGAGCCCTCCAGCGAGATCGCGACAAGCTGCTGCGCCTCCATGGCGAACTCCATCGGCAGCGCCTGCAGCACCTCCTTGCAGAAGCCGTTCACGACCAGCGCCACGGCCTCTTCCTCGTCCATGCCGCGCGAGCGGCAGTAGAACAGCTGGTCGTCGTCGACCTTCGACGTGGTGGCCTCGTGCTCCACCCGGGACGAGTTGTTCTTGACCTCGATGTAGGGCACCGTGTGCGCCCCGCATTTGTCGCCGATCAGCAGGCTGTCGCACTGGGTGTAATTGCGCGAGTTCTTGGCCTTCGGGTGCATCGAGACGAGGCCCCGATAGGTGTTCTGCGCCTTGCCCGCGCTGATGCCCTTGGACACGATGCGCGAGCGGGTGTTCTTGCCCAGGTGCACCATCTTGGTGCCGGTGTCGGCCTGCTGGTAGTTGTTCGTGATGGCGATCGAGTAGAACTCGCCCTGGCTGTCGTCGCCGCGCAGGATGCAGGAGGGGTATTTCCAGGTCACGGCAGAGCCGGTCTCCACCTGGGTCCACATCACCTTGGCGCGGTCGCCGCGGCAATCGGCACGCTTGGTGACGAAGTTGTAGATGCCGCCCTTGCCGTTCTCGTCGCCCGGGAACCAGTTCTGCACGGTGGAGTATTTCACCTCGGCGTCTTCCTCGACGATGATCTCAACCACCGCGGCGTGCAGCTGCGCGATATCGCGCTGCGGCGCGGTGCAGCCCTCGAGGTAGGACACGTAAGAGCCCTTGTCGGCGATGATCAGCGTGCGCTCGAACTGGCCGGTCTGCTCGGCGTTGATGCGGAAATAGGTGCTCAGCTCCATCGGGCAGCGCACCCCCGGCGGCACGTAGACGAACGAGCCGTCCGAGAACACGGCCGAGTTCAGGGTGGCATAGTAGTTGTCGCTGACCGGCACCACGGAGCCGAGGTATTTCTTGACCAGCTCGGGGTGCTCCTTGATCGCCTCGGAGATCGAGCAGAAGATGACGCCGGCCTTCTTCAGTTCTTCCTGGAAGGTGGTGCCGACCGAAACCGAGTCGAACACCGCGTCCACGGCCACCTTGCGGCCCTCGGCCGGGGCCTCCTCGGCGCCCTCGACGCCGGCCAGGATCATCTGCTCCTTCAGCGGGATGCCCAGCTTTTCATAGGTGGCCAGCAGTTTGGGGTCGACCTCGTCCAGCGATTTCGGCTTCTGCTGCATCGATTTCGGGCGGGCATAGTAATACTGGTCCTGGAAATCGATTTCCGGGTAGTCCAGCATCGCCCAGTCCGGCTCGTCCATCTGCACCCAGCGGCGATAGGCGGCCAGGCGCCATTCGGTCATCCACTCGGGCTCTTCGTTCTTTTCCGAGATCAGCCGGACGATGTCCTCGGTCAGCCCCTTGGGGGCGTATTCCATCTCGATCTCGGTCTCCCAGCCATGCTTGTACTTGCCGGCCATCGACTGGACGGTTTCCACCGTTTCGCGGTCGACCCCTTCGCGGATCTCCGTTTCCTGCACCGTAGACATATCGGTCTCCCGTTCTTTTCCCGTCTCAGGCCGCGCGGGCCCGGAATTTCGCATGCTGCGCCAGCCAGGTCTCGGCAAAGCGCAGGATCTCGTCCTCTGTCGTCCCGGGGCCGATCGACACCCGCAGCGCCGAGGCCGCCGCATCCGCGTCGAACCCCATCGCCTCGAGCACCCGGCTGGGTTTCACCTTTCCGCTGGAACAGGCCGAGCCCGCGGAAACCGCGAAACCGGCCAGGTCCATCTGCATCACCTGGGTCTCGCCCTTCCAGCCGGGCGTGACCATGCAACTGGTGTTGGGGAGGCGCGCCGCCCCTTTTCCGACAAAAATAGTCTGTTTCGCGCCGTCTGCAATGGCCGTCTCCAGCAAATCGCGCTTTTCCGCCACCGGCTCCCAGAGGCCCTCGGCCAGGTCGCGCGCTGCCCGCTCGGCCGCGGCGCCGAAGCCCGCGATCCCGATCACGTTCTCGGTGCCCGAGCGGCGCCCCATCTCCTGCCCGCCGCCGCGAATGCGCGCCTCGACATCGAGGCCGCGCTTCAGCACCAGCGCGCCCACGCCCTTGGGCCCGCCCAGCTTGTGCGCCGAGATCAGCGCCATGTCGGCGCCCGACCAGTTGAAGGCCAGCGGCAGCTTGCCGAACGCTTGTGTCATGTCGCTCAGCGCCAGCCCCTCGGGCAGCTGCTGCACGACCCCGGTCTCGGAATTGGCCAGTTGCAGAACGCTCCGCGCGGGCTCGGCCACCTCGACGCGGCCCTCGGGCGTCACCGGCAGGTCCGGCTCCACCCAGGCGCCCACCGCGTCATGCTCCACCGGGCTGCCGTGCAGCCCGCGCCCGGCCAGCGCCAGCGCCGCCGCCTCGGTCGCGCCCGAGGTGAAAACCACATCCGCCCCCTCGGCCCCGAAGGCGGCCGCCACCTGCGCGCGCGCCTTCTCGACCAGCGCCTTGGCGGCGCGCCCCTCGGCGTGCACGGACGAGGGGTTCCCCACCACGTCCATCGCCGCGATCATCGCCGCCCTTGCCTCGGGCCGCAGCGGCGCGGTGGCGTTCCAGTCCAGATACACCCGGCTCACAGCCCCGCCCCCTTCTTCTTGGCCCAAATACTCCGGGGAGCGCGAGGGGC
>JBNGCX010000060.1:0-22765 GCA_049974865.1 Paracoccaceae bacterium
CGCTCGGCCGAGGACAGCACGCGGCGCAAGGGCACGGTGCTGCAATCCGCCATGTCCATGCTGAATTTCTACATCAACCGCGCCGGCCGCGGCCTCGACCCCGGGCAGAAGGCGATCCTGGAGCGCGCCAAGGACGAACTGCGCACGCTGTGCCGGGATGAGCCGCCCTCTTGACGCGAACGAAAAAACCGCTCATTTGAAACCTGTCGTGGGGCCGTAGCTCAGTTGGGAGAGCGCGTCGTTCGCAATGACGAGGTCAGGGGTTCGATTCCCCTCGGCTCCACCATTTCCCGGACAGCAACGCACCGAAGGCGCCGTGCCCAGCGCCGCCGGTCTTCACGCTCAGTCCGGAACGTGCTTGCCCACCTGCCAGCCGGTGGCCTCGGCCAGCCGTTCCTCGCCCTTCGTGCGCGGAAGGTCCTCCAGCGCCGAGCCCATGGAATCGTTCCATCGGTTGAGATAGCCGAACAGCGCCACCACCCCCATGATCTCGACGATCGCCTCTTCGGGCCAGTGCGCCCGCAGCCGCGCGCCGATCTCTTGCGTCACGCTGTTGGGCACCTGCGTGGCCGCCTGGGCAAAGGCCAGCGCGGCCTTCTCGGCCTCGGTGAAATGCGGGCTGCCCTCGAAATCGAAGACGTCGTTCAGCCGCGCCTCGGAGGCGCCGAAGCGTTCCGATGCCAGGATCATATGCGCCTGGCAATACAGGCAGCCCGAGGCGAAGCTGGAGACATAGCCCAGCAGCCGCTTGAACTCTGGCGTGACCGCGCCGTAGTCGGTCATCACCGCGATGTTGAGCTCGGTAAAGGCGCGGGCGATCGCCGGGCGGTGGGCCATGGTGCGCACCGAGTTGGGGATCACCCCCAGCGGCCCCTTGAAAAACTGCACCTCCGCGCGCAGCCCGGGGTCCATCTGCTCTTCGCTCAACGGTTCGACGAGTGGCATGGAGGTCCTCAGTTGAAGCTTCCGACCACGTCGTACATGACCGGCTCGAAGCTCTTGCAGAGCTCGTTGATCCTGCGGTTGCGGGCGCGCATCTCGTCGCTGCGCAGCATGGCCTGGAAATCCTCGCGCTTTTGCCATTGCGAGTAGTTGGCGATGCGCGTCTGCGCGTCGTTCACATGCAGCCCCGCCCCGATGAAGCCGGGCTGTTTCGAGATGAACTGCTCATAGGCGTCCTGCAGGGCCTCCAGCAGGTCCTGGCAGGTGCCGGGCGTGGTCTCGAACGTGGTGATGACGGTCTGAAGCTGGGCGTCTTGGGATATGGTCGGCATCGGGCCCTCCTTGATCGCTGCATTCAGCTTGGCGGGGCGCCGGGCGCCTGTCTAGCCCAAAACCCGGACGTAATCCGGCGGCAGCGGGCTGGGCTGCGCGGCGGCCCGCCCGCCGTCGCGGACGAATCCCGTAACCACCGCCCCATGCGCCCGGATCAGTTTCACAACGTTCGGGTCATCGCTGGTTTCCTCGGCGATGACGCCGTTCTCGGTGCGGGCGAGGGTCATCCGCACCTTGTCCTTCTGGGCGAATATCTCGGCAAAAGCCGGGTCCCAGTGGCGCAGGCCGAAGCCCTCCTGCAGCCGGCGGTGCATCTGTTCCGCGTGATCGTGCAGCAGCGCCACCAGGTCTGGCGCGCTGGCGGTGGTCACGGCGCGGATGCCGTTGGGCAGGTCCTCGACCTGCCGGTCCAGTTCGTGATGGCGGCGCAGCAGGGTGTGAAACACGCTCTGGTCATGCTGGTGGCGGCGTTGCCGCTCGGGGCTGCGCCCGCCGCATCCAGCGGGCCGTCGGGATGGGTGCATGGTCGTCCTCCGGGCATGTAATGTGATACCATTACATGCCCGGGGCGCCCCGGCGAAAGGCGTCCTCTTGCCGCGGGCCGGGCGCGTCAGCGCACCACATGCACCGCGCAGGGCGCGTGACGGACGACCCGCGCCGCGGTCGAGCCCAGGAAATAGTCCTGCAGCCCCGGGCGGTGCGAAGCGATCACGATCAGGTCCATGCCCTTCTCTTCGGCGTATTCCAGGATGGTGCGCCCGGCATGGCCAGTCACCACGTCGGCCTTCACGTCCCCTTCGCCGCCCAGATCGGCCAGCAGCGCCGCGTGGGCCTCTTCGCGGGCGCGGGCCTCCTGGTCGGCGGGCAGGTATTGCGAGACGTAGGGCGGGATCGCCTCCATCACCGTCAGCGCGGTGATCTTGCCGCCCTCGGCCCGCAGTGCCCGTGCCACCGCCAGCGCCTCGCCGCTCTTGGGGCCGTGGTCCAGCGCGATGGGAACGAGAATGTTCTTGTACATTGTTAACCCTCCTGATTGTCGGGCCGATCATGGCACGGCGCAGGGTGCGCGACTTTGACACAGGTCAGGAAGCCAGCGCCCCGCCGATTTCCGCGGCCAGCGCCTCGATCTCGGCGCAGGCAGGGCCCTTGCGGACCGCTTCCAGCACGCCCAGCCCCTGGCCCAGCGTCTCGGCATAGGCCACCCGGTTGGCCAGGGTCGCGGCGGCCAGCGCGGCCTCCATTTCCGCGGCGGCCGCGGCCACCTCGGCGCCCAGCCGCGTGCCGGGCCGGATGCGGTTGAGCACCATGGTGACGGGGCGGCCTTCGCGGCGGGCCAGGTCCAGCACCCCCTCGGTGGCCCAGAGGTCCACATGGGAACCGGCCACCGGCACCAGCACCTGCGACGCCGCGCGCAGCGCCGGGCGCAGGTCGCTGTCGGCCTTGGGCGGGGTGTCGATCAGAACGATGTCGTAATCCCTCGCCAGCTTGCCCGTCTCATAGCCCACGCCCCAGGCCGAGGCGGTGGAGAATTCCAGCCCGGGATCGCCCAGCCGCTCGACCCGGGTCATGAACCAGCGGCCCAGGCTGCCCTGCGGATCGGTGTCCAGCAGCGCGACCGAGCGCCCCGCCCGCCGGAACGCCACGGCCAGGTTGACCGCCAGCGTCGTCTTGCCCGAACCGCCCTTCTGCTGCGCAATGGTGATGATGGTGCCGGCCATGGCTGCCTCCGCCCGGTTTTCGCTGCATCGCAGCATAACGGAATTCCGGCCCGCGTGCAGCCATTTTTCTACCGCCGCCCCTTTCCGCTGCCACGCTGCCCCCGCGTTAACACGTCATTAACCGTGCTGCCGAAAAACTGGGCGCAAAGGAGTGGAGCGATGCGATCCCACGCCGCCGTCCTGGGTCTGGCCCTTGCGCTGAGTGCCGGCCCCGCCCAGCCCGGCCCCTGGCCGCGCGAGGCGGGCACGGGCTTCCTGTCGCTGTCGCACAGCGTGACCGAGGATCGCGCCCGCGCCGGCCGGCCCGTCTCGGGCTACAGCGCGGTCTACGGCGAATTCGGGCTGGGCCGGGCACGGACCCTGGGCCTGGATGCCGGGCGGGGCGACCGCTACGGCGACTGGAGCGCGATCCTGTTTTTTCGCCGCGCCCTCGACGACGGCCGCGGCCGGCACCGCTTCGCCCTGGAATTCGGGCTGGGCGGCATGGGCGCGGACGGGATGCAGTCGCAGGCGCTGCTGCGTCCCGGGCTGTCTTGGGGCCGCGGCCTGGAAACCGCCCTGGGCCCGGGCTGGGCCGCGCTGGACAGCTTTGTCGAATACCGGCTGGACGATCGCAACGCCGCGCTGAAGGCCGACCTGACGCTGGGCCTCAAGCCCCGCCCGGGCCAGATGCTGATCCTGCAGGTCCAGTCCGGCGACTATCCCGGCGCAGACCCCTATCTTCGCCTCGTGCCCTCCTACGTGCGGCGGCTGGGGCGCAGCGGGACCTACCTGGAAATCGGGCTGAAGGCAGGGCTGGCAGGCGAGGAAACGCAAGGTCTGAAAATCGGCCTCTGGCACCGGTTCTGACCTCGCCCGGCCGGCGTGTTTTTTCCTAGGCGACAGGGCCATGCGCGGCTAGGCTGACCCCATGGTTGCGCGCGCATTTGCCTTCCTGCTGCTATGCCTTCCGGCCCTGTCGGGCTGGGCATCGTCGCCCTTGCCCGACGCGACGTCCCCGATTACGACAGCGCAATCCGACGCCGCCTGCCTGCATCCGGGCCAACCCGCCGCCTCGCCCGACGCGGCCGCGCTTGCCGCGCTGCTCGACCGGATCGAGGCCCTGGCCCCGCAGCCCGACCTGCTGATCGCCGCCTGGCGCGGGTCGGGCGCGGCGCTCTGCCTGTCGGACCAGCCGATGGAGGCGCGCGGCTATTTCGAACCCCGCAGCAACCGGATCGTCCTGCGCCGCGACCTGCCCGAGGGCGCGCGCATCGCCATCCTGGTCCACGAGCTGCGGCATATCGAGCAGTTCTCCCGCGGCTTCTGCCCCTCTCCCCGCCTCGACATGCAGGAATCCGCCCGGCTGGTCTTCGCGATGGAGGCCGACGCCCAGGCGATCGCCACGCTCTATGCCTGGCAACTCCGGCAGCAGGGCGACCCGGCCGCCTGGGAGGCGCTCGGCGAGATCGCGCATTACACCGACATCACCGCCCGCTTCGCGGCGGCGATGGCGGAGCATGACGATATCGGCATCGCCACCGCCTTGGCCTTTGACCAGTGGTACCAGGACGACTGGCGCACCGAGGCCTATTACATCTCCACCTGTTCCGACCATCTCGACCGGCTGGAAGAGGAAAACCTCCTGCCCGGCTACGACAGGCTGCCCGAGGGCTTCTTCGCGCAGTTCTGCCGCCTGCCCTCGGGCCGGCCCTACGATTGCGGCATCGCGGGCCGGTTCCGCCGATAGGCGCCTACTCCGCCGGGTCGGTCACCGTCAGTCCCAGCACCCGCCAGGCCTGCATGCCGCCGCGGTAGTAATACAGGCGGTCGGCCGGGAAGCCCGCCTCGATCATCCGCCGGATGGCGGTGGGCGACTGGCCGCACCAGGCCCCGTTGCAGAACAGCGCCACGCGCGGCACGTCCTCGCAGATGAACCCGTCGAAATCCAGCGTGCAGCCCAGCTCGCCCAGCCGGTCGGCGGCCTGGGTGTAGGGCATGTTCACCGCCCCGGGGATAGAGCCCTTCACGAACCAGTCCGGGGTGCGGCTATCCAGCACGATGGCCTCGGGATCCTCCAGCATGTCCAGCAACTCCAGCTCCCCGATGGTGGTGACGCCGGGGGCGGGGGTCATCGGCTGGATGCAGAAGGGCGGACAGGGGCGCGAGGTGCGGGCCCATTCGCCGGTGACATGGTGCTCGGTATCCTGAATGCGCCGGATCTCGACCGGGCCGCTTTCGGTCTGCACCGTGACCGTGGGACGGTCCTTGCGGATTTTCACCTCCAGTTCCTCGGCACCGGCCGTGCCTGCCATCAACGCCATCGCCATCACCGCGAGCAAAACGCGCATCGCTCTCTCCTTCCTGCAAATCACTTCCGGGGGCGCACCCTCTGGGCAAATCCCGCCCCGCAGGCCATCATAGGTGAAAAGACCGAGCCCCGCCATGCCAAGCCAACCCCCGATCCACCCCGCCGACGACGACGCCCGCGCCGAGGCCCGCCGCCTTCTGACCAGCGCCCAAAGCGCGGCTCTGGGGGTGATCGAACCGGCCACCGGCGCCCCCTTCGTCACCCGCATCGCGCTGGGCCTGGCCCCAGACGGCGCGCCGGTCAGCCTGGTGTCCGACCTCGCCGCGCATACCGCGGCGCTGCGAGCAAACCCGGCCTGTTCGCTGCTGGTGGGCGAGCCGGGTCCGAAGGGGGACCCGCTGACGCACCCGCGCCTGACGCTCCAGGCCCGCGCCGGGTTCGTCGAGCGCGGCACGGCGGCGCATCACGCGTTGCGCGCGCACTACCTAGTCGGCCATCCCAAGGCCAAGCTCTATGTCGATTTCGCGGATTTCCACTTCCTGCGCTTCGCGGTCGAGGCCGCCCATCTCAACGCCGGCTTCGGAAGGGCCTACCGCCTGACCCCCGCCGATCTGCCGGGGTGAGAGAGGCCCGCCGGCCGGACCTCCCGCCGGACATCACGCCGATCAGATCGGGTTGTCGATCCGCGCCGTGACCTGCATCCGCCCGCGCACGGCCTCGGGCCAGTGCAGCGCGATGACCGACTTGGACGCGCCCTGCGCGGGCGCGGTATAGGGCATGGAAAAGACCTGGTTGTTCGCGCCGTTGCGGATCGCGTTCTCCGCCACCACCGCCGTCGCCAGCCGTGCCTGCCCGCCGAAGGGCAGGAGGCCCGCGAAATCGCAGTTCCAGACCGAGCTGTTGGTGTTGATGTCGAACTGCTGCGTCACCGGATTGCTGATCACCTGGTCGACCCCGTTGAAGGCGTTGCCCTCGACGATCACGTTGCGCGCGCGGCTCATGTCCAGCCCGGCATAGGTGCTGTCCACCCGCTCGACCCGCTGCACGTTGTTGATCGTGGACTTGAACACGTTGCCCGAGACGTTCAGCCCCTGGATGTAATGCCCCGTGCCCACCGGCTTGATTACGATCCAGCGGAACCAGTTGGCCACGTCGCTGGCCATGAAGATGTTGGAGGTGATGGTCAGCCCGCCGAAGCTCAGCTCGTTGTTGTGATCGGGCTCGGCGTCGTGCTCGTTGCTCCACTCGATGAAATTGTTGTCGATGTAGTTCCCGGTCACCGTGGTCTTGACGTTGGTCGAGGTCAGAACCAGCCCGGCCTGGCGCACCGCGTTGCTCTCGCCGTCGCCCTGGAACCAGTGGTTGGTCGAGATGATATGGCCGCTGCCGCCCATCACCGCGAAATGCGCGAACATCACCACCCGGTTGTCGCGCAGCTTGACGTCGTTGGCGTTGCTGTTCAGCGCGATCGAGCTGCGATCCTGCGAGCGCACCCCCTGCTCGTCCGACAGGAACTGGCAGCGGTCCACCAGCATCCCCTGGCAGCCCCGCCCGGGCGAGCTCAGCCCGCGGTCCTTGGGCTTGGTGAAGAAACAGTCGCGAACATGGAAGATCAGCCCGTCGGGCGCCAGCATCACGCCGCTGGCCCGCCCGTTGCACTGGAACTCGATATCCGACAGCACGAACTTGCTGAGCGAGTCGAAGCCGCTGAAATCGAGGATGTAGCGGAACCGCCGGAAGGTGTAGCTCTGCGTGCCCACCGCGTCGAAGAGCGGCTGGCTGAGCGTCACCGTCCCCGCCCCCACGTTCTTGGACCGGACATAGACCTCGCGGCCCACGCCCACCCCCTCGACCAGCGCGCCGACGGGGATGTTGGCCACGTTCCCCACGTTGCTCAGCTGCGTCGGGTTGGCGGTGGAATAGCTGGCCTGCGAGGTCACCGTCGCGGTGTTCCAGCTGGTGCTGTCCAGCGCGTTGAACTGACCGTTGCGGATCACCGCGCGGATGGCATGGGTGGTCTTGTTGCCCACCGCCGCCTGCACGTCGACCGGTTCGTCCAGGTCGAGGCGGCGGCCCTTCATGTCCAGCCCGTCATGGTCGGAATAGTTCAACAGCGCCGCCAGCGCGCGCTTGAACCCCTCCAGCTCGTCGCCGAAGGCGTCGGCATAGGCCGGCAGGTCGAAATTCCGGGTCAGCGTCAGCCGCTTGCCCGCAGGCATGCTCACCGTGCCCTCGAACCGCACCGGACTTTCGAAGGTCACGTGGTCGCCCAGGAAATAGCTGCCGGCCGAGACCAGCACCTCGCGCCCGCCCGCCGCCGCATCCGCCGCCTCGAAGGCGGCGCTGTCGTCGGTGCTGCCGTCGCCCTTGGCGCCGTAGTCGCGCACGTCGACCCAGTCCATCAGCTTGCGGTGGAAGACGCCCGTGGCGTCCTCGATCTCGATGTCGTCGATCCGGACAACGCCGCCGGTCGCCCCGGTCAGATCCAGCCCGATATGCGCGCCCGCCACGCCCGGATTCCAAGCCATGTCCACGCCGCCGCGCGAGCCGGTGCCCAGGATCGCCGTCACCGTCACCACCTCGCCATAGGAGGTCAGCGTGACCGTGGGGCCGGTCTCGGTCAGCCCCGCCACATGCGCGCCGCTTCCGTCCACCGCGTAGGCCGCGATGCGCACGCCCGGCAGGTTGCCGCTGACCGCCTTCACCCGCGCCGTCACCCGAAGGTAGCAGCCCGGCAGGACCGGCGTCTCGCCCATGTAGCGCAGCTTCTGCGTGGCATCGGTCTTGATCAGCTCCAGGCAGCCGCCGAAATCCGCGTCGGCCGAAACCAGCGCGGCGTTGCTGTCATTGGCATAGGTCGCCGAGCCGGGCGTGCCGTTCTGGCTGGACCAGGCGCCCAGCCCGTCCGCGAAGGCCGGCGGCATGAAGACGATCCCATCGGTAATGGCCTTGTTCATCGAAACCCCTTTCCTGTTGCGCACACCGCGCCCGGGCCGCCGCGCGCAGCCCGACGGGCCGGGCGTCACAGCTCCGCTCGATTGTCAGTCACTCTGCTTGGAGAAACCGGACCACGCGGCCCGGCCGGGGTTCAGGGCTAGCAGGGAAAGGTGAAGCCGGCCTTAACCCACCGTAACGGAAGGCCGGCGCGCATCCGCGGCCGGCCTTCTGCATGTCATGGGAATCGCAGCTGGAAAGACGGGTGCGGCTCAGGCCGCCAGCTCGCCTTTCAGGCCCTTCTCGATCAGCGCCACGGTCTCGTCGATGCCGTAAAGCGCGACGAAGCCGCCGAAGCGCGGCCCCTGGCTGGCGCCCAGCAGCACCTCGTAAAGCGCCTTGAACCAGTCGCGCAGCGGCTCGAACCCGTGGTCCTTGCCGACGGCGAAGACCAGCGACTGCAGTTCCTCGGCATCCAGACCGCCCTCCCAGGCCTTCAGCCGCGCCGAGAGGTCCTCCATCGCCGCGCGCTCCTGCGCGGTGGGCAGGCGGAACTGGCGCTCGGGCGCCACGAAATCGCGGAAATAGCGCACCGCGAATTCCGCCGCCTGGTCGAGGTCCGGATGCGTCTCGGGGCTCGCCTCGGGCGCGTAGCGCCGGATGAAGCCCCACAGCCCGCTCTTATCGGTGGCGCCGGCCACCGAGGCCAGGTTCAGCAGCATCGCGAAGGGCACCACCATCTTCGATTCCGGCGGCTTGCCGTTGTGGATGTGCCAGACCGGGTTGTTGACCTGCGCCTTGGCGTCCTGCGTCGGGAAGGCGCGCAGCTGCTGATGGTATTCGTCCACCGCCTTGGGGATCACGTCGAAATAAAGCCGCTTGGCCGTCTTCGGCTTCTGATACATGAAGTAGGACAGGCTCTCGGACGAGGCATAGGTCAGCCACTCGTCGATCGAGATGCCGTTGCCCTTGGACTTCGAGATCTTCTCGCCGTTCTCGTCGAGGAACAGCTCATAGACGAAATGCTCGGGCTTCTTGCCGCCCAGGATCTCGCAGATCCGGTCGTAGATCGGTGTGTTGGTGGAATGGTCCTTGCCGTACATCTCGAAATCGACGCCCAGCGCCGCCCAGCGCGCGCCGAAATCGGGCTTCCACTGGAATTTCACGTTGCCGCCGGTGACCGGCAGCGTCCATTCCCGCCCGTCCTCGTCGTCGAAGGTCACCGTGCCGTCCTTGGGGTTGACCTCCTTCATGGGCACATAGAGCACCCGGCCGGTCTCGGGGTGGATGGGCAGGAAGATCGAGTAGGTCTGCTGCCGCTCCTCGCGCAGGCTCTTCAGCATCACCGCCATGATGTCGTCATAGCATTCCACCGCGCGCAGCAGCACCTCGTCGAACTGGCCCGACTTGTAGAACTCGGTGGCCGAGTAGAACTCGTATTCGAACCCGAAGGTGTCCAGGAACCGGCGCAGCATGGCATTGTTGTGCCCGCCGAAGCTGTCGTATTCGCCGAACGGGTCGGGGACGCTGGTCAGCGGCTTTTGCAGATGCTCGTGCAGCATCTCGGTGTTGGGCACGTTGTCGGGCACCTTGCGCATGCCGTCCATGTCGTCCGAGAAACAGATCAGCCGCGTCGGGATGTCGCTGATCGCCTCGAAGGCGCGGCGGATCATGGTGGTGCGCGCCACCTCGCCGAAGGTGCCGATATGCGGCAGGCCCGACGGGCCGTAGCCGGTCTCGAACAGGACATAGCCCTTCTCGGGCGGCGCCTTCTGATAGCGTTTCAGCAGTTTCCGCGCCTCTTCAAAGGGCCAGGCTTTCGAAGACATCGCGGCTTCGCGCAGATCGGACATGACAAAACGCTTTCGAATAGCGCCGCGGCCCCATGCCACGGCTCGGCCCGCTACCTATTGCCCCCCCGCCTCCGCGTCAATATTGTGCGCCGCGCACCCAGCCGGAGGAAGCCGAATTGTCCCAGCCCCAACTCCTTACCCCGCAGGACAGCCTGGTCGCCGTGATGATGGCCGTCTCGGCCTCGGACGAACATATCCGCACGGCCGAACTGATGACCATCCAGCGCATCGTGAACCACCTGCCCGTGTTTCACGATTACGACATCGACCGCATCCAGGTCGTGGCGCAGAGCGTGTTCGACCTGCTCGAGGAGGAGGACGGGCTCGACGCCCTCTTCGGCCTGGTGCGCGAGGCCCTGCCAGAAAAGCTCTACGAGACCGCCTATGCCATGGCCTGCGACGTGGCCGCCGCTGACGGCCAGCTGATGGAGCCCGAGCTGCGCCTGCTGGAAGAGATCCGCTACGAGCTGGACATCAGCCGCCTCAACGCCGCCGCCATCGAGCGCGGCGCGCGGGCGCGGCACATGACCCTCTGACCTCAGCCCGCGTAGAGCGTCGCCCAGCGCTCCACCAGGTCCAGCTGCATCGCGCGCGAGCGCCGGATCCAGGCGCGGCTGCCCTCCGGGCGCTCGCGGTCCTCGGGTTCGATCTCGGCCCGCCGGTCGGTATCGGCGGTCAGGACGGCAAAGGCCAGCTCGCGCCCGTCCGCGCAGGTGACATAGCCCGCCAGCGCCGAGACGAAATTCAGCGTCCCGGTCTTGGCCCTGATCTTCACGGGGTGGGTCTTCAGCGCCCGGCCGTTCTCGTCGCGCAAGTAGACATCCTTCAGGATCGGCTTCAGCGGCCCCTCCGGCCCAACCGCCGCCAGCGCGCGCACCATGTCGCCCGCGCTCAGCCGCGAGCCGCCGCCGAGGCCGGAGTGATCGACGAAGGCCGCCTTGCGCGTGCCCAGCCGCCCGGCCAGCCAGGCGCTCATCTCGCGGCCCGAGGCGGCGAGGCTGGTCACCCGCTTGCCGCGCGCCAGGCTTGCCGTCAGGCCGACCGCCTCGGCGGTGATGTTGGTGGAATATTTCAGCATCCCGCGCAGGACCTCGCGCAGGGGTTCGCTCTCCATCTCGGCCAGCAGCGTGCCTTCGGAAACCGCCCGCGCCTCGGCCGGCCGGCCCAGCGCGATGCCATGCGACCGCGCCAGAGTCTGGAACACCTCGGCGGCGTACAGCGCGGGCCGGCGCACCGGCAGCCAGCGCGCCCCGCCCTTGCCCAGCGCGCCGCTGGCCACGGTCCAGTGGTCGATCCCACCCTTGGAGGAATAGGTGTAGACCGGCATGTCGCGGCTCACCACCTGCATGTCGGCCATGCTGACCTCCGGACGGTAGCGCTGCGCGCGTGCATCCATGGTGACGGTGTAACCGCTGGCGGCCCGGCGCCATTCGAAATGCACCCGGTTGAAATTCAGGTTCAGCCCCGAGATCGCGGGGTTGTAGCCGACGTGATCGGGCTGGCCGGGATCGATGGCCCGCAGCGCGGGCAGCGCGCCCGCGTGATAGAGGAACCGCCCCTTCACCGCATGCACTCCAGCCGCCTTCAGCCGGGCCGCCAGGTCGCCCAGCATGTCGGTGTTCAGCGTGGGATCGCCGCCCCCCACCAGCACCAGGTCGCCTTTCAGCTCGCCGCCCACCACCGGCCCGGTCCCCACCAGCCGCGTGCGGAAACGGTACTCCGCCCCCAGCGTCTCCAGCGCGTAAAGCGCGGTCACCGCCTTGGTCACGCTGGCCGGGGGCAGGCCCAGAAGGGGGTTGTGGGCCTCCAGCATCTCGCCGCTGCGCGCGTCGGCCACGGCGAACCCGACCTTGCCGCTCAGCCGGGCCTCGGCGATCAGGTCCTCCGCGCCGGCGACGGCCAACTTGCGGATGTCGCCCGGGCGCGGCGCGGGCCGGATCGAGGCCGCCGGCGGCCCGGCCAGCGCGGTCCCCGCGCCGCCCGCCATCAAGCCGCCCAGAAACCAGCGGCGCGAGACCTTCCGAAATGCCTTCGTCATGGACCGAAGTGAAGCAAATCGCCGCCCGTGCGGCAAGCGTTGTCACGTGCCGCGCGACGCTTTCCCGCGCCGCTCAGCGCCGCCACTCGCCACGCGCCCGGATCGCGGTGGACGAGATGTCCACCATGGGCACATCGACGAAGCACCAGGCCGGCGCAACCCGGCGCCCCAGCCCCCGCGGCGGCACCTGCCAGGCGCGGTAGCGCAGCGCCGCCTTTGACCGCCGCGCCGCCAGGCTCAGGCCGGGCCGGGCCAGCACGCCGATGGGCACGTTCTCCATGATCCATTCCCAGCGATCCCAGCGATGGAACCCCGCCAGGTTGTCCGCCCCCATCAGCCAGACGAAGCGCACGCCGGGATATTGCGCCTTGAGCGCGGCCAGCGTCTCGGCGGTGTAGCGCGTGCCGATCCGCGCCTCCAGGTCGGTGACCTCGACCCGCGGGTGCCGCATCACGGCCCGCGCCGCCGCCATCCGCTTGTCCAGCGGCGCGGGCCCCTCGGGCTTCAACGGGTTGCCGGGGCTGACCAGCCACCACACCCGGTCGAGGCCGAACCGCCTCAGCGCCTCGCGGGTGATATGCGCATGCCCCGCATGGGGCGGATCGAAGGACCCGCCCAGAAGGCCGATCTCCTGCCCTGCCCGCGCCACGGGCCAGCCCTGCCTCATGTGCCGTTTCCCTCCCCGAAAAATCGGGCCCCAGCCTATCCCGCGCCACATTGCCCTTGTCCAGCTAAATCGCTATCTGTGGCCCCCAACCCAGAGTTTCCGAGCAAAGAGGCGGCCCAATGGCATCGTATCAATACGTCTATCACATGGATGGTGTCTCCAAGACCTATCCCGGCGGCAAGAAATGCTTTGAAAACATCCGCCTGTCCTTCCTGCCCGGCGTCAAGATCGGCGTCGTCGGCCCCAACGGCGCCGGTAAGTCGACGCTGCTGCGCATCATGGCCGGCATCGACAAGGACTTCACCGGCGAGGCCTGGGCGGCCAAGGGCGCCAAGGTCGGCTACCTGCCGCAGGAACCCGAGCTCGACGCCGGTCTCTCGGTGCGCGAGAACGTCATGCTGGGCGTGGCCGAGAAGAAGGCCAAGCTCGACCGGTTCAACGAGATCGCCATGCAGATCGCCGAGGATTACTCGGACGAGCTGATGGAAGAGATGACCGCCCTGCAGGACCAGATCGACGCCGAGAACCTGTGGGACCTCGACAGCCAGATCGACGTCGCCATGGAGGCCCTGCGCTGCCCGCCCGACGACGCGCCGGTCGAATCCCTCTCGGGCGGCGAGAAACGCCGCGTGGCGCTGTGCAAGCTGCTGCTCGAAGCGCCCGACATGCTGCTCTTGGACGAACCGACCAACCACCTCGACGCCGAGACCATCGCCTGGCTGCAGAAGCACCTGATCGATTACAAGGGCACCTGCCTGATCGTCACCCACGACCGCTATTTCCTCGACGATATCACCGGCTGGATCCTGGAACTCGACCGCGGCCGCGGCATCCCCTACGAGGGCAACTACTCCGCCTGGCTGGAGCAGAAGGCCAAGCGCCTGGAGCAGGAACAACGCGAGGACAAGTCCCGCCAGAAGGTGCTGGAGCGCGAACTGGAATGGATCCGCGCCGGCGCCAAGGCCCGCCAGGCCAAGTCCAAGGCCCGGATCAACGCCTACGAGGAAATGGCCAACCAGTCCGAGCGCGAAAAGCTCTCCCGCGCCCAGATCATCATCCCCAACGGCCCGCGCCTGGGCTCCAAGGTGATCGAGGTCGAGAACCTCAAGAAAGGCTACGGCGACCGCCTGCTGATCGAGGACCTGACCTTTGCCCTGCCGCCCGGCGGCATCGTGGGCGTGATCGGCCCCAACGGCGCCGGCAAGTCCACCCTGTTCCGCATGCTGACCGGGCAGGAGCAGCCCGACGAGGGCGCCATCACCTTCGGCGACACGGTTGAGCTGTCCTATGTCGACCAGTCGCGCGACGCGCTCGACGCCGACAAGACGGTATGGGAAGAGGTCTCGGACGGGCTGGACATCATCCAGCTGGGCGATGCCGAGGTGAACTCCCGCGCCTATTGCTCGGCCTTCAACTTCAAGGGTGGCGACCAGCAGAAAAAGGTCGGCATGCTCTCGGGCGGCGAGCGCAACCGGGTGCACATGGCCAAGCTGCTGCGCTCGGGCGGCAACGTGCTGCTCTTGGACGAACCGACCAACGACCTCGACGTCGAAACCCTGCAGGCGCTGGAAGCGGCGCTGGAAGATTTCGCCGGCTGCGCCGTGATCATCTCGCACGACCGCTTCTTCCTCGACCGGCTGTGTACCCACATCCTGGCCTTCGAGGGCGAGGCCCACGTGGAATGGTTCGAGGGCAACTTCGAGGCCTATGAGCAGGACAAGATCCGCCGCCTCGGCCCCGACAGCGTGGAGCCGACGCGGGTGAAGTACAAGAAGTTCACCCGCTGAGGCGGTCGCCGTGGGAGGAACTGAGGCGGCGTAGCAACTTTCACAAGACGACTTTGCCGCGATTGGCAAAGTCGTCTCAACATTCTCTCTTTTGGAACACGAAGTTCTTAGGGCCACGATCAGGCTTTTGGGCGGACCACCGTCGGAAAGCGGTTACAATTCTGCACATTCCAAGAAATTCATTGAAATTGCCAAGCAGGGCTTCAAAGGGCGTTTAGGGAGCTTCCAGAAGCTCTACGAAGAGCAAAACGGCCAAGACAGATGGATCGCGGATTTCGCATCCGAAGTCGAAATGGCCATAAAACTTCGAGATTTCTTCGCACATGGAATTTGGGAAAAGACAGAGGATAACCAGTTACGGTGTCGCTTCTTTAGCCGTGACGCCATAAAAAATGGAACCGCATTCGAGGAGGCCGTTTTCTCAGTTGATGACATCCGAAATTTGGCAACTACGAACCTCCAAACTGCGAAACATGTGATCGAAACTTTCGGCACATCGACTCACAACGGCTAGTGCCCTGAAAACCTGCCATAATACGACAGACCGAAGAGGGCCGCGCCCGGGACGCAAGCGCCCGGGCGGGCGAAAAACCAACCAAACCTCACATCCCCGCCAAATCCTGAAACATTTCTGGCAGGCCCCGGCGATCTCTCCCATGTCCTTGACGGAAAGGAGAAACGCCATGCAACGCCCGACCGAACACCGCCTCGCCAAGACGCGCGATCCCGGCCCCCGGCAGCCGCGCGCCTATCGCTTCACCGACTGGGCCGCGATCTGACCTCCAGCAGCCAGTCCACTGCCTCGGCGATGCCCTCAACCACCGCGGTGGGTGCGGGCGTCACCCGCGCCTCGTCCCCGTCGCGGTATTTCCCCGTCCGCACCAGCAGGCCCGCCCCGGCCCCTGCGGCCAGGGCGCCCGACACGTCGGCCTCGGCGTCGTCCCCGATCATCGCCACCTGCGGCAGCCGCAGCCCCATGCTCGCCGCCGCAGCGGCGAAAAACGCCGGCGCGGGCTTGCCCAGCAACTCCGCCGTCTCCCCGCTGGCATATTCCAGCGCCGCGACGAAGGCGCCCGCATCCATGCTCAGCGCGCCATCGGCATCCTTGAACACCCGGTTCGCCGCCAGCGCCAGGAACGGCGCCCCGCCCGCGATCGCCCGAAACGCCGCGTTCAGCCGGGCATAGTCGAAGGTCTCCCCCGCATCGCCCAGCACCACCGCCTTCGGCCCCTGCGTGGCGCAATCCGCGAAATCCGGCTCCAGCCCGGGATGGACCAGCAGATGCGGGGCGCGGCCATGCGCCGCCAGCCAGTCGCAGGCCGCCTGCGCCGGGGTGAAGACGTCCTCGGCCGCCACATCGAACCCCAGCCCGTGCAACTGCGCCAGCAGCGCCGCCTTGGTCTTGCGCGTTGTGTTGGTCACGAAGCGCGCCGGCAGCCCGGCCCCCGCCAGCCGCGCCAGCGCCTCCGCCGCGCCGGGCAGCGCCGCGTCGCCTACATAGAGCACGCCGGAGAGGTCGATCAGAACGCCCTTGATCATGGGATCACTGTGAAAACCTCAACCCCGCCCGTCAACAAGGATGCCCTGCACAACAGAGGGCGGCGCCCGGCCCGAGGGTGGGCGCAATCGCGCCCGCCCTGGGGGCGGTTCGGGCGCGGCCCGGATCGCAAGCGATCCGGACAGAAAAATCCCCTCCCCCCGCCGCTTTACAGCCGCCGCCGAGCAGGTAGGCTTGGCGCAGCCCGAACCGCAGGAAAGGCATGCCATGCTCGTCTGGATTCTCCTTGGCCTGACCCTCGCCGGGGCCGCCTTCATGGTGCTCTTCGAAAGCGAAGGCCGGTGGCGCCGGTTCACGATCTTCGTTCTGGTGGTGCTGGGGCTGGCCCTGCTCGGCTTTCTCATCGCGATGGTCCTCATGAGCATCGGGATGCAAACCGCCAGCGCGTGAGGCTCACACCGCCTCGCCGCCCGGGCCGCGGTCCTCGATCCCCTCGATCACCTTGGCCAGCCGCAGTTGCGCATAGGCCTTGAGCACGTCGTTGATCAGCGCCTGGTAACCCCGCCCGTTGGCGCGGTAGAACTTCGCCACCGGCTCCTCCAGCAGCAGGGTCACCCTCACCTTCTTCGGCTGCTCCGGGTAAAGCTCGGGCAGCGCGTGCCAGGCGTCGGGGAAGTGCAGCGCCTCCATCTCGCGGCCATATACGAACATGTGCAGCCGCATCACCGCCTCCTGCGCCAGCTTCAGGTGCCGCAGCTCGGACTTGCCCAGCTTGCGGTCCTCCTTGGGGCGGATCGGGTTGGGGTCGGCGATATGTTTGGGGTCGATCATCGGCGGGGCTCCTTTCCCCGCCAGCGTGCCGCGCAAAGGTTAACGCCGCGCGAGGGCATCGCGCGGCGTCATATGGGACTCATATCCGAGTCATATCCGGTTCATACGCGCCCAAGGCGCGTTAACCTCATTCGAAGGCCTGGCCGGTTTTCAGCCCCATCTTCTTGAAGATCGCCACCGCCGGGCAGCGGCCGGTGAAGGCCGATTGCAGCAGGTTGGCGCCGACGAACACGGTCAGCCAGACAAAATAGCCCGAGACGAACTCGGTCAGCAGAACGCTGATGAGGACGATGGAGCCGGCAAGGGCCAGCACGGCGCGGTCGATGGTCATGGCAGGTTTCCCAAACTAGGTCCGGGCGCCCCGCGCGCCCGTTTCCCTTGGAAAATAGGCGAAAAGAAACCTATATTCAAGATATTAGATGTGAGCGGCCGGCCTACTCCGCCCATTCCCAGGGGCGGGTGTATTCGCCCAGCAGATGCGTCACCGCCTCCTCGTCGACCTCGCCGGTCTTGACCAGCCGGGCGACCAGCCCGCGTTTCTTGTCCTCGATCACCTCGCCCACGCGCACCGCGTGCCCGGCCTCGGCGAAGGCTTCGTCATAGACCCGGGCGATGGCCAGCTTGCGCAGCGCGGGCTTGAACACCTTGCCCACCGCGGTCTTGGGCAATTCATCAAGGATTTCAATGTGTTTCGGGATCGCCGCGCGTTCGTGGACATGCACCTTGGCATAATCCATCAGTTCCTCCGCGGTGATCGTGGCGCCCTCTACCAGCTCGACATAGGCGCAGGGCAACTCGCCCGCGAAACTGTCGGGCTGGCCGATCGCCCCGGCAAAGGCCACCTGCTCATGCCCGGCCAGCGCCTCTTCGATCTCGGCGGGGTCGATGTTGTGGCCGCCGCGGATGATCAGGTCCTTGGCCCGGCCGGTGATGTAGAGATAGCCGTCGCCGTCCAGCCGCCCCAGGTCGCCGGTGCGCAGGTACTTGCCCTCGACGAAGAGGCCCAGGTTCTTGGCCTCCTCGGTATAGGTCGAGCCGTCGAACACCCCGGGGTTGGAGATGCAGATCTCGCCCACCTCGTCGACGTCGCATTCCTTGCCGATATTGCCCTCGGCGTCGCAATGCAGGATGCGCACATCCGTGTACGGGAAGGGAATGCCGACCGAGCCGATCTTCTTGCTGCCGTCCGGCGGGTTGCAGGAGACGAGGCAGGTCGCCTCGGTCAGGCCGTAGCCCTCGACCAGGGTGACGTCGGTGGCCTTTTCGAACCGGTTGTAGAGCTCCACCGGCAGCGGGGCGGAGCCGGAAAACGCGGTCTTCAGCGTCGAGACATCGGCGTCCACCGGGCGCTGCATCAGGGCGGCGATGGCGGTGGGCACGGTGATGACGAAGGTCACCTTCCAGCGCTCCACCAGCTTCCAGAAATTGTCGAAGACGCCCTCGCCGCGATAGCCCGCGGGCGTCGGGAAGATCACATGCGCACCCGAGGTGACCATCGCCATCAGGATCACGTGGCAGGCGAAGACATGGAACAGCGGCAGCGGGCAGATCACGTTGTGATCGGGCTGGAACAGCAGCCGCGCGCCCAGCCAGCCGTTGTAGATCATCCCCGAGTGCTTGTGCTGCGCCACCTTCGGCATGCCGGTGGTGCCGCCGGTGTGGAAATGGGCGGCGACGCGGTCTTCCTGCACCTCGTCGAATTCCAGCCGGTCGGAGCGGTGCTTGGCCGCCTCGGCATGGAAATCGAACACATCGGCATGGTGGATGTTGTCGTTCCTGGGCCGGATCAGCGGCACGATCCAGCTTTTCGGCGGGCCGAGATAGCGCAGCAGGTCGACCTCCAGCACGGTGGCCACATGCGGCGCGTGGTTCACCGCCTCGGCCACCTTCTGGGCGATGTCGGTCTTGGGGAAGCTTTTCAGCGTGACCACCACCTTGGCGTTGGTTTCGCGCAGGATGGCGCCGATCTGCTCGGGCTCCAGAAGCGGGTTGATCGGGTTGACGATCCCCGCGGTGGCGCCGGCCAGCATGGTGATGGCGGTCTCGTTGCAGTTGGGCATGACATAGGCGATCACGTCGCCCTCATGCACGCCGTGGGCGCGGAACATGTTGGCCGCCTGCGTCACCCTGGCGTGCACCTCGCGCCAGGTCAGGGTCTCGGCGCGGTCCTTCGGCCCCGAGGTGATCTGGAACGAGACCCCGTTGCGGTCCCCGTGCTGCTCGGCGGTGCGGCTGAGCACGCCGTAGACGGTGGCGGGCAGGCCCCGCTCCTCCCACGGCATTTCCTGTTCGATGGCATCGCGGTCCGCGACCGATGCGAAACGGCCCATGGTCTTTTCTCCCCTCCCGGTGCCCTTGCCGGGCATCCTCTTGGCACGAGGATGGAAAGAAACGGCGGCTGCCGCAAGCCGCCTGCCCGGCCGGTACGCAACGTCAGAGCGCGCGCGCCCCCACGTCAGGCCGCGTCGACGGCTCCGTCGGTGAATTGCAGCCGTGCCAGCCGGGCATAGAGGCCGCCGCCCTTGACCAGCTCGTCATGGGTGCCCTCGGCCACGATGCGGCCCTCGTCGAAGACGACGATGCGGTCGGCCTTCTTCACCGTGGCCAGGCGGTGGGCGACGATGATGGTGGTGCGGTCGGCCGACATTGCCTCGACCGCCTGCTGCACCGCGCGCTCGCTCTCGGCGTCCAGCGCCGAGGTGGCCTCGTCCAGCAGCAGCACCGGCGCGTCGCGCAGGATGGCGCGGGCGATGGCGATGCGCTGCTTCTGGCCGCCCGACAGCATCACGCCGCGCTCGCCCACATAGCTGTCATAGCCGTCGGGCAGTTTCGACAGGAAGTCATGCGCGGCGGCGGCCTTGGCGGCGGCCTCGACCTCTGCGTCGGTGGCGTCGGGGCGGCCAAAGCGGATGTTCTCGCGCGCGGTGTCGGCGAAGATCACCGGGTCCTGCGGCACAAGGGCGATGGCGCGGCGGAAGGCGTCGCGGGCCATCGCGTTCAACGCCACGCCGTCCAGCATGACCTGCCCCTTGTCGGGGTCGTAGAAGCGCAGCAGAAGCTGGACGATGGTCGATTTGCCCGCCCCCGAGGGGCCGACCAGCGCCACCGTCTCGCCAGGTTTCACCTTCAGGTCGATGCCGTCCAGCGCCGCCGCGTCGGGCCGCGCGGGATAGTGGAAGGTGACGCCCTGGAAGGCGATCGCGCCCTTGACCGGCGCCGGCAGCGGCAGCGGCTGGGCCGGGTCGGTCACGCTGTCCTCGGATCCCAGCAGCTCCACCAGCCGCTCGGTGGCGCCCGCGGCGCGCTGCAGCTCGCCCCAGATTTCTGAAAGCGCGCCCACGGCGCCCGCCACCATGACCGAATAGATCACGAACTGCACCAGTTCGCCCACGCTCATCGCGTCGGCACGCACGTCGCGCGCGCCGATCCACAGCACGCCGACCACGCCGGCGAAGACCAGGAAGATCACGATCACCGTCATCACCGCGCGGGTGCCGATGCGCTTCTTGGCCGAGGTGAAGCTTTTCTCGGTCACGTCATGGAAATGGGTCCGGGTCTGCCCCTCGGCGGTGAAGGCCTGCACGGTCTGCACCGACAGCAGCGCCTCCGAGGCGCTGCCCGAGGAGGCGGCGATCCAGTCCTGGTTTTCGCGACTGAGCTTCCGCAGGCGGCGGCCCAGCACGATGATCGGGACCACCACGGCGGGCACCAGCAGCAGCACCATCCCGGTCAGCTTGGGCGACGTCAGCAGCATCAGGCCCAGCCCGCCCAGGAAGATCAGCATGTTGCGCAGCGCGATGGAGACGGACGAGCCGATTACGCTGAGGATCAGCGTGGTGTCGGTGGTGATCCGGCTGAGCACCTCGCCGGTCATGATCTTTTCGTAAAACGCCGGGCTCATCCCGATCATGCGGTCGAAGACGGCCTTGCGGATATCGGCCACCACGCGCTCGCCCAGACGGGTGACGAGGTAGTAGCGCAGCCCGGTGCCCAGCGCGAGCAACCCGGCGATGCCGAGCGCGGCGAGGAAATACTGGTCCAGCAGCGCGGCAGCCTCGGTCTCGAACCCGTCGACCACGCGGCGCACGGCCAGCGGCAGGACCAGCGAGACGGTCGCGGTCAGCACCAGCGCGATCAGCGCGCCCGCCACCAGCAGCCTGTAGGGGGCCAGAAACGGCGCCAGCCCGCGCAGCGCGCCCACTCGTTTGGATTTTTCCCGCTCTTCCCCGGCCTGCCCGTTGCGTCGCGCCATATATGTTCTCCCCTTTGGCCCCTGTCTTACGGCGTCAGGGGCAGGACAACAAGGCGGGCGTTCGGTCGTGGGGGGAGGTCTGGAGCGGGTAGCGGGAATCGAACCCGCACCAAGAGCTTGGAAGGCTCGTGTGATACCATTTCACCATACCCGCCCGACGGCACCGACGCATATTTCAGGCTGTGTCCGCGGTCAAGCAGAACGTCGGCGCCGGCGGGCGGATTGCCGCCCCGGGATCAACGGACAAGGCCGCCCCCTCCAGCCCCCGACAGGGGCGGCTACTCGTCGCGGCCGAGCATCCCGGCGACATCCTCGGCAATGGAAAGGGCGGATGTCAGGCCGGGCGACTCGATTCCGTAGAGGAAGACATGGGGGCCGAGCCCGTGCATCTCCGGCCCCTCGATGCAGAAGTCGGGATACATCGCGCCGCTGATCTTGGGGCGGATGCCGGCATATCCGGGGACGAGATCGCTGTCCCTCACCTCCGGCCAGTAGCGGCGGATGGCCTCGGCGAATGCGCCCCGCCGGGTTTCATCGACGGAATAGTCGATGCAGGCGGGGTCGCCCTCGGCGAGCCATTCCGTGTCGGGGCCGAACTTGGCCCGCCCGGCGAGGTCGAGCGTCAAGTGAACGCCCAGCCCGCCGTCCCGGGGCACGGGATAGACCAGGCGGGAAAAAGGCGCCTTGCGGGACAGCAGGAAATAGTTGCCCTTCACGAGGGCCAGGTCGGGCGCCGGCGGCGCCCCCTCGATCCGCCGCGCCAGGGCCGGGGCCCAAAGGCCGGCTGCGTTCACGAAGGACCGCGCGCGCAGGCGCATGGGGTCATCACCGCCGATGTCGAGGCGGATCGCCCCCCCGTCCTCCACCCCACCACCAAGGACCGGGGCGCGCGTCACGGTCTGCGCGCCATGCGCCTCGGCCTCTCCGAGAAGGGCGAGCATCAGGGCATGGCCGTCCACGATCCCGGTGGAGGGAGAGCGCAGCCCGGCCACCGCGCTGAGCGCCGGCTCCAGCGCCCTCACCTCGGTTCCGTCGACCGGTTCCAGGTCGTCGACGCCGTTGGCTTGGGCCCTTGCGGCAATCTCGGGAAGCTTGCGCGCCTCTTCATCGTCGGTCGCCACGATCAGCTTGCCGCAGCGGCGGTGGGGAACGCCGCGCGCCGCGCAAAAGGAATACAGAAGGCCCCTGCCCCGCAGGCAGTGGCGCGCCTTCAACGACCCCGGCTCGTAGTAGATGCCCGCGTGGATGACCTCGGAATTCCGCGCGCTCGTCTCCTCGCCCACGCGGCCGTTCTTTTCCAGCAACAGCACCTCGCGGCCCGCCAGGGCCAGCGCGCGGGCGATCGCAATGCCGATGATCCCGGCACCTGCGATCACCGTGTCCGCCTCGAAGGTTTCCATGCGATCCCCCTTTCCTCGGCTTTGCCATGTCTGCCCGGCCATCCGGTGGCGATGGCAGGGCCCCGGTCAAAGCCCAGCGTCAGATCCGCACCAGGTGGTTGTCCCAGTTCCAGCCGCCGGTAACGGGCGTCACTTTCGAGCGGCCCGCGCGGTAAAGCGCGATGCCCCCCTCGGTGGTGATGGCGAAGCCCTCGGGCGCCTGCGCCACCCCGCTGGCCGCGG
>JBNGCX010000061.1:0-22462 GCA_049974865.1 Paracoccaceae bacterium
CGATATTCAGGATCGCGCCGCCGCCCTTGGCCTTCATGTGCGGCACGATATGGCGCGCGGTCAGGTAGACCGACTTGGCGTTCACCGCGAAGACCCGGTCGAACTCTTCCTCCGTCACCTTTTCCAGCGGTTTCGGCAGATGGGTGATGCCGGCATTGTTCACCAGGATGTCCAGGCGCCCGAACAGCGCGAAAGCCGCCTCGGCCATCTCCAGGACCGAGCCGTCGCGCGACACGTCGACCACCTGCGCGGTGCCGCCGATCTCATGCGCCACCGCCTCGGCGGCGGCGGCATTGATGTCGGCCACCATCACCCGCGCGCCCTCGGTCGCGAATTTCCGTGCGATCCCGGCGCCGAAGCCAGACCCCGCCCCGGTCACGATCGCCGTCTTGCCCTCAAGCCTCATGGCAGGTCCTCCCGTGCTCCACCCTGCCGGATGAGGGCACGAAAACAAGCCCTTTCTAATCCGCCTTCAGCATGTCGCGCTTCAGGCCCGGGCAATGCTCCTCCAATGCGGCAAGGTCGAGCGGCGCGCCATCCAGCCTGAACGCTTCGACGCTGTGTCCCTTCCGGATCAGGATCGCAAACGGGGTTTTCGAGGCCGAGACGGCCCCGCCGCCGGGCCAGGCATGCGTCTTGATCCCGGTTTCGCAAAGCGCCGCGATGCGAACCGCTCCCACGGCAATGGGGGAATCGAGTGCGAGCGTCATGACCGCGCCACGAAGACCCGCCAGCCGTAGCGGATCACCGGGATGGCCAGCGCGCCGGGGGTCAGGTGCAGGGCGGCAAGGGCGGTGCCCGACAGGCGCGCGCGGCCGAACTCAGGGCGTAGGTTCAGCCGAACCTTCTCGGACCGCGGGCCGTAGATCGCCGGTGTGAGATAGCCGTAGAGCATGCCGGTCTCGGCGGGATCGCCCAGACTGAAATCGCCGTCCACCTCCAGCCGGTCGAGATGAATGCGCCGGACCTCGCCGGCGATCAGGCCGGGGATTTCCCGGACCATCCGCATTACCGTCCGCCGCCCGCCGGGCAGGCGCAAGCCGCCGCCTTTGTGCGCCGGCTTCGCCCGTTCTTCCGGTTCCTCGGCGGGCTTGGCCCTCGCTTCCGCGGGGCGTTCCTTGCGCGGTCGGCCGCTGTCGAACACGGAAAGCCGCGGCGTCAGGCCGCCGAAAAGCCGGATGTCCAGGCGCACCCGCGCCGCGGCCTCGTCCGCTTCGGCCCGGAGGCGCAGATGCACCGGCAACGCCAACACGGCCAGGACAAGAAGCAGGACCACCCCGACGAGTGCGAGGACAATCCACAGCAACGTCAGCATGGCCGGTTACGAAGAGCCCTTGGGCGGGGTCATCATCCCCGAAGCCTTGTCGATGGCCTTGGTCGCAGCCTCGCCGAGGACGTCGGTGAAATGGGTGAACGCCCCCTGGATGGCCTCGACCCGAGCGCCTTCCTTGTCGATGATGATCGCGCCCAGGGGCTTGATCCCGCCGCCCGCGCCGGTGCCGCCGCCGACCTCTTTCTTGGTGCCCGTGCCGCTGCCCGCGCCGAAGCCGAAGCCGTAGCTGACGATCGGGATGATCGTCGAGTCCCCTTTTTCAATAGGATCGCCCAGCACGTTCTTGGCGTTGAGCAGCTTTTCCAGTTCTTCCACGGTGCCTTTCAGCAGGCGTTCCACATCTTCCACAACAGGCTCCTTCAAATGCGATTCGAATATGGCATCGAGATTGACGGGAAGGGGCGCGGGGTGCGTTGACATGAATCAACGGGGCGGGGATCGCGGGTTCTGCGGGCGGATACCCGCCGGGCGGCCACGCCCGAAGGCCTCCGTGCTGCGGCGGACGGACTCGAATTCGCCCACGGCTCACCCGTGTCGCGCCGCCACGGTCTTCAGCACCGAGAATCCGTAGAGCGCCTCAAACCCTTTCTCGCGCCCGTGCCCCGATTTCCCGACCCCGCCGAAGGGCAACTCCACCCCGCCGCCCGCGCCGTAATTGTTGACGAAAACCTGCCCGGCGCGCAGGCGTTTCGCCAGGCGCATCTGCCGCGCCCCGTCGCGCGACCAGACGGCGGCGACCAGCCCGTAGCCGGTGCCGTTGGCAATGGCCGCGGCCTCGTCCTCGTCGTCGAAGGGGATCAGCGCCTGAACCGGCCCGAAGATCTCGTCCCGCGCCAGCCGGTGGTCGGGCGCCAGCCCGGCCAGCAGCGCCGGCGCCACGTAATGTCCGCCGGCGGGCGCCCCCTTGGCGATGGCACCTCGGGCCACGATCCGACCCGGATCGGCCAGCGCCATGAAGCCCTCGACGATCTCCTTCTGCCGGGCCGAGATCAGCGGACCGACCTCCAGGTCCTCCAGCGCCGGACCCACCCGCAGGCCCTGATAGGCCGCCGCCATCCGCGCCAGCACCTCGTCGTGGACCGCCCGCTGCACCAGGATACGCGATGCGGCGGAGCAGGTCTGGCCCGCATTCTGAATGCCCGCATTCACGAGGAAGGGCAGGGCGGCCTCGAGATCGGCGTCTTCGAACACCAGTTGCGGCGATTTCCCGCCCAGCTCCAGCGTCACCGGAACGATATTTCGCGCCGCCGCGGCCTGCACCGCGGCCCCCACGCCGACCGAGCCGGTAAAGGACAGGTGCCGCACACCGGGATGGGCGGCCAGCGCCGCGCCGGCCTCCTCGCCCAGGCCGGGCACCACGTTCAGCGCGCCGGGGGGCAGCCCCGCCTCTTCGGCCAGCCGGGCGAAGGCCAGCGCGGTCAGGCAGGCCTCTTCGGCGGGTTTCAGAACGCAGGCATTGCCCATGGCCAGCGCTGCGCCCACCGAGCGGCCGATGATCTGCATCGGGTAGTTCCAGGGCACGATATGGCCGGTCACCCCGTGCGGCTCGCGCAGGGTGTAGACGGTATAGCCGCTCTGATAGGGGATGGTCTCGCCCATCACCTTGTCCGCGGCGCCGCCGTAGAATTCCATGTAACGAGCCAGCGCGCCTGCATCGGCGCGGGCCTGTGCCAGCGGCTTGCCGACGTCCTGCGCCTCGATTCGGGCCAGCGTCTCGACGCGTTCCTCGACCAGGCGGCCCAGCCGGGACAGCACCCGCCCGCGCTCGGTGGCCGTCATCCGGCCCCACTCGCCCTCCAGCGCGTCCTGCGCCGCGGTCACGGCCGCGTCGATATCCGCCGCCTGTCCGCGCGCGATGGCGCCGATCTCCTGCCCGGTCGAGGGGTCCTCCACCGGCAGTGCCTGCCCGCCCTCCGCCGCCTGCCAGCGCCCGCCGATCAGCACCTCGCGGCTGTCAAACCAGAGCTCCTGCATCGCCCGTCCTCCCTTGTGGCCAGTCTGCCGGAAGAACCGGCGCCGCGGCAATCAGTTCCTGCGTGTAGGGGTGCTGCGGGTCGGCGAAGACCGCCTCGGTCTCGCCGCGTTCCACGATCCGTCCGGCCTGCATCACCAGCACCCGGTCGCTGATCGCTCGCACCACGCTCAGGTCATGGCTGATGAACAGGTAGGACAGGCCGAACCGCGCCCTGAGGTCGGCCAGCAGGTCGAGGATCTGAGCCCGCACCCGCACGTCCAATGCCGACACCGCCTCGTCCAGAACGATCAACTCGGGGCGGGTGATCAGCGCGCGGGCGATGGCGATGCGCTGGCGCTGCCCGCCCGAGAATTCGTGGATGTATTTCTCCGCATCCCGCGCGCGCAGCCCGACGGCCTCCAGCGCCTCGGCCACGCGGGCCGCGGTGTTATGGGGCCGGCCTGTCAGGTGAAACGGCTCGGCCACCAACCGACCCACTCGCCAGCGCGGGTTGAAGCTGCCGTAAGGGTCCTGGAATACGACCTGCATTTTGCGCCGCATATGGGCAGGCATGTGCTGGCCCGCGGCGACCTTCTCGCCGTCGAGCCTGATCTCGCCGCCCTGCAACTCCTCCAGACCCAGGATGGCGCGGGTAAGGGTGGACTTGCCGCAACCCGACTCGCCTACCAGGCCGAGGCTTTCGCCGCGCCTGAGGGTGAAGCTGACCTCGCTGACAGCGCGAAAGGGGACGGGACGGCGGAACAGGCCGCGCCGTGCGGCGGGGTAGTCGCGGGTCACGCCCCGCAGCTCCAGAAACGGCGCCTCCTCCTGCGGCCCAGGGCCGGGGTCCGGGCGGTGGCCGGAGGCATCGAACAGGGCCCGGGTATAGGGGTGGCGCATCTCGCCCAGCACCGTGGCCGTGGGGCCGCTTTCCACGATTTCCCCTGACTGCATAACCGCCAGCCGGTCGGCCATGTCAGCCACCACCGCCAGGTCATGGGTGATCAGCATCAGCGCCATGCCGTCCTCGACCACCAGCCGTTTAAGCAGGTCGAGGATTTGCGCCTGCGTGGTCACGTCCAGCGCCGTGGTGGGTTCATCGGCGATCAGCAGGGCCGGGCGCAGGGCGATGGCCATGGCGATGCAGACCCTCTGCCGCTGCCCACCCGAGAGCTGGTGCGGATAGCGGTCCAGCCCGAACCGCTCTTCCGGCAGGCCGACGCGGGCCAGCACTTCGGCGGCGCGGGCGCGGGCCTCGGCGCGTGGGGTGCCGCAATGGATGCGCAGGGTCTCGGCCACCTGCTCGCCGATGGTCTGCACCGGGTTGAGTGCGGTCATCGGCTCCTGGAAGATCATGCCGATGCGGTTGCCCCGCAGGTCGCACATCTCGGGTTCAGAGAGCGCGGTCAGGTCAGCGCCGTCGATTTTCGCGTGGCCCGAAAGGCGGCTGCCACGCGGCAGCAGGCGCATTAGCGCCAGCGCGGTCATGGATTTGCCAGACCCGCTCTCGCCCACCAGCCCGAACACTTCACCTGGGCGCAACTCGAAGGAGACATCGCGCAGGATCGGCTGGCCGTGGATCTCCAGCGACAGGTTCTGCATTTCGATCATGCCGCCCTCCGCCGGCGCGATTTTTCGCAGAAAAATCGGATATGTCCTCGCCGCGCCGCAGGGGCGATTTTTCTGCGAAAAACCGAGTTCATGCCGTCCGCCTCCGAAGGCGCGGGTCCAGCAGGTCACGCAGCCCGTCGCCCAGCAGGTTCAGCCCCAGCACCATGGTCACGATGGCCAGCCCGGGCAGCAGCGCCAAGCGCGGCGCGGTGTAGATCATGGTCTGCGCCTCGGCCAGCATGCGGCCCCAGCTGGGCGTGGGGGGCTGTGCGCCGAGGCCGACATAGGACAGGCCCGCCTCGGCCAGGATGCCGAGACTGAACTGGATCGTGCCCTGCACGATTAACAGGTTCAGGATATTGGGCAGGATATGCTCGACGCTGATCCGCGGCGCCCCCTTTCCCGCCACCCGTGCGGCGAGGATGTAGTCCAATCGCCACAGGCTCAGCGCGCCGCCGCGGGTGACGCGGGCGAAGACGGGGATGTTGAATATCCCGATGGCCAGGATCGCGTTCAGCGCCGAGGGGCCGAAGACGGCGGTGATCAGGATGGCGATGACCAGCGCCGGGAAGGCGAAGATCAGGTCGTTGCCGCGCATGACCAGCTCGTCGACCCAGCCGCCGTGGCGCGCGGCGGCCAGCAGGCCCAGCGGCACCCCGGCGGCCACCCCGATGCCCACCGCCACCAGCGCCACGGCGATGGAGCTGCGCGCTCCCACCATCAGCATCGAAAGCATGTCGCGCCCGAAATGATCGGTGCCCAGCGGATAGGCGGGGGAGGGCGGCTGCAGCTTGCCCGAGATGTTCAGCGCGGCCACGTCGTGCGGCACCCATACCAGCGAGACCAGCGCCACCGCCAGGAAAAGCGCGGTCAGCGCCGCGCCGAGGATCATCTGCGCGGGCCACCTCATCGCCGGTGCCTCAGCCGCGGGTCGGCGGCGGCATAGGCGATGTCCACCAGGAAGGTGACCACGATGACGGCGAAGACCAGAAGCATCACCACGCTTTCGACCACCACCAGGTCGCGCTGGGTGATCGCCTGAAAGATCAGCCGCCCGAGACCGGGCAGGTAGAACACGTTCTCGATGATGATCGCGCCGGCCAGCAGGAAGGAGAATTGCAGCCCGATGATGGTCAACACCGGGATCAGGGCGTTGCGCAGCGCGTGGCGCCGGATCGCCTGCCGGGCGTTCAGCCCCTTGGCGCGGGCGGTGCGGATATAGTCCTGCCCCAGCGTCTCGATCAGGGCCGAGCGCATGACGCGGGCCAGGATCGCGGCCTGCGGCAGCGCCAGCGCCACGGCGGGCAGGGTCAGCGCCTTGAGCGCGGGAAAGACGCCCGCCTCCCAGCCCGGGAAGCCGCCGGCGTTGAACCAGCGCAGCTTCACGGCGAAGACCAGCACCAGCAGCATGGCGAACCAGAAATTGGGCACCGCGATGCCCAACTGGGTGGCGCCCATGATCCCGAAATCCGCCGCCTGCCCGCGCCGCGCCGCCGCGATCACCCCGACCGGGACGGCGATCAGCGTCGAGAGCGCCAGCGCCAGCGCCGCTAGCGGCAGCGACACCCACAGGCGCTGGGCCACCAACTCGGCCACCGGCACGCGGTAGGTGTAGGACAGGCCGAAATCGCCGCGGACCATCCTCCCCACCCAGTCCAGGTAGCGGGCGGGGAGGCTGCCGCTCAGCCCCAGCTCGTGGCGCAGGGCCGCAACGGTGTCGGGCTCGGCGTTCAGTCCCAGCATGAAGGCCGCCGGGTCGCCGGGGATGACCTCGATCACCGCGAAGATCACGAGGCTCGCGGCGACCAGGCTGAGGCCCAGCGAGACTAGGCGTGCGGCGGCGTAGCGAAGCATGGGGTGACGTTAGCGGCGGCTTGGATTTCTGACCAGAGGCTTTGCGGCGGACGCGGTCTCTGCGTGCAGCCGGTCGTCGGGGCCAGTTCGGTCTCGGCGCCATGCGCGCGCCTTTCCCGGCTTGCTTTTGCGCAGGCTTTGGGGAAATCTCGGTCCGAGTCGTGGCGATGGCGTCGCCACAGGGGCGGCGCGCCCCGCGCTCGGCGGTGTTCCCGCCTGTCGTCCTGAACGCCGGGACCTTTCGGGGGCCCTGCGCGGGCCTCACTCCAGGAGGTCGAGATGACGAAAGACGAACGTCCCGAATTCTACCGGTTCCACAACGGCGAAAAGGCCCCTCTGCCCTTTTCTGCCGAGGAATACGACACCCGCCTGATGGGCCTGCGTAGCGCGATGGACGCGACGGGGGCCGAGGTGGTGGTGCTGACCTCGATGCAGAACGTGGCCTATTACTCGGGCTTTCTCTATTGCAGCTTCGGGCGGCCCTATGCGCTGGTAGTGACGGCCTCGGACGCGGTGACCATCAGCGCGGGCATCGACGCGGGTCAGCCCTGGCGGCGCTGCCACGGCGACAACATCACCTATACCGACTGGGCGCGGGACAATTTTTGGCGCGCAGTGGCCTCGGTCGCGGGGCAGGGGCGTGCGGTGGGTTACGAGGCCGATCACCTGACGCTGGTGCAGGCGGAAAAGCTCAAGGCGTTCCTTGCGCCTTCGCAGACCATCGACATCGCGCCGGCGACCATGCAGCAGCGCATGCGCAAGTCCCCCGCCGAGATCGACCTGATCCGCGCCGGCGCTGCGGTGGCCGATGTGGGCGGCTACGCCATCCGCGACGCCGTGAGGCCGGGCGCGCGCGAGATCGACGTCGCCATGGCCGGCCGCGACGCGATGGAACTGGAAATCGCCCGCCGCTTCCCCGGTGCCGAGTATCGCGACACTTGGGTCTGGTTCCAGTCGGGGCTCAACACCGACGGCGCGCATAACCCGGTGACCGGGCGGGTGCTGGAGCGTGGGGATATCCTTAGCTTGAACACCTTTCCCATGATCTCGGGCTACTACACGGCGCTGGAACGCACCCTGTTCGTGCAGGAGGTCGACGACGCCTCGCGGGCCGTCTGGGAGGCCAATGTCGCCGCCCACGAACTGGGCATTTCGCTGTTGAAGCCGGGCATCACCTGCGCCGAGGTCACCCATGCCATCAACGCCTTCTTCGCCGAGCGCGATCTGCTGCAATACCGCAGCTTCGGCTACGGCCATTCCTTCGGGGTGCTCAGCCACTACTACGGCCGCGAGGCGGGGCTGGAGTTGCGCGAGGATATCGACACGGTGCTGGAACCGGGCATGGTCATCAGCATGGAGCCGATGCTGACCCTCCCGCAGGGACAGCCCGGCGCCGGGGGCTACCGTGAGCATGACATCCTGATCATCACCGCGGACGGCAACGAGAATATCACCGGCTACCCCTACGGGCCGGGGTTCAACGTGGTTGGCTAGGGCCGCGTTAACCAATCGCCTTGACCTCGGCGCGGCTTTGGTGTCGCCTTTGCAGGTTCCTTTCCTTTCCCGCCCTTCCGTTCCACGCGGAAGCCAACAGCGAGGCCGCGCCCGGATGGTCAAAGACATGCTTCCGCCCCCCAACGGACTGAGTCGCAGGCAGGTCCTGCTGGGGGCGGCGGCGCTGGGCCTGACCGGCTGCATGGAGACGGGCGGCACGGCCCCGGTGACCACCGCGCCTCCGCATGTGGTGGCGCGCTACGGCGCCTTCGACGACAACGGCTTCCACGTCCGGGCGGTTCCGCCGTCGCTGTTGAACATCCGCACCTACCGGGTGGTGGTGGCCTATACCGGTCCCGAGGTGCCGGGCACGATCGTGGTCGATCCCTACGCGCGCTTCCTCTACCTCGTGACGGGGCCGCAGCGGGCCTACCGCTACGGAATCGCGGTGGGGCGCGCGGGAAAGGGGTTTTCCGGCAATGCGGTGATCAGGCGGAAGCAGGAATGGCCCTCTTGGACCCCGACCCGGAACATGATCCGCACCGAGCCCGAGATGTATGCCGATTATGCCGAGGGCCTGCCGGGCGGGCCGCAGAACCCGCTGGGTGCGCGGGCGCTCTATCTCTATCGCGGCGGGCGGGACACCTATTACCGGATCCACGGCACCAACGACGTGCGCTCGATCGGGCACGCCACCTCGGCGGGCTGCATTCGGCTGTTCAACCACGATATCCTCGACCTCTACCAGCGCGCGCCGCTGGGGACCCCGGTTAAGGTGCGCACCAAGGCGGAATCGCGTCTCTACGAGGGCGTCATGGAAGAGCAGCCCGACGGCACGCTGGTCCAGCTGGAGCCGCCGGTGATTTGGCCCGACGGCTATTGAGCGTGCCCGGGCCTGGTCCGGGCGCCCGCACGGGTGAAACCGCAAAGGGCGCCCGAGGGCGCCCTTTTCCTTTGGATCGCGGGGCGGTTCAGTCGGTCCAGCGCACGCCGCTCAGGTCGTTCGCCTGGGTGGGGGCGTTCGCCCACAGCCCCTCGATTTTCGCGTTGGCGACGCCGCTCTTTGCCAACTGGAAGAGGAAGCCATTGACATAATCGGCCGCGATCTTGCCCTGCGCCACCTTCAGCAGGTCCGAGCGCGCCCCGGGGTCTGTCGTGCCGTCAAGGGTTTCCATCAGCGCCTGGAAGCCGGGGTCGTCATACTGGAAGTAGTAATCGGCCCGGGCGTAGATGTTGATGTCGGCGGGCTCGGTATGGCTGACGATGGTCAGGTCGAAATCCTTGCCCTTGAACACCTGCTCCAGCCATTGCGCCCATTCCAGGTTGGTGATCTCGGTCTCGATCCCCACCGCGCGCAGCTGGGCGGCGATGATCTCGCCCCCGCGGCGGGCATAGCTCGGCGGCGGCAGCGCCAGGCGCAGCTTCAGATCGGTCTGCCCGGCCTCGGCCAGCAGGCGTTTGGACCGCTCGGGGTCATGGGCCGAAATGCCCGTCAGATCGACGTAATCGGGGTTATGCGGCGCGAAATGGGTGCCGATCGGCGTGCCGTATCCGAACATCGCCCCGTCGATGATGTCCTGCCGGTTGATGGCATGGGCGATCGCCTTGCGCACGCGCACGTCGCCCAGTGGAGCCGATTTGTTGTTCATCGCCAGGATGGTCTCGCCCTCGGTCGAGCCGACGATGACCGAGAACCGCGGATCGGCCTCGAATTGCGCCAGCGTCTCGGGCGCCGGGAAATTGGGGAAGGCATCGACATCGCCGGCCATCATCGCGGCGAAGGCGGCGTTGGGGTCCGAGATGAACTTGAACGTGGCCCGGGCCAGCGCCGGTGCCTCGCCCCAGTAATCGGGATTGCGCGTGATCTCCACCCGGTCGCCCTGCACCCAGCGGGTGAAGGTGAAGGGCCCGGTGCCCACCGGCGCGGTGGCGGCGGTCTCGATGCTTTCGGGCGCCACGATCACCGCGTCGCCCCAGGCCATCTTGAAGGGGAAGTTCCCGTCCGGCGCCTTCAGCGTCACCCGCACGGTGGTCTTGTCCAGAGCCTCGACGCTCTCGATCCCGGCGAACAGGGCCTTCTGCGCGTTGGTGCTGTTTTCGGCCCGCGCCCGGTCGAGGCTGAACTTCACGTCCTCCGAATCCATCGCGGTGCCGTCATGAAAGGTCACGCCCCCGCGCAGCGAGAAAGTGTAGACCGTGCCGTCCTCCGACACCTGCCAGCCCTCGGCCAGCCCCGGCAGGATCGCGCCGTCCGGGCCGAACCGGGTCAGACCCTCGAAGATATTGGCATAAACCACCTCGTCGATCGCGGCGGCGGCGCCCGCCGTCGGGTCGAGGTTCGGCGGCTCCAGCACCATGCCGATGGTCAGGCTGTCCTGCGCGGCCAGGGCTGTGCCGCTGCCAAGCGCAAGCGCGGTGGCGGCGATGTGGAAAAGGCGCATGATCTGTCTCCCTTCAGGCCGCACGGAACGGCGGCTCTTGGCCCCATGAAACGCGGCGGGGGTCCGCATGGCAAGCGCCGTGGACAACAGAAGGCTTTATTTTCTGCGCCGCAGCGCTATAACCGCCCGACGTTGAGGAGCCCTGGGAGGAGGAACCATGAGCGCCACCGCACGCATCACCGCCCCGACCCCGTCGGAGATCCGCGCCCGCAAGGGCGGCACCCCGCTGGTCTGTCTGACCGCCTACACCACCCCCATCGCCCAGCTTGTCGATCCGCATTGCGATGTCGTGCTAGTGGGCGACAGCCTGGGCATGGTGCTGCATGGCCTGCCCTCGACCCTGGGCGTCACGATGGACATGATGTGCCTGCACGGCGCCGCCGTCGCCCGCGGGCTGAAGCAGGCCATGATGGTGGTCGACATGCCCTTCGGCTCTTACGAGGAAAGCCCGGAACAGGCCTTCCGCAACGCCGCCCGCCTGATGCGCGAGACCGGCTGCGCCGCGGTCAAGCTGGAAGGCGGGGTCGAGATGGCCGAGACCATACGTTTCCTCACCGCCCGCTCGATCCCGGTGATGGCCCATATCGGGCTGACACCGCAGGCGATCAACACGCTGGGCGGCTACAAGGTGCAGGGCCGCGGCGAGGACGCCGCGCGCGTGCTAACCGATGCGAAAGCCGTGGCCGAGGCCGGCGCTTTCTCGGTGGTGCTGGAAAAGGTCCCCGCCGCGCTGGCCGACGAGATCACGGCCGCCGTCGGCATCCCCACCATCGGCATCGGGGCCTCGGCGGGCTGTGACGGGCAGATCCTGGTGGTCGACGACATGCTGGGCCTGTTCACCGCCTTCAAGCCGAAATTCGCCAAGCGCTATGCAGAGCTCGGCAAGGACGCCGATGCCGCCATCGCCGCCTATGCCGAAGAGGTGCGCGCCCGCGCCTTCCCCGCGCCCGAGCACGTGTTCGGCGAGGCCGCGCCGGAGCCCAAGAAATGACCCCGCCCATCCTGCGCCGCCGTGCCGATCTGCGCGCCCTGACCGCCGGGTGGCGCAAGGCGGGCGAGACCGCCGCCGTCGTCCCCACCATGGGCGCGCTGCACGAGGGGCATCTCAGCCTCGTGCGTGCCGCCAAATCCGGGGCCGACCGGGTGATCGTGACCATCTTCGTCAATCCCAGGCAGTTCAACAGCGCCGAGGACCTGGCCAACTACCCCCGCACCGAGGAGGCGGACGCCCGCAAGCTGGCCCCCTTTGGGGTAGACGCGATCTATGCCCCCACGCCCGACCAGGTCTATCCCGACGGCTTCGCCACCACCGTGTCGGTCTCGGGCGTGTCCGAGGGGCTGTGCGGCGCGTACCGGCCCGGCCATTTCGACGGGGTGGCCACCGTGGTGACCAAGCTGTTCCTGCAGACCGGCGCCGACCTCGCTTTCTTCGGCGAAAAGGACTTCCAGCAATTGCAGGTGGTCAAGCGCCTGGCCCGCGATCTGGATATCCCTGTCGAGGTCGTCGGCTGCCCCACCGTGCGCGAGCCTGACGGGCTGGCCCTGTCGTCGCGCAACGTCCGCCTCTCGGCCGAGGCGCGCGCCAAGGCCCCCGCGCTCTACGCCGCGATGATCCGGGCCGCCGGGCAGATCGCAGACGGCGAAAACCTGGAAACGGCGCTGTCCGATGCCCGCGCCGCGATCCTGTCGGGCGGCTTTTCCGAGGTCGAATACCTGGAGCTGCGCGCCGAGGACGGGCTCGCCCCTCTCGCGGCGCTCGACAGCCCCGCGCGGCTGCTGGCGGCCGCGTGGATCGACGGCATCAGGCTGATCGACAACATCCCGGTGAAGCCCGCCTGATCTTCTTCTTGGAAAAATACTCATGGCGCGACCCACCCTTCCCGCGCCCGGTCTGGCAGATACGCGTCCGGCGGGAGTATTTGGGCCAAGAAGAAGGAGGTGTCAGCGCGTCAGCAGCTCGGCCAAGGTCAGGGCCATGACCTTGGCGCTGTCCACCATGTCATCGATGCCCACCCATTCGTCGGGCTGGTGCGCCAGGTCGAGGATGCCGGGCCCGTAGGCGATGCAATTGTGCAGCTTGCCGATGCGATCGATATGCTTCTGGTCGTAGGTGCCGGGCGAGACCACGTATTCGGGGCATTTCGCCAGCACCTTCTCGATGGCCTGGGCCACGGTGCGCACCACCGGCGCGTCGCGGTCAGTGAGCGTCGGCTGCACCTCGAACAGGTCGCGGATCTCGTATTCGAAGGAGGGACGGCGGGCCTTGACCCGTTCCATCATTGCCGTGACCTCGGCCTTGACCTCGGCGATGTCCTCTTCGATCAGGAAGCGGCGGTCGAGCACGATGCGGCAGCGGTCGGCCACGCAGGGCGCGGGTAGCCCGGTATAGTCCGGGTCTTGCTCGGGCTCGCCGCCGTGGATGGAATTGATGTTCAGCGTCGATTGCCGGGCCCCCTCGGGCACCACGGGCATCTCGGTATGCTTGCCGGCCAGCAGGGGGAAGAGCGTGGCCTCCATCTCTTCCAGCACGGCGCCCATGTGGCGGATGGCCGAGTCGCCCAGGAAGGGCATAGAGCCATGCGCGATGCGCCCCTTGGTCTCCACCTCGGCCCACCAGACGCCGCGATGGCCCAGGCAGATTCGGTCCTTGTTCAGCGGCTCGGGGATGATGACATGCTGCACGCGCTCGGGGGCGAACCAGCCCTGTTCGGCCAGGTAGGCCACCCCGCCATAGCCGCCCGATTCCTCATCCGCCGTGGCGCTGATCTCGATCGCGCCACGGTAGTCGGGGCAGGCGGCGACGAAGGCCTCGGCGGCGATGATGGAGGCGGCGAGACCGCCCTTCATGTCGCAGGCGCCGCGGCCGTAGACGCGGCCCTCATTCACCTCGCCGCCGAAGGGGTCGACCGTCCAGCCATGACCGACCTCGACCACGTCGTGATGCGAGTTGAAATGCACGCAATCGCCCGGCGCCGCCCCCACCCGCCGCGCAATGAGATTCCAGCGCGGGTGCCGGTCGCTGTCGGCGGGCGCCCCGGCGGCGCGGATCAGCTCGACGGCAAAGCCCGCGCGCTCCAGCCGCGCGGCGAGGAAGTCGCAGATTTCGCGGTAGTTCAGCCCCGGCGGGTTGAGCGTGGGGATGCGGATCAGCCCGGCACATAGCGCGACCAGATCGTCGCGCCGCGCCTCGACCTCGGTGCTGAGCCTGTTGTCCAGATCCTCCGACATGCAGGCAGCCTAGCCGGGCGCGGCGGGGGCCACAATCCGCGATTGCGGGCGCGCGTGCGGGAAATCCGTCATGGTGCAACCCGCGCGACGGGGCTATGACTGAGGCAATGCAGGGGAGGGCCGGGAGATGGTCGCACTGATCCGCCTTGCCGTCGTCGGGCTGGTCGTTCTGACGGTGATCTACGTGATGGTCTCGATCTATTCGCGCTCGGTCCGCCGCGAGAGGCTGGAGGATTGGGCCGACGAGCGGATCGCCGACGGGCGCCTTGCGGAAGGAGGCCGCGATGCCTTTATCGAGGAGGGAATGCGCGACTACGAGCATTCGTTGCGCAAGAAGCTGATCCTGGGGGTCTACGTGGTGCCGATCATCGCGGTGATCATCCTGGTGTATGTCACGAATTTCATGTGAGGACGCATGGTTTACGTCAAATGGACCTTCCTGTCGCTGTTGGCGCTGCTGGTCTTTGCCTTCTTCCACTACACGCTGCCGCAGCACGACATCGTGCGCATCGCCGATACCTATGAAAAGCGGATCGATCCTGGCGGCAACGCGCTGTTCTGGGCCGACCCGCCGGTGGGGGCGGCCCAGACCGCCAACCGTGACGTGTTCTTCATCCAGGCGATCCGGCCCAACGGACGCCCCATCGTCTATCGCAACGAGGATACCGGCTGGGGCTGGCCGCCCTATTTCAAGCTCGACACCTCGAACCTGCAGGCCGAGGCGACGGACCTGAAATCGCCCAAGGATAACCCGCAGTGGGTTTCGGTTACCCATTACGGCTGGCGCAACGAGTTCCTGTCGATCTACCCCAACGCGGTCGGCGTGCGGCCGGTGGAGGGGCCGGATGTCAGCATCTTCCCCTGGGTGAACACCATCATCCTGACGCTGGTCGCGCTGGCCGTGCTGTTCCTGTGGCGGGTCTGGGCGCAGTTCCGCGAACGCACCATCGACCCGCTGCTGGAGGATGTCGGGGAAAGCTGGGACGCGGTGGACGAACGCACCGACGCCGCGCGCGACCGGGCGCGCGGGTGGTGGCGGCGGCTCACGGGGCGGGGGCCGAAATAGGCCCAGGCCCCCGTGCTCCGCTCGCGGAGTGTCGTGGATACCTACGCGAAACGCGTTGGTCGGGTCTTGAGCACACACCGCGCGTTTGCCAATCCGTGCAACGCAAGCCGGGCGAGTGCCTGCCCGTGGGGTGGCGCTCAGGCCCAGGAGGTCTGCACTTTATCCCAGCCAGGTCCGGACGACCTCTGAACGCCGCACGAAGGAGACAAAGCGCCAGCCCGCCGGGGGGCAGGCGCTTGCCCGGCGCCTTCGGCTTTGTTCCGGGCAGACCAGCGCGACGATCCAAGGGCTGCATTCCCGATCACGCCGGTCTGCAGTTGGGTTTCTTGTCCCGCCAAGAAAAGAATGCCCGCCCTACTCCCCGTAGGGCACCCAGATATTCTTGACCTCGGTCGCGGCGCGCAGAAACTCATGCCCCTCGCCCTGCGCGCCCATCCAGTCGCGCGTGCGCCCGTCATTCACCCATGTCCGTTTCAGGTTGTGGATCGAGGCCCCCTCGACCACCGCGGACAGGTCGGTGGAGGAGAAGCTCCAGCACGCATCCACATCCATGTGCCCCGCCAGCGCCGGGGCCAGATCGGCATGGGCGCCGGTGACAATGTTCACCACGCCCGCCGGCACGTCAGAGGTGTCGAGCACCTGGTAGAAATCGGTGGCGGCCAGCGGGTAGGGCTCCGAGGGGACCAGAACGCAGGTGTTGCCCATGGCGATGGCCGGGGCCATCAGCGACACCAGCCCCAGCAGCGGCACGTCATCGGGGCAGAGCGCGCCGATCACTCCCACCGGCTCGTTCATCGCCAGCGCCACGCCGCGGATGGGCACCGAATGCGCGGCGCCGTCGAATTTGTCGGCCCAGGCGGCATAGGTGAACAGCCGCGCGATGGCGGCCTCCACCTCGGCGCGGGCGGTCTTGCCGTGCTGGCGGGTCAGCGCGCGTAGCCGTTCGGTGAATTCCTCGGTCCGGGCCGACAGGTTCTCGGCGATGTAATAGAGGATCTGCGCGCGCAGATGCCCGGTGGTCTTGGCCCAGCCCTTGGCGCCACGCGCCGCCTCCACCGCGTTGCGGATATCCTTGCGGTTGCCCAGGCCAACGTGGCCCAGGAGCCGGCCGCGCGGGCTGTAAACGCTGCGCGAATAGCCGCCGTCGGGCCGCGCCTGCTTGCCGCCGACATAGAGCTTTGCCGTGCGGTCCAGCGGATCGGCGACCTCGGGCTCCTCGGGCTTGCCCTCGGGCAGGATCGGTTTCAGGGCCTTGGTCGCGTGATCGGGCCGGAGATAGGCATGCAGCCCCTCCCAGCCGCCCTCTCGGCCAAAGCCGCTTTCGCGCATGCCGCCAAAGCCCGCCGCGGCATCGAACAGGTTGCTGGCATTGACCCAGACCACTCCCGCGACCAGCTTGGGCGCGATGTCGAGCGCGAGGTTCACGTTCTCGGTCCAGACGCTGGCGGCCAGCCCGTAACGGGTGTTGTTGGCCAGCGCCACGGCCTCGGCCGGGGTGCGGAAGGTGGTGCCGACCAGAACCGGGCCGAAGATCTCCTCCTGCATCAGGGTCGAGGCGGGCGAGAGCCCGGTGATCAGCGTGGGCGGGTAATAGCAGCCCTCGGGCAGCGCCCCGGCGGCGCGATAGACCTCGCCTTCGCCCGCGCCCTCGTCCACCATCCGGGTGATGGTTTCCAGCTGCACCGGGTCCACCACGGCGCCCACGTCGATGCATTTGTCCAGCGGGTTGCCGATGCGCAGCTTGTCCATCCGCGCCTTCAGCTTGTCATAGAAGCGCGGCGCGATGCCCTCCTGCATCAGCAGGCGCGAACCGGCGCAGCAGACCTGCCCCTGGTTGAACCAAATCGCGTCCACCAGCCCCTCGACGGCCGAGTCGATATCGGCGTCCTCGAAGACGACATAGGGCGACTTGCCCCCCAGCTCGAGCGTCAGGGACTTGCCCGAGCCCGCCGTCGCCTCGCGAATCCTGCGCCCCACCTCGGTCGAGCCGGTAAAGGCGATCTTGTCGATGCCGGGGTGGTTCACGATCATCTCGCCCACCGCGCCGTCGCCGGTCACGATATTGACCACCCCCTTGGGCAGCCCCGCCTCGCGGCAGATATCGGCGAACAAGAGTGCCGTCAGCGAGGTGTACTCGGCCGGTTTCAGCACCACCGTATTCCCCGCCGCCAGTGCCGGGGCAACTTTCCAGGCCAGCATCAGAAGCGGGAAGTTCCAGGGGATGATCTGCCCGCAGACGCCATGCGGCACATGGCCCGGCAACTCGCTGTCCATAAGCTGCGCCAGACCGGCGTGGTAATAGAAATGCCGGTGGACGAGGGGGATATCGATATCCCGGCTCTCACGGATCGGCTTGCCGTTGTCCAGCGTCTCCAGCACGGCAAACAGCCGCGCGTGTTTCTGGATCAGCCGGGCCAGCGCATAGAGGTATTTCGCGCGCCCATGCCCGCCCAGCCGCGCCCATTTGCCCTGCGCCCGGCGCGCGGCGTCCACCGCGGCGTCCACATCGGTTTCAGTGGCCTGGCTCAGCGTGGCCAGCACCTCGCCGGTGGCGGGGTTGCGTGCGTCGAACCCGTCGCCCGGCGCGGTGAAGCCGCCGTTGATGAAATGGCCGAAGCGGTCGCCGCCATCCACCAGCCAGGCCAGCGCCTCGGCCGCGCTTTCCGGCGCGGGCCCGTATTCCATCGTCTCGAACAGCTCTTTCACGGTCATGGCTTCTTCTTGGTAAAAATACTCAAAATCCTGCCCCCTCCACGGGCGCTCAGCCCATGGGGTGGCGGTAGGCGGCCGAATACTGGCCGGTGACATGGTGTTCGAGCTGGCGCTCGATATCGCCCAGCAGCGAGGACGCGCCAAAGCGGAACAGGTCAGGCTGCATCCAGCGGGTGCCCAGCTCCTCCTTCAGCAGCGCCAGGTAGACCAGCGCGTCCTTGGCCTTGGAGATCCCTCCGGCGGGCTTGTAGCCCACGCGGTGGCCGGTGCGGTCGTGATAGTCGCGGATCGCACGCATCATCACGAGCGAGACGGGCAGGGTGGCGTTTATCGCCTCTTTCCCCGTCGAGGTTTTGATGAAATCGGCCCCCGCCATCATGCAGACCAGCGAGGCGCGGGCGACGTTGCGCAGGGTGCCGAGTTCGCCCGTGGCCAGGATCGCCTTGACGTGCGCCTCGCCGCAGGCCTCGCGGAACTCGCGCATCTCGTCGTATAGCGCCTGCCAGTCGCCCGACAGCACATGCCGGCGCGAGATCACGATGTCGATCTCCTCGGCGCCGGCCTTCACGCTTTCGCGGATCTCCTGCACCCGCAGCTTGTAAGGCGACAGCCCGGCCGGAAAGCCTGTGGAGACGGCGGCCACGGGGATGCCCGTGCCCTCCAGCGCCGCGACGGCGGTTTTCACCATCCCGTGATAGACGCAGACCGCGCCGGTGTGGATCGGCCCCATCCCCAGCGCCTCCAGGATGTCGGGGCGGACCGGCTGGCGCGCCTTGGCGCAGAGGCGGCGGACGCGCTCGGCGGTGTCGTCACCCGACAGGGTGGTCAGGTCGATGCAGGTGATCGCCTTGAGCAACCAAGCCGCCTGATAGTCCTTCTTGACCGTCCGGCGCGCGGGCAGCGTGCCCGTGCGCCGCTCGATGGCCGAGGTGTTGGCCTGCTGGGAGCGCACCCAGTCCATGTCCAGTTCCATCCCCGGATTGCGGCTGTGGCCGATCTGGGGCAGGGCGGTGGTTGCGGGGCTGTGTTCGAGGGTCTGCTGGTCGGTCTGCACGGGGCGGGCCTCCTCCCATCCGTTGCAGGTGGAAAGTGGCACGCGCGGCGTGCCTTGGCAAGCGCGCCCCGGCGGCAAGGCGGAGGGTGGGGCGGGGCGAATCGGTGTGCTTCGCCGGTCTCCGCGGCAAGGGCCGCGCCACGATTCCGCATGCCTTGGGATCGTCGCGCGGCAGGGCCGGTGCATTGCGCGCTTCGCGCAGGCCGTGCGTTCGGACGGCGCGCGCATAGGCCCGCGCACGGGAAATGCGCAGGCGAATGCTGCTGTGCCGCACATCGGCGGCGTTTCGTCTTTGGGTGAAGGATTTGGTGGAGCCTAGGGGAGTCGAACCCCTGACCTCTTGCATGCCATGCAAGCGCTCTCCCAACTGAGCTAAGGCCCCATCGTGGTGCAGGCTGTCTGCCTTGCCCGCGTGTATCTAGGGAAGCGCGCGGGGGAGTGCAAGCGAAAAAATGCCCCCGCGCGGCATGTCAGTCTTCTTCGTCTTCCGAGGACACGTCCGCGATGTCGTCGAGCGAGACGTTGTCGTCGTCCTCGTCGTCGAGAACGTCGTCATCCAAATCGACGTCGCCCTCATCCAGAACGGTTTCGTCTTCCATTTCCTCGGTCGGGGCGGCCTTGGGCTTGGACTCGGCCTTGTCGGCCACCAGCGTGCGGCCGGTGCCCTGGTTCAGGCTTTCCAGCGAGAAGCTGTGGCCGCAGGACGGGCAGGTCATCGGGTCGCGCTGCAGGTCATAGAAACGCACGGAGCATTTCGGGCAGACGCGCTTTACACCCCATTCTTCCTTGGGCATGAATATCCCCTTACATCGTCGTCATGAGAACTCGGTCGAAGCCAACTGCCACAACAGCCCGAAGGTGTCAAAGCCCTTTTTGAAAAGGGTGCAAGCCCCGGCGGCCGGGCACCGGGACAGGGGAAAGGACAAGGCCATGCCCACCGCCCAGCTTCCCGGCGCGCCGCCGGTCGAGATCACCCTGCGCCGTTCGGCCCGCGCGCGGCGTTATTCGCTGCGAATCTCGCAGCTGGACGGGCGGGTGACGCTGACCCTGCCGCGGGGCGCGCCGCTGGAGGAAGGGCTGGCCTTCGCCCGGGAAAAGGCCGGCTGGATCCGCGCCCAGTTGGCCGCGCAGCCTGCGCCTGCGCCGGTGGCGATCGGGGGCGCGGTGCCCTTCGAGGGGAGCCAGCTGCCGATCGTGGCCGCCACCCGCCGCGGCGCCGCGCTGCGCGATGGCTGCCTCGAGGTGCCGGACGATCCGGCCCGGGTCGGGGCGCGCGTGCGGGCCTTTCTGAAGGAACAGGCGCGGGGACGGCTGGTCGCGGCGTCCGATCGCCATGCCGGCGCGCTGGGGCGTCCCTATGGCCGCATTACCCTGCGCGACACACGTTCGCGCTGGGGGTCGTGCTCGTCGCGGGGCGACCTGATGTATTCCTGGCGGCTGGTCATGGCCCCACCCGAGGTGCTGGACTACGTCGCCGCCCACGAGGTGGCGCATCTGGCCGAGATGAACCACTCACCGGCCTTCTGGGCGCTGGTCGAGCGACTCTTCCCTGGCCACCGCGCGCCGCGGGCGTGGCTGCGGGCGCACGGGGCGCTGCTGCACCGGGTGCGTTTTGACGATTGACGGAGGGCGCGGTTTTGTGATCACACTCGCCGCATGCTGCAAAATCCCCGTCCCCTCGATCCCGGCGCCTCGGCGCATGAACGGCTTTACCGCACGCTGCGCACCCAGATCATGCATGGCGAGCTGACCCCCGGCGCGGCGCTGACCCTGCGCGGGATCGGCGCGCAGTTCGGCGTGTCCATGACGCCGGCGCGCGAGGCGGTGCGCCGCCTCGTGGCCGAGGGGGCGCTGACGCTGTCGTCCTCGGGCCGGGTGACCACGCCGGAACTGTCCAACGAACGGATCGAGGAACTGGCCGCCCTGCGCGCCCTGCTGGAGCCGGAACTGGCCGCCCGCGCCCTGCCGCGCGCCCATATCGCGCTGATCGAGCGGCTGCAGACCATCAACGCCAATATCGCCGAGGTGGTCAGCCGCAAGGACGCGGTCGGCTACATCCGCACCAATCTTGAGTTTCACCGCGCGCTGTACCTACGCGCACAGGCGCCGGCGATGCTGGCCATGGTGGAAACCGTTTGGCTGCAGTTGGGCCCGACCATGCGGGCGCTTTACGGGCGGCTGGGGCGGACCGAGCCGCCGCAGCATCACCGCATGATCCTGGCCGCGCTGAAGGCCGGCGACGAGCCGGGGCTGCGGCTGGCGGTGCGTACAGACGTGACCCAGGGGTTGCGGATGCTGGCGGCTTGACCCGCACGAAAAGGGGGGCTGTCTGCCCCCCTCTTGCCCCTCGCGGGGCAATTCACCCCCCGAGGATATTTCTGAACAGAAGAAGCGCGGATCAGGCGTGGATGGCGCCGTCGCCGCAGGCCAGGGCCGCCTCGCGCACCGCTTCGGAATAGGTGGGGTGGGCGTGGCAGGTGAGCGCCAGGTCCTGGGCCGAGGCGCCGAATTCCATCGCCACGCAGACCTCATGGATCAGGTCGCCCGCCGAGGGGCCGATGATATGGGCGCCGAGGATGCGGTCGGTTTCCTTGTCGGCGAGGATCTTGACGAAACCCTCGCCCTGGAACACGGCCTTGGCGCGGCCGTTGCCCATGAAGGAGAACTTGCCCGCCTTGTAGGCGCGGCCCTCGTCCTTGAGCTGCTGTTCTGTGAGGCCCACCGAGGCGACCTCGGGCGTGGTGTAGATCACGCCGGGGATGACGCCGTAGTTCACGTGGCCATGCTTGCCGGCGATCACCTCGGCCACGGCCATGCCCTCGTCCTCGGCCTTGTGGGCGAGCATGGGGCCCTCGATCGCGTCGCCGATGGCGTAGATGCCTTTCACGTTGGTCGCCCAGTGGGCGCCGGTCTTGATCTGGCCGCGGGGCAGGGTCTCGACGCTCAGCCCTTCCAGGCCGAGCCCGTCGGTGAAGGGCTTGCGGCCGGTGGCGACCAGCACCACGTCGGCGTCGATCTGGTGCTCGCTTTCGTCCTTGCGCAGCTTGTAGTTGACCTTGGCCTTGGTTTTCAGGGTTTCGACATTCTGGACGGCGGCGCCCATGACGAAATTAAGGCCCTGTTTTTTCAGAATTCTCTGGAAGGTGCGCTGGACCTCGGCATCCATGCCGGGGGTGATGGCGTCGAGATATTCGACCACCGTGACCTCCGACCCGAGGCGGGCATAGACCGAACCCATTTCCAGCCCGATGACGCCGGCGCCGATGACCACCAGTTTCTTGGGGATCTTGGGCAGCGACAGCGCGCCGGTGGAGGTGACAACGACCTTCTCGTCGATCTCGACGCCGGGCAGCGAGGAGGCCTCGGAGCCGGTGGCGATGACGATGTTCTTCGCGTTGTGCACCTCGTCGCCGACCTTGACCTGGCCCGCGGCGGGGATGGAGCCCCAGCCCTTCAGCCAGTCCACCTTGTTCTTTTTGAACAGGAATTCGATGCCCTTGGTGTTCTGGCCGATGACATCGTCCTTGTAAGCGAGCATCTGTTTCCAGTCCACGGAGGGGGATTTGCCCTTCAGCCCCATGGCGGCGAAATTGTGCTCGGCCTCGTGCAACTGGTGGGTGGCGTGCAGCAGCGCCTTGGAGGGGATGCAGCCGACGTTCAGGCACACCCCGCCCAGCGAGTCGTCCTTTTCGATCAGGACGACCTTCTTGCCCAG
>JBNGCX010000062.1:0-22160 GCA_049974865.1 Paracoccaceae bacterium
GGCAAGGGCGGCACGATCAAGCGCTTCCGCGAATACATGAACCCGCGCGTGGCCCGCGTGGTGGCCCTGCCCAAGCCCTCGGACAAGGAGCGCAGCCAGTGGTATTTCCAGCGCTATATCAATCAGTTGCCCTCGGGTGGCGAGATGGTGCTCTTTGACCGCTCCTGGTATAACCGCGGCGTGATCGAACATGTCTTCGGATTCTGCACGCCGGACCAGCGTGCGCATTTCTTCCACCAGCTCCCGGATTTCGAATCCATGCTGGTGGACGAGGGGATCACCCTGGTCAAGCTGTGGCTGAACGTGGGCCGGGCCGAGCAGCTCCGCCGCTTCCTCAAGCGCGAGGCCGACCCGCTGAAGCACTGGAAGCTCAGCACGATCGACATCGAGGGCCTGCCGAAATGGGACGCCTATTCGCAGGCGATCCGAGAGACCTTCGAGCGCAGCCACACCGCGACCGCGCCCTGGACCGTGATCCGCTCCGACGACAAGCGGCGGGCGCGGATCGCCGCGATCCAGAGCGTTCTGACCCGCGTCGACTACCCGGGCAAGGACGTCGAGGCCATCGGTGCCCCCGACCCCAGGATCTGCGGAGGCCCCGAGATCTGGGATGCGTAAACGCGGCTATCACCACGGCAACCTGAAACAGGCGCTGGTCGACGCCGCGCTGGTCCTGATCGAGGCCAAGGGTCCGCAGGGTTTCACCCTGTCCGAGGCGGCGAAATCCGCGGGCGTCACCCCGGCCGCCGTCTACCGGCATTTCCAGGGCCGCGAGGACCTGATCGCCGAGGCCGCGCGGCAGGGCTTCGAGATCTTCGCCGACCTGATCGAACATGCCTATGAACAGGGACAGCCCTCGGCGCTGGCCTCGATCGAGGCCACGGGGCGCGCCTACCTGGCCTTCGCCCGCAAGTTCCCCGGCCATTACATGGCGATGTTCGAAAGCGGGCTGTCGGTGAACGCCAATTCCGACCTCGCCCGTGTCGCGGCCCGCGCCAGCGCGGTGCTGGAACGCGCCGCCCGCGAGCTTTCCGAGCATATCCCGCCCGACAAACGCCCGCCGCCGGCGATGGTCTCGGCCCATATCTGGGCGCTGAGCCATGGTATCGTCGAACTGTTCGCCCGCGGCGCGCCGGGCGGCCGCGCCCCCTTCTCGCCCGAGGAACTGCTGGAGAGCGGGATCGGGATCTACCTGCGCGGCCTGGGCCTGCTGCCGCCGGACAGCTGAGGCGCAGCAACTTGGGGCTCCGCCCCAAACCCCGGGATATTTCGAAACAGAAGAAGGGGGCGCGTCCCTTCACTTCTTCTGTTCAAAAATTTCCCCGCCGGAGGCATGAAAAAAGGGCCGCGTGACGCGGCCCCTCTCCGAAATCCGTGATGCGCGGATCAGCGCTTGGAGAACTGGAAGCTCCGGCGGGCCTTGCGGCGGCCGAACTTCTTGCGTTCCACGACGCGGCTGTCGCGGGTCAGGAATCCCGCGGCCTTCAGCGCCGGGCGCAGCGCCGGATCGTAAAGCTGCAGCGCCTTGGAGATGCCGTGCTTGACCGCACCGGCCTGGCCCGACAGGCCGCCGCCCTTGACGGTGGCCATCACGTCGAACTGGTCCTCGACACCGGCGACGGTGAAGGGCTGGCGCAGGATCATCTGCAGCACGGGACGCGCGAAGTAGGTTTTGATTTCCTTGCCGTTCACGGTGACCTTGCCGGAGCCCGGCTTGATCCAGACGCGGGCAACCGCGTCCTTCCGCTTGCCGGTCGCGTAGGAGCGGCCCAGCTCGTCACGGACGGGTTCGCGGGGCTCGGCGATCTCGGCGACAACGGCCTCGTCACCACCGGCGACGGCGTTCAGCTCGTCCAGGGATTTGATTTCTTCAGCCATTGTCAGCTCCGGGTGTTCTTGGAGTTCTTGGACTTGACGTCCAGCACTTCGGGGTTCTGGGCCTCGTGCGGGTGCTCGGCCCCGGCATAGACGCGCAGGTTGGTCATCAGCTGGCGGCTCAGGCGGTTGCCCGGCAGCATGCGCTTGACGGCCTGGGTGACGACGCGCTCGGGGTAGTCGCCCTCGATGATCTGGCGGGCCGAGCGCTGCTTGATGCCGCCCGGGTGGCCGGTGTGCCAGTAGTAGGTCTTGTCGTCACGCTTCTTGCCGGTCAGCTGGATCTTGTCGGCATTGATGATGATGACGTTGTCGCCCATGTCCATGTTGGGCGTGAAGGACGGCTTGTGCTTGCCGCGCAGACGCATGGCAACGATCGAGGCGAGACGGCCCAGAACGACGCCCTCGGCGTCGATCAGGATCCATTTCTTCTCGATATCTGCCGGAGTCGCAGAGAAGGTTTTCATATCGATGGCCCTATTGGCTGTGGTCTGGGGGGCGTAACGCGCCCCGGAAACTAGGATGGGGGCTTTGTAAGGATTTGGCGCGCCACGTCAAGCGCAACTCGTCCATGTTTATTACGTAAATACAATGAGTTGTGAATTCGGTATTATTTTACCCCATCAAAGATCCACGGTCGCGGGCGGATTGGCCAGAAGCTGGCACATCGTCTTGAGCGCCGACTCGAAAGCGGGCTCGGGAATCGAGGTATTCAGCGCCAAGCGCACCGCGTGCGGCGCGGCCCCGTCCGGCAGGGCGAATTCGTCGGCCGGCTTGATGCGGATGCCGCGCGCCTCGCAGGCCATGGCGAAGGTGGAGCCGCGCCAGCCCTGCGGCAGCTTCAGCCAGAGGAAGGGCACGTCCGGGCGCCAGCGGATGTCCCAGCGGCCGAGGATGTTGACCGCGGTCTTGACTCGCGCGGCCACGCTCTCGACCACCTGTTCGCGCACCCGCTCCGCCTCGCCCGAGCGCAGCAGGTCGCAGCCCAGGTCAAGGATCGGCTGCGGCAGCCCGTAGAAGGACGATTGCGCCACCTGCCGCGCCGCCTGCGCCATCGGGCCCGGACAGGCGACATAGCCGAACCGCAGCGTCGCGCTGAACACCTTGCTCAGGGACGAGACGAACCAGCCGCGCTCGGGGCACAGCGCCCGGTAGGAGGGTGCCTCGGGTCGGCTGATGCAGTGGCAGTCGTCCTCGACGATCTGCAACTGGTAGCGCCGCGCGATATCGGCCACCTCCTGCCGGCGTTCGGGGCTGGTGCGAATGGTGGTGGGGCTGTGCACCTCGGCCGAGGTCAGCAGCACCTGGCCGCCATGCCGGCGCAGCGCCTCTTCCAGCCGGTCGGGACGGATACCGTCCTGGTCCATCGCCACGCCGATAATCTGCGCCCGCAGCAGGCGGGCCGCGTGCCGCATGCCCGGATAGGCCAGTTCCTCGGTCAGGATCACCGGCGAGGCGCCGCTGAGGCAGGTCTGCAGCGTCATGATCACAGAGTTCTGCGCGCCCAGCCCCAGCACGATGTCGTCGGCGGTCAGCCGGCCCGCCCGTTCCTGCCCGATCCAGTCGCACACGGCCTGGCGCGCGCAGCGGTCGGTTTCGGCGGTGGGATAATCGATATTGGACAGCTCCCGCCCGACCCTGGCCAGCCCGGCGCCGAGCAGGGCGCCCTGCCCCACGTCCGAGGCCCGGCAGGCGCGGAAGTCCAGGAATTCCGGCTGGACCGCGTTGATCAGGGGTTCCTCGACCACCGGCGCGGGGGCGGCGGCCCCGGCCACGAAACTGCCGCGCCCCACCTTGCTGTCGATCAGCCCTTCCTCGGTGGCCATCTTGTAGGCGCGCGCCACGGTTCCCGGCGTGATCCCGAGTTGCCAGGCCAGTTCACGCACCGGCGGCAGCCGCGTGCCCTGCGCCAACTCGCCCGAGCGCACCGCGGTGCGCAGAGATTGTACCAATACAATGTATTTCGAACCCGCCGTTTCGCCAAAATTGGGCGGCCAAATTGTACTCATTACAATGTTTTCCTCGACCATCGGGAAAGAGATTTGTATCAATGATATCCCTAGCCGAGAAATTGTAACAACACAATAGAGGAGATAGACCCATGACCCCCGCAGCTACAACCGGTCCGACGCAGCTGGCGCATCTCGCCGCCAGCGCCACCCTGCCGGTCGGTGCGCGCGTGGCGGTACGCGTGGCCTATCTTCTGCTGGTCTGGTCCGAGCGCCGCCGCAGCCGCGGCCAGTTGCGCGATCTGCCGCCGCATCTGCTGAGCGATATCGGCCGCACCGCGCCCGAGGCGCGGGCCGAAAGCCGCAAACCCTTTTGGAGGCCGTGACATTCCCCGTAACGGTACCTCTTCCTGGCCGGAGCTTCGTCTCCGGCCCTTTTTTTTCGCGGCCGGCCACCCGCGGCGAAAAATGTCGCTAATTATCTATTGATCGAATCCCCACCCTTCCTTAGATGCGCCTTCACGATCGGAACCGATCCCAACTTCGGAATCTTCCCGGGGGGGCGCTAAGGGACCGACTGGATTCAATCTGCTGGTACGAAGGGGAGCGCCATGACGGACGCCAACCTCTTCCAACTGGGGATCGGTCTGGAGACAGGCGCCCATGCGGAAGACACCCGCAGCCTTTCGGCTGCCAACGAAACCCGTGACGTTTTGGACGACGCGCGCGACGATCACTTCATCCGCCGCGACGGCCGCGTTTTCGCGGGCACGCATCTGATCATCGAGGTAGTGAACGGCCACGGGCTGGACGACGAAGACCGCATCCAGCAGGCCTTTCGCGATTGCGTGGACGACTGCGGCGCGACGCTGCTGCACATCCATACCCACAAGTTCTCCCCGCAGGGCGTCAGCGGCGTGGCGGTGCTGGCCGAAAGCCACATCTCGGTCCACACCTGGCCCGAGATCGGCTACGGCGCCTTCGACGTGTTCATGTGCGGCGACGCCCAGCCCTGGCGCGCGGTCGATGTCCTGAAACGCGCCTTCGCGACCGAGGACGTGCGCGTGCAGGAACTCCTGCGCGGCGACGGGCTGGTGAGCGAGGAGGAAGCGGCATGACCGACTGGTTCCACGAAACCCTGCACCCGCATTACAGCCAGGGGCTGAGCGTCGACAGGCTGCTCTATGACAGCAAGACCGAGCATCAGCGCCTGCAGGTCTTCGAAAACGGCACCTTCGGGCGCGTTCTGACGCTGGACGGCGTGGTCCAGACCACCGAGGGCGACAACTTCATCTATCACGAGATGATGACCCATGTGCCGATCCTGGCCCACGGCGCGGCGAAACGCGTGCTGATCATCGGCGGCGGCGACGGCGGCATGGCGCGCGAGGTGCTGCGCCACGAATCGGTCGAGCATGTCACCATGGTCGAGATCGACGCCGGCGTGGTGGAATTCTCCAGGGAATATCTGCCCATGCTCAGCCAGGGCGCCTTCGACGACCCGCGGCTGAACCTGGTCATCGCCGACGGCGCCGATTTCATGCGCCGGACGGATCAGGAATTCGACGTCATCATCGTCGATTCCACCGACCCGATCGGCCCCGGCGAGGTGCTGTTCACCGACACGTTCTACGGCCACGCCAAGCGCGCCCTGACCGGGCACGGCATCCTGGTCACCCAGAACGGCGTTCCCTTCCTGCAAGGCGAGGAGTTGACCAACACCCTGCGCGCCTTCAAGGCGCTCTTCGCCGACTGGGGCTGCTACCTGGCCACCATCCCCACCTATGCCGGTGGCCCGATGGCCTTCGGCTGGGGCACCGACGGCCCGGCCCGCGACGTCACGGTCGAAGAGCTTCAGGCCCGCTTCGCCGCCGCCGGGATCGACACCGCCTACTACACCCCGGCCGTGCACAAGGGCGCCTTCGCCCTGCCCGGCTACGTCGAACGCCTGCTGCCCTGACCGCAGCCCCTTCTTCTGTTCGAAAATATCCTCGGGGGGAGTCCCGGATGCAGATCCGGGACGGGGGGGCAGGCAGCCCCCGCCCCCTCACCGCCTATCTCGGCGGAATCGAATAGGTCAGCCCCGCGCGGGCCACCACCCCCTCCTGCCCGTCCGAGCGGATCATCGCATCGCCCACCGCCAGAGCCCTTCCCAGCTTCAACAGCCGCGCCTCGCAGATCAGGTCGCGCCCCGCCGCGGGCTTGCGCATGAAATCGATCGAGCAATTCGTGGTCACCGCCAGCGCCTTGGGCCCGATCATCGCCAGCACCGCCAGGTAGATCGCCACGTCGGCCAGCGCGAACATGGTCGGCCCCGACACCGTGCCGCCCGGCCGCAGATGCTTTTCCTGCGTGTTCAGCCGCACCGTCACCGCCATCGGCGCCACCGCCTCGACGGTGAACTCGTCGGCCACCTGCGGAAACTCCCGCTCCAGGAACTCCGCCAGCGCATCCCTGCCCATCACTGTCCGCATGCTCTTCCCCCCTGCCTCTTTGCCGCGTAGTGTTTGCCGCAAAGGGGAGGAATGACAAGATGAGCGACGACATCCTTTTGCGCGAAGACCGTGGCGGCGTGGCCGAACTGACGCTGAACATACCCGGCCGCCTCAACGCGCTGTCCGACGCCATGCTGGCCGCGCTGCAATCCCAGCTCGACGCGCTGGCCGAGGACCGCGCCACACGCGCGGTGATCCTGCGCGGCGCGGGCAAGGTGTTCTGCGCCGGCCACGACCTCAAGGAAATGACCGCCGGCCGCCAGGCCGAGGATGGCGGCAAGGCCTATTTCGCCGATCTCTTCTCGCGCTGCGCGCGGGTCATGACCGGGCTGCAACGCATCCCCCAGCCGGTGATCGCCGAGGTCCACGGCATCGCCACCGCCGCGGGCTGCCAGCTGGTGGCCTCCTGCGACATGGCAGTGGCGGCCGAGGGCACGCGCTTCGGTGTCAACGGCGTCAATATCGGGCTGTTCTGCTCCACCCCCATGGTGGCGCTGTCGCGCAACATCCCGCGCAAGCACGCCTTCGAGATGCTGACCACCGGCCAGTTCATCGAGGCCGATCGCGCCCAAGCCCTCGGGCTCGTCAACCGCGTCGTCCCCCATGACGACCTGCAAACCGCCGCGCGCGATCTCGCCGACACCGTCGCCGCGAAACTCGGCGCCGCGGTCAAGATCGGCAAGCGCGCCTTCTACGACCAGATCGAGATGCCGATCGACCAGGCCTATGCCTATGCCGGCGAGGTGATGGTGGAAAACATGCTCCACCGCGACACAGAAGAAGGCATCAGCGCCTTCCTCGAAAAGCGCCCCCCGAACTGGGAGCAATAGCCCCTTCTTCTGTTCGGAAATATCCCGGGGGTCCGGGGGCAGAGCCCCCGGCCCGACGCCTTACACCCCGTAAAGCGCCCCGAATTTCGCGTCGAGGTAATCCAGCAGCGGCCCCTCGTTGGGCGCGAAGCCGCAGGCGCGCTCGATCACCTCGGCGGGGCGATAGAGCCCGCCATGGGTCTGCACATGTTCGCGCAGCCATTCGGTCGCGCCCTGCGTGTGGCCCCTGGCCAGCTCCGCCTCCAGGTCCGGCACCGCCGCCTGCAGGGCCAGGTTCAGGCACCCGGCATAGACGTTGCCCAGCGAATAGGTCGGGAAATAGCCGAACAGCCCCACCGACCAGTGCACGTCCTGCAGCACCCCGTTGGAGGGCCGGTCCACCGCCACGCCGAAATCGCTCTCGAAACGCGCGTTCCAGGCGGCCTCCAGATCCTCGACCTCCAGATCCCCCTCGATCAACTGCCGCTCCAGGTCGAAACGCAGCATGACGTGCAGGTTGTAATGCACCTCGTCCGCCTCGGTGCGGATATAGCCCGCATGCACCCGGTTGACCGCGGCGTAGAAGGCATCCGCCTCCGCCGCGCCCGCGCTCCCGAACAGGTCCTTCATGCGGTCGAACAGGAACCCGGTGAAGGCGCGCGAGCGGCCGAGCTGGTTCTCGTAGATCCGGCTCTGGCTCTCGTGCACGCCCATCGACACGCCGTGGCCCAGGGGCGTGCCGTGATAGGCCGCGTCGATGTTCTGCTCGTAACAGGCATGGCCCACCTCGTGGATGGTGGAATAGAAACAGCCCAGCGGCTCGCCCTCGTCCACCCGCGTGGTGATGCGCACATCCGTCCCGGACCCGGAGGTGAAGGGATGCACCGACTTGTCCAGCCGCCCGTGCCGCCAGTCGTAGCCGAAGCGCTCGGCGATCTCGTGCGACAGCTTCATCTGCGCGGCCTCGGGGAAACGGCCCGACAGCGCGGCGGGGCTGCGCTCGGCCCCCATGACGCGCTCGCGCAGCATCACCAGCCGGTCGCGCATCCGGTCGAACATCGCGGCGATTTCGGCGCCCGTCGCGCCCGGCTCGTAATCGTCCAGCAGCGCGTCGTAGAGGTCGCCGCCATCGGCCAGCGCCGCGGCCTGCTCGCGCTTCAGGCGCACCACCTCTTTCAGCGTGGGCAGGAAATGCGCCACGTCGTCGGCCTGCCGCGCCTCGGCCCAGATGCCCTGGGCGCGGCTGGTCACGCGGGCCAGCTCCGCCGACAGGGTTTCGGGCAGCCTGGTCGCGCGGGCGTAGGAACGGCGGATGTGGCGCATGTTGGCCTGCCCCACCGCGTCCAGCTTCGCGTCGTCGATGGCGGCCAGCCAGTCGCCCATCCGGGGGTCCGTGCGCCGGGCATGCAGCACCGATTCCAGCACCCCCATCTCCTCGGCCCGCTGGGCGGCGGCGCCGCGCGGCATCATGGTCTCCTGGTCCCAGCCCAGGCGGCCCGCGATCTCGGCCAGCGCCTCGGTCTCGCGCTGGAACGCGAGCAGCTCGTCATATGCGGTCATGAATTATCCTCTCACCGATTGCGCCATCGGGTAGCGCGCCAAAAAGCGCGCGCGCAGCGCCAGAACCCAGAGCAGCACCGCCCCCAGCTGGTGCACGATCCCCAGCGCCAGCGGCGCCGAATGCATCACCGTGACGATGCCCAGCACCATCTGGCCGAACAGCATCACCGCCATCCAGTCGAAGGCCCGGCGGGTCCTGACGTTGCCGCTGCGCCGCGCCCGGTTCCAGGTCACCAGCCCGAAGATGACCAGCAGGTAGCCCGCCATCCGGTGCATGAACTGCACCAGCCCGTCATCCTCGAAGAAGTTCCGCCACCACGGCTCCAGCGCGAACAGGTCCGGCGGCAGGAAGCCCCCGGCCATCAGCGGCCAGTCGATGAAGTTGCGCCCCGCGTCGATGCCCGCCACCAGCGCGCCCAGCAGGATCTGCAGGAAGGCGAAATGCACCACGCCCGTGGCCATGCCGAAAAGGCCGCGCTCGCCCGCGCGGCGGGCCTGCATCAGGTCGCTCTCGGCCCGGCCCAGCTTGAACACGTACCAGGCGATCAGCCCGAGAATGACGAAGGCCAGCCCCAGGTGGGTCGCCAGCCGGTAGGACGCCACGTCCAGCATCTCGCCCCCCAGCCCGGACGACACCATCCACCAGCCGATCGCGCCCTGCAGCCCGCCAAGCGCGCCGAGGCCCAGCAGCGGCCGGGTCCAGCCGGTGGGGATCTTGCGCGCGGCCAGGAAGCCGAAGAAGCCAAGCGCCCAGACCAGCCCGATGAACCGGCCGAGCTGCCGGTGGCTCCATTCCCACCAGTAGATGAATTTGAACTCCTCCAGCGTCATGTGCATGTTCTGCAGCTGGTATTCGGGGATCTGCTGGTATTTCTCGAACTCCGCCGTCCAGTCGGCCGCGTTCATCGGCGGCAGCGCGCCGGTCACCGGCTTCCACTCGGTGATCGAGAGGCCGGAATCCGTCAGCCGGGTCAGCCCGCCCACCAGGATCATCGCCACGACCAGCGCGAACAGCACCATCAGCCAGATCCGGATCGCGCCGCGCGCGCCCTTGCGGGCACGGTCGATCAGGCCGGGCTGCGCGGCGGGGCGCTCGGCGGGTTTCTCGGTGCCCACCTCCTCGAAAATAGACCGTTTCTGGCTCATGCCTTCCCCTTCCCTTTGGGCGGGAGACTAGGCCCCGCCCCCGTCCCCTTCAAGTCAGTCGCCGCGTTCCTTCCAGCGCACCATTTGCCGCAGCATCCCGTGGAAGATCTGCACATCGGCGCGGGTCAGCGGCATCCGGCTCCAGAGGTTGCGCAGGTTCATCTTCATGCCCTCGGCCTTGGCTTCGGGGAAGAAGAACCCGGCCGCCTCCAGCCGCTCTTCGAAATGATCGCCCAACTTCTGGATTTCCACCGCGCTGGCGAATTCGGTCTTGGCCATCTCCATGACCTCGGGTGCGTAATCGGCGGTCTGGCGGCGCCATTCATAGGCGGTCAGCAGCACGCATTGGCCGAGGTTCAGCGAGGCGAATTCCGGGTTCACCGGCACCGAGACGATGGCATTGGCCCGCGCGATGTCGTCGTTTTCCAGCCCGGCGCGCTCGGGGCCGAACAGGACGCCCACCTTGCGCCCCTCGGCGATCAGGGCGCGGGCCTGCTCCATCGCGCGCTCGGGCGTGACCACCGGCTTGGTCAGCCCGCGCGGGCGCGCGGTGGTGGCGAAGACATAGTCGCAGTCGGCCACGGCGGCCGCGGTGTCCTCGAACAGCCCTGCGTTGTCCAGCAGGCGTCCCGCCCCGCTGGCCAGCGCCACGGCGCGGCTGTTGGGCCAGCCGTCGCGGGGGCTGACCAGCCGCATCCGCTCCAGCCCGAAATTCCACATCGCCCGCGCCGCGGCCCCGATATTCTCGCCCATCTGGGGCCGGACAAGGATGAAGGCAGGCTGCGGGGCGGTCATGGGCATCTCGGATGTTCAGGACGATCTGCGGCCTGATACGCCGCCCTCCCGGCAGAGGCAAGCCAGCGCAGGCGTAGCCAAGCGCGCAAAACCGGGCTATAGGCGATGCGACCGCGTAAAGGAGCCCGGAAATGGCCGAGATCGAGCGCCCGCAAATCTACCTGATCACCCCGCCGGAGTTTGAGCTGTCGGCGTTTCCCGACCGCCTGGCCGCCGTTCTGGACGCGCATGAGGTCGCCTGCGTCCGCCTGGCCATGGCCAGCAAGGACGAGGACCGCGTGTCGCGCGCGGCCGATGCGCTGCGCGAGGTGACCCATGCCCGCGACATCGCCATCGCCATCGAACAGCATGTGCAACTGGTCGAACGGCTGGGCCTCGACGGGGTGCACCTGACCGACGGCGCGCGCTCGGTCCGCAAGACGCGCAAGGCGCTGGGGGCGGACGCCATCGTGGGCGCCTTCTGCGGCACGTCCCGGCATGACGGCATGAACGCCGGCGAGGCGGGCGCCGATTACGTCAGCTTTGGCCCGGTGGGCGAAAGCAGCCTGGGCGACGGCACCCGCGCAGACCGCGAGCTGTTCGCCTGGTGGTCCGAGATGATCGAGGTCCCGGTGGTGGCCGAGGGCGCTCTGAGCCCGGAGACCGTCCGCGATTTGGCCCCGGTCACCGATTTCTTCGGCATCGGCGAGGAGATCTGGCGCACCGACGACCCCGTGGCCACGCTGGGCGAGATGATGGCCGCGATGGGCTGAGACCCGAAATTTCTGCGAAATTTCGATCCGATTTTTCGCAGAAAAATCGTTTACTCTTCGAATGGCAGCGCGCTGCGCACCATTTCTTCGCAGTATTTCGCCAGCGCCTTGCGGTCGGCGAAATCGGCCACCCGCAGCGGCGGGTGATAGACCAGCTCGACCGAGCCCTGCTCGCGTGCTGCGAGCACCTTCAGCAGGTGCTCGCCGAACTCCATCTCGCCCCACCAGCCGTAAAAGCGCGGGTCGTCGCCCTCGGGGCCGCGATAGATCACGGTCACCGGCTGGACATGCATGAATTCGCGCAGGTGATCCGAGAAGAAGGCCGCGAAAAGCGTCGATTTGAAGGGCAGCACCCGCCGCCCGTCGGTCGAGGTGCCCTCGGGGAAGAACAGCAGCTTGTGCCCGGCCTCCAGCCGGGCCTCGAACAGCTCTTTCTGGGCCTTCGCTTCGCGGCTGGAGCGGTTGATGAACACGGTGCCGGTGGCGCGGGCCAGCCAGCCGATGCCGGGCCAGCCCGCGACCTCGGACTTGGAGACGAAATAGACACGCTTGGGCGCGTTCAGCGCGAAAATGTCCAGCCAGCTGCCGTGATTGGCCACCACCGCCCCGCGCTCGCGCATCAGGTGGCCGCGCACCGAGAACCGGATGCGCAGGATGACGAAGGCCATCCGGCAGACGAACTGGGTGATATAGGGCGTCACCGGGCGGCGCAGGCCGAAGAGCGGCCGCTCCACCAGCCGCACCAGCAGCAGCAGCGCCAGGCAGCCGAAGGTGACCACCCCCAACGCCCCGCCGCGCCAGGCGACGCGCAGCCAGTCCAGCCCCCGCGGGGCGGGTTGCGGCGGCGTGTCGCCCGGGTCCCAGGTCGGGCTCATCCCCCAACACCCTTGGTGTAGAGCGCGCGGGTCTTGGCGTTCATTCGCTCGGTATCCATGACCAGGCAGACATCGGTCGTGTTGAAGGCGTGGTCGACAAAGGCCCCCTCGCCCACGAAACCGCCGAGGCGCAGATAGGCCTTGATCAGCGCGGGCGTGGCCAGCATGGCGGCCTTGCGGTCGATCCGGTCCGCCGGCACCAGGTCCATCCGCTGGAAATGCGCCGGCTGGGCGCGCACCCGCAGCTCGGGGGGGGCGAGATGGGCGTGGTGCAGGTAGGACAGCGGCATCTTCAGCGCCTCGATATCCGTGCCATGGAAACTGGCCACGCCGAACAGGATCTCGATGTCATGCTCCAGCACGTATTCGGCCAGCCCCTGCCAGAGCCGATACATCGCCGTGCCCCCGCGATAGTCGTGGTGCAGGCAGGAGCGGCCCAGTTCCAGCAGCTTGCGGCCGCTCTGCTTCAGGACGGTCAGGTCGTACTCGTCCTCGACATAGAACTTGCCCAGCTTCTCCGCCTGGTCGCCGCGCAGCAGCCGGTAGACGCCCACCACGTGGTCGAGCGCCGCGGCGTCGCGGTTCGTGTCGATCAGAAGCAGGTGGTCGTAGAACGGGTCGAACTCGTCTTTTTCCAGCCGCGCCTCGTGATCGACCAGCGGGCCGTCGCCGCCGAGTTCGGCCACGAAGACCTCGTAGCGCAGGCGTTGGGCGGCGCGCAGATCCTCATCGGCCCGGGCGAGGCGCAGCTCGAGATGCGGTTCAGGGGGGCGCATGGGCCTGGATGCCTCCGGTTGCGGCGGGTGGGAGCGGTTCTAGGCAGGCGCGGGACGATTTGCAACCGGGCGCGGAACGCTCCCGCGCGCGGCATGTTAAGCGTTTGTTAACTAATTCCGGCCCACGGTACCCGCAGGTAACGATTCAGGAATCGAGGACGGGGATGAGGGGCACCCGCGCGCCATCGATCACGACCTTGCCGGCTTCGGTGAAATTCACCGTGATACGGCCGTTGATATTCGACTGCACCTGTCCCAGGCCCCAGTCCGGCCGCTCGGGATGGCGAACGAGCATGCCCGGCTCCAGCATTGCATTCACATCGTTCATCTCTCTTCCCTTTCGTGAGGTTCCGGCGTGAGCGACAGCACCCGCCACGAATTGAGCGCCCTCGTCGGCTCGCGCATCTGCCACGACCTTATCAGCCCATTGGGCGCGGTGGGCAATGGGCTCGAACTGCTGAACCTGACCGGCAAGGCCCCCGAAGGCGCCCCGGAGATGGAACTGATCGCCCAGAGCGTCGAGCATGCCAATGCCCGGCTGCGGTTCTTCCGCATCGCCTTCGGCGCCGCCCGCGAAGACCAGGTCATCGCGCGCAACGAGCTGGCCTCGGTGCTGCGCGAGAATTTCAACGACGGGCGCATCGGGTTGAAGGCCGACCTGCCGGCCGAGATTCCCCGCCGGGACGCCAAGCTGGCGCTGTTGCTGATCCTGGGGCTGGTCAATGCCCTGCCGCAGGGCGGCACCATCCGGCTGGCCGAGGCGGGCGGGAAATGGCGCCTCAGCGGCGCCGGGCCACAGCTGCGGGTCGATCCCGCACATTGGCGAAAGCTGGACCACCCCAGCCCCGGGACGCCGCTCTCGGCTGCCGAGGTCCAGTTCGCGCTGCTGCCCACGGCCGCGGCCGAGGCCGGGCGCGCGCCCTTCGTCGACCTGCGGGACGACAAGATCGAGATCGCGTTCTGACACCCGGCCGCGCGCGGGCGGCGCCGGCGCGGCCGTGAGTATTTCTGCCAAGCAGAAGGCTCAGGCGCGCGTCGTGCCCTCGCCCTCCACCAGGTATTTGAAACTGGTCAGTTGCTCGGCCCCCACCGGGCCGCGGGCGTGCATCTTGCCGGTGGCGATGCCGATCTCGGCGCCCATCCCGAACTCGCCGCCATCGGCGAACTGGGTCGAGGCGTTGCGCATCAGGATCGCGCTGTCGAGACGCTGGAAGAAGCGGTCGGCCGCGGCGTCATCCTCGGTCAGGATGCAATCGGTGTGGTTGGAGCCGTATTGCCGGATATGGGCGATCGCGCCGTCCACGTCATCGACGAGCTTGGCGGCGATGATCATGTCCAGGTATTCGTGGCCCCAGTCGTCGTCGGTGGCGGGTTGCGTGCCCTTCAGCCCTGCGCCCGCGCGCACCTCGACCCCGGCCTCCATCAGCGCGTCCAGCACCTGCTGGCCCAGGCCATCGGCGATGTCGCGGTGGATCAGCAGGCATTCGGCTGCGCCGCAGATGCCGGTGCGGCGGGTCTTGGCGTTCAGCACCACGTCCAGCGCCTTTTTCGGGTCGGCGGCCTTGTCGATATAGATGTGCACGATGCCCTCGAGATGGGCAAAGACCGGCACCCGCGCCTCGCGCTGCACCAGCCCGACCAGGCCCTTGCCGCCTCGGGGAACGATCACGTCGATCGTGCCGGTCATGGTCAGCATCTCCTGCACCGCGGCGCGGTCGCGGGTGGGAACCAGCTGCACCGCGTCCTCGGGCAGGCCCGCGGCGCGCAGCCCCTCGGCCAGGCAGGCATGGATCGCGCCGGAGGAATGGAAGCTTTCCGAGCCGCCGCGAAGGATCACCGCATTACCCGCCTTGAGGCAGAGCGCACCGGCATCGGCGGTCACGTTGGGACGGCTTTCGTAGATCACGCCGACCACGCCCAGCGGCGTGCGCACGCGGCGGATATGCAGGCCCGAGGGCATGTCCCATTCCTTGATGACAGCGCCCACCGGGTCGTCCTGCGCGGCCACGGCGCGCAGCCCGTCGACGATGCCCTGGATGCGGCTTTCGTCCAGCATCAGGCGGTCCATCATGGCCGGCGAAAGCCCCTTGTCGCGGCCGAACGCCAGGTCCTTTTCATTGGCGGCGATGATTTCGGCCCGGTTGGCCCAGACGGCATCGGCCGCGGCCTCCAGCGCCCTTTGCTTGGCCTCGGGGGCGGCAAAGGCGAGCTCGGCTGCGGCGGCTTTGGCGCGGGCGCCGATATCGGCCATCATGTCGTGGATGTTCATCTCTGCGTCCTTCATAGCACCATGTCGTCCCTGTGTATCAGCGCCGCGCGGCCGGGATAGCCCAGCAGGGCCTCGATGTCACGCGACTGCGCGCCCTTGATGGCCTCGGCCTCGTCCCCGGTATAGCGGGTCAGGCCGCAGCCCAGCACCACCCCGCTCGGCCCTTCGATCAAGACCGGGTCGCCCCGGTCGAAACCGCCCGAGACCGCGGTCACCCCTGCGGGCAGCAGCGACTTGCCGTGCCGCAGGGCCTCGGCCGCGCCGGCATCGACGGTGATCGTGCCGCGCGGCTTCATCGCCGCGATCCAGCGCTTGCGGGCCGCCTGCGGGTCTTCGCGCGGCAGGAACCAGGTGCAGTTGGCCCCGTCCTCCAGCGCGGTCACGGGGCGCATGACGAAACCGTCGGTGATGGCCATGGCGCAGCCCGCGGCGGTGGCGGTCTTGGCCGCCATCAGCTTGGTCTTCATGCCGCCCTTGGAGAGCCCTGAGCCCGCGTCGCCCGCCATCGCCTCGATCTCGGGCGTGATCTCCTCGACCACGTCGAAGCGGGTGGCGGCGGGATCGGTCGCCGGGTTGGCGGTATAGAGGCCGTCCACGTCGGACAGCAGGATCAAACGATCCGCGCCCACGGTCACCGCCACCTGCGCGGCCAGCCGGTCGTTGTCGCCGAAGCGGATCTCGTCGGTGGCGATGGTGTCGTTCTCGTTGACGATGGGGACCACGCCCATGCCCAGCAGGGTCTCCAGCGTGGCGCGGGTGTTAAGGTAGCGGCGCCGGTTGCGGCTGTCCTCCAGCGTCAGCAGGATCTGCGCGGCGGTCAGGCCGTGCGGGGCCAGCGCCTCTTCATAGGCGCGGGCAAGCTGGATCTGGCCCACCGCGGCCGCGGCCTGCGACTGTTCCAGCGCCAATGCGCCCGTGCCCAGCCCCAGCACCCCGCGCCCCAGCGCGATCGAGCCCGAGGAGACCAGGATCACATCCGCCCCGCGCCCGCGCAGCGCCGCCACATCCTTGGCCAGCGCGGTCAGCCACTCGGCGCGCAGCCGGCCCGTCTCGCGGTCGACCAGCAGGGCCGACCCGATCTTGAGCACGATGCGCTGCGCGTCGGTCAGGGGTGCCAAGGCTCGGGCTCCTCGTCCTGCGATTTGCGGCGCAGGCGGTCCTCGGAAATCTGCGCCCGCACGGCGCGCAGCACCTCGGTCAGGCCCTCGCCGCTGACGCCGGACATCAGCAGGACCGGGCCACCCGAGGCGGCCTGCAGCGCCGCCTGCTTCTCGTCCCGTTCCTCGTCGTCCAGCGCGTCGATCTTGTTCAACGCGGTGATGCGCGGCTTGTCGGCCAGTTCGCCGCCATAGGCCTCCAGCTCGTCGATGATGGTCCGGTAATCCTCCGCCACGTCCTCGGCGGTGCCGTCGACGAGGTGCAGCAACACCGCGCAGCGTTCCACATGGCCGAGGAACAGGTCGCCCAGCCCCCGGCCCTCATGCGCGCCGGCGATCAGGCCGGGGATGTCGGCGACCACGAACTCGGCCCCGTCCACGCCCACGACGCCCAGGTTGGGCACCAGCGTGGTAAAGGGATAATCGGCGATCTTGGGCCGCGCGTTGGAGGTGGCGGCGAGGAACGTCGACTTGCCCGCGTTGGGCAGGCCCAGCAGGCCCGCATCGGCGATCAGCTTCAGCCGCAGCCAGATGGTGCGCTCGACGCCCTCCTGCCCGGGGTTGGCGCGGCGCGGGGCCTGGTTGGTGGCGGTCTTGAAATGCAGGTTGCCGAAGCCGCCATTGCCGCCCCTGGCCAGCAGCACGCGCTCGCCGACCTCGGTCATGTCGGCGATCACGGTTTCCTGGTCCTCGTCGAGGATCTCGGTTCCCACGGGCACGCGCAGCACGATGTCGTCGCCATCCTTGCCGGTGCGCTGCTGGCCCATGCCGGGCCGGCCGTTCTTGGCGAAGAAATGCTGCTGGTAGCGGAAATCGATAAGCGTGTTCAGCCCCTCGACCGCCTCGGCCCAGACATCGCCGCCGCGCCCGCCGTCGCCGCCGTCGGGCCCGCCATATTCGATGTATTTCTCGCGGCGGAAGCTGACGCAGCCGTTCCCGCCGGAACCCGAGCGGATGTAAACCTTGGCCAGATCGAGGAATTTCATTGCGGCAGCCCGCCCTTATTGAGTGTTGATCTGGCGATATAGGACAAGCGGCGGGCCCTCAAGACCCGCCGCCCGCCTTATCCCAGCTTCTTGAGATAGGTCCAGGTCGCCACCTGGGCGCCCCGGGCCACGGAAAACGCCTCGGCGTCCCCGATATATTCGAACCCGGCATTGGTCAGCACGCGGGCCGAGCCGGGATTGTCCTGGAATACCTCGGCGAAGACCGTCTCGCAGCCCTGCGGGTTGGCCGCCAGCAGCGAGTTCACCGCCTCGGACGCGATCCCGCTGTTCCACAGCGCCGGCGCCACCCAGTAGCCGATCTGCGACTGGTCGCGGTCCATGCGCTGCAAAGAGATCACGCCCAGCAACTCGCCCAGCCCCTGCTGGGACCCGTCCATCGCCCACACGTCCTCGGTCCGGTCCTCGTCCAGCGCGCGCGTGACGAAGGCGTCGGCCGCACCGGGCGGCATCGGGTGCGGGATCGAGCGGGAAAAGCGCGCCACGCGCTCGTCGCCCGCATACATGTGCAGAAGCCCGGCATCGGATTTGCGCAGCGGGCGCAGGCAGAACCGCCCCGCTTCGATCACCGGCTGGTTGACGATGGTATCCAATTTCATGCCTTCCCTCCTCCGAAAAAGCATATCTAATGACTGCTCTTGCCCCGCCAAGGGGCCCAAAAATGAAACGGGGGACCGGCTGTTCGCCGATCCCCCTGATTTTCTCAAACCGCTTGGGTTTTCGGCTTACTCCGCGGCCTCCGCTACCGGGAGAACCGAAATAAAGGTGCGGCCCTTCAGCCCCTTGTGGAACTGCACGGCACCGCCGACGGTTGCAAAGATGGTGTGATCCTTGCCCATGCCGACGCCTTCGCCCGGCCACCACTTGGTGCCGCGCTGACGCACGATGATGTTGCCGGGAACGACGGCCTGGCCGCCGAATTTCTTGACGCCGAGGCGGCGACCGGCAGAGTCGCGACCGTTGCGGGACGAGCCGCCAGCTTTCTTATGTGCCATCTCGCTTCTCTCCTATCCTTAGCCGGCCAGTTCTTTGGCCTGTTCGACCCACTCGGCCTTCACTTTCACGGCGTCGAAGCTTTCGACGTCGATCGCGGCCAGCTGGGCGTAGGTGGTGATGCCGGCCTCGGCCAGCTTCTTGGCGGCGGCCGGGCCGACGCCCTTGATCTGGGTCAGGTCGTCGGCAGCGGCGGCGGCCGGTGCCTCGGCCTTGGGCGCGGCTTTCTTCGGCGCGGCCTTCTTCTCGGCCTTGGCAGCCGGGGCGGCAGCGGCGACGGCAGCGACCGAGGCGGCCCCCACGGCGGCTTTCACGCCGGTCTTGTCGGCACCCGACTCCAGGATGTCGGTGATGCGCAGCAGGGTCAGCTGCTGACGGTGGCCCTTGGTGCGCTTCGAGCTGTGCTTGCGGCGCCGCTTGACGAAGTGGATCAGCTTGGGGCCTTTGATCTGTTCGATCACCTCGGCCTGCACGGCCGCGCCATCGACGGTGGGGGCGCCGACCTGGGCACCGACCATCAGAATCTCGTTGAACTGGACTTTTTCACCAGCTTCGGCGGCCAGCTTTTCCACGCGCAGCACGTCACCGCTCTGCACCTTATACTGCTTGCCACCGGTTTTCAGAACCGCGAACATCCGGTTTTCCTTTTCTTCGCCGCGTCCTTTGGCCCCGCAATCAGCGGTGTTTCCTGCCTATCGCGCCTCGGACAGCGTGCCCTTCACGGACAACATGAATCGAATCCGCCGGACAAAAAGCCCGGCATAGACCGCGCTTATCCGGGAAAGCCGTCCAGAAGTCAAGGCCATCGGGGCGCGGGATGGGCTAGATATCCTCGCCCGCGATCTGCCGCGCCGCCGCCAGCCCCAGCTCGCGCGAGATCTGGCGGAAAAGCACATCGAAGGCCTCGAAAAGCGCCCGGTTCAGCGCCTGGCCCTCCGGGGTCTCCGATATGGCAATATAGGCCTCGAGATCGGCGTCGGAAAGGGGATCGTAGGCCATCGCCAGGTAGGAAAAGAGCCATTGCTCGGTCTCCAGCCGGATCTGGGCCTCCTGCGACCAGACATCGGCCAGGATCTGGTCCTCGGTCACATCGAAGGGGAAGGCCCCGCCATCCACCAGCCCCAGGTAAAAGGCGTAATTGGCGTTCAGCGCCCCCACCACGTTGGAATCGAGCAGGTCGTTGACGCGCACGAAGCGGCCCAGCAACTCCAGCCGCGGGTCGTCGCGGGCGCGCATCTCGGCCAGCGCGGCATAGCTGGCCTCGGTCACGGCGTTGTCCAGCAGCGCCCGGCGCGCCGTGACCTCCAGCGAGATCGCCCGCGCGCCGGTCTCCGAGGTGAAGAAGGCCAGCAGCGTGGACAGGTCGGTGCCGTCCAGCTCCTGCGCCATCTGCCGGCGCATGACCTGCTGCATCCGCGCCCCGTCGTAGATCCTGGCCACGGTCGCCGTCCAGGCATCGCCGCCCCGGCCGGGAAACATCTCGTCGCGCAGCTCCTCGCCATAGTCCAGGCCTTCCTGGCGCATGATCTCGAGAATGTCGTGCAGCGCCAGCGCCTCGATCAACGGATCGAGCGCCTCCGGCTCGGCCTTCAGCGGCAGGGCCAGGCAGATCATGGTCAGGCAGGCGGCGATGAGGCGGGTCAAGACGGCCCTCCGGGCTGAACGGCGCTTTCTTCCAGCCTAGGCCCCCGGGCCCGTTAATCCAAGCGCCAAGCGGTGAGTGCGCCGTGCCGCCTGCGACCGGCCCGGCCGCGGCCCGCAGCCGGCACAGGCATCGCGGCGAAAAAATTGGCGGTGCGGCCGGAAAAACCGGTTGCACCGCTTTTCACTTCCTACTACATCCCCCGCTCACGAACCACTTCATGCGGAGAGGTGCCGGAGTGGTCGAACGGGGCGGTCTCGAAAACCGTTGATCCTTCACGGGATCCCAGGGTTCGAATCCCTGTCTCTCCGCCATGATCTTCCCTGATCGTCGCGTATCCCAGGATGCCCGCAGGCAGCGGGTTTTACCGCCCGAGCGTTTTCTCCCGGGGCCACGCCCTGTTGTGCTAAAGCGGGAAACGGCGCACGCCGCCGCCCCAGGCAACACAGCGAAAGGCCCGACCCATGAGCACATTCGACGAAGACCTCTTCCTGAAGGGGCTGGAGCAGCGCAAGGCGACCCTGGGCGCGGAATACGTGGAGAAAAACCTCGCCGCCGCCGACGATTTCACCCGCCCCTTCCAGGAGGCGATGACGGCCTGGTGCTGGGGGTTCGGATGGGGCGACGAGGTGATCGACGCCAAGACCCGCAGCATGATGAACCTCGCCATGATCGGCGCGCTGGGCAAGATGCACGAATGGGAAACCCATTGCCGCGGCGCGCTGAACAACGGCGTCAGCCGCGAGGAAATCCGCGCCATCATCCACGTGGTGGGCATCTATTGCGGCGTGCCGCAGGCACTGGAATGCTTCCGCGTGGCGCGCAGGGTGCTTGAAGAGGCCGGTTGACGGCCGGTTGGTGTTTGCCCGCGCCGGAAATGATTTATATTCGTATCCGAATACGTATTCAGGATCATCGCCAGGGAGGAATTGATGACCGTACTGAAACCCAGCCGCCGCGACCTTCTGAAACTGGCCGCCGTGGCGCCCGCCTTCGCCCTGCCCGCGCCGCTGCGGGCCGCAACGCCGCTGACAGGTGCCAACCCGCCCTTCTTCCGCTTCAACATCGGTGCCGTCCGCCTCACCGTGGTCTCCGACGGCCACCTGGGCCTCTCGACCGACGGGCTGGGCGTCAACGCCGACCCGGAGGAGGTCAAGGCCTTCCTCAAGGCGCACCGCCTGTCCACCGAAGAGCATTACTCGCACACCAACCACGTGGTGATCGAGACCGGCGAGGCGACCATCCTCGTGGATGTCGGCTCGGGCGACCGCTTCCTGCCGACCGCCGGGCGGCTGCTGGACAACCTGGCCGCGGCCGGGATCGACGGCGGCGACATCACCCATGTCGTAATTACCCACGCCCACCCCGATCACATCTGGGGCATCCGCGACGATTTCGACGAGCCGATCTTCCCCGATGCCGAATACATCATCGGCGCCACCGAATACGACCACTGGATGCAGGACGACCTGGTGAACCAGGTCCCCACCGAGATGCAGCAATTCGTGGTGGGCGCGGTGAACTCGCTGACCGCCGACGGGCTGGAATGGACCATGGCGCAGGACGGGCACGAGGTGGCGCCGGGCGTCAGCCTGATCTTCACCCCCGGCCACACGCTGGGCCACATGTCGGTGCGGATCGAGAGCGAGGGCAAGCAGCTGATCGCGCTGGGCGATTCCATGACCCATGCCTATATCTCGATGGAGCAGCCGGGCTGGGTGTCGGGCTTCGACATGGATGGCGACATGACCGTGGAAACCCGCAAGCGCCTGCTGGACATGGCCGCCACCGACGAGATCGCCGTGATCGGCTATCACTTCCCCTTCCCCGGCGTGGGTCACGTGATGCGGCAGGGCGATGCCTACCGCTTCGTCCCCGCGCTGTGGCGCTGGGGGTGAGACCCGTCTCGGAAACCGCCCGGTGGACCGTTTCAGGGCCGGCCGGGCGGAGCCCCGATCGGCTGGATCGCCGACGAACATCCTATTTCCGACAGAGGGCGGCGCCCGTCCCGACGGGGTGGGCGAGAAGCGTCCGCCCCGTGGGGGGCGGGACGGGCGCTGCCC
>JBNGCX010000063.1:0-21258 GCA_049974865.1 Paracoccaceae bacterium
CCTCAGCGCCGCCGGTGAAGGGGTATTTACGGATCACCGCGAAGAGTCGCAAGTGCTTTTTTCGATTTTCTGTCGGTTTTTTCGCATTTTCTTGAAAACACCGTAAATTCAACAAGTTACGCTGCGCGACGGTTTGAACAAGCCCCGCGGCCTCCGTGAAACCTCGGGAATCAAAGGCTCTGGACAACCCCTGGCAGTGCTATCCACAGACTCGCAGCCGGGTCGCGCCCCGGGAGGGGTGGAATCCAACTCAGGAAAGCGCTGCGCGGCGACGGCGCGGAGGCAGGCGCAGGGCCAGAAGGGTCAGCACGGCGGAGAGATAGACCAGCGGCTCGATCTGCCAGCCCTTCACCAGCATCACGTAATGCACCGCCCCCAGCAGCACCGCCGGGTAGGTCAGGCGATGCAGCCGCCGCCAGGCCGGGCCCAGACGGCGGACCGACCAGTTGTTCGAGGTCACCGCCAGCGGGATCAGCAGGGCAAAGCCCGCCATGCCTATGGTTATATAGGGACGCTTGGCGATATCCGCCAGTATCTGGCTCCAGATCTGGACGTCGAGGAACAGCCAGACTGCCAGGTGGAGCATGACGTAGGAAAACGCCAGAAGGCCGATTGCCCGCCGATAGCGGATCAGGTTCACCCCCGCGTATCGGCGCAACGGCGTGATGGCGAGGCCCGCCAGCAGCAGCTGCAGCGCCAGTTCGCCCAACTGCTGCTCGAGCGCCTTGATCGGCTCGGGACCGAGCCCCCCGGTCAGGCCGAGCCAGAGGAACCACAGCGCGGGCAGCGGCCCGATCACGTAGAGCGCCCAAGCGGGCACACGCCGCATGATCCCGTTCACGGCATCGGCGAGGCCGGTCATGCGCAGCACCCGTTGCCGTCCTGCACCGGCGGGCAGGGCACGGTGCCATAGGAACAGAAAACGCAACAGTCGCCCTTCTTGGGCGTGACCACCGTGTGGCAGGCCGGGCATTCCCAGAACCATTGGCAGGCATCGGTCGGCATGCGTTCCGCCCGCTGGGCGCCGCAATGCGGGCAGGTGAGTGTCGAGTGCAGCTCGGCCATCCCGCCCTCTAGTAGAATTTCTTCAGGTCCATGCCGGCATAGAGGCTGGCCACCTCCTCGCCATAGCCGTTGAACTTCAGCGTGGGCTGGCGGCGCGCGAACAGCCCGCCGCCGATGCGGCGTTCGGTGGCCTGGGACCAGCGCGGGTGGTCCACCTCGGGGTTCACGTTGCTGTAGAACCCGTATTCGCGCGGGTTGGCCATGTTCCAGGTGGCCTGGGGCTGTTCCTCGGTCAGCGAGATCCGCACGATCGACTTGATCGACTTGAACCCGTATTTCCACGGCACCACCAGCCGCAGCGGCGCACCGTTCTGGTTCGGGAGCGGCTCGTCATAGAGGCCGGTGGCCAGGATGGTCAGCGGGTGCATCGCCTCGTCCAGCCGCAGCCCCTCGCGATAGGGCCAGTCGAGCAGCGGGGCGCGCTGGCCCGGCATCTCCTCGGGGCGGTGAAGGGTCTCGAAGGCCACGTATTTGGCCGAGGGCTGCACGCCCACGCGATCGAGCAGGGTTTTCAACTCGAACCCGACCCAGGGCACGACCATCGACCAGGCCTCGACACAGCGGAAGCGATAGATGCGCTCCTCGAGGGTGACCCCGGACAGGATGTCGCCCAGGTCGTAACTGCCGGGCCGCTCCACCAGCCCGTCGATCTTCACCGCCCAGGGATCGGTGGTCAGCTGGCCCGCGTTGCGCGCCGGATCGTCCTTGGCGGTGCCGAATTCGTAGAAATTGCAGTAGTTGGTGATGTCTTCGAGGCTGTTCGGCTCGGCATCGGTGGAATAGGGGCTGGGCCGGGCGCCCAGGCCCGCCAGCGCCGGCGCCGCGGGCAGAGCGCCCAGCGCCGCGGCCCCCGCGATGATCTGGCGCCGGTTCAGCCAGTCGGCCTTGGGGGTGATGTCCGAATATCTCAGGGTCTCGCGTTTCCGAGCCATGTGCGCCTCCGCTGCTGTCCTGCGCATGATCTATTGGACCGCAGAGGCCGTGCCAAAGCAACTTCGCTCACGAATCCGTTTGCATGCCGGTGCGCGGGTAGACCTCGTTCATGGGCCTGGTCGAGCCGTCGGGCTGCACCAGCCGCACGTGGCGCCGCCGCATCAGCCGCGGCTCGGCCACGCCGACGGAATGGGCGATGGTCTCGACCTCGCCGATCACGCTGCGGGCGTAGTCGGCGACGCGCCTGTACTTGCTTTCCACCACCAGCCCCTTCTGCAGGCGCGGGTCGTGGGTGGTGATACCCGTGGGACAGGTGTTGCGGTTGCACTTCAGCGCCTGGATGCAGCCCAGCGCGAACATGAAGCCGCGCGCCGAGGTCACGAAATCGGCGCCCGCCGCGATCGCCCAAGCCACGTCACCGGGATTGACCAGCTTGCCCGAGGCCACCAGCCGGATCCGGTCGTGGAAGCCGTAATGGTCGCGCAGGTCCGACACCATCAGCATGGCCTCGCGGATGGGCATTCCCACCAGGTCCATCAGCGGCATGGGCGAGGCGCCGGTGCCGCCCTCGCCGCCGTCGATGGTGATGAAGTCCGGGGCGCTTTCGGGGCCGCGGGCGCGGATCAGGCGGAACAGCTCGTCAAAGGGCTCGGGCCCGCCGACCACGGTCTTGAAGCCCACCGGCTTGCCCGTGACCTCGCGCAGATGCGCGATGACGTCCAGCAGGTCCTCGAAACTGTCGATGTCGGGGTGGCGGTTGGGCGAATAGCTGTCCACGCCCTCGGGGATGCCGCGGATCTGGGCGATCTCGCGGGTCACCTTGACCCCGGGCATGATCCCGCCCTTGCCGGGCTTGGCCCCCTGGGCAAGCTTCAGCTCGAACATCTTGACCTGCGGCTGCTCGGCCAGCGCCCGCAGCTTGCCGTCGTCGAAATTCCCGTTCTCGTCGCGCACCCCGTATTTCGCAGTGCCGATCTGGTAGACGATGTCGCAGCCGCCGACCATGTGATAGGGTGACAGGCCGCCCTCGCCGGTGTTCAGCCAGATATTGGCCTCCTTCGCGCCCTTCGACAGCGCCTCGACCGCCGGGCGCGAAATCGCGCCATAGCTCATGCCCGAGATGTTGAAGATCGACGGCGCGACGTAGGGTTCGCGGCAATAGGGGCCGATCTTCATCGGTTCGGTCGCGGCGAACTGGTCGTCGATCGGCGGGAAGGGCGCGTTCACGAAGATCGGCGTGCCAACGATGCCGAGGTTTCGGGTCGAGCCGAAGGCGATGGTATTGCCCTTGCCCTGCGAGGCGCGGTTGACCCAGTCTCGCTGCGCCCGGTTGAAGGGCATCTCCTCCCGGTCCATGGCGAAGAAATATTGCCGGAAGAACTCCCCCAGCTTGGTGAAAAGATGCCGGAAGCGCCCGATCACGGGATAGTTACGCCGGATCGCATCGCCCGTCTGGGTGCGGTCGATGATAAACAGCAGCAGCGCCGTGAGCGCCGCTATCCCCAGCATAAGTGTGAATCCCAGCGCCAGAAGTTCCAGCGCCCGTCCTGCCCAGCTCATGCATCCCCCTTGGCGGCTGCTACAATTTGACCTCGGTCATGGTGCGTCCCTGCCTTGCGTGTACCTTGCTTCCGAAGTGTAACTGGAGCAAGCCTCTCCGGCAGTCGGAGAGGAAAATGGGAGGTAATTCATGAAATTGACACTCGCCGCCGCCGCCACCGCCGCCCTGATCGCGGGCCCTGCGCTGGCCGATGCCGTTACCTACACGACCGAGGACAGTTTCGATGACGTGGTCTTCTCGCTTGAGACGGCCATCCAGGGCAAGGGCCTGGTAATCGACAGCGTCAGCCATACCGGCGACATGCTGGAACGCACCAAGGCCGATGTGGGTTCGGACAAGACGATCTTCATCAAGGCCGACATCTTCAGCTTCTGCTCGGCCGCACTGTCGCGCAAGGTGATGGAGGCCGACTACATGAACGTGCAGTTCTGCCCCTATGATATCTTCGTCTTCGTCCGCCCCGAGGCCCCGGACGAAACCGTCGTCGGCTACCAGAGCTATCCCGACGGCCCGATGAAAGAGATCGAGGCGCTGCTCGACGACATCGCACGCGAGGCCGCCGGGGTCGAATAAGCTCACGCGGGGCTCACTCCCGATCAACAGGTTTTGACTGGAAACGGCACAGGGGCCGGGCTTAGCGCCCGGCCCTTCCGCGTCAAGCGGGCTGCGCGGATTTCCCCGGTCATCCAAAGCGGCGCGCCATCGGTATCCCCCGCGATGCCAAAACCGGCATCGGAGCAACCGAGGAGATACCCCATGTTCCGCAGAACCTTTCTTTCGCTGACCGCCGCGGCCGTGATGGCGGGGCCCGCGCTGGCCGGCGGCCACTCGATGGACATCGTGGACACCGCCGTCGAGGCCGGCAGCTTCAACACGCTGGTCGCCGCCGTGCAGGCCGCCGGGCTGGTGGAAACGCTCAAGGGCGAAGGGCCGTTCACCGTCTTCGCCCCCACCGACGAGGCCTTCGCGGCCCTGCCGGACGGCACGGTCGAGGAGCTGCTGAAACCCGAGAACAAGGACAAGCTGACCGCGATACTCACCTATCACGTGGTGCCGGGCGCGGTCATGTCGGGCGACCTTTCCGACGGCATGATGGCCGCCACGGCCGAAGGCTCCGAGGTCACCATCAAGACCATGGGCGGCGTCTCGGTGGATGGAGCCAATGTCGTGACCGCCGATATCGAGGCCAGCAACGGCGTGATCCACGTGATTGACGCCGTGATCATGCCGGACTCGGCGATGTAAAGGGCGCGGGCGGGCGCCAAGGCCCGCCCAGTCCAGCCCAACAAAAAGAGGTTTCCGCCATGAACCGACGTTTTGCCCTGAAATCCGTGGCCGCCCTCGGCCTGGCCACCGCCCTGGCGGCCTGCGCCCCGACGACCGACGAGCCCGACATCGTGGACATCGCCGCCGGGAACGATGACTTCTCGACCCTCGTGACCGCGGTTCAGGCCGCCGGCCTCGTGGACACGCTGAAGGGCGACGGCCCCTTCACCGTCTTCGCCCCCACCAATGCCGCGTTCGCGGCCCTGCCCGCGGGCACGGTCGAGTCGCTGCTGCAGCCCGAGAACAAGGAGCAGCTGGTCAAGGTCCTGACCTATCACGTCGTTCCGGGCGCGGTCACCTCGGACCAGTTGGCCGGTCAGCGCCTGGACGTGGCCACCGTCCAGGGCCAGAGCCTTCACGTGAACGGCACCGAGGGCGTGAAGGTGAACAAGTCCACCGTCACCTCCGCAGACATCATGGCCTCGAACGGCGTGATTCACGTGATCGACAAGGTGCTTTTGCCGAAATAGGCCGGCCGCCACGAAAAAAGGGCGCGGAGCGATCCGCGCCCTTTTCTTTTTCCTTCGCCGGGGTCAGTGGACCACGGCATCCTCGGGCGGCTGCCGGTTCGACGCGCCGACGCGGTCGCCGATCAGCAGGCCATCGGCCCCGGCGCTGACCGGAATGGTGTCGCCGTCCTTCACGTCGCCCGCCAGGATCATCTCGGCCAGTTGGTCCTGCAGGGCGCGCTGGATCACCCGCTTCAGCGGCCGCGCGCCGAAGACCGGGTCGTAACCCTCGTCGGCCAGCCACTTGCGGGCGCTGTCATCCAGATCCAGCGCGATGTTGCGGCCTGCCAGGCGCTTCTGCAGGCGCCGGATCTGGATTTCGACGATGCCGTCCATGTCGTCCCGGGTGAGCCGGTCGAAGATGATGGTCTCGTCCAGGCGGTTCAGGAATTCGGGGCGGAAATGCGCCCGCACCGCATCCATCACGTCGCGCTTGGCCTGGGCCGAGTCCGCCCCCTCGGGCAACTGGCTCAGCGCCTGCGAGCCGAGGTTCGAGGTCAGCACGATCAGCGTCTGCTTGAAGTCCACCGTGCGGCCTTGACCGTCGGTCAGAACACCGTCGTCCAGAACCTGCAACAGCACGTTGAATACGTCCGGGTGCGCCTTCTCGACCTCGTCGAACAGCACCACCTGGTAGGGTTTGCGCCGGACCGCCTCGGTCAGCACGCCGCCCTCGTCATAGCCGACATAGCCCGGAGGCGCGCCGATCAGGCGGGCGACCGCGTGCTTCTCCATGAACTCCGACATGTCGATGCGGACCATCGCGCTGTCGTCGTCGAACAGGTACTCGGCCACGGCCTTGGTCAGCTCGGTCTTGCCAACGCCGGTCGGGCCCAGGAACAGGAACGAGCCCAGCGGGCGGTTCTCGTCGTTCAGCCCCGCGCGCGCGCGGCGCACGGCGTTGGCCACCGCGGTGACGGCCGCCTTCTGGCCGATCACCCGCTTGCCCAGTTCCTCTTCCATGCGCAGCAGCTTCTCGCGCTCGCCCTCCAGCATCTTGGAGGTCGGGATGCCGGTCCAGCGCTCCACCACCTGGGCGATCTGCTCGGGCCGCACGGCCTCTTCGACCATGACCTCGTCCTCGGCCTCCTCGGCCGCGGCGAGCTTTTTCTCCAGTTCGGGGATCACGCCGTAGGACAGCTCGCCCGCCCGCGCCAGGTTGCCCTCGCGCTTGGCGTGGTCCAGTTCGGCCCGGGCACGGTCGAGCTGTTCCTTCAGTTCGCGCGCGCCTTCCAGCTTGTCGCGCTCCGCCTGCCACTTGGCGGTCATCTCGGCCGATTGCTGCTGCAGGTTGGAGAGTTCCTCCTCCAGCTTGGCCAGACGGTCCTTCGAGGCCGCGTCGTCCTCTTTCTTCAGTGCCTCGGCCTCGATCTGAAGCTGCAGGATCTGGCGGTCCAGCGCGTCCAGTTCCTCGGGCTTGCTGTCCACCTCCATCCGCAGGCGGCTCGCCGCCTCGTCCACGAGGTCGATCGCCTTGTCGGGCAGGAAGCGGTCGGTGATGTAGCGGTGGCTGAGCGTCGCCGCGGCCACCAGCGCGGAGTCGGAGATCCGCACGCCGTGGTGCAGCTCGTATTTCTCCTTGATGCCGCGCAGGATCGAGACGGTGTCCTCGACCGTCGGCTCATCCACCATCACCGGCTGGAATCGCCGCGCCAGCGCCGCGTCCTTCTCCACGTGCTTGCGGTATTCGTCCAGCGTGGTGGCGCCGATGCAGTGCAGCTCGCCGCGCGCCAGCGCCGGCTTGATCAGGTTGGCCGCGTCCATCGCGCCGTCAGTCTTGCCGGCGCCCACCAATGTGTGCATCTCGTCGATGAACAGGATGATCTCGCCCGCGGCGGCGGTGATTTCCGACAGGATGGCCTTCAGGCGCTCCTCGAACTCGCCGCGATATTTCGCGCCGGCGATCAGCGCGCCCATGTCCAGCGCCATTAGGCGCTTGTTCTTGAGGCTCTCGGGCACGTCGCCATTGATGATCCGCAGGGCCAGCCCCTCGGCGATGGCGGTCTTGCCGACGCCGGGCTCGCCGATCAGAACCGGGTTGTTCTTGGTCCGGCGCGACAGCACCTGCATGGCGCGGCGAATCTCCTCGTCGCGGCCGATGATCGGGTCGATCTTGCCCTCTTCGGCGGCCTCGGTCAGGTCGCGGGCGTATTTCTTCAGCGCGTCATAGCCTTCCTCGGCCGAGGCGCTGTCCGCGGTGCGGCCCTTGCGGATGTCGTTGATCGCGGCGTTCAGGTTCTGCGCGGTCACCGCGCCGGCATCCAGCGCGTCCTTGGCCTTGGATTTCACCACGGCCAGCGCGGTCAGGATGCGCTCCACCGGGACAAAGCTGTCGCCGGCCTTCTTGGCGATCTTCTCGGCCTCGTCCAGCACGCGCCCGGTCGCCGGGTCCATGTAGACCTGCCCGGCATCGCCGCTTACCTTGGGCATCTTGGCCAGCGCGGCGTCCAGCGCCTCGACCACGCGCTCGGGCGCGCCGCCGGCGCGCTTGATCAGGTTGCTCGCAAGCCCCTGATCGTCATCCATCAATGCCTTGAGAAGGTGTTCGGGCGCCAGACGCTGGTGGCTTTCCCGCATGGCGATCGTCTGGGCGGCCTGCATAAAGCCGCGCGACCGCTCGGTGAACTTTTCGAAGTTCATCGCTCTCTCCTTTTTCAAGCGCCCGATTGGCTCGGGATGCCCGCCTCGCGGCACATCCCTTTTTCCGGGCCTCGGTAACGATTTGGAGAGCGCCGCGCGCGGTTTCAAGCCAAGGGGGCGGCATTTTCGTCAGAGCCAGTAGCGCAGCCGTTCCAGCCAGCCCGGCGCGCCCACGTCGAGCGGGTGATAGCGATCAAGCAGGCGCAGTTCCTGCGCGCCCAGCCGGTGGCAGAGGAAGCGCCAGACCCGGTCCTTCTCCCAGTCGGCCAGATTTTTCTGGTGAAACCTGAAATCCGTGGGCCGGTCGCGGGTCTGCGAGCCGCCGCCCACAGCCTGCTTGCTGTCGTACATGGCGCGGCTTTTTTCGCCGAGTTCCGCCCAGCGCGCGGCGATCTCCTGGCGCGTGGGGGCGGTGCGCCCCGGCGCGGGGTCGATTTGCAGGAAATCGAGCAGGTCGGCCATGGCGCCGGGATCGGCCACCAGGTCCTCATAATAGAACACCGCCTTTTCCGCTTTGGCGCGGGTGTAGAACCGGATGTTCCCGGCATAGAAGCGGAAATCCCAGAACCGCTTGCCCGCCGACCGCACGAAGGTCTCCAGCGGGTCGCGCAGGATCAGCGCCACCCGGTCGCCCGCCGTCGCCTCCGGGTCGACATAGCGCCAAAGCCCCGCCTTGCGGCGCGTCGGCCAGCGCGACCAGTTCAGCGCGTCATGCGAGCGCAGGAAGGCCTCGCCCGGGTCGTCGGCCCGGTCGATCAGCGAGGTCTTGCCCGGCGTGCGCCGGCCATAGAATTCCTCGGTGCAGAAACGGACCCAGTTCATGCCGCTGCGCGGGGCCGAGATCACGTAGCTGGTCATCGCCGCGCCCTCACACCAGGTCGGTCAGCCAGGACAGCGGCCCGCCGCGCCCGATCCGCGCGGGCGGGTCGTAGCGGTCCAGCAGCGCGAATTCCTCCTCCGTCAGGGTGCGCTTCAGGAAACGCCAGGCGCGATCCCTGTGCCAGTCGCTCAGCCCCTTCTGGTGATAGCGGAAGTTCAACGGGTCGGCCTTGGTCTGCGCGCCGCCGCCCCGGCTCTGCCGCTTGTCGTAGGAGGCGCGGCTTTCCCGGCCCAGTTCGTCCCAGCGCGCCCGGATGTCCTCCACCGTCGGCGCGCTGCGCCCCGGCGCGGGCTGGATGTCCAGGAAAGCCATCAGATCGGCCATTGCCTCGGGCGAGGAGACCAGGTCGTCGTAGTAGAACACCCGCTTATGCTCGGCCACGGCGCGGGTGTAGAACTGGATGTTGCCGGTGAAGCGGCGAAACCGGCGCAGCCGCTTCTTGGCCATGCGCACATAGGTCTCCAGCGGGTCGCGCAGGATCACCGCGATGCGGTCGCCCTCGGTCTTCGCCGGATCGATATACAGCCACGCGCCCTCGGTATGGCGGCTGCGGGTCAGGCTCAGCGCATCGTGCGAGCGCAGGAAGGCGGGCTCGGGGCAGTCCTCCTCGGAGATCAGCACCGTCTTGCCCGGGGTGCGCACGCCGTAAAGCGCCTCGACGCAATAGCGCAGCCAGTTCATGCCGCTGCGCGGCGCGGAAACCACGTAAGACGTCATGCGCGCCCCCTTGTTCAGCCGGTTCTGACGTTTCCTAGTGCATCGCGTGCGCCCCTGCAAACGCGGCAACGACCTTGCCGCAGGGCCGCCTGCCCGCTACACCCGCCCCAGCAAAGCCGGAGGCCCCCATGACCCAATCCGATGACCGACTGATCGTTGCCCTGGACGTGCCCCACGCGGTGGCGGGGCTGGAACTGGCCAACACCCTTGGTGACGCGGTGTCCTTCTACAAGATCGGGCTGGGGATGCTGACCGGCGGTGGGCTGGCGCTGGCGCAGGAACTCAAGGACGAGCACGGCAAGCGCATCTTCCTGGACATGAAGCTCTTCGACATCGGGGCCACGGTGGAAAAGGCGGTGCGCGGGCTGGCACAGTTCGACCTCGACTTCCTGACCGTGCATGGCGACCCGCACGTGGTGCGCGCCGCCGCCGAGGGCAAGGCCGGAACGCAGATGAAGATCCTCGCCGTCACCGTGCTGACCTCGCTCGACCGCGACGACCTGGACGCCTGTCTGATCAAGCCCGGCGAGGTGCAGGAGATCGTGCTGGAACGCGCCGCCCGCGCTTTCGAGGCCGGGGCCGACGGCGTCATCGCCTCGCCGCAGGAGGCGGCGCTGATCCGCGCCCTGCCGCAGTCCGCCGACCGGCTGATCGTCACCCCCGGCGTGCGCCCCGCCGGCGCCGCTCTGGGCGACCAGAAGCGGGTGGCCACGCCCGCCCAGGCCATCGCCGACGGCGCCGACCACATCGTGGTGGGCCGCCCGATCTGGCAGGCGGAGGACCCGCGCGCCGCGGCCCGGGCGGTGCTGGCCGAGCTCGCCTCGCCGCCGGCCCATCACCCGAACGGCCTCTGACCACCGCCCCCTGAGCCGCATCGCCCGCGAACAGGTGCCACTGGCTGAAACCTGCCGCCCCCGGCGCGGCCGGAAGGCGAAGTTCCGCCCATTCTGCCGCCATGCCCATCTGACGCCACAATTGCCCCGCAGCACGGTTATGAAAACGTAAAAAGCACGCGTTTTCGAGGCGAGGAGAGGCAGAAATGGCAACGAACCCGACAGCAGGGACAACCGGCACGCGGCTGGACGACATCATCGACCTGATCTGGGCCGACCCCGACCTGAAGGGGCATATTTCCCAGCAGGACATCATCGGCGGCACCCGCGCCGCGGACGCGATGAACGGGATCCTGGTCGAGGCGATCCGGGCCAAGGGCCTGTTCGCCGACGGGCTGATCTCGATCGATGATATCTACGCCATCAACACCTATATCCGCGCCAACCGCTACCCCGCCTGGCTGAAGCATCACGGCAATGACGAGGGCCATACCGAGACCGGCTACCACCTGATCCAGAACGACGGCGGCTCCGGCACCCTAGAATACCGCGAACTGGTCGATACCGTGTTCGACGGGATCTACCATCTCGGCTTCCGGATCGAGGACGGCCGGATCCTGAACGAGGACGGAAATGCCAATGCCACTGTCTCGGACCTGGCGCATTGGATGACCTACTACATGACCGGCGGGCAATCCTATTACTTTGGCACCCGCGCCGACGACACGGTGCATGGCCGGATCCTGGACGACACGCTTCCGCTGGGCGCCGGCCATGACAAGGGCAGCGGCGATTCCGGCGACGACACCATCCTGGGCTCTTTCGGCAACGACACCCTCAGCGGCCAGGACGGCCATGACGTGCTGCGCGGCGGGCCGGGCAGCGACGCGCTGTCGGGCGGCAATGGCCATGACAAGCACTGGGGCGCGCAGGGCGAGGACACGATCTCGGGCGGCGACGGCCACGACGTTCTGCACGGCGATGCCGACGACGACCGGCTCTACGGCGGCAACGACAATGACAGCCTCTATGGCGGCGCGGGCGGCGACCGCCTCTATGGCGATTACGGCGCCGACCTGCTGAAGGGCGGGCTCGGGAACGATGTCCTCGGCGGCGGCGCCGACGCCGACCGGATGCACGGTCTGGCCGGACATGACAGCCTTTACGGCGGCGATGGCGATGACCGCCTCTGGGGCGGCAAGGGGCGCGATGAACTCTTCGGGGACGACGGCAAGGACCGGATCTTCGGCGGCGACCACGACGACACCCTGGGCGGCGGCGAGGGCGATGACCGGCTGTTCGGGATGGCGGGGAACGACCGGGTCTACGGCGACGAGGGCGCGGATTTCCTGGACGGCGCCAACGGCGACGACAGCATGTCGGGCAGCTATGGCAACGACACGCTGAAGGGCGGCTTCGGCAACGACGATCTCTGGGGCTCGGACGGGCGCGACAGGCTTTTCGGCGGCCCGGGCAACGACGAGATGGGCGGCGGCGATCACAACGACGTCCTGCTGGGCATGGTCGGGAATGACAGCCTCTACGGCAACAACGGCGACGACGTCCTGTTCGGCGGCGGCGGGATCGACAAGCTCTACGGCGACAGCGGCCGCGATTCCCTCACCGGCGGCGCGGGGCAGGACACGCTGGCCGGCGGCGAGCATAACGATGCGCTCGACGGCGGCGACGGCGACGACACGCTTTATGGCGATGACGGGGATGACGCGCTGACCGGCGGCGCGGGCAACGACTATCTGAAAGGCGGCTACGGCGCCGATACCTTCCTGTTCGATTTCGGCAACACCGGGAATGACGAGATCCACGGCTTCGACGCCGCCGAGGGCGATCAGATCGTCATCGCCTCGGGCATCGACGTGACCATCACCCAGCTTTCGGGCGGGTCGCACACGATGCTCATGTTCTCCGATGCCTCGAACGGCCTCACGCTGGGGACGGTGACGGCGTTCAACGCCACGATCGACATGGGGAATATCGTGACCGACGACAGCGCCTTCCTGTAGGCGCGGCCGGCCTCAATCCTCGTTGATGTCGCGGTCCCAGATCTTCACCTGGCCCTTGCGCACTCCCAGGATTCTGCGCAGGGCCAGCCAAGAGGCCAGCGAGACCACCGCGAAGATCAGCAGAAGCCACGGCAACGAGGGGCTCAGCCCCGCGGCCAGCAGGATGCCGGTCAGCGCCGCGCCCGCGGCGAAGCCCAGGAACACGAAGCCCGGCGCGAAAATTTCGAGGATGCCCAGCGCCACCGCGCCCGCCATCCAGACCCACCACAGCGCCCACATCAGCCGCGCCCCTTCATCAGCTTGAACGCGTCGCCAAAGGCCTCCAGCGCGTGGGCCGGCACGACGATGGTCTGCTTGCCCTCGCCCTGTCCCACGGCGGTCAGCGCCTCCACCTGCTTCAGCGCCACCTGGTACTGCGCCGCCTCGATCCCGTTCTCGGCGATGGCCTTGGCCACGACCTCGGTGGCGTAGGCCTCGGCATCGGCGGTAATGCGGCGGGCCTTGGCCTCCTGCTCGGCGGCGTAGAGCTCGGCATCGGCGGCCAGCTCCACCGCCCGCTTGCGGCCCTCGGCCTCGGTCACCTGGGCGCGGCGGGCCCGCTCGGCGTTGAGCTGCTGCAGCATCGCGTCGCGCGTCGCCTGGTCGAGGTTCACGTCCAGGATCTCGGCCCGCGTGACCTCGATCCCCCAGGCATCGACCGCGTCCTCGACGCTGGCCTTGATGGTCGAGATGAGCTGGGCGCGGTTCGACTGCACCTCGTCGAGGTCCATCTTGCCGATCTCGGCGCGCACGATGCCCGCCACGGTGGTGGCGATGGCGGCATCCACGTCCCGGATGCGGTAGACGGTCTTTTCCGGCTCGATGATGCGGTAGAAGACGGAGGTCTCCACCTGCACCAGCACGTTGTCCTTGGTGATCGCGTCCTGGCTGGCGTTGGGCAACTGGCGTTCGAGAATGGAAATCCTGTGCGCCACCCGGTCGATGAAGGGCACGATCAGGTTGATCCCGGGCCCCAGCACCGCGCGCAGCCGCCCGAACCGCTCGACCACGTATTTCTGCGATTGCGGCACGATCCGCACGCCGAGGAAGACGCTGATAATGATAAAGGCCGCCAGCAGCAGCAGCACCAGGTTGCCGCCGATCAACTGGGAAATGATGTTTTCGTTATTCATGTCGGGTGTCCCTCAAAGCATTGCGCGCACTATGCCCGCCGGTCCGCGGCTTGCAAAGCCCTTCCCCTTGCCGCAAACGCCCATCCGCGCCACCATTGGCCTGACACCCGGAGCCCGCCATGCCCGCCCTCTGCCGCGATTGCCTGACGCCGTTCGACGACGGCCCCCGCTGCCCCGCCTGCCGCAGCCCGCGGGTGATCGCGCATCCCGAGCTGTTCGACCTCTCCATCGCCCACATGGATTGCGACGCCTTCTATGCCAGCGTGGAAAAACGCGACGATCCCGGGTTGCGGGACAAGCCGGTGATCGTCGGCGGCGGGCGGCGCGGCGTGGTCTCTACCGCCTGCTATATCGCGCGGATCAAGGGGGTGCGCTCGGCCATGCCCATGTTCCAGGCGCTGAAGCTCTGCCCCGAGGCAGTCGTCATACGCCCGCGCGGCGACCACTACGCCGCCGTCTCGCGCCAGATCCGCGCCATGATGGAAGAGCTGACCCCGGCCATCGAGCCGCTGTCGCTGGACGAGGCCTTCCTCGACCTCTCCGGCACCGCCAAACTGCACCACGCGCCGCCCGCGGTGATGCTGGCCCGGCTGGTGAAACGCATGGAGGAGGAGCTGGGCCTGTCGGGCTCCATCGGCCTCAGCCACAACAAGTTCCTGGCCAAGATCGCCTCCGACCTCGACAAGCCGCGCGGGTTCTCCGTGATCGGCCAGGCCGAGACGCCGGACTTCCTGGCCGAGAAACCTGTGGGCATGATCTGGGGCGTGGGCGCGGCGGGCCAGGCCGCGCTGGAGCGCGCGGGGATCAGAACCTTCGCCGACCTGCGGCGGTGGGAGCGGCAGGACCTCGAGGCGCGCTTCGGCTCCATGGGCGGGCGGCTCTACCACCTCGCGCGCGGCGAGGATCACCGCCGGGTGACGGCCAACGCGCCGATCAAGAGCATCTCCAACGAAACCACCTTTTTCGAGGATACGTCCGATCCGGAGCTCCTGGACGGCCATCTCTGGCGGCTGTCGGAGAAGGTCAGCGACCGGGCCAAGGCCAAGGGGCTGGCGGGCCGCGTCGTGGTGCTGAAGCTGAAACGCGCGAATCACAGCCTGATCACGCGCCGCGTCTCGCTGCGCGACGCGACGCAGATGGCCGACCGCCTTTACGCCACCGCCCGCGCGCTGTTCGACCAGCTGGGCGATCCCGGCCCGTTCCGCCTGATCGGCGTGGGGCTGAGCGACCTGACCGGGGCCGAGGGCGCCGACCGCTCGGCCGACCTGCTCGACCCGCAGGCCGCGGCGCGTGCCGGGGCCGAGCGCGCCAGCGACGCCATCCGGCAGAGATTCGGGGCCAAGGCGATCCTGAAGGGGCGCGCGCTGCGCTGATCTATTGCGCCGCCAGCGGCATTTCCGAGCTGCCGATCGCCGCGATCTCGGACACCACCGAGGTGATCACCCGCTTGAACGCGTCGAAATCGCGGCTCGGGCGTACCCGCGCCTCGTCCATGTAGAGGCCGCGGTTGATCTCCACCTGCACCACGTGCTGCCCGCGCGAGGGGCGGCCGTAATGCTGGGTGATATAGGCCCCGGCGAAAGGCGCGTTGCGCGCCACCCGCAGCCCGGCCGAGGCAAAGGCCGCCTCGATCCGGTCCACCACCTCGGACTGCGCCGCGGCGCCGAAGCGGTCGCCCAGCACCACGTCCGGGCGCGGCCCGCCGCGACCCACCGCCTCCTGCGGCATGGAATGGCAGTCGATCAGGATCGCCTCGCCGAAGGCCGCGTGGCTTTCGTCCAGCAGCGCCTGCAGGGCGGAATGATAGGGGTGCCAGACGCAGGCCAGACGCATCTGCGCCTCCTCCAGCGTGATCTTGCCGCGCTGGATCACCCGGCCATTGGCCACCACGCGGGGGATCACCCCCAGGCCGGAACTGACCCGCGGATTGTGGCAGGCCTTCTTCACCCCGTCGATCAGCGCCGGGTCCAGCTCATCCGAGCTGCGGTTGAGGTCGACATAGGCGCGCGGGGCGTTCGCCGCCAGCAGCGGCGCGCCCAGCATCGGCGCCTCCGAGAACAGGATGTCAACGAAGGCATCCTCGGAGGAGCGCACCGACAGCTCGTCCAGCACCGAACGGCGCAGGAACGCCAAGGGATAATCCCGCCCGCTATGGGGCGAGGAGAACACCACGCTGGTGGTTCTGGCCTCGGGCCGGATCAGCCTGTAAGGGTCAATCGTCATGCGGGTTCCTTTACAGAAACTTTATAGACGCAAATTTTTGCATGCCAAAAGCCCTTGAACCCGTTTCCGACTCCTTTTATAGACCTGCGAGCCGACGCGGTCCCGCCGCGTCCTATTTGTTTGGGAACGCGGGATTGCAGAGGTCACATGGGCGCGTAGCTCAGCGGTAGAGCACTTCGTTGACATCGAAGGGGTCACTGGTTCGATCCCAGTCGTGCCCACCATGTGACCTCCGGACGAAACGTTAACCCAAGGCGCCCGCCGCGCCGCGAAATGAGGAGAAGACCCATGAAGGTCCGTAACTCGCTCCGCTCGCTGAAGCAGCGCCATCGCGACTGCCGCGTCGTGCGCCGCAAGGGCCGTGTCTACGTCATCAACAAGACGCAGCGCCGGTTCAAGGCCCGCCAGGGCTGATCTTCAGCAGGTGCTGAAGGCCGAAAAGGGCCGCCCGGGACGACCGGGCGGCCCTTTCGCTTTGGGCCCTCACTGCGCTCCCAGCAGGCGCACCATGGTGGGGCGGTCGACATAGCCGGTCACGGTCAGCCCGTAGTCGCGCTGGAACCGCCGGATCGCGCGGCGCGTCTGGGCGTCGAAACTGCCGTCCTGGGCGCCCGGGTCATAGCCCAGCCCAGCCAGCCCCCGCTCCACCGCCAGCCGCAGCGGCGGCAGGCCGGCCAGCAGTTTTTCCTGGGCGCGGGCCGCCTCGATCTGCTCGCGATCGACCTCCTCCCGCTCCAGCGCGGCGATTCGGTTCTCCGCGTTGCGCACGAAGGCGCCCTCGGGATAGTCGCGCAGGTAGCGACGATAGGCAGCCCGGGTATCGGCCTCCACGGCCGCCTCCCAGGCCGCGCGGTCCGCGGCCCGGGCCTCGTCGCGCTTGCGGCGCTCGATCTCGGCCAGCTTGCGGCTGGCCTCCTCGGCGAACAGCCCGTCGGGATAGCGCGCCAGGTAGTCGGACAGCCCCGCCTCGGTGCCGGCCCTGCCGGTGCGCTCCCAATAGGCGCGGTCGCGGCGCTCCAGCTCTTCGCGGCGGGCGCGGGCCTCTTCCTCCAGGACGCGGTTGCGCTCGGCGGCCTGCCCGCGCAGCCGGGTGATCTGGTTGGCGGTCAGGTAGGAGGTCGGCTCGATCTCGTTCTTCCGCTGCCAGGCGGCGATGGAGGCGCGGGTGCCGCGCCCGAAGATGCCGTCGATCCCGCCGGTGTCATAGCCCAGCACCGACAGGTCGCGCTGGATGGCGCGGCGCTGCTCGATATCCAGGTCCAGCGCCTCCTCGCGGGTCCGGGCGGCGTCGCCGCGGGCGGTCTCCAGTTCCTCCAGGCGCTGGCGGGCCAGCCGCTGGTATTCGCCGCCGGGGTAACGCTCCAGGTAGCCGCGATAGGCATCCGCCGTGCCCAGGATATCGACGGTCTGCCAGAAATCCCGCTCGGTCAGGCGGTCATCGCCCTGCGGCTGGGGCAGGAAGGGGACGCTATGCGGCAGGAAGCCCCGCCCCTCCACCGCCTCCGGCGCCGCCGACAGCAGGCCGCCGACGCTGCGCCCCGGTTGCAGGAGGTGTTCCTCGGCCAGGGGCAGCAGGTCCTCCCACGGGCCGCTCAGCAGGCTGACGCCCTGCGGCACGCGCAGGCCGCCCAGCCCGGCGCGCAGCCCCGCGCCCGGCTCGGCCGGGTCGGGCAGGTGGGAGACCAGCATCACCGCCTGGCCCTGCTTGTCTTCCAGCAGGCGCAGCAGCGCGCCCAGCGGCACGCCGTGACCGCCGATGGCCAGCAGATCCGGGCTCTGGGCGTAGCGGGCGACCAGCCAGGCCTCGCTTCCGGCGCTGACGATGTCGCCCTGCACCAGCACCAGCACGCGGTCCGCCGCGTCGGCCTGTTCGGCGAAGCGGCGGACGCCCTGCCAGGCGTCTCCGGCCGTGGCGTTGGTGACTCGGCTAACCTCGAAACCGCGCTGTCGCAACAGCCGGGCCAGCGCATCCGTCGCTTCCGCCGCGCCGGGCACGGCGCGGCCGGGATACTCGCTGTTCGACAGTAGCAGCGCCACGTCCCTGGCCAGCGCCGGCAGCGGGGCCAGCAGCAGCGTGCCGATCAGCGCGATGGGTTTGAAAAGGCGTCTCATCGGGTCCCCCGGATTTCATGACTCGGGCCCAAGATCAGGCAATTCCGGCGGAAAGAGAACCCCGCGGGCCGCGGCGGTTCAGGGCCGGGCGGAAACCGGCCGGCTCGCCGCCCGCCGCCGCAAGGCGTCGCGCGCGACGCGCTGGAGCGCCCGCTCCGGCCCGCGCATCACCAGCCACGAGGTCAGGGCGATCAGGGCCACGACGGCGGCCAGCACCGCCCCCCGCCCGGGCAGGAACGAAGCCAGCCAGGGCGTGGCGTACATCCCCAGCGTGAAATGACACAGGTAGAGCGGATAGGTCAGCAGGCCCAGCTCGCGGATCGCCGGACCCCAGGACGGGCGGAACAGCCGGTCGTTCCAGCGCAGGCTGGCCAGGATCCAGATCACGGCCGCCCCCCAGGTCAGGGCGGGCAGGACCGGCGCCATGCCCTGCTGCGTGTACAGGGAGAGCTGCAGCATTCCCATCGCGGCAAACAGCCCCGCCGCACCCAGCCGCGCCGGGCTGCGCCCCTCCGACCGCATCGACCAGAGCAGCATGCCGAGTCCGAAAAACACCCCGTGCCTCAGCAGCAGAACGTCGAAATGGAACCCGTCGAACCTCTCGGCCCCGGCCCAGCCCAGCGCCTCGGCCGTGGCATGCGTCAGCAGGAACAGCGCGCTGGCCCCGCCCAGCACATAGGCCATCCGGTCCAGCCGCAATCCCGGGCCGCGCCACGCCAGCATCAGCGCGACCAGGCCATAGAAGGCCGCCTCGACCACCAGGGTCCAGACCACCCCGTCGATATAGGGCCCCTTGGGCGAGAGGATGACCGAGCGGCCGAAATCGCCCATGAGCGGGCCCAGGGGCTCGCCCGAGGACGCGCGCACCGCCAGCGCGATGACCGAGGCCGCCCAGAGCGCGGGGAAAACCCGTGTCGCCCGGCGCAGCAGGAAATCGCCGGGCCGCGCGCCCGTGGCGCTGGCCGCGATCACCAATCCGGAAATGACAAAGAATATCTGGACGCCGACCCAGCCGAACCAGCCGTAGGGCGCAAGCCCGCCAAACGCGGCCCCCGCGCTGTCGGCGGGAAACTCGGGTGCGGACCAGCCGAAGGCTTGGAGATGGAACAGGACGACCAGAAGCGCCGCAAATAGGCGCAGCAGGTCTATCCCGAAAAAATGGCCCATCGCCACCCCCGGCTGACCGCGATACTCATCAATACATACGACTTAACAGGATACTGAAGAACTGGCTACACACGTTTGACTTGCATGGCCAAGGTGGCCCGGAGCGCCGAGTCGATCAACCTGTCCTTTTGTATAGGATTCCGCCCTCCCGCCCGCCGGGTGGACTTGAATCAGTCGTAAATCCTCTGATCGTCGATCACCTTGCCGTCCTTGGGCAGGCTGCCCGGCGCCACGATCTCGACCCGGCCCTTCAGCTTTAGCAGTTCCGCCACCGAGGCCGCATAGGCGGCGGGATCGTCGGCGGGGCTTTCGACCTGAACGGTCATCACGTCCATCTCGCCCTCGCGCGTGGCGACGACCCGCGCCTTCAGCACCTCGTCATGCCGGGCCACGAAATCCGCCACCTGCTCGGGGCGCACGAACATGCCCTTGATCTTGGCGGTCTGGTCGGCCCGGCCCATCCAGCCCTTGATGCGCATGTTGGTGCGGCCGCAGGGGCTGACGCCCGGCATGACCGCGCTAAGGTCGCCGGTGGCAAAACGGACCAGCGGATAATCGGGGTTGAGCGTGGTCACCACCACCTCGCCCACCTCTCCCGGCGCCACCGGGTCGCCCGTGCCGGGAGTGACGATCTCCACGATCACGCCCTCGTCCACGATCATCCCCTCCATGGCCTCGGATTCGTAGGCGATATTGCCCAGGTCCGCCGTGGCATAGCATTGCAGGCAGGCGATGCCGCGGTCGGCATATTCCTGTCGCAGGCTGGGGAACAGCGCCCCGCCGCCCACCGCGGCGCGTGTGAGGCGGCTGAGGTCCAGCCCCAGCGCCTCGGCCTTGTCCAGGATCACCTTCAGGTAGTCCGGCGTGCCGGCATAGGCGGTCACGCCCACGTCGTGGGCGGCGCGCGCCTGCAGCTCGGTCTGGCCGGTGCCGGCGGGCAGCACCGCCGCCCCCACCGCGCGCGCGCCGTTCTCGAAGATCATGCCGGCCGGCGTCAGGTGATAGCCAAAGCAGTTCTGCACGATGTCGCCCTTGCCGATGCCGCAGGCATGCAGGAAGCGGCCCATCCGCCACCAGTCACCGCCGACGCGGCCCGGCTCGTAGATCGGCCCGGGCGACTGGAAGACGTGGTCGAAGCCCGCGGCGGGCACGGTGGTGAAGCCGCCGAAAGGCGCCTCGGCCTGCTGTGCGCGGCCCAGTTCCGACTTGCGGATCACCGGCAGCCCGGCCAGCGCCTCGGGGCCGGTGACCTGCGCGGGGTCCACGTCGCCCAGCAGCGCCGCCAGCCCCGGCGCGGTCTTGGCCCGCGCGATCTGCTCGGGCAGCGCCCGGGCGAGATCGGCCGCCCGCTGGTCTGCCGAGCGGGTCTCGAGTTCGTCGAAATAACTCATTTTCAATTCCTCAGCTCAACCACCGCTTGCGGCGGCGATAGGACCGCACGTCGCGGAAACTCTTGCGCCCCTCCTCCGAGACGCCGAGATAGAATTCCTTCACATCCGGGTTCTCGCGCAGCTCGGCCGCCGGACCGTCCATCACGATGCGCCCCGATTCCAGGATGTAGCCGTAATGCGCGTAGCGCAGCGCCACGTTGGTGTTCTGCTCGGCCAGCAGGAAGCTCACGCCCTCGTTCTCGTTCACCGACTTCACGATCTCGAAGATCTGCTCCACCAGCTGCGGGGCCAGCCCCATGCTGGGTTCGTCGAGCAGGATGGTCTCCGGCCGGCTCATCAGCGCGCGGCCGATGGCGCACATCTGCTGCTCGCCGCCCGAGGTATAGCCCGCCTGGCTTTTCCGGCGCTCCTTGAGCCGCGGGAAATAGCCGTAGACCATCTCCAGGTCGGCCTCGATCGCGCCCTTGCCGTCGGTGCGCGTGTAGGATCCGGTCAGCAGGTTCTCCTCGATGGTCAGGTGCTCGAAACAGTGCCGCCCTTCCATCACCTGGATCACGCCGCGCTTCACCAGGTCCGAGGGGGCCAGGTCCTGCACCCGGTCGCCGCGATAGACGATCGAGCCCTTGGTCACCTCGCCGCGCTCGCTGCGCAGCAGGTTGGAAATCGCCTTCAGCGTGGTGGTCTTGCCGGCGCCGTTGGGCCCGACGA